>DASVCV010000001.1:0-137212 GCA_036381415.1 Patescibacteria group bacterium
TATATTACGTACAATTCATATGAAAAGGTTGAACCTAAAAATACTCAGCAGAAAATTTGCATTAACAATAATATTTGGAAGTCTGATTGGTTTTATATTAGTTTCTTCTATCAAATCTCAGCCTCAAAAATCAATTTTAAAAGCGCAGGCAGCAACTCCTACTCCAATTGCTGTTACACAAAAGACAGCAACTCCAGTACAAATCGGTGATTATCTGTCAAACCCAGGAATTGGTTGGCAAGAAGCCCATACTTTAAGCAATCCACTTTTACCTGAGACAGTCAGCTACAGAAGGAGTACTTACGGCTGGGCTGCTCAAAACCCTGGTGATGGCAACTTTGATTGGAGTGCAGTTGATAATGATTTAGGAGCTGCAGTAGCTAGCGGCAAGCAGTTTTCTTTTAGAATTTACACAATGAAGGGACCAGGGTTTGGTGGAGCACAGATTCCTCAGTGGGTATTTGATAAAGGAGCAACTTTAAAAGATAGCTCTCCTGACTATTCAAACTGTGTGTATCAAGAGGAATGGGGAAAGTTTGTAAATGCAATGAAGGCAAAATATGATGGAAACACAAATATTTCTTTTATTGATATATCAGGATATGGAAACTTCAATGAATGGAGCTGGACAGATGGACAGACTGTCTTTGATGGAGACTTTTCAAATCCAGGCAGTTTAGACGGGCAAGCAAGAAAAAGATTAGCTGATATGTTTATTGGAGGTTCTGGATCAATTCAGTGCAGGGATAAAAATGGGCAGATACAAACAGTTTCATACTCATATCCTGGATTTAGCCGTACTCAACTTGTAATGCCATATGCAGGAGTTAGGCAGTCAAATGAATATGTAAATGCAAGAAGGGCTGATGTGGGACTTAGAAATGACTGTTTGGGAAGAGCAGGGAATTACGAAGATGTAACTTCTAAAGTAGGAAATGTCATACAGCGTGTTTGGCCAGTTGCTCCTGTTGTTTTTGAATACTGCGGAAGTGCAAGTACAAACCCAGAACTTCTTTCTCAGGCAGATCTGCTTTTAAGGTGGGCGCATGGATCTTTGACTCATGATAATTTTTCAGCAAACCGTGACTTGGGAGGTTTGACTAATATTTTAAGAAACGCTGGTTACAGATATTATGTAAAGAACGCCTCTTTTCCTTCAGGAGTTGTGCAAGGCGGTAACTTTACAGTAGATACTACTTGGACCAATAGCGGCTATGCACCTAACTATCCAAGAATGGGGCAAACTTTCAGTGTTCATTATTACTTGGTTGATGCAAATGGAAATGCAGCTGTCGACCAGGTAGCACAAACAAATACTGCTTCTTGGATTCCAGGAGATCATGTTGTAAATCCCACACTAAATATACCGGGAGATCTGGCAACAGGAACTTACACATTAAAGGTTGCTGTTATTGAAGCAAGAACAGGAAGAGCTATAAACCTGGCACTTGCTGGAAGAGACGCTCCAGGCAGATATCCACTTGATACGATTGATGTTTTTGAGGCAAGTCAAATTGCAAGTCCAACTCCTACTGGTACAGGGACTGCTACTCCTACTCCTACTTCTTCTCCAACACCAACCCCAGTGGTTCAAGCAACGCCTACCCCAACTCCTGTAGTTCAGGCAACACCCACTCCAACTGGAAGTGAATCACCGACTGCTACATTTATACTTGCATCAGCTTCTACTCAAACAAGTGGTTGTACAGGACTTACGGCAACCCCAAACAAGGGAGTAGTTCCTTTAAATGTTAATTTTACAGGACAGGGATTTGACCAAGGAAGATCAATATCAATGTATGAGTTTGATTTTGGAGACTCATCCGGAGGACAGCTAAAACTTATAAGACAGGCAAGTGCAGCAGCAAGCCACAGATACTATAATCCCGGAACATACACTGCAACACTTAAAGTATTAACATCAAGCGGCCAGTGGGTAGGGGGAGCAGGATGTAGTGTAACAATTGCTACAACTGGAGCAACTGGAGTGGTTGAAGGAGTATCAACTGCAACAACCCTTCCTCAGACTGGACCAGCTGAAAATATTGCAGCTATATCAGTTATAGTTGGAGCAGCAGGATTCTACATTAACAAACACTTCAAGAGATTAGTATAAAAAAAGAAAAGTCAGAAGAGATTATAAATTTAAATTTAGAAGTTTAAATCAGCACAGGAAACATAAACTTGTGCTTGGGTTGCTGACTTGTGTACATTTACAGCAAGCTTTCCTAATGCTTTTAATTTGTCAAAAGTCGTATCAAGAGTTGTTTGGGAAGTTCCATTTACTGGGGACTTTAAAGGAAACTTAATTGCTCCTGGGTTTGGACAACTACCTAAGTGGATATGAGCTGGCTGAGAAACTCCAGCTGGTGCTCCAGTTAAATTAAGGCTCACCAATATTTTTCCATCTACTTCTTTAAGAACTGCGGTTCCTTTTTCATTAGAACCGTTTTGGGCATCAAGGTTTACAGTAAGGGTTTTAAGTCCTGGGACAAAAGAAGAGTTAATTTTATTTGATCCATATGAGAAAAGAGCAAATGCACCAACAAGAAGGGCTGCCATGGCAGCTAGCATCATGAGATTTATATCTGCCATCTGACGCTTTGAGTGGTGTACTTTTTTTGATCTTTTTGCCATATATTCAGTATGAAGATTAATGATCTATGGTGTCAAGTGTTAAAAGATTAAGGTAGAGCTTGGTCATTTGACTAGGAATTGGTAGAATGGAATATTAATGTTAGGAAAACTTTTAGTTATTATTCTTCTTGTTCTTTTACTGGCAGGGGGTATTGCAGGATTTATCTTTTACAGAAAAAACTTTTCAGGAATCTGGCCGGCTGTTAATCCTCCTAGTTCTGATATTACCCAGGCAATTAATACTGCTACAAATAATCCAGGAGAAAATAATAGTAATTTCCCTTTACAAATACCAGCTAATATGACATTAACTATCTTTGCAAAAGATCTGGTTGCACCCAGAGTGATGGTAAGAGATCAAAGTGGAAACATATTAGTCAGCATTACTTCAGAAGGGAAAGTTGTTGGCATATCAGCAGATGGTAGCAAAAAAACTACTATTGTGAGTGGATTAACTCAGCCACACGGTCTTGCTTTTCTTTGCCACAACCAGTGTTCACTCTATATTGCAGAAACCAATCAGGTTAACTCATATGATTATGATGCAACTTCAATGAGTGTTTCTAACAAAAAGAAAATACTTGATCTATCAGGAGGAGGATTTCATTTTACAAGAACTATCCTTTTTAACAACAAAAACCAGCTTTTGGTTTCTATCGGATCTGACTGCAATGTTTGTGATGAAAAAAACCCTCAAAGAGCAGCAATTTGGATTGCAGATTCTGATGGAAGCAATTTTAGACCTTATGCAACTGGACTTCGTAATTCTGTTTTTATGGAAGCAAATCCTAATAATGGTGAAGTGTGGGCAACGGAGATGGGAAGGGACTATTTAGGAGATGATTTGCCTCCTGATGAAATTAATATAATTAATGATGGAAAAAATTATGGGTGGCCTAGGTGCTATGGAAAAGGAAACCATGATACAAATTTTGATCCAAAAGGAGCTATAGATTCCTGCAACGAAACTGAGCCTTCTTTTATAGACTTACCAGCACACTCTGCTCCTTTGGGGTTAGCTTTTTGGCAAAATTCTTTACTTGTTTCATTCCATGGTTCTTGGAATAGAAGCACTCCAACAGGATATAAAGTTGTTAAAATAACAGGAGACTGCATTACAAAAAGTGATTCCAAGGCATCTTGTAAAATTGAAGACTTTATAACTGGTTGGCTAAAACCTGGAGGAGCTGTAGGACGACCAGTTGATTTATTAGTAGATGGAAAAAAAATATTTATATCAGATGATAAGTCAGGAGTTATATATTTACTAACTCAAAAATAATTGATCAAGTGGAGGTGATTAAAATTGCTAGATAACATAAGAAGAAATCCTTTAATACTTGGTGCAATTGCAGTTTTTCTTGCACTTGTTGGAATTGTGTCAGTATTTATAAGTAGAAATGCTGGACCTTTTATTTCACCACAGAATGCTGGGAATACAAAAATTGAGACTCAGCCGGGAACTACTAATCCCAACAACACTATAAGCGCCAAGAATACAGTTGACATTAAAAATTTTTCATTTAGCATTTCCACTTTGACTGTAAAAAAGGGGGATACAGTAACTTGGACAAATAGCGACAGTTCGGTTCACACTGCAACAGCAGATGATGGGACTTTTGATACAGGAAGTATTAATCCGGGAAGCAGTCAAACAGTAACATTTACCAAGAGTGGAACTTATACCTATCATTGCTCTGTGCATCCCATGATGAAGGGGACTATTGTAGTCCAGTAAGAAGTAAAATTTCTTGGCACCCCTGCGTGTTGTAAGACAGTAGGTCAACTGTTGATAATCAGCTTCGGAAAGGCTAAAATGAATATAGCCAAAAAGGCTTTTTTTATTGCTTTTAAATTATATGGATATTGGAAAAATACAACCAACAGAGATAACTACAGAACTATCTAGAAGCTATCTAGATTATGCAATGAGCGTCATTGTTGCACGCGCTCTTCCTGATATTAGGGATGGATTAAAGCCAGTACACAGAAGAATTTTGTATGCCATGCAACAAATGGGTCTTCTTACTTCGGGACACACTAAAAGCGCCAAGGTAGTCGGAGAAGTTTTAGGAAAGTACCATCCTCATGGAGATATTGCTTTATATGACACTTTAGCTAGAATGGCACAGGATTTCTCAATGAGATATCCGTTAGTTGATGGGCAAGGAAACTTTGGAAGTATTGATGGAGATCCTCCTGCTGCTATGAGGTATACAGAGGTAAAGCTTGCAAAAATTTCAGGATATCTTCTTTCTGATATTGAAAAGGAAACAGTTGATTTTACAGACAACTTTGATGCCACTTTAAAAGAGCCTCTTGTTCTTCCTGCTCTTCTTCCAAATTTGCTTCTAATGGGGTCTGAGGGAATTGCAGTTGGAATGGCTACTAAAATCCCACCTCATAACTTAGGCGAAGTAATTGATGCAGTTGTTGCAGCAATTAAAAAAGGAAAACCAATCGTTGATGAGCAAAAGCATGAAGAAGAAAGCGATTTCTTTATTAAAAGAATTGAGTTAATTGCAGCTGGAGAGAAAAAAGAATTGAGCCAGGAAGAAATACATCCAACTTCAGTTTCTTTTGAAAGCCCAATAACAATTGAGGAATTGGCAGAATTTATTCAAGGACCAGATTTTCCAACAGGAGGAGCAATATATGATGCCAAATCTTTAGTAGATGTATATGCAACAGGACGTGGCAAAATTAGTGTACGTGGTATCGCAACCATTAAAGAAGGAGATAAAGGGAAGATGCAGATTATTATTTCTGAGATTCCTTACCAGGTAAATAAAAGTTTGCTTGTAGCTCAGATTGCAGATTTGGTACGCGAAAAGAAAATTGTAGGAATATCTAATCTAAGGGATGAGTCAGACAAAGACGGTCTTACTATTGCAATTGATTTAAAAAGAGATGCAAAACCAAAATCTGTTCTTAACAATCTTTACAAACACACAAGACTTCAAATTTCATTCCCTGCAAACTTTGTTGCCTTAATTGACGGGACTCCATATACAGTCAACTTAAAACAAATAATTATAGAGTACATTAAACACAGACAAAAAGTTGTAGTTAGACGCACACTTTTTGATTTAACAGCAGCCAAAAAAAGAGCACATATTTTAGAAGGGTTAAAAATAGCCCTTGATAACTTGGATGCTGTTATTAAAACAATTAGAGCTTCTAAAACCCAAGATGAAGCAAAAGTAAACTTGGTTAAGAAATTTGAATTAAGTGAAATTCAGGCAACTGCAATTTTGGATATGCAGCTAAGAAGACTTGCTGCTTTGGAAAGAGACAAAATTGAAGCAGAGTATCAGGAAATGAAGAAAAGGATTGATGAGCTTACTTTTATACTTAAAAATCCACAAAAGGTATTAGATATTATTGTTGATGAAGTAACAGAGTTAAAAGAAAAGTATGGAGATAAAAGACAGACAAAAATCTACAAACAAAAAATAGGGGAGTTTAGTGAAGAAGACTTGGTTGCAAAAGAAGAAACCTTAATTGCAGTTACTAAAACTGGATACATTAAAAGAGTTGCAATGAATGCATTTAGAGCGCAAAAAAGAGGCGGGAAAGGAGTTCTTGGAATGACAACAAAAGAAGAAGATGAAATACAACACCTTATCTCTTCTTCAACCCATGACACAATATTATTCTTTACAGATAGAGGAAGAGTTTTTGGAACAAAAGCCTGGGACATTCCAGAAGGATCTAGACAAGCCAAAGGACAGGCACTTGTTAATATTATTAATCTAGAACAGGGAGAACAAATTAAATCAATACTTCCTGTTAATGGAAAAGGAAGCCACTTAATTATGGCTACAGCAAAAGGCAATATTAAAAAGACAAAGTTGGGAGAATTTTCAAACTTAAGAGCAAACGGGCTAATTGCAATTAAGATGGATAAAACAGACAGTCTGGTTACTGTACAAGCAACAAGCGGTGAAGACTATGTACTTCTTCTTACTAAGCAAGGGAAAGCAATAAAGTTTAATGAAAAGGATGTAAGACCAATGGGAAGAGCAACAACTGGAGTAAGAGGAATAAGACTTGAAGCCCAAGATCAACTTATCGGCATGGAAGTGTTTCCCAAAAAGGAACCAGTAGTGGAAGATAAACGCAAGAAAGTATTTAGAGATATACTTACAATTTCTGAAAGAGGACTTGGAAAAAGAACTGGGGTGCATTTATTCCCAGCACAAAAAAGAGGAGGAAAGGGAGTTAAGGCTGCAGTTGTTACAACTAAAACTGGACCATTGGCATCAGCAATCATGGTAACTGCCAATATTGGACAGATAATAATGACAAGTAAGTATGGGCAAGTGGTGAGACTAACATTAAAAGAAATTCCACAGCTTGGAAGGGCAACTCAAGGAGTAATATTAATGAGATTTGCAGACAAGACAGATTGTGTTGCAGCAGTTACACCTTTAGAGAAAACTTCAGAAGAAGAGGAATAAAGTTAACAACGGTTTAGAAAATAAACTGCATAATATACACCATTTATATCAATGTAGGGATAACTGGTATTACCGCAATCTTCATTTAAGAAACTCACTGAATACTTTTGGTTGTGGGGTATTATTTCCTTCTCTAGAAGATAATTCAAAACCATTTCTGCCTCGCGTGCAATAATTAATCGGCCTATTTTGTCTTCTACAATGGATTTGATATTAACGCTTGGACCTACTTGAATTATGATGCTACTATTTTCAGCACTCATTAGGGGATTGTAGCACAAGTATAATAATTTTTGGATGACTTTTTGTATTTGAAGAATTAGCTATTTACTTCTTCCATGGAAGCTTTGATGTATATCTTTTAACTGTTTATTAGTTACATGGGTGTATATCTGGGTTGTAGACACATTTTTATGTCCTAACATTTCCTGGACACTTCTTAAGTCTGCACCTGCCATGAGGAGATCTGTTGCAAAACTGTGTCTAAGGACATGAGGTGTAGCTTCAACTGGAAGTTTTACTTTTTTAACATATTTTTTTACCATTCTTTGAATTGATCGGGGAGTAAGACGCATTTTTTCATCTGGTGTTGTTGGATCGATATTCCCCTTATGTCTAACAAACAAAGGCTTATAATGGTCTTCTCTTGCTCTTAAGTAAATTTTTAGCCAATCAGCAGCCCTTGTTGAAAGAAATACAACCCTTGCTCTACCTCCTTTTCCTACAACTCCAAACTCACGCCTTTCCAGGTCTACCTTTTCTTTATCTAATTTAGTCAGCTCTGAGACACGAAGTCCAGTTGAAAATAAAACTTCTAAAATTGCCTTATCTCTTTTTCCCTGTATTGTTGATAGGGTAGGGGCATTAAGAAGTCTGTCTACATTTTCCCCTGTTAGAAACTTTACCTGCCTGTCTTCAATTTTTGGCAAATCTATTTTTTCAGGAGAAATAACTTGGAAATCATGCTTAATCAGCCACTTTAAAAAAGATCTTAGAGCTATTACATGGTAGCCTTGAGTCTTTTTGGTTAAGACTCCTCCTTTTCCATCAGGAAGCTCAGAAAGATATGCTCTATAGTCACTAATTGTAGATTGGTCTATGTTTTCCAGAGTTTTAGATTCGCCAACCCAGTTTGAAAAGCGGGTCAAATAGTGTTTGTAGTTTCTAATTGTGAGGGGAGAGGAGGCTTTTTCTACTTGAAGGTACTTTAAAAATTCGTCAATTTTTCGGTCAAGGTCGGTAAGTGGCTTTGTTTGGGCAGAGTCCATACTAATAACTTGTAATTAATATTATTTAAACTAACATTAATTTTTCTAAATTCAGTCTATAATCTCAAAAGGCAGTTGTCAATATTGTGCGACATCTATTAGCTATTAAAAGCTAAGGAGTTTGTACAGTCAATATTAGCACTCTATTTTTAGAAGATAAACGACTTCTTGTATTTATTAACACCCTATGCACTTATGTGTCTTATAAAGGCATTTACCTTCCTTAGCCTGACATCACCAAATGCGTTTTAAGGCCTGTCATTTTCGAAAGACGACATATTAGTCGTCTAAGTGATAATCCCGTATTTTCGGGCCAATCACTTAACGGGGGAGAAGAGTGGTTCCATAGAGAAGCGGGCTAGATAGGCAGTGAGGCTAAATAGGCTTAAACCGAAATAAAAGGCGAATATTTTTTAATTTTGGTCCAAAATCAAAGAAATAAAGGTGTGTTTGAAACCTGTTACGAAGACTGCAAAATTGTTCTATGACAACAAATCTTATTAGAACCACTACACTCTGCACAGTAAATATAGTACGTCGCAAAAGTATCATTGTGCGACAGTATAATTAAAGTACTCTGTTAGGTATCTAGTACCCATTTTTCTTTTATTAGACTTCGTGTAATGACTTACAAGGGCATCAAACTATCTTGGTCTTATGATTAAACCTACTCCTCTAAGGGAGTATGTGTCTTATGTTCCTACTAATAGCGCTTATTAGGCTCGTTTTATTCGTAAGTGCAGCACTTTAAGGGAGCTTATGTTGACGTATATAGAGAAAAGGTGTGTAAGAATTGTGAGGAAAATGCGTCGCTATTTCTTATTTTTGTGCCTAGTAACTATATCAAAGCATAACAGATTTTAAGTTTTGATTTCGTGAAAATAACCTATAATATTTGTGAAAACCTCTCCTCTTTCTCAACCATACCACTATTAAATTATAGGATATTATAGCCTCCTCCCCTGCTCTAGAGGTATCTGTCTTTTTTTTGCGGAATTTAAAAAAAATTAGCTTCAAGTTGAGGCTAGCCGTTTAGCCCCAGTGTGTTGCAAAAAGCATTGTTATAAATACTACTAAGCCTACTGTGAGGTATTCCCTAACTGTAGCCTTAAATAGCCTCCCTTCGAGCTTGGCTTGGCCTAAACCTAAGAGCATATAAACTCCTACTGTTAAGAAAAGGGAGCCTACCACAACTGTTACTGGCCAGAAGAAAAGAAGCACTGCAATTTCCCCTATCCCCAAACTTGAGATGAGTGTATAGAAAAAAGTTTTACTAGCTAAAATATTTTTTTGTTCCAAGACGCTAATCCAAAACCCTTGAAGGAAAAGGGCAAATGAAGAAGCAACAACCCCTAAGGTTGTAATCCAAATTTGCGCTTTGATGGAAAGAATTGCATCAAAAAGAAGAAATGAGGTAAGAAGAGTTAATACAAATCCAACTCCCCTAGCTGCTCTTACCAATGCAATTGTTCTAACTGCTGAAACTGTAAAAATGTTTGATGTTAGACAAAGTGCATATATTCCCAATCCAAAAAGAATTACAACTGGAATTCTGGCAAAGATAGTAGCAGGAAGAAGGAACCAAAAAGTTCCTACTCCTAAGGTATAAAGAGCAGGAAGAACAAGAGTTAAAAGCGTCCAGTTCCTACCTAGGCCCTCCCAGAGCGACCAAACAAAAAGAACAACAGTCAATAGAGTTAAAACTCCAATTGCTAAAAAGCGGTAATTATTATCTAGAAAGTTAATACCTATAAAGCCAAGTGAAAGTATAAGGGAGGTAAAAACAAATTTTTGTCTTTTTGTCATTAATTAGAGGTTGCCAAATTGGTATAAACTTTTTGAACATCATCGTGTTCATGAAGAGTGTCAAGAAGTTTTGTTGCTTTTTCTATTTGGTCAGGGTCTGATAATTCTTGATAGTTTTTGGGTCTTTGAGTCAACTCTGTTGTTGTGACTTTAAAGCCTGCATCAATTAACTTTTTTTGTACACTAAAAAGATCATTTGGAGCAACATATACCTCTATTGAATCACCTGCGTCTTCAACATCTGCTGCACCTAGGTCAATGAGTTTTAGCATTTGTTCATCTGCATTTCCCTCTTTTTCTACAATTAAAAGCCCCATGTGATCAAAGTTGAAAGAGACTGCCCCTGGACCTGCAAACTTTCCCCCGCTCTTGTCAAAAATATTTTTAATTTCATTTGCAGTTCTATTCCTATTATCAGTTCCTGCTTCTACCATTATTCCAATTCCACCTGGTCCAAACCCTTCATATGTTATTTCTTCAAGCTCGGCTGAATTTTCTGCTTTGGAAATGGCTCTTTCTATATTTTCCTTAGGCATACTTACGGCACGGGCTTTTTCCACTATAACTCTTAATTTAAAATTAGAATCAGGATTAGGACCTCCACCTGTTTTTGCTGCAATTGTTATTTGACGGGCAAGCTTGGAAAAAACTTGTCCACGAGCTGCATCTTTGAGCTCTTTTTGCCTGTGAGTTGTTGCGTAATGAGAATGTCCGCTCATATAGGTTACAAGCCCAATTATACACTTGACTTTAGATATGGGCAATTTATACTCAGTAATGAAATCCGCTTCTTTAAGTAAGCGGAGTTTATTAAAAAATGGATCCAGAGCTTGCCCAGAGAGCAATTACCGCTGCGTTAAACGGAGATTGGCACCAGGCCGTTAAGGTAAATACCCAAATTCTTCAAATAGAACCTGACAATATTGATGCCTTAAATAGAATTGCCAGGGCTTACTGTGAAATTGGAAACGTTGAAAAGGCAAAAAGAACCTCGAAAAAAGTTTTAAAGATAGATCCTTTTAACGGAATTGCCTGCAAGTGCCTTAAAAAGTGGGAAAGAGTTAATGTGACAAATGGAAGCTCAAGCAAAACTGGTCCCCTTGCCTTTTTAGAAGAACCTGGGAAGACTAAAATTGTAAAGCTAATTAATTTAGGAGATTCAAAGATCATTGCTAATCTGGACTGCGGTGATGAAGTAAGGCTTATTCCCCACTCCCATAGCGTATCTGTCACAACAATGGAGGGAAAACATGTTGGTAAAATTCCTGATGATTTGGCTATGAGATTAATTAATTTAATGAGAAATGGTGGAACATACCAAACTCTCATAAAGGTGGCAGAACCAGAAGGTGTAAAGATATTTATCAGAGGAATTTTTCTTTAAAGAATTTAAAATCTCTTTTTAAAGTTTTGTCCGAGAGTGATTTCTGCTTCCACATTGCTATTTAGTTTCTTGGCCTCAACTTTACATTTAAAAAGGTTAGCAAGCTTTCCAACAATTGGATCATTTCCTGCCACAATGCAATCAATCGGCAGAGCATCCTCTTTTTCTATTGAAGATATTTTTGCACCCAAAACCTCAATTATTTCTCCAACACGTCCTGAAACAAAATCACTTTGCATTTTATCTACAATTACAACATTGACTCCCCTTTTTGAAATTAAAGCATCTGTAAAAACAGAAGAGACTTTAACTGGAATATTTAGAGAGATTTCATAACCATTAGTGCCATCAGGAAGCTTTGCTCCAACTATATAGCCGGTGTTTGCTAAATTAATATCAACTCTGGAGGCTGATTTAATTCCAAATGAAAAGAGCGCTATTGCTATTTTATCTTTTAAGTGAAGATTGGTAGAGGTCTGGCGAAAAAGAGAGAAAAAGGAAAGACTGTCCATACTTTCATCTCCCCAGGCTTCAACTGGAAATTTAAAGGATTTTGTAATTGAGGAAGCTAAGAAACTTCCTCCATCTAATTTTTCATTTATTCCTAATTTTTGAATACTCCCCAGCTTCCAGGTTCCAAGGTCGCGGGAGGCGGATACTTGGGTTGTTGCTGGAATATTAATGGTTGTGATTGAAGAGGAAGATGGATCAAGAGTTACTACTTCTACATCTCCATTTTTCTTTTGAAGAGCAATGCTAAGCCTTGATTTAGCATCCCATATGTGAGGACCAAAAAGAATGTAAATAATGGCAACTATTAAAAGAACTATTAGGGCAAGGAGAATCCAACGGCCAAAATTTTTCTTTTTGGGAGGATTTTTTTTAGCAGCGAGGCGTGACGGGCGGGCAGGATATTTCATATGTTTTTATGTAGCTCTTGAGTGGGAAAGTCTAATACCTTTAATTGAAGTAGCTATTTCCTCACTTGTTTTACCAGATGCTCTTAATATTTCTCTAATCATGGCAAGTGCTCCTTCAAACTCTGGCTGAACTACCTTTTCTACTTTCAGCTGTATCAGCTTTTTAACATCTTCATCAAGATGAGCTCTGGCAATTATTTTTAGGCTTGGAACTACTGTCTGACAATATGAGATTATTTCATTTTGAGCAATTCTATCTGGAAGACTAACAATTAAAGCTTTTGCGTTTTTAATTCCTGCAGCTTCTAGAACCTCTTTTTCACCTGGGTCTCCATATATGGCATTTACTCCATTTTTTCTTGCTTCGTGAACTACTTTTTGACTGTAGTCAATAACAACATATGGAATATTCAAATCCTCTAAGGTCTTTCCTACCCAGTGACCCATTCTTCCATAACCACAAATGACAACATGATTTGTATATGAAATTTCTTTTCCAATATTAACTACCCCGCCTGAAAAAAGAGGAACTCTTTTTAACTTTCTCCAAATTTTTGTTTTTAACCTAAAAAATATTGGAGAAACTACTAAAGTTACAACCGCTGTTGCAATTCCAATTGAGACTTCCCTATCAGTTAATACATGAAGAGTTTTACCTATAAGGTAAAGAACAAAGGCAAACTCCCCTACTTGAGAAATTCCAATTGCAAAAGATATAGCTGTTTTTCCACGGTATCCAAAAACAACTGAAATCAAAAATCCAGTTACTAATTTAAGTAGTATTACAAATGCAGACAAAAGAAGGATTATGCCTATGTTTGCAATTAAAAATGAGGGTACAACTAAAAATCCTAATGTCACAAAAAATAAGATTGAGAAGAGATCCCGCAATGGCCTGGTTTCTGCAAAAATGGCATGGGATTCTTGGGTTCCTGAAATGACAAGACCGGCAAGGAATGCTCCAATTGCTGCTGAAACTCCAAAAACAGAGACAATTGAGGCAATCCCCAATGCTACAACAACTGAACCTAATATCAAAAGCTCCCTACTATCAATATCAGCTACAAAAGAAGTGATATATGGAGCAAAGAGCTTCCCTATTATCAAAACTACCGAAAGAATAACTCCAACAATTAAAAGAGACTTAAGAGAAGCACTTGCCCAGTCTCCACCTGCTCCTGAAATAGCTGGCAAAATGACAACTAGGGGCACTACAGCCAAATCCTGAATAAGACATCCACCAATTAGAATTTCTCCATGAAGAGTGGACAATTCTCCAGCATCATTTAACATTTTAACAACAAGGGCAGTTGAGGAAAGTGCAAAGCCTGAAGAAAGAAAAATGCTTCCTAATGTACTTATTCCTAACAGGAAATGAAGGAAGGCAAAGGAAATAACGGTTATTAAAAGCATTTGTATAACCTGACCAATGGTTGCAACACTTCCCACACGAGCTAGCTTTGTAAAAGAGGTTTCAAGCCCAACTGAGAAAAGAAGAAGAACTAGGCCAATTTCAGAAAGAGAGACTATGCTTTCTGAGTGGACTGGAAGAAACGTACTTCCTATTATTCCTGCCAAGATCACTCCAACCAGAGGCGGCAGTTTAACGAGACGCGCCAGAAACCCGCCAATCAAGGCTGCTGCAAGTACTAAAAATAATCCTGTAACTATACTTTCTCCCACTAGAATCAGTCTAGATCAATCGTGAAAAGAGTTCAATGCAGATTTTAAATCTGAAGGAAGATCTGACTTAAAATTCAGGTTTAATATAGAAAGATTAGAGGCGTGTAAGAATAACCTTGGGCACCATTTCCTATCTTGCCTATTTGTTTTTCTGCCTGAATAAAGGGGGTCTGAAACTATTGGATGACCAATATGTTTGAGGTGAACTCTAATTTGATGAGTCCTTCCTGTTTTGGGATACAGTTCGAGCAATGTATAGTCTTTACCTTCTTTTGAATAATAATCTAGCACTTTGTAATCAGTTTGGGCCTCTCTTCCTCCCTCCCATACTCCAAACTTTGTTCTTTTCCAAGGAAGACGGCCAATTTTCTCATTAATGGTTCCAGTTTTAGGTTCCACTTTCCCATGAGCTAAGGCAGTGTATGTTTTTTGAACCTTCCTTTGGGCAAATTCAAATTGGAGTTTTTCAAAAGTTTGTATATTTTTTGCAACTAAAAGAACACCGCTCGTTTCTTTATCTAGTCTATGGACAATGCCTGATCTGACTTCTTTTTCTTTAGCAATTTGATAGTCAAAGTTTTGGGAAAGCCAATCCTGAAGAACAGGGTTTGTTGAAGTGTTTGTTGATTCATTTACAATCCAGCCTGCTGGCTTATCTATTACAAGAATATTTTCATCCTGGAAGATTATTTTGGGAGAATCCACTTTGTCTTATTTCTTTCTTTCACAATCAACACACCTTGTTGCTTCTGGATAAATAATAAGTCTGTCTGTGTCAATCATTTTTCCACAGTTTTCGCAGATTGCGTACTTGCCTATTTTTACTCTTGTTAGGGCTTTTCTTGTTTGAATTATTCTTCTTTCTATCTGATCTTTGGCAGCTGAAGTCAAGGCATGGCCAAACTGTTCTTCTGCTTCTGTGTCAGGGGCTGCATTATCAGATACTCTTGCCTCAGAGGAAAAAGGATCTGATTCTTCTATTTCTTTTTTATTTTTTTCCAGTTTTTTAAGTCTATCTGAAAGGAAAGTTCTAACAGGAGCAAGAACTGATGCAGGAAAATGAATCTCCTCCACTCCGTCCTTTTTGGGAAGATTTACTTTTGTTTTTTGTTTTGATTTAGCTTTAGTCATTTAGTCCCCCCAAATTATACACGCTTAGGAAAAAAAGAAAAGAAAGAACAGATGAAATAAGCGCATCGATTTTTCCAATAAAGGATAGCATAGTGGGATCTATTATGGCAATTGCAGCACGGACTAAGAAGAAAACTGCAAGAAGAGTAAGGCCCGAAAACCCAACCTTGCCTGATTTGTACCAGGTAAACCTTTTGTACCTTTTATCTAGAAAGAAAAACATAAAAATCAAGGCAGCTACAACTACTCCATATAAAATAGCTGGAATAAGCTTAAATATTAATGCTGATGAAATTAATAGGACTACAAACCAAAAGGATAATCCAAGACTAGCTGCTTCCACTCCTTCAAAAAACCTCATCTTAAGCCTTAATAAGGAAACAGCTAAAACTATAGAGGCCGAGACTAAGGCTAGCCAAAACCAAAGTCCTTTTGGATCAAAAAAGTAAACTTTTGTGATATTTGGAATTATAAATAGGGCTGATACTAAAAAACTAACTAATATTGCCCCTATTACAAAGAATCCAAGTGAAAAAATTTTACTTGAAGGATAGTCTTCTTTGAGCCTTCTCCAGAGAAAAAAGAGAAAAATTAGACCTCCGAAAACGTTTGCTAAGACCAAAAGAGCCGTTGACATAAATAGGTTTGTGAGTATATCATACTACATTAGAAGCTTGTCCTGAAATGCTAGAAACACCTCATGTCGTCGTAGGAGCTGCGATTGCCGCAAAAGTTGGTAATCCATTTTTAGCAATCCCCTTAGCATTTGGAAGCCATTTTCTTTTAGATAAAGTACCACATTGGAATCCTCATTTAAACACAGAAATTAAAAAATACGGACATGTTACAAAGCAAAGCAAAGAACTTGTAATTGCAGATGTTGCTCTTTCAGTACTTGCTGGAGGACTTATTTCCTGGCATGCAATGCCAGATGTAAATCAGGCTTTTGTAATACTTTTGGGAGGGTTTGCAGGTGTGCTTCCTGATGTGATAGAAGGACCTTACTTTTTCTTAAAAATGAAAAGTAAATTTATACTGAGGTGGATTAAATTCCAGAAATCAATTCAGGTGGATACCACACCTTTGCCTGGACTTCTTACACAGGCTGTTACTGTTGCAGCTGCATTTGCTTGGGTTTTAAGATAAAACTTCAGAAGAAAAAAGAAGTTATTTAGCTCTTTCTATATATTCACCAGTTCTTGTATCTACCCTAACCTTTTCCCCTGCTTTTATAAAAAGTGGAACTTTAACATTTAGACCATTTTCCAGAGTTGCAGACTTATAGATATTGCTTGCTGAGTTGCCTTTAACTCCTGGATCAGTGTCTACTACCTCTAGGACTATTTTTGGAGGAAGATCAATTGATAAAGCCTTCTCTTCCCAATAAAGAACATCGGCTTCACTTCCCTCTTTAATGTAGGCAATATCATCTCCAATTACACTTAGTGGAATTTCTACCTGTTCAAAACTTTCAGGATTCATAAAAACTGCGTTTTGGGCATCTTTATATAAATATTGGAGGCGCCTTTTTTGTGTAGAAAAATCTTCTACTTTTACATTGGATGAAAGAGAAAGAGGCTCAGTTGCACCATTTTCTAAATTACGGGCTAAAAGCTTTACTGTAGCCCCACCTCTTCCCATTTTAATTAGAGAGTATTTAACAACCTTATATGGCTTATTGTTTCTTAAGAAAGTGACACCATTTTTGAGCTCTGTTGAATTAAGCATGAATGTATTTTACCCTATTTTGAGCCTAGATCTCAACATGGTAAAATATATTTGTTGGCCGGGGTGCTGAAATGGTATACAGAATAGTCTCAAAAACTATTGAGGCCTCGCCTCGTGAGGGTTCGAGTCCCTCTCCCGGCACAAATGCCTGCTCATAGAATTACTAATAAGATAAGGTGGTCTTCAGACGTCGCATATGCCGTAGGGCTGATAACTACTGATGGAAATTTATCTTCTGATGGAAGGCACATTATTTTGACTTCTACTGATAAACAATTGCTCAAGACTTTTGCATATTGTCTTAATAAGAAAAACAAAATAAGCATCAATCCGCCTAGTAGCATAGGAAGAAAAATTGCTTATCATATCCAAATTGGTGATACTACTCTGTATGAATGGCTGCAGAAATTAGGTATAACTCAAAGAAAATCACTAACAATTGGGGAGCTCCAGATTCCCAAAAAATTCTTAAGAGATTTTGTTCGAGGTCATTTAGATGGTGATGGCAGTATTGTGCATTACATAGATAAATACAACACCTATCTAAATTCCAGATATGTATACGACAGACTATTTGTTTTTCTCATGTCTTGTAGCAAAAACCATATTGAGTGGCTTAGAGAAAAAATTCAAGAGGACCAGGGATTACATGGCAGTTTTCTTATTCAAAGATCTAAGTACCAGCTAGGCAAATCTTTTAGCTACAGAATAAAATTCAGCACAAAAGAAGCGAAAAAACTTTTGAATTGGATTTATTACAGAAATAATCTACCTAAACTTGAGAGAAAGTTTAAAATTGCACAACCATTTTTGAGGGTATCTAACTGATTAGGAAACTTTAGGTTTTAGAAATTTTGGAATTAAATTAGAAGGAACTGTGTCTGCAAAAAGAGCAAGACTTGCTGCAAAAAGACCCACATCTCTAATTGTTACTTGGTTTATCCCTGAAACTATTAAAACTGTTGCTATATGGAAAAGAGCTGCTAAGCTTGCTATCCAGGTAAACATATCTATAAGAAGAAGCACTCCAACTGCAATATCAAAAAACGCAGTTACAATCATGACTTCTATTAAAGGAACTGGGATTAAATTTGCTGCCCAGGGCTGAATGTATCCGCTCCATCCTGCTGGATCTTTTAAGATTAATACTCCAATCCACAAGAAAGTAATTGCAATTCCAACTCTTAAAATATGAAATCCAGATTTTCTCATATCATGAAACCACTTAATATTACAATAATGGTCATTACAAAAACAGTAAGAGCACTCATTAAACACCAGAAGCACCATTTTTTAATAACAAAAGCTTGAAGGAAAGTAAAGTAAATTGACATGACTGCACCGCTAATAATTATCAGCACATCTACTGTTTTTAAAATAGAAATTGGAAATGCTTCTATTAAGATTAGGGCACTCAAGGTGCAGACAAAGATGTAAAAGATTAAGCCTAAAATATCATTGTGAACTCCTAAAATTTTGTTGTATTTGCTCTCCAAAACATCATGGCAGCCTGAACCTATAAAGCAAACGGGTATTTCTTCTGCCTTTCTTTTTTTAATTAGATAGACTGTTTCTGAAATTCCAATTGCTGAAAGAGTAAAAAGAAGTGCCAAGGGAGTTAGCCCAATCATACTATAATGGTACTACTTTTCCCTTTTAGTGTCGCGCCCGAAGAATTTGATTCTATCTCCATGGAATGCAAGCTTTACTTGTCCAACTGGACCATTTCTGTGTTTTGCAATATCAAGTACTACATTTATAGTTTTACTGGCATCCACTTCTTCATCTTCACGCCACAAAAACATTACAACGTCAGCTGTTTGCTCTATACCTCCGCTTTCACGAAGATCTGCAAGCTGAGGGCGTCTTGTCCCTCTTTGCTCTACTGCACGGGAAAGCTGTGAGAGAGCAATTATTGGAATTTTTAATTCTCTTGCCAGGTTTTTAAGTCCATCTGAAATTTCTGAAACTTCCTGTACTCTATTTTCCAGATTTCTGCTTCTTGCTAGCTGAAGATAATCAACAAAAAGAATATCAAGTCCATATTCTGATTGAAGACGACGTGCTTTGGTTCTCATTTCAAGAATTGAAAGACCAGGAGTGTCATCTATATATAAAGGAGCTTCAGCCAACTCCCCCATTGCATTTGAAAGAGCAGTAAAGTCATCTTCATTTAATTTTCCAGTTTTTAGCTTCCATGCATCAATATCAGCTTGAGCAACTAACAGTCTATCAACCAACTCCTCTTTGCTCATTTCAAGAGAGAAAAATCCGACAGGACGTTTGTGTTCGACTGCAACAGCTTGTGCAATACCCAAGGAAAAGGCGGTTTTTCCAATTCCAGGACGCGCTGCTAATATTACAAGGTTTGACTTTTGAAAACCTGCAAGAAGATTGTCCAGGTCTTTAAATCCAGAAGGAATTCCTCTTAAACCTGTATCCATTTTGTGAAGTTCATCTAGCCTGTCAAAAGAATCTGCAAGGGCTGCTTTAACTGGAGTGAAACTTTGAGATAAATGCTTTTGAGTAATTCCAAATATTTCCCCTTCTGCTTTATCTAAAAGGTCGTCAGCTCCCAACCCTTCATCTAGAGCCATATCAACTATTCTTGTTCCTGACTGCATAAGAGCTCTTTTAATAGCTAAATCCTTTACTATTTTTCCATAGTGCTCAACGTGGGCTGCAGTAGGAACTTTTTCTACAAGAGATGCAAGGTATGTAGTACCTCCTACTTTTTTGATAGATTTTCGTTTCTTTAATCTTTCAGATACTGTTAGGACATCAACTGGGACTCTCTGCTCATATAAATCAATTATGGTGTCATAGATTTCCTTGTGGCGTTCATCATAGAAGTGAGCTGGGAGAAGGAACTCTGCAACTGCAACTATTCCATCACGGTCAAGAAGAAGTGCTCCAAGAACTGACACTTCTGCTTCTTCTGAATGTGGAGGAACTCTTAAGTTTTGATTTGCTGCCATTAAACTATCCTACTATATTGGGGCAAGTTAGCGCTTCTCCAGTAATACTACTTTTTGATCTTCTACCACTAAATCCCCTGCCTTAATAGATAATTTGGGAAGCTTTTCAACCTTAAGCCCAACTTCTGCCAAAAAGGCATCTGGACTTGCCAGTTTTGAAAAGGTTTCTGGATTTAATCCTGGGGTTTGGTAGTGCATGGGTATAACAATGGTTGGATTAATTTGCTTTACTATTTCAACAGCAGCTTTGGAGTCTATGGTAAATTCACCACCTACTGGAATCATTAAAACATCAACATCAGTTAATTCCTTAATTTTGTCTTCACTTAGTGAGTGCCCTAAATCTCCTAAGTGGGCTATTGTTAGCCCATCTAATTCAATTGAGTAAATTGTATTTTTCCCTCTTTCTTCACCTTTTTTGTCATCATGAAAAGATGAAATCCCTACAATCGAAACTCCTCCTATTTCATACTCACCTGGTCCATCAACTACCCTTTTTACTCCATCCACTTGAGAATATGCATCATGGTCATCATGGTGGTGTGAAATGGTAACAACTTCAGCTTCAGTTTTAGGAAATTTCAGACCAACTTTTTTAGGATCAAAAGGGTCTGTAACTACACTCATATTTTTACCTTTAATTTTAAAAGATGAGTGACCGAGATAAATTATATCCATTATTGGCCCATCCTATCATGAAGCTAAGCTAGTGACAAGATCTTTCTTTGTTAAAGTTTGCAAAAGTTGACAAGGGTTGATATCCTTCCTCTATCAGTAAAGCCTTTTAAGGCAGAAAACAGCATGCGTAAAGAAGTTATATTAGCAATTGTAGCAGGAGGAATCTTAGGACTTGTCATTGCATTTGGAATTTGGAGAGCAAATGCTGCACTATCCCCTAAAGGCAAAGGAAATGACCCTAAACCAACTCCAGTCGTATCTGTAGGTGATTTTAAAATTACAATTGCAAAGCCAGAGAATAACCAGGTCATTACAGAAACTCCAACAATTATTTCAGGAATAACTGCTGCTAATTCGTTTGTTGTTGTATCTAGCGAGGACGCTGACTATATAGCAACTTCTGATGGAAGCGGAGAGTTTGAAATAAAAACTGAATTAAATGGCGGAGCAAACCAAATAAGAGTGGCTTCTTTTGATGAGAGTGGATCTAGTGCATTAGCAAAACTTCTTTTAGTTTATTCCAGTGAGTTTGCAAAGGAGTTAGAAAGTGCAACACCAAGTGCCACTCCAAGTGAAACTAATTCATCTGACTCTGCTGATTCAGTCAGGCAAAAGGTACAGGAGAAATTGAAAGTTGTAACATCCAATCCAACTTCTGCATTAGGAACAATCACAGACCTAACAGACAACACAATACAGATTAAAACCCAGACTGGAGAAATAGAACAAATATCATTAGACAAAAATGATATTACATTTATTAAAACAACAAACAACTCAGTGCGCGAAGTCAAATTTAGCGATGTAGCAATTGGAGATTTTATAGTTGCAATGGGTTCAAAGAATGGAAATGGAATACTCCACGCAAAAAGAGTCTTAATTACAGATCCATTAAAAGAAACTAAAAGAGAAATAGTTTTTGGACAGGCTACAGACTTAGCAAGGCTAAAATTAACACTTAAAAATCCTAAAGATGGAAAGAGTGTGAGTATGGAGCCTGACGATCAAATCAAAATTATTGACTTAGCAAATCCAGATAATCCCACCACCAGATTTAGCCAGATTGAAGAAGGAGATACTATTATTGGAATTGGAACAACCAGTGAGAACACATTTACTGCAAGAACTGTTATTGTTGCCAAAAATGGAGCTAAACCTACTCCTACTTCTAAATCTTAACTAATTTCTTCAAACTGGTTTTTTGACTTCAAAGAAGATATTATATGAGTAAGATGAGCAAGCAAGATTTGCAAACACTTAAGGGTTTTAGAGACTTTTTGCCTTCTAAAATGGTTGTCCGTAATGAGGCCATAAGGAGGCTAAGGATTGTGTTTGAAAAATATGGATTTGAAGAACTTATAACCCCTGCTATTGAATCTCAAGGAGTGCTTCTTGGTAAATATGGAGAAGAAGCTGAAAAATTAATGTATCTTTTTGAGGACCAGGGAAAAAGAAAAGTCGGTTTGAGGTATGATCTTACTGTGCCACTTGCGCGTGTTGCTGCGACTTATCCAGATTTACCCAGACCTTTTAAGAGATATCAGATTCAGCCTGTTTGGCGAGCAGAAAACACTCAGAAAGGGCGCTATAGAGAATTTTATCAGTGTGATATTGATACAATCGGCTCAACATCTCCATTGGCTGATGCTGAAATATTAGCTGTTATTTATGAGTCCTTAGGGGCATTAGGATTTCCTTCTTTTGTAATTAAGATCAATTCAAGACAAGTGCTTTTTGAAAATCTCAAAAAGGCTGGAGTTAAGGAAAGTATGTGGCTTACTACCCTTTCTTCAATTGATAAGCTGGATAAAAAGACAAAAGAAGAAGTAGAAAAGGAATTAGAAAAGAAAGGACTTATGAAAGATGAAATTGAAAAAGTGTTTGCTAATTTTGAAAAGGCAGTTCCTGATGCATTTTTAGCAAGTGTCATGGAATATGCAAATCAGATGGGAGTAAAGGATACAATTTTAAAGTTTGATCCTTATTTATCCCGCGGTCTTGACTACTACACAGGACCAATTTTTGAATCTGTTGTTACTGAGCCAAAGATTGGATCACTTACTGGCGGAGGAAGATATGACAAGCTTCTTAAAACTTTGGGTGGACCAGATCTTCCTGCAACGGGAACAACTATTGGACTAGATAGAGTTTGTGATGTTGTAGAAGAATTAGATCTTTGGAAAGATATGAAAAAAACTACCACAAGTGTACTTGTAACAGTATTTTCCAAAGAACTACTTTCAAAGTCACTTGAGATTGCAACAGTACTTAGGCAAAGCGGAGTAAATACTGAGGTATATCCTGAGGAAAATACGAAGCTAGAAAAACAACTTAAGTATGCTGATAAAAAGAATGTGAGCTGGGTTGTTATTATTGGCCCTAATGAAATAGAAGAGAATAAAGTTGTACTTAAGAATATGAGTGATAACACTCAAGAAATACTTGCCACTGATGAAGTCATTAAAAAACTTGAGAAACTTTAAGCATTATAGATGTCAAAACGCCGCCTTGCCGCCCTTTTTTTGTTTTTAGTAGTAACAATTATTTCAGCAGTTGCTGGAATTGTTATTAAATTTACTTTAAGTGGAATTTCTACTCTTCCCTTTTTAACTTACAGGTTTGCAATTTCATCAGTTGTTGCCATACCCTTTTTACTTTTTTACAAAAAGAGTTTTACTGGGCTAAGGCCTTTTAGCAAAAATGTTTCCACAATATTAGAGCTATTTATTTTTTCCTTTATCACTTCTACCCTTGCTCTTGGTCTTTTGTTTCTTGGTCTTGAAAAAACAACAGTCCTGGATATGACTCTTATTACCTCTATTGGTCCACTTGTAATTGGAGCTGCTGGAGCAATGTATTTAAGAGAGCATATTACAAGCAGAGAAAAAGTTGGAATGGTCATAGCATTTTTGGGGACAGTTCTAGTTTTAGTTGAACCAATAATCAGGCTTCATGATGGAAAACATCAGGTTTTAGGAAATGTAATCCTAATCTTATATGTATTTTCAACGGCAGTTTCTGCGGTATTAGGCAAACGCCTTCTTCAAAAAAGAGTAAGTCCAATAACTATGACAAACTCTATTTTCATAGTTGGGTTTTTGACAATTATTCCTGTAGCTTTATATACATATGGATTGCCAAACCTTGTACAGACAGTTACTACTCTTTCCATGCCCTACCAACTGGGAGTTTTATTTATGGCACTAGTTTCAGGAAACTTAGCATACACTCTTGGAAATAAAGCACAAAAATCAATTGAGATTAGCGAAGCTTCGCTTTTTACATACTTAATACCAATTTTTACAGCTCCCCTGGCCATAGTGTTTTTGGGAGAAAAATTAACCCCAGTACTTATAGTTAGCTCTGTAATTGTACTGGCTGGGGTTGTAATTGCGGAATACAAGAAAAAAAGGTATAATTAGCCTCATGCAAACAAAGATTCACCCAAAATGGTATCCAGAAGCAAAGGTAACTTGTGCCTGTGGAAACACCTTTACAATTGGTGCAACAATGCCTGCGATCTCAGTTGAAATATGCTCAAATTGTCATCCTTTCTACACTGGACAGATGAAATATTTAGGAGTTGCTGGACGTGTGGATGCCTTTAGAGCCAAGCAAAAAGGAGCTTCCAAGAAAGTACTTTCAAAGAGTGCAAGGCGTGAAGAGAAAAGAAAGAAAAGATTAGAGGCAGATTTGGAAAGACCAGAATCACTTGCTCAACTTCGCAAAAAGACAAGCCACTAAATGGATAAGCAAAGCTTGGCCAGCCCGGCTGGTAATCAAATAGCCTACCTTGAAATCCGCGGTGCTACAGGCGGAGATGAAGCCAAATTATGGGGAAGAGACTTGCTTAGGATGTACCTTCGTTTTGCTGTTAAAAAAGGTTGGAAAACAGAGTTGGTTGCTGAAAATACTATCAGATTTAGCGGATTGGGTGTTTTTGATGCTTTACAAAATGAATCAGGAGTTCATAGAGTACAAAGAGTTCCTACTACTGAAAAAAGAGGAAGAATTCATACTTCTACTGCTACTGTAGTAGTGTTACCTGAAATTAAGGAAAGTGATGTTACTATTAGGCCTGAGGATTTAGAGTGGCAGTTTTTTAGAGCTGGTTCACAAGGGGGTCAAAATGTTAATAAAGTTTCAACTGCTGTAAGACTTACTCATAGACCAAGTGGTCTTGTTGTTACTGCTCAAACTGAGAGGTTTCAGGAACAAAATAGAAAGATAGCCCTAGACTTACTTAGATCCCGACTTTGGGAAAAAGCAGAAGCTGAAAAAGAAAAAACAGTTGCAGGATACAGAACTGCAGTGGGGCGCGGAATGAGATCTGAGAAAATTAGAACATATAATTTTCCTCAGAACAGAGTTACAGATCACAGAATTGGAAAGTCTTGGGGAAACCTGGATGCAGTTGTTGATGGAGACCTATCAAGAATTGTTGATTTTAAAAAAGAGTAATATACCCTTTTGAGTCAACTCTCAAAACAATGTTGGCAGAATCTAGAACAAGCGTTTCTTTTTCTACTTCAAAACCAGTTATACCCTTAATAGAACCTGCTAAGCTTTTTTCTAAGTATGGGTCTTTCTTAAAAAAGGAAGTGTTAAATCCTAAATTAACATAGTCATCAAAGCCATCACTTTCAATAGTCAGCGTTGTAGTTCCTTCAGGAGTTTTCCAGGTAATTTTAAAGCCTTGATTGGATGTTTCTTCGATAGTTGCATCTTTGACAATTCTAGCCAAGTCTCTATCATTTTCAAATACTGGAATGTTATCAAAATTTTGACTTAACAGGAGGTCGAAAGCTTCCATTCCCTTACTTATATCTTCATCAGTTAATATTTCATGTATTTCTTCTTTAATTTCTTTTGCCACTTAGGATATTTTACATAGACTCCTAAAATTGTCAATTATTTATGCTTTCAAAAATATTTCATTCCTATGATAAAATAGCTGTTTATGGAAAGGAAACAGGATCAAAATCTATACAATGTTCTCTTTTGTATTGTAATATGCAGTAAAGGTTTGAAACCTCTTTTTAGAGAAATTATTGAGCAGCTTCAGACAAAGAAGCAGTGATGTTTATAGTATCCCCATTTCTCCAGATTTGAAGATTTACTTTATCTCCTGGAGATTTTTGGGTAACAATGGAAGCTAGTCCTCCGTTTGTATCTTTAATATCATTGTTATCTATCTTTGTAATAATGTCTTGAATTTGAACCCCAGCTTTATCTGCAGGAGAGGCTGGGACAATATTTGTTACATATGCTCCTTGAGGAACGTTGTTCATGATTGCAGTTTGTTGAGGAATCATTTGATATTCAACTCCAAGAAATGCCTTGGAAGGAAACTTACCTGTAGTTTCAAATTGCTTTAAAGCATCTTTAACAGTATTTATGGGGATTGCAAATCCAATATTTTGAGCTCCTTGGGCAACTGCTACATTAATGCCAATAACTTGGCCGGCTGAATTTAATAGAGGTCCCCCAGAGTTTCCTGGATTAATTGCTGCATCTGTTTGAATGACATTATCAAGACGTTCTACATAGCCTTCAAGCGGACTTCCTGCACTAATTCCTCGACCTAAACCTGAAACAACACCTGTAGTTACTGTATGCCTAAATTCACCTAATGCAGTTCCAATAGCAATTGCTAACTGCCCTACTTTTAGATTTGAAGAATCACCAATTTCAATCGGAGTAAGAGGTGCTCCAACTGCAGGAGTTATTTTGAGAATTGCTATGTCGTTTGATGGATCTCTACTTATTTTATCTACTTTATATTCCTTCCCATCTTTAGTTATAACCTGATAAGTGCCAGTTGTATCTGCTACAACGTGTTTATTGGTTACAATGAGTCCATCTTTTGAAACTACAAATCCACTTCCTATATCTTCCGGAGTTCCTCCCTGGGTCTGAGATTCAAATCCTCCAAAAGGACTAAATGAAAGGACTTTTCTTTGTGGCTGCTGAATTGAAACTGTGACAACTGATGGAGAAACTTTTTGTGTAACATCAATTACTACTGATTCTTCTGAAAGTATCTTTTGCTCTCGGCCAAGATTTGTTATTCTTCCACTAGCTCCAAACAATACATCAAGAGGTTTTATGGAAAAGAGTCTGTCTGCAATTGCACCACCAGTTAAAGCTGCTATAAGGATAATTAAACCAGCTACTATAATTAAGATCTTTTTAATGTTAGGCCTTGTCATTAAAAATAATATATTTAATTTGTCTGAGAAAATGCTGAAAGCAATTGTTTAGAACTGAGATTTTAAGACTTCAATTGCTTTTTGTAGTTGAACGTCATCTTTTGAGTTTGGATCTTCTTTAACTTCAATATCAGGATCCAATCCTTTTTCATTTACCCAAGTCCCATTTGGAGTGAGCCATTTTGCAATTGTTATGTGGAGTCCTGATCCACCAGGTAAATCTTGAGGTTCTTGTATTGTTCCTTTTCCAAAGGTCTTTTCTCCAATTAGGGAAATTTTTCTGTCATCTCTTAAAGCACCTGCAAGTATTTCAGAGGCTGAGGCAGATCCTCCATTTACCAAAACTACAACTTTTGCATTTAAGAATGCACCAGTATCTTTAGTTGTGTTATATGGAGTTTTGTCGTTTCCGCCTTTGTCTTCAATGACTGCAACAGAACCGCGTGGTAAAAATTCACCTGCTAAATCAACTGCAGCTTGGAGATATCCACCTGGGTTATTTCTTAAATCAAGTATTATTCCTTTTACATTTTTAGAATTTATCTGGCTGACAGCTTTTTGCCATTCTGTTGTTGTTTCTCCACCAAACTTAAAAAGTTTTATTTGGGCAATTGATTCGTTGTCTCCTACATAGCTTACTGATACTGAAGGAACATTGATTTTTTCTCTGACCAAATCTACTGTGAATGGTTTGTCTGTACCAGTTCTTAAAATGGCTAGAGTAATTTTAGTTCCTGCTTCACCTCTAATTGCCTCAACTGCTTCAGGAAGAGTCATGTCAGTAGTAGACTTGTTTATTTTTTTATTATCATCTTTAATAGCTACAATTAAATCTCCTCCTTTAAGTCCCGCTTTTTCAGCTGGAGTTCCAGGAAGCGGAGACATTACTGCAAGATTTGTTCCTTTGTAGCCAATTTGAATTCCGACTCCTGAAAAGTTCCCTTGAAGATCTTCCTGGGAAATTTTATTGTCAGAAGGAGGAAGAAAAAGAGTGTATGGGTCCCCTACTGCACTAACCATTCCTTTAATAGCACCATAGACTAAATTAGCTGGTTGGACTTTTGATTTGTCATAGTAGGAGGAATTGATGGTATCCCAAACTTGCCAGAATAATGAAAAGTCGAGGTTTCTAACAGGGACTGTTCTTGAAACTGTAACTTTAGGAGTAGAAGATCCAGTTAATGGTTCAATTCTTAAACCTGAATATCCAATTTTATAGCCTAAAGCAAATGTAACTAAAAAAAGAAAAAGAGAAATAACAATTTTTCTTGCGGTAGGCAAAGAGATTTTAACCATCTATATATTCTAGCTTATTTATACTAAACGGCAAGATTATCTTTAGACTTAAGTTATTAAGTTAAACTTTAAAGGTTTCCTTTAAAAGGAAGAAGTCCTAAATGCCTTGCTCTTTTAACTGCTTGAGATGTACGTCTTTGGTGCTTGGCACAAAGACCTGAGCGGGATCTTCCTAGAAGTCTTGCTCTGTCTGTAACAAATTTAGCTATTTCATCAGTTGCTAAATAATCTGGAGTTTTACCTGTTTCACAGAAATAGCAGACATTTGAAATTGGTCTTCTGTTTACTTTTCTTCTTGTTTGTTTTTTAGGCATATATTTATTACTTAATTAATTTAAATTTCTTAAAAAGGTATATCTTCATCTGAGATATCATCTACTGTTTGCTTTTTGCTTTCTTCTTTTTTGGCTGGTTTTTCAGCTTTTGCTTTGTGTGGCTGTGGAACTTGTGATTCCTCTCCTACATTAGAAGCTACCCCAAGGTCTTCTGGAACACCTAAGTCATCTGATCTTCTGCCATCTAATACAAGCATATCTGAAATTACTATTTCAGTTGTTGTTCTTTGGGCTCCATCTTGTCCTTGCCAATTTCTTGTTTGAAGACGTCCTTCAACATATGTTCTACTTCCCTTTTTAAGCATTTTGCTGCAGATTTCAGCTAATTTATCCCAGGCAACTATTCTATGGAATTCTGCTTCATCTTTCTGATCTCCGCTTTCTGTCTTCCATTGTCTATTTGTTGCAATTGAGAATGTACAAACTGCAGTTCCTGAAGGAGTGTAGCGTAATTCTGGATCACGGGTTAAATTCCCAATAATTAAAACTTTATTTAGACTTCTTGCCATTTGTTTTGCCTTTCTTAACTTTAGGTTCTTCGGTTCTTACCAATAAGTACCTTAAAAGATTATCATCAAGATTGAGTTTTGACAATAAACCTTTTGTGCCTATTCCTTCTAAACTTAGCTTCAAATTAAGAAAATAACCAGTATTTGCCTTCTTAATAGTATAGGCTAGCTCTTTCTCTCCTAATTCTTCTATTTTGTCTACTTTTCCTTTAAAACTTGCAACAAGCTTTTCAAGGCTTTCGGTAACAGATTTTCTCTTGGCAGGAGTTAATTTCCCGTCAACTACTACTGTTAATGTGTAATTATTCATTGTAGGGACAAGTATATCATGCTAGCCTCATTTTGATCAATACACAGGGTTTTGGAAATGGTATTATAAAAAGATGGCATTTTTAGGCAAAGAAGGTACGCTTGCTTGTTCAGAAAACTGCTTTTTAAGAAAAAGCTTTGGAGAAGAAAGATGCAAGGCAGGCTTTTCCATAGGGGCAAAAGATTGCAGATTCAACGGCCGGATGCTTAGAGACGCCATTAAGGACAACTATGAGGCAGATGTAAAAATAGAAATAGGTCCTTTAGGGGTAGTTTTTGTATCTAGGGGTGGTGTGACAGCAGTAATGAATGATGGTACTTTTACTATAATTGACAGCTCTAACTTCCAATCTTAAATTCAATTACATCTCCATCTTTGACTAAATAGTCTCTCCCCTCACTTCTTACCTTTCCTTTCTCTCTGGCATTTTTCCAACCTCCTACTTCTACAAAATCTTTAAAATCTATAACATCAGCTTTAATAAATTTTTTAATAAAATCAGTGTGAATTACGCCGGCTGCATTTTGTGCATCAATGCCATTAGGAATTGTCCAGGCACGGACTTCTTTGACACCAGCTGTTAGAAATGTGATTAGTCCCAGGGTTTCAAAGGCTTTTTTGGTTAGTCTTTCAAGACCTGATTCCTTAATTCCTAAATCATCCATATATGTTTTTTGGTCAGATTCATTTAAATCAGACAATTCTGACTCAATTTTGGCTGATATTGCAATTACTTGATCAGTTTTTAGTCCTAACTTTTGGGCATATTCAATCTCTATTTTGGTTGCATCCTTTAAATCAGACTCAGAAACATTTAAAACAACAAGAATTGGTTTCTTTGAAAAAAGCGGAAGACTCTCTTCATCAATTTTGTCTTTCTTTTTGGTTTTGTGTTTTTCAACCATTTCAAAATCAGCTAAGTCCAGTTCTGTTTTTACTCTCTCAAAATCAGATTTTGGGTCAATACTTCCTTCTTTAATAATGTCAGTATCAGCAAAAAATCTAACTACATGACAGATTGCATCTACTTCACGGATGTGAGAAAGGAATTTATTTCCCAATCCTTCCCCTTTATGAGCTCCTGCTATAAGTCCTGCAATATCTACAAATTCAACAGTTGCGGCAACTTCAGGAGGAAATGAATTCATTCCTTCTGATTCTTTAATGGTTTTGGCAAGGGATGCAAGTCTTGCATCAGGGACTGGGACAACTCCAACATTTGGTTCAATGGTTGCAAAAGGAAAGTTGGCAACATATGCCTGCTGTCTTTTAAGGAGTGCATTAAACAGAGTGCTTTTACCTACATTTGGAAGACCTACAATTCCTACTTTTAAAGATGACATATAGATATTATAACAAAAGATTTGCTATTATATTTTCTTGATAATCTCCTGTATGTATATTTTTGATAACCTTAATAATTCTGGATATCTATTGTTGTTTTTTGATGTTTTTACAAAATTTTTGAAGTCTTCCAAGGCTAATGTGTAATCCTCTTTGCCTCTATAATTTATTAATCCCATGGCAAACTTTATTTGCACTTTAGTTGGATCATCATTTAAGGTTTCTTCCATAAATGATTCAGCATCTATCAGTGCCTTTGATGGGATTCGTCTTTTAAAGGCCCTATTGTAATGTCTTAAACCCTGATGAATTTCATCTATAAAAAATAGTAAAAAACCCATATTGTAAGGCTGGATGGGATCTTTTAAATCTTTTAAACAAACTATTGCTTTTTTTGCATTGTTTTCAATTAAAAAATAATAAATAGCTAAAAAATTTTTTGCTCTTTTTTCCTTAGGGTTATATTTTATTATTGTATCTAGGTACTTTCGTGTATCAACTATAAATTTCTTGTCACGCTTACGAGAATATGTTGTGTATAGAAAATCGCATATTGACAGACTTACTTCTATCGTTCTTTGTGGGACTTTAACTTTCAAGTGCTTAACTGCTTCTATTCCTTTAGTTTTAGAAATATTATTAAGTTTTTTATCTAGTTCTTCAAATAAGGTATATGCTAACCCTAAATTCCTAGAAACATAAAGGGCAACTCCAATCATATACTCTAAAGACAAACCCATCCACTCAGTAGTAATTTCAAAACCTAACAAATCATCGTTGGTGGGAAAATACCTTTCTCTGGGAAATATACCAGCAAATTCACTTGATAAGAGGTCGCTTAAAATTATAGGAATCGGGTTGTGCACGATACCAGCTTCTAGTTTTAAAGAGTAATTTTTTATACCATTAACATTCCTTTTTGATATGTGCCCATAAACTATTAAATGGGCCTTATGGCGGCTGACCGCTTTCTGCCAGTTTGTGTTGTCTATTTCTTTAGCTTCTTTGGTATCAAGAGATATTATGTTAAATAATCCGGCTAGATTTTTTGAGTTAAGGAATTTATTAAGTTCAGATATTAAATCATTGTCTATGTGTTTCTTTTCATCATTATCCTCACTGCTTACTGCAATTAGTATACCAATTTTATTTCGTGGGTTTTTTTTATTATGATTTATAATTTTACTAAACGAACCAGCCAGAAAGCTTTTTATTTCATCGGGGTCTACTTCAAGCGAGGCCTCTGCCCCAGTAGGATTCTTATAAGCAATTTTTACCATTTTTACCTCTTATTTCGGTTATTATAACAGTTAAATCAAAATGTTTTATTTGTCGTCTGGAGCAAAAATTCGATTTAATTCGCAAATCCTCAGTTTTTAAAAGTGCGGTGTTTAAGTTTCTGCTATTTTATCTAATAAACTGTTGTCCCAGAATACCATTTTATTTTCAGGCATTAAAAATGCTTTAACCGGTTTTAATTCTTCAACAAATTCTTGGGTGTGGCTTACTATAATCATGGTTCCTTTATATGCTTTTAAAGTATCAAGAATTATTCTTTGAGACATTACATCTAAATAAGTGGTAGGTTCATCCAGAATTAGTAAGTTGTAGTTATTACTTGTAAGTAGAGCAATTGATAACCTTGTTTTCTCTCCTCCTGAAAGAGATTTTACTTTTTGAAATACTTTATTTCCCATAAAATTAAATCTTCCCAGGAATGGTCTTGCCTGATAGTCAGGCATGCCAGAACCTTGAGTTATAGTATCAAGAAGTGTTTTTTCTAAATCAAAGGTTTCAAATTCTTGAGAGTAATATCCAATTTTTAAATTATAGTTTCTTGATACTTCTCCTTCATCTGGTTTTAACATTCCAACTAAAATTTTAATAAGCGTGCTTTTGCCAGCTCCATTGGGACCAATTAGAGCAATCTTTTCTCCTCTAATAATTGAAAAGTTTAAATCTTTAAAAACAACTTTCCCCTCATATGATTTAGTTATATCAAGAGCTCTAATGGGAAGCTCTCCCACTGGAAGCGGAGTAGGAAGATTTACTTTTATTTTTCTTACCTCCCTTGGGAGGTCAGGAAGTGCTTCTTTTAACTTTTCAAGTCTTTTTTCCAGTTGGACTCTTTGCCTTACTCCTTTTTCTGATCTATGAGCATATAGACCCACAAGGCTTTCTTCCATTCTTTTAATGTGTTTTTGTTCCACAATTATTTTTCTTTTTTCCAGTGCATCATGCTCTTCTTTTAATCTTTTAAACTGAGTGTAGTTTCCTTTATATTCCTCTACTTTTTGGTTTTGGTGGTTAATATAGAGAACTTTATCAATTGCTTTGTCCATTAGCTCAATATCATGAGAAATAAGAAAAAGACTTTTAGGATACCTACTTAAGAAATTCATTACCCACTTCTTTCCTTCTATATCCATGAAGTTGGTTGGCTCATCTAGTAATAGAACGTCTGGTTCAGAGACAAGAGCCCTAGCCAGAGCCAACTTTGTCTTTTGTCCACCACTTAAGCCTTTTGGAGATTTTGACAAATCAAGATTAGATAGCCCCAGGCTTGTTAGCATTTTCCTATGTTCATGATCTTCTCTTTTGTCTCCTTCATTTAAATAGTCTCTAATTGTTTTTGCTTTTTCCATTGTTTCATCATACTTAACCTCCTGTGGGACAACAGCAATGTTTCCAATTACTTCTACTTTTCCATCTTGGATGCTTTCCTTTTGAGTAATGAGGTTAAAAAGAGTGGTTTTGCCTGCACCATTTGGCCCAACAAGTCCTACTTTTTGGTTTTCACCAATGGTAAAGCTCACCTTGTCTAAAAGAGGCTTATCTGTATAGGCAAAACTGAGAGAATTAACTTTTAACATACTAGAGATATATTATATATCAAACTCATCCATCCTTAATTGAAATTTTCTAAAGTAGAAATCAAGAAGCAGACTCAGATTTACCCTTTAATTTATTAAGAAGCAATCCAAGAGTAAAGACGGCAATCATAATTATCTGGCAGCCAATGCAGACTGGACAAACTACATAAAGCTGGAATAATTCTACATATGCAAGGTAAAGACAGAATAAAAGACCAAAGGTTGCCATTACCAAAAGAAGCTTTTTATTTTTAATTACAGCTGCTATGAAAATAACAATGTAGCCAACAAGCCCAATTAAAGGAGTTGGAATGCCAAAGGTTTTAGATACTACACCTGATATTACTGCATTGCAGTTTATTGTGCTATTTATATTACACGGCTGAAATGCAGGATGAAAAAACTGTTCCCAAAGAAGAAAGAGTGCTAGAAATATACCTGCAAGCGACAATATCTTTACCCAGAAAAACATTTTTCTTTCCATATCATTTATATAGTAGTTCCCTTAGATAGAAGAGTCAATATTGGAAGTGTTAATTATTTATTAAATAGGAGAAGAATAAGTTATAATTATAAAATGCTTGAAACTGCTACTTTAGGAGGAGGCTGCTTCTGGTGTACTGAGGCTATTTTTAAAAGACTTAAGGGGGTTGAATCAGTAGTAAGCGGATATGCAGGAGGAGAAAAAGAAAATCCAACCTATCAGGAAGTCTCTAGCGGGAAAACTGGATACATAGAAAGCATCCAAATTAAATTTGATCCTTCTACTATTAGCTATGAACATATACTGGATATTTTTTGGGCAACACATGATCCAACAAGTAAGGATAAGCAGGGAGCAGATGTGGGAAGCCAATATAGATCTGTAATCTTTTACCATAACGAAGAACAAAGAAAAAAAGCACAGGAATCAATGGAAAAAATTCAAGGTGCAGTAACTCAAATAACAGGTTTCAAAAATTTCTACACAGCAGAAGAATATCACCAAAATTTTTATGATAAAAATAAATCAACCAATATGTACTGTTCACTTGTCATTGATCCTAAAATTAAAAAACTTTTAGATAAATTTGGTAAAGATGTAAAAGAAGAATATAAAGAGACTAGTTAACTTCAAGTTTCGTAAATAACTTATCAATATCTTTTCCTGAGGCTTCCCAAAGTTCATTAAATTTTGGTACATAATCTTTTAAGTGAGGATATCCTGATGCTGACTGTTTTGTAGTTGCTTTCCCCCATTCATCGCCTGATAAAACTACTATATTGAAAATTTCCGACAGTTCCCATAATGGTATTTGAAATTTTCCTTCAAGTTTTTCTTCCATTTCTCTTTCTAATGTATTTGTCATGTCAGGCAAATATCTTTTTCTAACATAATCATAGAAAATAAAGTGGAGCAATTCATGAGATGCGATTCTTATTCCTCTTTCAGTGGTATCAGATGAAAACTGGAATGTTTTGGTATTTAAGTACCTGGGATAAGGAGGGCTTATGGTTAAATATCCTTTATACTCACCTTCCGGCCAAACCATATCTTTAAAAATTTTACCTGCAACTTTAAAAAATTGGGGTGAGTAATCAATCCATTCTTTATTTATTTTTTCCACTAAGTTATCTAAATCTTGAGCATGTTCCTGATAATAGCTGTGAACATAGTCCTTAAGTTTTTCTAACCTATCTTCAGGGTCAAGCTTTTCATAACCCATTAGCTGCGGGTGTGTTTTGGGAAGCATTTCTTTAAAATTAGCACCCCCTCTTCTTTTTTCGTGAGTTAGAAATTTGTCTAATTTTATTACATCCAATTCTTCGTTAAGAAGAAATTCTACTTTTGGAAAATCACTGGTTGGTTTTTCTTTACTATTTCCTGAGTCTTCCATCTGTATTATTTTACACTACATTAACTGATATAATTAAAAAATGAAAGTTGATGATTTGAAAAAGAAATTGACAAAAGAGCAATACAATGTCTGTTTTCTTAAAGGAACAGAACCTCCTTTTTCAGGTAAATATACAAATAACCATGAAGAAGGAATGTATGAATGTGTTGTATGCGGTACTCCCCTTTTTTCATCCAACTCAAAGTTTGATTCAAAAACCGGCTGGCCTTCATTTGATAAACCAGTAGTAAATGAAAACATTGACTTTAGCGAAGATAGCTCAATGGGAATGAGAAGAATTGAAGTAATGTGCAAAAAGTGCGGCTCCCACTTAGGACATGTGTTTGATGATGGACCAACAAAAACAGGAAAAAGATTCTGCATTAATTCACTTTCACTTAACTTCGTAGCTAAGAAAAAGGAATAGAAAAAAGTTTCTCTTGAGTTGGTTGACAGATAATGCTAGAGTTATTTTAATGACTAAACAAATTGCACTTCTACTTATTTTAGGAATGTCTGTCTGTGGAGTACTCTTCTCGGGATATCTTTCATACAGAGAAATTTTTGGATCAGGCGGATGCAAGAGTGGCAGCTGCAAGAATAAGATAATGAGAGTGCCTGTATGCGTGTATGGACTTATTATGTATTTAGTTGTCTTTATGCTTGCACTTCTTGGCACACAGGCACTTTATTAATCTTTCTTATTTAGCCGGGCTGGGTGAGGGCCCCGGACTTCCAAACATACGAATTACAGGGTTAATCTGTATGTTTTGAGCAGTCACGCTTCCATCAGGATTTGTACTTCCAAAAACTGCAACTTTTGTTCCTGTAGCTAGGTCTTTTGTTTGTGCAGGATCTGTTTTTTCTACAGTAGTATTTCCTGACAAAAATACTATTTTTGTACTTCCATCACTCATTTTTACCGTAATGCTTTTGTCATCTGCACTTATTACTTCACCTGATACTGGCCTTAGGGCCTGAAAATTTCCATTAGCATTCCCGCCAAATCTGACTCTTTGTTGACCAGGTATAAACTGAGTGTTTACTCCCTGAACTTTCCCCTGCTGGAACTTAGTTCCACCAAAGAAACCTACTCCTAGTCCAACTATTAAGAAAACTGCAGGTATTAAATACTTTAAATATTTCTTCATATATAATCACCCCCTTTATTCATATCTTAGTGCTTCTATAGGTTGTAAATTGGCTGCACGTCTTGCTGGATACCATCCAAAAAGAATTCCGATTCCACCTGAAACTATGATTGCAACAAGAATAGACTGAAGAGAAAGTGTAAATGGAAGATTAATTAAATTTGATATTAAATAAGATGCAGCAATACCAATTATCATTCCAATTACTCCTCCTGCAACTGTAAGAATGATAGATTCAACTAAAAACTGAGTAATGATGGACTTCTTTTTAGCACCAAGTGCTTTTCTTAAGCCAATTTCTCTTGTTCTTTCTGTTACTGTAACAAGCATTATATTCATGATTCCAATGCCACCTACAAGAAGTGAAATTGCAGCAATTCCTGATAACAGTGCAGTAAAAGTGCCAGTTATTGCTGAAGCTGCTCCTAGGATGTCATTTTGGGAAAAAATGGTAAAGTCTGCAAGAGCAGGATCTGATAGTTTGTGCTTATTTAGCAGATAGTATCCAACCTCATCCTGGGCCTGGGTCATTACATCTTCACTCTTTGCTTCTACTGAAATGGAAGTTACATAATCCACTCCAAAAAGCTGTTTTTGAGCAGTAGTAAGCGGGACATAAACAATATCGTCCTGATTTTGGAAACCAGATCCACCTTTTGAAGCTGTAATACCTATTATTCTAAAGGATTGGCCATTAATTCTTACAGGCTCTCCTATTGGGTTTGCCCCGTCTCCAAATAAGTTAGTAACCACAGTTGGTCCAAGTACTGCAACTTTTGTCATACTTGCTACATCTCTACTTGTGATGAAAGATCCTTGGGATATTTCCATCTTTCTTACTTCAGAATAAGCAGGAGTTGCACCTATTACCTGAGTGTTGGTGTTTGCTTTGCTGGTTGTAACCTGTGTTCTTCTTGAAACTTCAGGAGATACATTTTTGACTGTTGTTATATCAGGTGCTGTCAAAATTCCTAGAGCATCTGAGTAAGTAAGAGTTGTTGCTCCGCCTGCAGCTCCTCTAACAAATCCTGAGCTAATTGCACCTGGAATAACTGTTAAAAGGTTTGATCCTAATGACTGAATTTGAGAAGTAACAGCTGCCTGGGAAGACTGCCCTAAGGAAACTAATGCAATGACGCTTCCAATTCCAATAACAATACCAAGAGTGGCAAGGCCGGTTCGCAATTTGTTGTGAGTGAGAGTACTTACTGCTTCACTTATTAGTTCACGGATGTCCATTACTTTTTAGCCTTTCTATTTAAATTTATTTTTCTTTGTCTGTGGCCATTTCCATCTTTAACGATTTTGCCGTCTTTGACATGAATAATTCTTTTGGCGTGCTCGGCAATATCAGGCTCATGAGTGATCATTACAATAGTATGTCCCTCTTCATTTAGCTTTTGAAAGATTGCCATAACTTCTTCAGCCTGAGCTGAGGCAATATTTCCAGTTGGTTCATCAGCAAGAATTATGGCTGGATCCATTACAAGAGAACGGGCAATGGCAACTCTTTGCTGCTGCCCGCCTGAAAGCTGGCTTGGGGTATGGTCCATTCTGTCCCCTAGACCAACCATTTTTAAATACTTTGCTGCAACCTTTTCTCTTTTGTCTTTGGAAATGCCTCCATAGATCATGGGGAGGATTACATTTTTAATTGCAGAAGTTCTAGGAAGAAGGTTAAATGCTTGAAATATAAATCCTATTTTTTTATTTCTAATATCAGCAAGCTCATCATCTTTGAGATTGCCTATATTCTGTCCATCTAAAATATATTTTCCAGAAGTTGGCAAATCAAGAGCTCCAATAATGTGCATTAGTGTGGATTTGCCACTTCCTGAGGGGCCCATTATGGCAACGAACTCACCTTTTTTAATGTTAAAGGAGACGTCATCTAAGGCAACTGTAGTCACCTCATCATTTTTGTAGATTTTAGACAGATGAGTAATTTGTATCATATGGCATTTTAATTGTTTAACTTACTAACTAGTTACCTCTTCTTATAACTGCATTGCCTCCACCTGCCGGGGCTGTAGTTCTAAAAGTTGCCCCTCCTCCAAATCCTCCACCAAAGACAGAGGTTGTTCTAGTTCCAGTTGATGCCACTGTTCCTGTTACAACTTCATCTCCTTCCTGCAATCCTGAAACTATTTCTATCTGGGTGTCTGAAGACAAACCAGTTGTTACTTCAACATTTTCTACTTGGCCATTTTTAAGGACCCTGACAGTTGATGCTCCACTTTGTGTTTGAACTGCAGAAGTAGGAGCAATTAAGATATCGCTTTTAGTCTCAATTATTATGCTTGCAGTTGCAGACATGTTGGGAAGAATTAGATCTGAAGTTGTGTCTAGGATAATAATTGCCGGATAACTTGTAACATTATTTGAAATTGCTCCAGTTTTATCTACTGCAACTACTTTGCCAGTAAAAGTCTTATCAGGAATACTGTCAAATGTGATTGTTGCCTTTTGACCTATTTTTACTTTAGGAACATCAATTTCAGCTAAGTTAAAGGAGAGAATGGGATTAGCTGCACTTTTAATGATGCCTAGCTTGGTTGAGGTTGAAGCACCAGTTGATGCAGAACTGGAATCTGACCCTACTATCATTCCTTCTACTAGACCGGTATTTGAAAACACACCAGTTGATGGAGCAACAACAGAAGGTGAAGTTTGCTGATAGCTATACCAGGCGCTTGTTACAGATGATGTGGCTTGCGAAATCACATTTTGCTGGTTGTTATAATTTGCCTGGGCAGCCAGCCAAGTGGCATTTTCCTGGATATAGGTTGGGTCATCAGTTGCTAAATCACGGGCTACTGCATCATTGATAAATTTTTGATTTGCTGCAAAGGAGGAAGCCTGCAGGGTATACAAATTTGTTTTGGCTGATTCCAAAGAATTTTTTGATGCAAGATAGGAAGACCAGGCCTGGGCATTTTTTTGCTGGCCTGACTGGTCTAGGGTGATATCTGCCAGTTTTTGGCCTGCACCTACTCTGGCCCCATCTTTTACATATACTTTTTTGATTATTCCACTGGCTCCTGATGTAACTTCCATGACATTTGCAGTATTTACTTTTCCTGAAGCAGTAACTGAAGCAACAATTGTTCCTTTTTCAACTTGCGATGTGGTGTACTGGGGAGCAGCTGTTTTTCCCCTACCTCTAAGAACTAAAAATAAGACTAAGAGAACAACCCCTAAAACAATTAGTCTTTTTTTATCTTTCCTAAACCACTTAATGATGCTTTTTAGCTTTGCCATACAGTGAAATAGTATACTCCATTTCTGAGAGGAAACTGAAAAATTAGATTACTACTCTAAAGGTAGATCCTTCGGATATTTTACTTTTAACTTCAATTTTTCCTTTATGAAGGTCTACTATATTTTTGGCAATAGATAATCCTAATCCATATCCATCTACTTTTTCTTTACTGCGTGATGCATCAGCTCTATAGAATCTGTCAAAAATATGCGGGATATCTTTTTCTCTCATCCCTCTTCCAAAATCTTTTACTTCAAGTACGGAGTGGTTTGCCGCTTTAGCAGTTCTTACAATAATTTTTGAATTATTACTGCTGTATTTGATTGCATTGTCTAAAAGTATGACTGTAAGTTCTACAAGAGATTCTTTGTTTGCTTCTACATATACCTTATTTAATTTTTTCTCGATTGTTATGTTTTTTGTATCTAGTAAAGGAAGGACCCTTTTAATTGCAATCGCTGCAACATCTGCAAGATTAACTTTAGAGAAAGGAAAAGAAGAAGAGTTGGCTTGATATTTATTTAAAGTAAGAAGGTAGTTGGCTAGGCTTTGGATTTTATTTACTTCCTCTAAGTTACTTGTGAGAACCTCTCTTGCCTCAACTATTTTCATTTTTTTGTCTCTTAAAGACACTTCAATTTCTGATTTTAAAGCAGAAAGAGGTGTGCGAAGTTCATGGGAAGCATCAGCAGTAAATCTTTTTTGCTCTTCCATCATATTTTCAATGGGAAGAAGTGTTCTTCCAGCCAAAAAGTAGCCTGCAAATCCAGAAGCTGCAATAACTGCAAAGTCTATTGCTACAATTGCTAAGGCCAAACGTTTTTCTGATTCCTCAATGACTCTGTTTTCTTCATCTATCATTTGCTGAATCTGAGTGGGAGTTAAAGTAAAGATTGCTTCAGGAAAAAAAGGGAGATTTCCTGATCTTATTGTTTCTACTCTTACTATCCTCCCTATTTCATGGGAGAGCATGTTGTAAATTGCAAAGGAAAAAAGTCCTGTGATAACAGCAATAATTACAAGATACCAGAGAGTTAATCTAATACGGGCTGATCTAAACATCTATTTCCTACTTCCTAATCTATATCCAAACCCTCTTACAGTATGAATTAAAGGGACTGAATTTTTAAATGGTCCATCAATCTTTTTTCTTAAGTATCCAATATATACTTCCACATTATTTGGAAGAATATCAGCATCATAGTCCCAAACATGGGAAATAATTTGCTCTTTGGTAACAGTCTCACCAGGATGCCTTAAAAGATATTCCAAAAGGGAAAACTCTTTACTGGAAAGATCAATATGTTTGCCTTCTCTTTTTACTTCATAATTTGTTGTATTTAAGCTTAAGCCATCTACTAAGAGAGTTGTTCCAAGTAAATCTTTTGGACGGCGTGTTAAGGCTCTTACTCTTGCCAGAAGTTCTTCAAAGGCAAAGGGTTTAACTAAATAGTCATCGGCTCCAGCATCCAAGCCTTCGACCCTATCTTCAATAGCTCCTTTAGCAGTAAGCATTAAAATTGGAGTGTGCTTTTTTTCTTTTCTTAATTTTTTACAAATCTCAACACCATCAAGCCTAGGCAGCAGCCTATCTAAAATAATAGCGTCATATTCTTCTACCAAAGCAAGGTCTAGGCCGTCAGTGCCCTCGTATGCAACATCCACTGCATAATGCTCCTGCATGAGTCCCTTCTTAATAGAATTTGCAATTTTGTGCTCGTCTTCAACTACTAATATTCTCATGGGGTTTCTTCCTTTGAGGCTATTATAACTTATTTAGACTGAGAGGCGGCTGAGAATGAGCTTTTTATTAAAAGTGGATTTTTCTATTTTTTATTTAATGCAATTATGTGTATATACTTATAAAGAAAACTTTTCAAAATGGATATTTGAGTTAGGTACCCCTAGTGCAATCAGGTCTTTAGTTACTGCATCCATCATGGGTACTGGTCCACACATCATTACTTCATAATCTTCTACATTTTTTACCAGTTTTTCTATCTTTTCTTTATTAAGATGTCCCACTTTTTGGGTAACTATGTAGTGAATAGGAAATTTATATTTATTAGATAAACTACCAAGTTCTTTTTTGAAAACTATTTCATTTTCAGTCTTAGCACTGTAAAGAAGAATTATATTTTTACTGCCTGCCAATTCTTCTATTAAGCTTCTAATTGGAGTTATTCCAATTCCTCCTGCAATGAAGAGCACTTTGTCTTTTTTAATTCTTTTACTTGTAAAAGTTCCATATGGTCCATCAATTATTACTTTTGTTCCTGGCTTAAGACTTGGAAGTTCACTGGTAAAGTCTCCACTATTTTTTGGAGTTATTCTAATTTTTCCATTTGCAACCTTTGAAAGAGAAAAAGGATGAGACTGGTACCAAAACTTTGGTGTTAGAAAATTAAACTTCATGAACTGTCCAGGATTTACATGGAATGATTCCATGTCTTTTCCTGTTATGTAGATGGATACTACACCTTCATTTTCTTTAACTACCCTATCAACATAAAATTCATGAGTATAGAATTCATATATTGGTTTTAGAATTCTAAAAATTAATAAGTTGCCAAACACAAAAGCATATAGAAGATACCAATAATAGGCAAAAATAGGCTGACCTAAGAAATCTTCACCTACCCTTAATTGGTGCCCCCATGCAAAAACAACTGCTAAGTAAACAAAAATATGTACAAAATACCAGGCTTCATATTTAATCCTGTTTCTAACTATATAAATAGAAATGAAAATTATACTTAAAAATAAAATGGCTCCAATTAGAGCTTTGTTTACATCTTCAAAGTTATTAATAAGATCAAGAAACTGTGATGTGAAATTAACCTTAGTAATTTGTGCATACCCAATTGTTATTAGTATTGGATGAAGAAGTATAAAAACACTGGATAAGTACCCATTTAAGTGGTGATATTTTGACAGCTTGTCTAGGCCAAAAGTCTTTTCCAACCAAGCTGCCCTTCCCATTAGTAAAAACTGAAACAAAATGGAAAGGACAGCAAGAAGACCTGACAAACGTCCAAGAGCTAGATAGACACTGCCTCCTCCTGAGTTTTTCCACCAAAAGAATAAAACTATAAAGAGGTTTAGTGCTAGAAAAGCGTAAATTAGTTTCTTCACTCCACTATCAACGTTCCTTTCATGCCAAGACGTCTATGATTACTTACACTGCAGTAATACTCAAATGACCCTGCCTTGTCTGCAACAAATTCAATAGTATCTGATTCACCATCAGGTATTGTTTTTGTTCTGACATTAAATTCATCAATTACAAAGTCGTGGACACCATTTGAATTATTGAAAATGATTTTTACAGTATCACCTTTTTTAACCCTAATTTCATTTGGTTTAAAAAAGAAATCGCCGCCTTCTACTGTAAAGGTCTGACTTGTACCTTGAGTTGTTGCTACTGGTTGTACAGTTGAATTTGGAGTTGCAGTTGGAAGGTCTGAATTTAAAGCTGTAGGATTCGTTTCAGTTGTAGTTGTATTTGAGTTAGAACTCATCCCATTAACTAAAATAAGTCCTCCTCCAACTAAAACTATAATTACTATAGCTATTACTATATATAAAGTTTTTTTATTCATTTTTCACCTCCTTCCTATTGTAGTTTTTTTTGAAACCAAATTCTATATTATTTTTGAAAGCTTAGAATTAGCTGTGAAGTATTTTGCAATATCTGGCAACATCTGGATAAATTAGGTAATATCTGGTAAATTGAATTATGATAATTCCTGGCAAGTATAGGCTTACACCAAGTGTTTCTTCTCTTTTGTCTTCTATTGAAGCAAGCAAGGTTGTAATTGACTCAATCACAATTCCACCTGAAATAGAAAACAATATCAGGCGTCAATCAACGCTTAGAAGCTCTGTCTACTCAGCTAGGATTGAGGGAAATGAGCTAACACTAGATAGTTTAGATTCTTCAAGCAAAAACCAGCAGAAAGTAGAAATATTTAACATTTTGAAAGCTTTAAATTTGATAAATAAAAAGTCTAAAAAGGACATTACATTACAAGATATTGTAGAACTCCACAAAATCACTCTTGATAGCCTTCATCCTGATGCTGGTAAAGTTAGAAACCAGGCTGAAGCTATTTTTAACTCAGCTGGAATTGCAATCTATATGCCTCCCCCACCAAGACTTGTACCATCATTTTTAAATAAACTTTTAAAGTATGTGAATAGCGACAGAGAAAGATTTGTCCCTGTTAAAGCAGCTTTGGCTCACTTTAGCTTTGAAAAAATTCACCCTTTTGAAGAAGGAAATGGAAGAGTAGGAAGAATACTCACTCAAAAGATATTAAAACAAGGAGGATATGGAATGAAAGGGCTTTTATCTTTAGAGGAATATCTTGATAATCACAGATCAGAATACTACAGAAGTTTGGAAGAACCTGAAAAGGATTTAACTGACTATCTTCATTTCATGCTTACTGCAATTGATGAAACTGCAAAAAAGGCAAAAGATATGGTACTTCAAAAACAAAAGGCGGAAGTAACTGATTACTTACTTCCCAGAAGGGCTGAAATTCTAAACATTATCAAAGAGCAAAGAATGGTTAACTTTGATCAATTAAGAAGGAGATTTCTTGCCGTAAATGAAAGAACTTTAAGATATGATCTTAAAAAACTTCAAGATCAGGGGTTTATAAGAAAACTTGGATCAACTAAGGGAGTTTATTATCAAACTTCAAAGGAATAATTTTTTTTTACAACGAAACTTCGTTTTACCGAGAGCTTGTAATATTTACTAACATATATGTACAATAGTTCTTGTGACAAAGTACAAAGAATATATTGATAAGATGCTTGAGGAAAACAAGGTTCTTTTTGACTCCTTTAAAGAAATCCATGACCAATATGGACTAAACCCTGACAAGTTTCAGGCTCAATTTAATGAAATGGGTGAAAAAGTAATGCTTGTTGTAAGGCACTATGAAGATAAGTTATGTAAAAGAAGTGAAGGAAGCGGCTATGCAAGCTTTACTGGAACACTAGCTGAGAAATTCCAGGTGGAATTAAGAAAAGTGTTTCCAATGATTGATAATATTGGAATAAAAGTAAGCAGCGAAGACAATATTTTTGTTTTGAAAAAGATCAATCTAAACTAAAAATAAGAAACATATGTTTTAGAGGTTTTATTAGATATCAGGGGGAGGGCTTCTTTCTGGTTTCTCCATACTTACAGAGTACCAAGCCATCATCTATGAAATGACAGTGAAACGTAAGAACTGATTAAGAATCTTTCCATAACCTAAATTATGATAATAGAAATTCTTTAATACTCTGCTTTGTCTGCCTCCTCTTTAGTCTTATGGATTGTACCTTCTGGATGATGAGGTGGTGAATACATTGTTATAATTTTCATCCCCATATCTTTACTTGATAAAAAGTTATGTCTTGTTCCCTTTTTAACTAGGACAATATCTCCTGGATTAAAATCTTCCGCAACACCATCAATAACCACTTTACCTTGTCCTTCAACTAGATATAGAACTTGATCATTATTCTCATGCACTTCTTCCCCAATTTCTCCACCTGGGTTAATACTCATTATTACAATTTGGGTATTTGGTCCTGTTACCAAAACTTGTCTAAAAAAGGTATTGTCTTTTGCTTTTTGAGTAATGTTATTTATAATTCCATTCATTTTGATTACTCACCCCCTGCTTCTACTATATAATACACCTGTGAGCCAAAAATTTTTTAGATCTAAAAACGGGAATATCCAACTCCCGGTCTTTTTCCCAGATGCAACAAGAGCAGTTCTTAGGACTCTTGATTCAGTTGATATAAAAAACACCAAGACTCCTGGAGTTTTAGTTAACACATATCATCTATATGAAGAAATAGGCATTAAGCTTATTAAAAAACATGGAGGGATTGGCAACTTCATGAACTGGAAAGAAGGACTTATTTCAGACTCAGGAGGGTTTCAAGTGATGAGCATTGCAAAAAAAGGATCAGGAAAGATTTCTGACGAGGGGGTTATTTTTAAATCAGAGGGAGGGAAAAAAGAATTATTTACTCCTGAAATTTCTGTTTCTTTCCAGTTTCTACTTAATACTGACATGGTAGTTGTTTTAGATGAATTTACAGAACCTGGGGCAAGTTTGGAAAAAGCAAAGGAAACTGTTAGGAGAACTATTTCTTGGGCAAAAAGAAGCAAGAAGGAATATGAAAAACAAGTAAAGCTTACAGGACGAAAGCCATACCTTCTTGGGGTGGTCCAAGGAGGAGACTATCTAGATTTAAGAAAAGAGTGTACCAAAGCATTGGTTGAAATTGGGTTTGATGGATTAGGATATGGAGGCTGGCCAATTAAGGATGATAAGACTTTTAACTATGATGTTGCCAGAGTTATTGCAGAGAACTCACCTAGCAATTATCTGTTATATGGTTTAGGAGTTGGAAAGCCTCACGAGATAGTTGAGTGTGCAAGGATGGGATATACCATATTTGATTGTGTTCTTCCTACAAGAGACGCAAGGCATAAAAGACTGTATGTATATAATGCAAAATCAATTAAGGACATTGATATTAAGAAAAAGGATTTTTATTCATATTATGTTCCTGATAAAGAAAAATACGCTAGCCAGATAGATCCAGTAAGTTCTGCCTGTGATTGCCTACTTTGCTCTAACTATTCAAGAAGCTATTTAGCGCATTTATTTAAAATCAAAGATGCATCTGCATTAAGGCTAGCTACAATTCACAATTTAAGATTTTATTCCATACTGATGGAAAAAATTAGAGAAGAGATTTTTAAGGAGTAAAACTTACAAAGAAATTTATATCAGGCGGTCTAAGGTTTGATTCTTCTAAATCAGTTGCCTCAAGCTTTGTCTGAAGTGACTTTACATCTTCATCAATTTTTAAAACTGCCGAGTCTGTTGCATAACGGGAAGGAATCCCAATACCAACTGGTGTTGGGAGAGGTGTTGAAGCCTGTGGAGTTGGGGTAGGTGTAGCTTTAGGAGCTTGGGGCTTAATAGATTTTATAATACTTGCTAAAAGCAGAAGTACTATTGCAAATGCAAACACTCCCCCTCCTACTTTAAGAAGCCTTTTTTGGCTTGGGGTAAATGCAGAAAATTTATTTGAAAAGTTTGACATGGCTTGCGAGGATTTTACTTTGTCCACTAATGACTTAATTTTTTCCTGCGGATTTGGTTGAGGCATTGAATTAAGAGTTGGGCCTTGAGGATTAGATGGCATGACGGGATTATTGGTGTTTTGATTTGGCTGATTGTTTTGATTTTCCATATTAATCTTTTGTTTTAATCTGGGTCATTATTTGTATTATTAATTTTTCTGCATCATTTAAATAGGCAAGAGATTCTTTGAGCTTGGTTTTGGCATTTTCAAATTTCTGGTCATTACTTTCACTTGCATTTTGCTCAAGAGTCATACCAGTAATTATATTTTTGGCTTCAGATTCTTTGGTTTGGCTTCTTTGTACATCATTATCTACATCTATTAGAGTTCTTTCTATCTGGGAAGTGTTTTTGTCTCCATTTGCCTTAATCTGGGCAACTTCGACTTTAATACTTTCCACAATTCTTTGCATATTGTTTCTGTTGTCATCAATGCGTCCTGTAAAAACATCAAAAAGCCCATTATAGATAACTATTAATGTTGATGGGTAGTGGTCATATGCTTCATTGGAGTCTGCTACAAGATCATCAAGGGTAGCTGCTGAAGTAAGCTTTGTTTTATGAGCTATCCACCAAGCAACATCAGTGTCTATTTGGGAAAAAATTACGTTTTTGTCATTATCTACCAGTCCTTGGGTTTCTTTGATCCTCATTCTTAAAGCAGTAAGATAAGTTTTAACCATTTCATCTCGAGCTTGAAGCATTTTTAAAGTTGCACTTTGGGCATTTGTTTGAGCTGCCAATGTTTTAGATGAAAGATAGGCAGATCTTGCTACCTGATAGTCAGAATAGGCAGTGTTATACAAGTCAGTGTTATAAACATAGTCAGCATATGCACGGTTGTAGTCAAATACAGGAGCTGGAGTTTGGGAGTGGATAATACCTATGTTTGCAAAGATAAATGCAAAGGCAATTAGAAGAATTAATGTTTTTTTAATCATATAATGGTTGCTACTGCAGCTTTTCTAGACTTTTGACGTCTAATTCATTGTAACTCCATACAACCATGTTTGCATCCATTAAAGGTGCATCTCCCCCTTTTGCCTCATCAGCTATAGCTACAACTTTCATATGTGCTTCCTGGGCAGCTTTAATACCAGAGGGAGCATCTTCAATGACAATGCAGTTTTTGGGATCGATATCGTCTTTTCTTGCTGTTAAAAGGAAAAGGTCTGGGGAGGGTTTGAGTTCTACCACTTCTTCAGCAGTTGTTACTATATCAAATACATTTTCAAGACTAAATTTTTTAAATATTGCATCCACTATTGACCAATTGTTGGAAGTGGCAAGAGCAGTTTTGATGCTTTTTTCTTTTAATTCATTTAAAAAATCTAAAAATCCATCACGAAGGGTTACTTCCTCAATATGCTTTAAGTATTCTTCTTGTGTAAGGGCAGCCAACTCCTCTGGTTTTTTGTCAGTTTGGATATGGTATTTTTCTAACAGCCTTGGCCACTCCTTTTCAACTCCCACCCCACCTAAAAGATGAAATGAATCATCCGGCACTCCTCCTAAGCTTTCTAGAACTGTCTTAAAAGCATTTTTATATTGCTTTTCATCATCAATAATGGTTCCATCCATGTCAAAAATGACTAATTCTATTTTCATAATTTTTATGATAACAAGCTTTTGCTTATTTTCATATGCCAATGATACCTTAAAATAGCTCTCCAATAAAGCTTGCAAGCTCTTGTATAATAGATATTGTGTCTTCTGAAAATAATATAGAGAGAATAACAACAATAGGAGGAGGAACTGGAACTCCAATTGTAAATGAGGCTCTTCTAACTGCAGGTGCGGAATATATAACAAGCGTTGCTTCAACAATGGATTCAGGAGGTACAACAGGAAGAAGAAGATTAGATTCATATGGAATTGAGATTGCCCATGCTGATGCAAAAAGAATTCTAATTTCTTTAGCTGATAAGAATAATTTGACTCCTAAGCAGTATGAAGCTCTTGTTACACTTCTAACTAAAAGAGACAAAAGACAAAAAGATTTGGGTCATGAAATAATGAGCCAACTTTTTGACGGTCATGGAAATGGATATGAAGATGCTCAAAGAATGCTTGAAAATTTAACTAATGTAGCTTTTAAAGGAAAGGTTGTTCCTGTTACCAAAGAACCAACTAACATTGTCTTTACCACAGAGGAAGGAATTACATATAAGGGTGAAGACCAGCTTGATTCTCATTATATGTCAGAAGATAAAGTTAAAGGCATGTGGCTTGAACCGTGTGCAGTTGCCTGTCCAGATGCAGTTAAGGCAATGGTTGCAGACTTTGTTGTTTTTTCTCCAGGAAGCCTGCATGGGTCAGTACTTTGCTGCCTGCTTCCTCATGGAATGAATGATGGGCTCAAAAAATCTGCAGCTTTAAAAATATATGTAACTAATTTGGTGAGCGCACGGAATGAAACTCACCATTTTACACCCCATGATTTTGTTGAACTATTTAGACAATATAGCGGGATGGACAACCCAATTGATGTACTAATAGTTCCTCAAATGACTAGAAGAGAGTTTGAATCTAAATATCCTGATATTTCAAGAAGGTACAGCAAGGAGCACTCTCACTACCTAGGATGGGAGGATAATGTCTTGAAAAAGGCAGAAGAGGAAGATGGAGTAAGAATGGTAACCCACAAGGCAACTTCTATTGTTGAAAGAGGCCAGCAGAAAGTAATTAGACATGACCCAAAAAAACTTTCTGAGCCTTTTAGTACACTACTTTATGAAGCAAGAAGTTTAGTAGCTGACCTTGATTCTTCCAAAGTCGAAGTAGGTAGTTGATGAGTTTAGGGATTTAATCTGAACTCTATATAGATTTTTGCCAGCCCAGAAACGAAGATAGCCAGATTCTACATCAGTAGCAGTTGCAGTGTTTGTTAGATTTATTTCTGATCCATCTACTCCTATTCCATGGGTTACATCAAATAGCCTGGCATATGCAGTTCCATTACTGTTACCTACTCTTAAAACAGCATCCCAAGAAGCTGCAGCAAGGGAACCATAATCATTAGCAAAGTTTAAGTAGAAATCTGAACTTGCTACATCTGTCCAACCAGTAGCTTGAGTGCTTCCTGATACTCCAATAGGAATGTATGTAATCTTGGGAGTAGATTGGGTTGGCCTAGGGGTAGCAGTTGGAATAGGTGTGGGAGTGGGGGTTTTAGTAGCAACGGGAACAGTGGTAGCTGACTGGGATGAAACTGAAAGGGAAATTAAGTTTTGCACTTCTTCTTTTGTTACAAAGTTTGATTGAGGAGTTGGATTAGCTATGTTTTGAAAAATTGGTGAAGTGTTTGTTCCAGTTAAACTGTCTATTTTACTGTTTAAATACATAAATCCAAGGCCAAGTCCAAAGAAGCAAAAAAGAACAAAAACTATGAATATTTTTAAAAATGTTGAGGGCAGAGAATCCATTTTTACCTACTTTTTAATTATTAGGCTACCGCCTGGTGTGTCTTTTACAGTATATCCTTTTTCTTCTATAACTTTTCTTACATCATCTGCCTTGTCAAACTCCCCTTCTTTTCTTAATTTATTTCTTTTATCAGAAAGTTCTTTTATTTCTTCAGGTATTTCTTTATCTTCGTGCTTTGCCTCACTAAGCTTTAATCCAAAAACTTCATCAAAAGACATTATTAGATCATATTTATCAACTGATGGAATGTTACTTTTAAGAACTTCCCAGACAATTGCCAAAGCCTCTGAGGTATTAAGGTCATTTCCAATTGCATTACTAAACTTTAGCCGTAGGCTATCCATCTTTTCCTGTTTTTCAGGAGAAAGAGTTGTCCTATCAGTTTGCATTTTAAGAGCTTGCAGCTGATTCCTTAAATTAGTAAGAGCTGTTTGTGCAGATGAAAGGGATTCCCAAGTAAAATTCATTTGCTTTCTATAGTGGGAGGTTAAATATAAATACCTTAAGGCAATTGGGTCAAAACCTTTCTTTTCAACATCTTCGAGAGTTATGAAATTACCTAAGCTTTTACTCATTTTCTCTCCATCAACAAGAAGAAATCTTGTGTGCAACCAGTACCTTGCAAATGGCTTGAGACCTGTTGCACCTTCTGATTGTGCAATTTCATTTGGATGATGAATTGAAAGATGGTCTTCCCCTCCTGTATGAATATCAAATTGAGGACCAAGATATTTAATGCTCATAGCAGAACACTCTATATGCCAGCCTGGAAAACCTTCTCCATAAGAAGATGGCCAGTGCATTGAGTGGTCTTTAAATCTTCCTACTGTTTTAAACCAAAGAGCAAAATCAGCAGGATGTTTTTTATGTTTTCCTGTTTCTACTTCTTCTCTAACTGCAACTTTTTTGTCTTCCAGATTTTGTCCAAATATTTTTCCATAATCTTTAAATTTAGTCACATCATAGTAAACTGCTTCTGGAGTGTCATAGGCATATCCTTTATCAATTAATTTTTTAATTAAATCCAACTGCTCTGGAATATGGTCAGTTGCTTTGGCAATAACATCAGGACGGATTATGTTTAGCTTATCCATGGAGTCATAGAAGTTTTTGGTAAAGAATTCTGCTACTTCCCAGACTGTCTTGCCAAACTTGCGTGATCCTTTTTCAAGCTTGTCTTCTCCTTCATCTCCATCTGAAACAAGGTGTCCTACATCAGTAACGTTTTGGACATGTTTTACTTTATATCCAAAATAAGTAAGAGTTCTTTTTAAAACATCATCGGTTGTATATTTTCTGCCGTGTCCAATGTGTGCAAAATCATATACTGTCATACCGCAGGTGTAGAGACCAACATTGGGAGGATTAATTGGAGTAAATACTTCTTTTTTACGAGTTAAAGAGTTAAAAAGTGTTAGATCTGCCATTTAAGATATTGTAGCACGACTTTAGCCTGAGGGTGGTTTTCTTTGTTCAACATTTTTTCCTCTTCCCTTTTTAAACAACTGAAGGCCTCTTTTTGGTATTGAAGTAATTTGAGGAGGAGCTTCAACAGTCATGTTTTGCTTTTTTTGAATTTCTATCTGCTCTTGCTGCACCCTTTCCTGTTCTTCTTTTTGTTTTTCATATCTAGCCATATCTTGGGCTTCTGTCTGATATGCCATTAATCTTCTTTTAGCTCTTACTTCTTCAATTTTTGCTTTTTGTTCCTCAGCACTAGGCTTGTTTTGTCCTTCTTTTTTCTCACCCTCAGCATTAGGAGAATATTCACCAGTTGCTGTTATTTGTTCTCCTGCCTTTTTAATAGTTTCAAGACTTTCTCTTGCAACTACTTTGGCAACTTTTTTTGGAACTTTAGTAATATTCATACTTGTCGTCTTCCATCTAGAGCTTCTCTCAGGGTTGCTTCATCAGCATATCCTAAGTCAGCTCCTGTTGGCACTCCCATTCCTAAACGAGTGATTTTTAATACTCTTCCATTTGGAGGAACTTCTTCCTTTAATTTCTTTGTAATGTACATTGCTGTTGCTTCTCCTTCCATAGTGGGATTTGTTGCAATTATTACTTCAGTAACTACATCATCATTTTTTACTCTTTGTATTAAATCTTCTAAGTAAATTTCATCAGGACCTATGTTTTCCAAAGGATTAATTGCACCGTGAAGAACATGATACATTCCTTTGTATTTTCCTGTTTTTTCAAAAACTAAAATGTCAAAAGGTTCTTCTACTACTAGTATGGATGTTTTGTCACGGCCAGTCTCACTACAAACCATGCAAGGGTCTTCTTCTGCCACATTTTTACAGTTGCTGCATATCACTGTAAGTTTTTTTAGGTTGGTTAAACTTTCAGAGAAAGAATCAAGCTGGGATTGAGGAACACGGATTAAATAGAATCCCAGTCTTTGAGCAGTTTTAGGACCAATACCAGGAAGCCTTTCAAATGATTCAATAACATCTGAGAGTGGTTTTGCAATCTTTGCCATCAAACCATTTTACCAGATTTAGCCAAAAAACTACTGTGGAGTTATTTCAAAAATTGCAGCAGTATTAGGGTTCATATTTTGAAGGGTAGACCAATTGGCAGAATCAGTTGCCATTGTGAGACTTAGAGAAATTCCTCCACCATAGTCAAGTCTTCTAAATTGAAATGTTCTTAAGGCAGAGGATGCGCTGGCTTGTGGAATGTTTACAAAATTAAGAGGAACTGCTTCAGTATGACTTCCATTGGGATCATAATTTACCACAAGGGTTCTTGTTGTTTTACCATCATTTTTAGCAAATGCTTTTACCCAGGAACCCTGTCCAATCACATTTACTTTATTTCCAATCATGTTGTTTAGAAAAGTTATAGCTGAAAAACGTGGTTTGGCAATTGGATCTCCAAATTTATCATTGGTAAAGATTCCCCATCTTCCCCAATATTGGCTTGGACCTATTCCATCTTTTATTTCAAATATGAATGTTTTATCTATTTTATCTTCAAGAACTGCAGAAGTTGCAATGGTGTGAAGTGCACTAAAGCCTGTGTCATATACTTTATCAACATCCCCATTTGGACCAATTTCAGTAATATCTGTTTCTAAATTTGCTGCAATTGGAAAAGGAGCACTCCAGGTTTTAAAGTTTACTGCATCTTTTTCATAATCATCTAAGTTCTTTGAATACCTATGCCAGGAAAAGAAGTCCATTCTTAGGTTGTTGTCTGATACAAACTTAAGAAGAGTTGTAACCCAGTTCTCATAAAGAGCAGTTGTAGCTGGACCTCCAAACTTAAAAGCATTAACTGATGCCGCACGGCTTGCACCTATGGCTGAGTGGCTATACAAATCTAAATAGTTTTTACTTCCATATGTTTTGTATTTGCCAAACAGGTCTGGTTCATTCCAAACTTCATAGTAGACTCCAGAAAGATTTAAGCCTTTATTTCCACTTACATGTTCAATTGTTTTTTGCACCAAGTATTCCCAGTCTCCCCAATTATCAGGATTTTCAGTGGTGTTGCCTGATTTATTAAATGATGGAGGCATGTATGAAAGAGACAGCATTGGTTTTGCACCCATTGCAGTGATATCTGAAATTGTCTGGTCAAGCTTTGTAAAATCAAAAACTACTTGCCCATTTTCTTTTTTGACAGTTCCATAGTAATCAAAAATGTGGTCAAGACGCACATATTTTGGCCTTAATGGTTTTACCTTTGCTATGACTGAGGCCAGCATTCGTCCATTTTCTTCTCCACCTTGAGCCAGGTTTTGCCAAACAAGTGGGCTTCTTGAGTAGGAGGCAGACATATCAATAATTAGGTTGGCTGGAGTTCCAGAGGCACGGCCAAAAAATCCCGTGACACGGCCAACAAGATACACACTTACTGGAACACCTAGAAGTAAGACAAGAAGGAAAAGAATCTGGGAAAGTTTGGGCCTGGTGTTCATCTTTTAATCAGTATACATGAACTGCCTTAGGTAGAAAAAGAAGAAATTAAAAACCTTTTAGAAGAGATCCAAGTCCACCTTCTTCAACCATTTTCTTGGCTGCAGTTTTTTGGACTTTTTCTAAAGCTTCATTAATAGTTTTAACTAGTTCAGGCTGGGGTTCCCCATTTATTTCAATGTAATCAATTCTTTGGTCTCCTCTTGCTTTTACTGTGTAGTCTCCTTTTTTTAATGTCTCTGCAACTTCCTTGAGTTTTTTCTGCATCTCAAGAGCTTCAGATCTCATTTTCCTTAAATCATTTAGTTGTTTTAATTTATCAAATGCCATAATTTTATTTTAATATCAGCTGCCAAAGATTTCGCGAGCTGCGTCAATTATATCTTTGTCTTGGGTCTTGGTCAATAAATCTGGCTTTTTAGGAAGTGCTGGATTGTTTTTTCTCTCAGTTAATTTGTAACTTACTTTTATAAGAGGCTTTCCAAAAGTAATACATAATACATCTTCTAAGGTTTTCCTGTTCTGAAGCACCTCAAGGCGTTCTTTGTGAAACTGATAGTAGACACCTAATGTGAGTGTTTGGCCGTCAAAACCAATTGGGTGTGCTGCTCTAAGAAGTGCTTCTATTGAAGTGTTTTTAGTTCTTACATTCTCCAATATTTTGTGCCAGACATCATCTCCTACTTCATCTCCTACCGCAATATCTTTATTAGGAAGATTTAAGTCAGGAACTTGAGGCTTTTCTTTCTCAATCTGTTTTAACTCATCTTCTAATTCTTTTTTTTTACTAATTTGTGAAGAGGCACTATCTATATTGATTGTTACTTTTTGCACTATTTCTTCTTTAGGCTCTTCTTTTTTTGAAAGAGCTTGGGGAGACTTAGGAAGAGGATCTGCCTCACTGCACCACTTTATAACAGCAACTTCTAATGGGAGCTGCTCAATGGGAGTGACATGAAGATCTCTTTTGGCATCATAAAGAAGTTTTGTTAAAGATAGAAATTCACTTACTCCAACTCCATTCTTGGCAAGTATTTCTTCATGAAGTTTGGCAATTAATAAATCCATGAAGTTTCTAATGGAGCCACCAGTTGCTGCAATCTGCTCTATTTTTTCAATAGCCAGCTTGGTGTTTTTAGAAGATATAATTTCTAAAAAGTCAGAAGGTGAAAGAACTTTGTTTCTTACAATATAATCCTGGGCTATTTTTATGTCTATTGAATCTGTTTGAGAAGAAAGCTGCTCCAAGATTTTTATTGCATCTCTAAAAGAGCCATCTGCTGCTTTTGCTATTACTTCAACAACCCCCTCATCTGCTTTTAGTTTTTCCCCCACTACTACTTTTTTAAGCTTGTTTGCAATTTCAGCTTGTCCTGCTTTTTCAAAAACAACTGTTGAAAGACGAGATGTAACTGTTGCTGGAAGCTTTTCCGGGTTAGTTGTTGCCAGTATAAATATGACATGGGCTGGAGGCTCTTCTAAGGTTTTTAGGAAGGCATTGGAAGCTTCAGTTGTTAACATGTGAGCTTCATCAATAATGTAAATTTTTTTCTTTCCAGCAACAGGAGAAAGAATTATATTGTCTTTTAATGCTCTTACATCATCAATCCCACGATTGGATGCGGCATCTAATTCAATTACATCCATATTAGAGCCATTTGTGGTAGAGGTACATTGATTGCATTTGTTGCATGGCTCATTTTCTTTAGCAGGTTTTTCACAATTAATTAATTTTGCCAGTATTCTTGCTGCTGAAGTTTTACCTGTTCCTTTTGGTCCTGCAAAAAGGAATGCGTGAGGAAGATTATTACCACTAACAATTTTTTTTAAGGTGGTTCTGACTTTTTCTGAGTCTAGGTCACCAATTGTCTGCGGGCGGTATTTTAAATAAAGTGTCATATTTAATCATGATGAATACCAACTAAATGCAGTGCTCCATGTTGGGCAAGATCTGAAATAACTTCATTTATTAATTTGCCTGTTTCTCTTGATCTTTCTACTGCCTGAGGATATGAAATGATAATTTCACCTAAGTGGAGTTTTCCATCTGGAGGAAAAACAAATGGGCCAGATGGGGTTTGGGAATTTTCAGTTTCTGGGAAAGTAAAAACAGGATGCATATATTCTTCATCCTTGTAGTAATTTTTATTTAATTCATCCATTTTTGCATCTGAAACTATTGCTACTTCTACAACACAGTCAGAAACTATTCCATTTTCAACAAGAGTCTTTTTGACAACCTTTTTAATTTCAGCTGCACTTACTGGATAATCTGATTGTTTAAAGACAGTAATATCAATCATAATTGTAAATTGTGACAAGCTTTGCTTATCATTGTTTTAATAACTTTGTCTTAACCATTTGAGAAACTCTTCCACCTTCTACACTACCCTTTGCCTTGCCCATTACTATTCCAATTACTTTACCCATATCTGACATCTGAGAAGCACTGGTTGTTTTAATTGCATCATCAACCATTTTTGCGAGTTCCTCATCACTTAATTGTTTTGGGAGATATTCTTCCAAAACTTTTAACTCTTTTTCTTCATTCTCTCTTTTTTCTTTTGCTCTACCAATTCCTTCTCCAGTCACTTTTGAATATGCTTCAATTGCATCTTTTCTTTTTTTTGCTTCCCGCTTAATAACATCAATTTCTTCATCCGCAGTTAAGACATGCTGCTTTGCAATCCTTTCATAGTTGAAGGCTGATTCAAGCATTCTTAATGTGGAAAGCCTTACCTTATCATCTGCTTTAAGGGCAAGACCTATCAGTTCCTGCATTTTATTTGAAATCATAATATTAATAACCTTCCTGTCTATTTATTTTATCTACAAAGTGAACATGCATGTGTTTAACAAGCGCTCTTTCTCCGGTGTTTGTTACAAGAGAAAAACCATCTAATTCATTTTGCTTTTCCAAAACTAAAGCAATATCTTGGACTTCGGACCATATCTCTTTTGGAGCAGTACGCAAATCTTCAATATGGGTTTTAGGAACAATTAGAAGGTGGATGTTTGACTTAGGATGTGCATCTTTAAAAACCAAGAAATTTGGTGTTTCATGCACAATATCTGAGTCAATTTCTCTTTTTACAATTTTACAGAAGATGCAATCATTCATAGTGAAGATAGTATAGATTGATGGTCCATTTGTATCAATAAGACAAACTATGTCTTCAGTCTTGCTGTAAGTCAAAACAGGTCAAAATCCAAGCCAGCCAAAATCATCATAGTCATCATCACTGCTTTGGTCTACTGGTATTTGAGCCATTTCATTAGCAGGGGTAATACTTTCAGGACAACCCTCATACCCTACAACTCTTCCTCTTCCAGTTTTATCAAATACTAAGTGGTATAAGTACCACTGTCTTACTCTTACATCTGGTATAAAGCTTGAAACTAGATCATTGGCATCTTTAACTGCTCTTTTTGCACAATTAAGGCATCCACAGCCTTCTAAAGAACCATATTTTTCTTTTTCAGCTTTTCTAATAATTTCAAGCTCACTATCTGAAAGACCAATATTTTTGAAGAAGCCTACTTTTTTCTCTATCTGTTCCTGTCTTTCCTCTTCATTAACTTTTCTGGCATCTATAAACTTAGGCGTTTTAACTTGTGATTCCAGAATTTGCTCAACCATTTGGAATATTGTAGTACAAATGTAAAGAAAAGTTAAAAATTTAGAGGGTTTAGATCAAATTAACTTTTCTGATCTGGAAGGTTTGCTTTTACTTTTTGTTTTTATTTCTTCCTGGGCAGCTTCCATTGTTTCAAGCCTGTCAACAATTATATTTGAGGCCTCTGCTAAAGTTACCGGCCTTTTTTGTAAAGCAACCATCATATCTCGTGCTTTTTTTATTGTTTCCTCCTCTATTCTTTCTTGAGTCATTAAAGAATGGTAGCATTTAACTGTAGGGCTTACAATATAATAATTAAGGGAAAACAAAAGATTTTCTTACTGAATGTTCACAAATTTGGTATATTATTAGATACATGTCTGAGAGAGTTAAAAATTCCATCAGTTTAATAAATTCTGCAAGCAACCCTACTTTTTCAGGAACTATAAAAGTAGAAGGCAAGAAGGTTTACATTTCTGGATACAGAATAGATAAATTAGGATTGGACCCCAAAGAGGCTTCGTGCAACTTTGCCGCAAAACCAGAAGGAAAAGGTGAAGCTTCACAATTGAGTAGGTCTTGGCTTAAAAAGCATGAAGGAAAACAGCTTACATTAACATTTCACTATGTAGACGGAACAGGTCCTATGATTGGGGGTATTGGAACAATTTTTAAAGGAATGGTTTATAAAAAAGGAGAAGGTAACGAAGAACACAACGCGCAAGTCAAGGATCTAAATAAATATTCTACAGTTATATTTAGATCACCTTTTAAATAAAATCTTATTCTTTTGTAGGGATTTCAACTTCAGGAGGATTAAAAGTTAATCCAAATGATTGAGCTTTTTTCTCAAATCTTTCAACTTTATTTTCTGGAAGAAGAGGCTCTCCTCTTTTTTCAGCCTTTTCTTTTACTTGTTCAACCACATGAGGAAACTTGTTTTTTAGTTTTTTTAAATCATCATCTGCTCCGCGGTATTTTGCTTCTTCCATTCTTGCAAAAAGACCTATAAAAAGTTGAACTGGAGTAACACCGTTTTTCCTCTTAGCAGCCAACTCTTCATCATGAGGCTCTAAATTTAGTTCATCATCAAAAGTAGTTTTTGGCATATGCCATTCTTCTTTAGCTACTTCTGAAATGTTGTCTGCCATTTTATTCTTTAGTAGGAATTTCAATTTCCTGCACAGTTTTTAGCTTTCCGTCAGATGTGTGAAATGAAAGTCTAAATTTGTTAACATTTTCTTCTAGTTTTTCCAGAGTGCGGGGTGGTATTTCTTGATGAAGTCTATCCTCCCTGGTGTCGCCTAGGGCTTTTATAATGTCTTGAAATTCTTCTTTTGCAGCATCCACTAGTTTTTTTCCAATTCCAAAACCGTTTTTTGCATAATTTTCTCCTAAATTCAAAACTTCAATTCTTGCATTAAAAACTTGGGCAAGGGGTTTGTTGGATATTTCTTGGGTTGCATATTTTTGTTCACCACCGCGGTCTTTAGCTGTGGCTATATTTAAAGCAGGATGCTCAGCTGTTTTAGCCTGAGAGGCTCTAATTTCTGCATTTACCCTTTGGAATTTTTCCCACTTTGAAGGAGCCTTCTTAACTTCTGGCTCCATAACTTTGTCTGTCATTCCTAGCAATTGTAGTACAGTTGGCTCTCCAAATTCAATAAGAGACATATGTAATTCTAACAGTAGAGTTGTGAAAAAGTCAACTTACTATAAGATATCTTGTAAACTTTGCTAGTCAGGTTTACGAGAGTTTTTTAAGGATTTCCTGAAGAGTAATGAGGCTCGTTTTATCACTTTTTCTTTCTTTATATTCAATTTTATCCCCTGTTTTTTCTGAAACAACTAGCCTTACAGGAATCCCAATAAGGTCTGAATCTCCAAACTTTTCACCAGCTCCTACAGCTCTGTCATCCCAGAGAACATCAATCCCATTTTCTTTCAACTCATCATAAATTTTTTGCGTATTTTTTGCTCCAGGGAGCTCTATTAAGTGGACATCAAAGGGAGCAATTTCTTTGCTCCAGATAATTCCTTTATCATCATGAGAAACTTCAACCCAGGTTCCCATAACTCTAGTGGAACCTATTCCATAGCTTCCAAACCAAACGGGCTTTTTCTTACCTTCTTTATCTGTATAGTAAAATCTCATGAGCTCTGCATATTTAGTACCTAATGGGAATATGTTTCCTACTTCAATTGATTTCTTTTCTATAACTTTTCCTTTTTTACAGGAAGGACAGACATCTTTCTCCTTACCATCATATATTTCTTTGTTTGCTGCCCAGTCACATTTGTCACAGTAATAGATAGTATCTTCCCCTACTTCTGAGAGAACTTGGAATTCGTGGGTGTGATTTGGGGTAAATACTCCACCTGCTGCTTCTGTAATTTTAAAATCAAATCCAAGTCTGGTAAAAATTTTTGAGTATGCTTTTTTTACTTTTTCATAATAATCCATTAAATCTTTTTCAGAAGTGTGGGCTGAGTAAAGATCTTTCATCATGAACTCTCTGCCTCTTAGAATTCCTGATTTAGCTCTTGGTTCATTTCTAAACTTTGTTGAGAAATGATAGATTGCAACTGGAAGATCCTGGTAGCTATTTATATGCTTTCTTAATAAATCTATAACAATTTCTTCATGAGTAAATGAAAGAGCTGATTCTTTTCCTCTTGCATCTCTTAACTTGTACATAATGTCTCCTGCTTTGTCCCATCTTCCAGTTTCATTCCAGATTGATTTAGGATGAAGAAGAGGCATGAGAAGTTCTTCTCCCCCTACTGCATTCATTTCCTGTCTAATTATGTTATTTATTTTATTAACTACTTTAAAACCTAATGGAAGAAGAGTCCAAGAGCCTGCCATTAGTTGATCAATAAATCCTGCCCTTACTAGGAGTTTGTGATTAACACTAGCTGCCTCTTTAGGTGCTTCTTTAATTGTTTTGGGGAATAGTTTAGATTGAAGCATTTTAGAAATTTGCTTTTAACCTCACATCAATCATATTTTTAAGTCTTTCACATTGATTATTCTTCGGATTAATACCTCCATCATTTACAAAACACATTGATTTACAATTTTTTCGAGTTTCTTCCAAAGCCTCACCAATTTCTCGCAAGAGTTTTCTCCTTTGGGGAGTAGTTAGCCTAATTCCTTCTTCCTGCTCTGTTAAAAACTCTACCAAAGTACATGGACTGGCCACTCCTCCTAACAGCTGACATGTTTTACACTCTATTGGATTTGGCTTAAGGGACATGAGTTCTACCATATTTAGTATTTTATATTACTCAGGCTTAAAGGTAAATGGGAAAGGCATTCACTTGCAATGATATAATAGCCTTATGAAGAAGGTAATAAGATTAGATCAAAATCATGAGTATTTTGTGAGAGCTGACCTATCTAAATATCAAAATGAGTGGATAGCAATTTCAGGCAAGAAGGTAGTTGCACATGGATCTGATGCAGATGTAGTCTACAAAGAAGCAAGAAAGAAAAAACCAAGAGCAGAAATCTCTTTAGCTAAAGTTTTGCCTCCCAAACCAATGATTCTTTCCTTTCTTAAATGATTGCTTTTAAGTATAAAAAAGAAAAAGTTGGAATATTGGGAGAAGCTACTCCAAGACCAGTTGCAATAGTAAGCCTTAAAACAGCGGATGGAAAATGGTATAGATTCCAGCCTTACATAGATTCAGGGGCTGATATTACTCTCCTTTCCCAGTCAACAGGAAAACTTATTGGATTAAAAGAAGACGGACCTAATCAAAAGAAAAGTACATTGGGTGGAATATCAGGAGGGATACCAGTAATTTATACAACTGTTACCATGTCTATTGATAACCATGAATTCCAGGCAAAAGTAGCCTGGGCACAGATATCTGGGATTCCCCCACTTTTAGGAAGAGCTGATGTATTTGAACACTTCAAAATCACTTTTAAAGAAAAGGAAGGAATTATTGAGTTTGAGAAAGTTTAGCTTGTGTTACCTGACAAGAGGTGACTCCAAGGAGCGGTCAAATCTTTGGTATTTTTCAAAACTGTTAAGACTGCTATAAAGATTAAATGATTTGGTAAGAACTGCTTCTAACTCTTTTTTAATAATTGTGTTTTTAAGTTTTTCGTAGGCATTTTTCTCTGCAAAATTAAAATCATATTTTCTATAGGGAGACTCATTTCTTCCAATCAGGGAGGAATAATTACTGTTTATGTTTTGAAGCGTTAAAGATGAATATACTATTTTTCTAACATCATCTGGGGTTCTAGCAGAAGCTGGGATTGCCCCTACTCTTTCTACTTCTTTCTTGGCGTTATCATAAGCTGCAATCCATCCATCTACTGCATCTGGGGAGAGCTTACTTATATAAACATAATCTACTTCATTATTTACTGTGGGAGGAAAATTGTTTGCAATTAATTTATCAACATTTACTACTCCAACTAGAAATAGTGCACCTATGCATAAACCAATTTCAGACAAGAACCATTTCTTTCTTGTTGAAATAAGCTGACGAGTAATAAGTACTATTGTTAATGCAATAAGAAGAATTAGAAATGCAGATCCATATATCCTAATTCTTGTTAGGCCATGGGCTATTTGATAAAGGTATACTCTTCTTAAAATTGAAATTATAAACACAAGAATTTCAAAAAGAAGCGCAAGGTTTAAATTTCTTAACAACTTTTTTGACTTTTCTGACGCAGAGTAGATATGTGAAGAAATAATACTTGTAAAATAAACAACAACGGCAACAAGAGTGAGTTCTCCAAACCCACGCCTGACATATTCAGAGTAAGTCATAATTCCAAATTCTGACAGTTTATTTTCTGGCACCTGGACAAAGAGATACTTAAATTGAATTACTAAAAATACAGCAAAAATAGTACACAGAATTGATACCAGAGTTGCTGTTTCTAATTGGTATTTTCCAACATGAATATCTTTAAAAGGATGTGCATATTTTTTCTTTATAGTTGAAAAGAGGAACGGAGCAGCAAAAAATAAAAATGCAGAAGTTCCTACTATCCTTGCTATTAGCCAAGGAGCAATTGGAGGAAGTTTAATGTTAAAAATATCTTTTACTAATTTGCCAAAAATTGGATCTGCTGATCCCAAAAGAATTAATACAAATGCAGCGATTGGAATTGCTATTAAAATTCCTCTTATTACTGAACCAATCTCACTCTTTTTACTGCTTAGGGATAATTTTCTTTTTAAGAAAACAGCGAATAAATCAAGAGTCTGAGGCAAAAGATTAAATATTTGTAAAAATCCTCTAATCCAAACCATAAACAGCCTTTGAGGAACAACAAGGAATTCTGAGATTGTTTGGCTTAAGGGGTTTGCAAGAGATATGACATAAATGAGAATTAAAGTAAGTATTCCGCTTAAGAAATTAAGAAGAAAAGAGTCTATGAAATTTGCTCTAAAAAGTGCTATTAAAGAAGAAAGAATTGCTACTCCTGATAAAAGATAGGCGTATTTTTTATTGTCTTTATTTAAATCTTTATATTTTCCAACAAATAAATAAATTTGAGCTGAAACAACAAAAATTAAAAACCCTAGTGTGCCTATAAGGGGTACTGTAAAAAATGTTACTGCACTGGAGTTATATGAAACAAAAAAAAGAAGGTTAAAAACAACGATGGCTAGGACGATAGCAATGGCTTTTCGTATCAAAGTAATACTAATTCTACCATAAAAGACAAGTTTTTTTATATTTGGCTACTTTAAAATTGAATTTACAAAGTTTGAGACAGACCCTGCTTTAATTAGCATTGGAATCTCACGGACTGTAAGAAGAACCATTAAAAGAAGGAGAAGTATAAGACCTATTGTATGGATAGCTGATTCAAATTTAGGAAGGAATTTCTTTCCCAATATTTTTTCTACAATTGTGGTTGCAATTCTATACCCATCAAGAGGTGGAAATGGAATAAGGTTAACAACTGCAAGGTTAACTGAAATTATTCCTACAAATCTTACCAAAGGAATAAATCCAAGTTTTGCAATTTCATAAAAAATGGCAACAATTGCAAGAGGACCTGCTACTCCTTTTGGAGACTGCCCATGGGATGCTTGCTGGACAGCACCTGTTAAGCCCTGAACCACTGCCTGGACATAGAAGAAAGCATCTTTAAAACCATAGTAAATTCCATAGAAAGGTCTTTGCCAAACTGGAGGATAGTAAACCTCGGGGACGTCTCCAATTTCTACCCCAATAGGGCCTTCCCCTTCTGGAGGGAAAGCACGAGGTAATAAACTTAGTGTTTTTGTTTCACCATCCCTTACAACTTCAATCTTAACTTGTTTTCCTTTTGAATCATCTACAAACTTTTTAAACTGGTCTGTGGTTTCAACCTCACGGTCACCTACTTTTTTAATAATATCTCCAACTTTTATACCTGCATACTCAGCAGGAGAGTTTGCACTGACATTTAATATTTTTACATCAATCTTTCCTGATTCAATTCCATTTATTGAATAAACCAAGGCAAATGCTGCTACTGCTAAAAGTAGATTCATCACAATTCCTGCGATTGTGATTGCAATCTTTGTTAGTTTGTTTTTACCTACAAAGGATCTGTTGGCATTAGTAACTACATCTTCCTCTTCTTCACCATGAAGTTTTACAAATCCTCCTATAGGTAGAAGGTTTAAAGAATAAATAGTTTCCCCTATCTTTTTTCCCCAAAGACGGGGTGGAAGTCCTAAACCAAACTCCTCTACCCAGACACCACTCTTTTTAGCAACAATGAAGTGGCCAAACTCATGAACTAAGATTAGAACAGAGAAAGCTATTATTACTTTTATAATTGCAAAGAGGATTAAGGGTATGTTTACCACAAGAACATTCTATCAGAAGATTAGAGTTGAAGTAACTCCTGCTTTTTCTTTTCTCCCATTTCTTCAATCTTTTTAATAAATTCATCAGTTAGAGTTTGGAGCTTTTTTTCCTGGGCAAATTTTTGATCTTCAGTTATTGTTTTGTCTTCATATCCTTTCTTAATTGCATGCATAGTGTCACCTCTTACTCTTCTAATTTCTATTTTCCCTTCTTCAAGCTTTCCTGAAAGAAGCTTTACATATTTTTCCCTGTCTTCACTTGTCAAAGGAGGCATGGAAATTCTAATTATTTCTCCATCAATTTGAGGGTTCATTCCAAGATTTAAGACTTCAATTCCCTTTTTAATTTCTCCAATTATTGATTTATCCCAAGGATCAATAACAATTGTTACTGGATCTGGAGATGTAATAGAAGCTAATTCTAGAATTCTTAACCTTTGCTGTCCTCCATAGACTGCAACATCTACATTTTCTACTAAGGAAGGACTAGCTCTACCTGTTCTAATTGTTGCAATTTCTGCGGCAAGCTTATCTACAACAGCCTGCATTTGAAGTTTAACACTCGTTTCATCCATCTACTTTATTATATTACTTTGCTATTTCAATTCTTTCAAATCTTCCCACTTTTACATTCTCTCCTGTTTTGGCAATTACTTCTTTTACTAAATCAGATATTTTTTTAGAAGGATCTTTAATAAAATCCTGGTCAAGAAGATTTTTTAAATCTTTTGGATCCATTGATGCTACCTGCATTGCAACATTTTTACCTAATTCTTCAAAAAGAGGGTTTCTTGCTACAAAGTCTGTTTCACAAAGAATTTCAACCATTGATGCAACTTTTTTAGAGTGATGCATGTAGGTTGCGATTATTCCTTGCCCAGTTTCTCTTCCTTCTCTCTTGGCTGCTTTTTCAAAGCCTTCTTTCTTTAAGATTTCTAAGGCTTTCTTTTCATTTCCTTTTACTTCATCAAGAACTTTTTTAACTCTAATAACTGGAGCTCCTGTCTCATCCCTTAACTTGCTTATAGTACTAACTGATATTTTTGCCATTTTACTTTGTTTTACTTTTGGCCACTTTCTTTGATTTTGTCTCTTTCTTTTGTTTTTTTACTTTGGGAGCACTTGCCGGCTTTTTGACTTCTTTAACAGGCAATACTTTCTTTTTACCTTGTTCAATTGCTTTTTCAAAAAGATCTAAAATGAAATTTACGCTTGACTCACTATCATCATTCATTGGAATTGGGAATGTAACATCATCTGGATCTGCATTAGAGTCTACTATTCCAATTGTTTTTACATTCATCCTTTGTGCTTCACTTACTGCTCCTTTTTCTTTGTGAGTATCAATTATTACAATTAAGTCAGGAGTTTTTGTTAGTGTGACTAATCCACCAACAAATCTCTGGAGCTTTTCCATATGGCGGGCCATTAGGAGTCTTTCTTTTTTAGTGTAGTTTATATCCGTTCTTCTTAACTCTTCCTCAAGTTCAGAAAGCTTTTTAACAGATTTTGAAATTTGGTTGAAGTTAGTTAAGGTTCCTCCAAGCCATCTTTCATTGATGTATGGATAGCCTGCATTGGTTGCAATTTCTTTGAGTTTATCTTTTGCCTGTTTCTTTGTTCCTACAAAAAGAATGCTTTTCCCTTCCCTGACTGCAGCTTCAAGCTCACTAAGGGCTGCGAGGAGGAGCTCTCTTGTTTTTGCAAGATCAAAAACATGAACTCCATCTTTTACTCCATAGATATAAGGGGCCATTTTCGGATTCCAACGACGGGAATGATGTCCAAAGTGGGCTCCAGCTTCAAGTAATTGTTCTAGTGTAACTTCCATTGATTTTGACTTCCTCCTTAGTACCGCCATCTATCAGAAGTTATCAGGAGGAACCTGACAGATGTGTGTTTAACTTAAAGGCTATTATACAGTGGCTGAACCAGATTTTCAAGCAAACTTACAATAGTGACAGGCCCTACTCCTCCAGGAACTGGAGTTATAAATACTGCTTTGGAGGCTACCTCATTAAATGCCACATCTGGCTTTGGAGATCCAACATCAATTATTGCGCTGCCTTCTTTAACCATATTTGCTTTTATGAGATTGGGTTTGCCTGTTGCTGAAATTAAGATATCTGCCTTTAAGGTTTCTTTTTTAATGTTTTTACTTCCTATATCTAATCCTGTTACTTTGTATTTAAGGTTTTTAAGTTCTTTTACAACAGACTTACCTACCATTCCATGGCTACCAACTACTACTACTTTTTCTTCTCCTAAGTTAACTTGTTCTTTTGCAACCCCCAATATTCTTAAAACTGCCTTAGTGGTTGCCGGCATATAGGTACTTTCTTTAGTTAAACCATCTACATCTTTGGTTGGGTCAATTGCATTTAGAATTGATTGTGTTTTTAATTTGAGGTTGGTTGGAAGTGGAAGCTGAACCATTATTCCATGCACTTTTTCATCTTTATTCAAATCCTTGATAATAGTTGTTATTTGGAGAGGTTTTACAGATGAGGAAAGATTTATTATTTCAAACTTAACTTTAATTCTTTCAGCAGCTTTCTTTTTTAAATTTGTATAGAGAATACTGGCTGGGTTTTTGCCAACAAGAATAGTAACAAGCTTGGGAGTTATTCCTTTCTTTTTAAGTTGACTAACTTCTTCTCCCAGTTCTCTTTCTTTATTTTGGGCATATGTTTTTCCGTCAAATATAATCATTTTTCTTTTTCCTCCTTACAATATGTATCATATATATCTGATATTTTAATCTTACTAAATTTTTCAAACTCTGGACTTCCTTCTAGAGCTGCTAATGAGGTTGCAGACATTAAATCTAGGTCCTGCAATACTTCTGCCTGTTCTGATCTTTCAAGATCTCCAAATGCAGTATCAGGGTGAAATCTGTTTATAAATCTTTTTAATCTGTTGCAATCAAGAGAAAACTCCATTTTTATTAGGATAAATCTACAGGAAACTTAGAACAAAGCGTTTTTACTTCTTTTGCAATACCTAGTAAAAATTTATCACTTTTAACCTTTGATTTAAATTCTTTTAGGATAGTTTTTCTTTCATCTTTATCCTCAGGAATCTGTACCTTTTCCAAGTGATTAACAACACTAGCTATCCAGACTGCAATTTTTTTCATTTCTTTTTCCTTCATTCCTCTTGCAGTAATAGCTGGTGTTCCTAGTCTAATTCCAGATGGATAATAAGGAGAGGCTGGATCTGATGGAATTGTACTTCTATTTACTATAATTCCAGCCGTTTCAAGTGCATGTCCAACAAACCAGCCGTTTAGTTCAAAAGGACGCATATCAATTAATATTAAATGCTTTTCGGTTCCGTCTGAGATTATTGTAAAACCCAAATCAGAAAGTTCACGAGCAAGTGCTTTTGCATTAACAACAACCTGAGCTGCATATTTTTTAAACTCTTTGGACTTTGCGTTTTTAAGAGCTACTGCAATACCTGCAATTATTTCATTGTGAGGACCTCCCTGTGTTCCTGGAAAGACAGATGAATCGATTTTTTCTGCTAGTTTACTTCTTGAAAAGATTAAGGCACCCCTAGGCCCTCTTAAAGTTTTATGGGTTGTAGCCATTACTACATCTGCATATTTAAATGGAGATTTGTTAGCACCTGCCGCAATTAGTCCTGCTTCATGGGAAACATCTGCTAAGTAGTAAGCCCCAACTGATTTTGCAATTTTTCCTAATTTCTGATGATCAATTTCTCTTGGATAGGCTGTGCCTCCTGAAACTATTAATTTAGGTTTAACCTTTTTGGCAACTTTTTCTATTTTTTCATAGTCAAAGACACCTGTCTTAGGATCAACATAGTAAAATTCAATGTTCCAAATTTTTGATGAAAGAGTGATTTTTTTACCTTTGTAGGACCAGCCATGAGATAAATGTCCTCCATCATATAAATACATGGATAAAATGGTGTCACCTTGTTCAAGAAGTGCATTCATTATAGCCAAATTGGCTGGAGTTCCAGAGAGAGCTTGGACATTAACAGACCAGTCTTTTGGGTTAAGGTTAAATAAACTAAGTGCTCTTTCTTGACACAATATTTCTATTTGATCAACAATTTCATTTCCCTGATAGTAGCGTCTTTTTGGATATCCTTCTGAGTATTTATGCATGAGAACTGAACCAACTGCCTTTCTTACATCAGGATAGGTGTAGTTTTCAGAAGGAATCATCATGAGAGTGTCCTTCTGCCTTTTTTCTTCTTCTTTAATTAAAGAAAGTATTTTGTCCATTTGTGGCTATTTTAACACGCAGTTGGCAAATAGTTTACTTTTACCTATTATTTCTTTTAGGCTTGCCAGGTACTTGGTGGTGGGAAGGGCATCTTGGAGCATATGCTTCTTCTGCTCCTATTAAAACAATTGGGTCGCTGTAGTTTGCGGGCTTTCCATTTACCAGCCTTTGAGTTCTTGTTGCCTCATCTCCACAGATCTCACCATTATCTTTGTATGTGCAAATGGCAGTAAGTCTTGCAATATCATCGGCCAAGGCAAGAAGAGTTGGCATTTGTCCAAACGGCTCTCCTCTAAAATCTAAAGGCAAACCTGCAAAAACAACTTCAACATTGCGGTCAAGAATTTCTTGAATTACAGGAATAATTTCAGGTCCCATAAATTGGATTTCGTCTATTGCAACCATTTTGGTGTCTTTTGAAAGAAATCCTAAGATTTCTGGTGGTTCGCATACTGGGATTGCAGGATGTTCTGAGCCGGCATGAGATCTTACATAATCAACTTTATTCCACCTGTCATCAATTGCCGGCTTAAAAACTAAAACTTCACGTCCTGCAATTTCAGCGCGAGTTACTCTTCTTAAAAGTTCATCAGACTTTCCTGAAAACATGCAGCCTGCAATTCCAATTAGTCTTTCACTCATCTTTCTTTTCCCTTTCTTACTCCTTCAATATAGCCGCATTGTCTTAGCTGCTGACAGGAAGCTTCTTTTGCAATGTAAAGTACTTCTTCGGGAGAAGCAGTTGCATTTATAACTACAAATCTACCTTTTGTATCCTGTACGGCTTCTCTTAAATACTCATACCTTACTTTTTTGTGAAATTCTATTTTTTCTAAATCAAGTCTATTAAGGCTACCATCTTTGTTTTTTCTTTCTATTCCTGTTTCAGGATCAATGTCCAAAAGAAATGTTAAATCTGGAACTAGACCTTGGGTGGAAAGATCATTTAGGTAATGAATTACATCTACTCCTAAACCTCTTCCTCCTCCTTGATATGCAATTGAGCTATCCATATATCTATCCAATATGACTACTCTGCCATTATCTAAAGCAGGTTTAATTACTTTTGAGACTAGTTCTGCACGAGATGCTTGAAAAAGAAGTGCTTCAGCCATTGGATCCAACTTCCTGCCTTTTTTAAGAAGAGTTTTTCTAATTTCTTCAGACACCTCTGTCCCTCCTGGTTCACTTTTTAAGATTGGTCTAATTCCAAACTCATCAAATAGCCAAAGGGCTAGTTCTTTTGCCAAGCTGCTTTTTCCAGAACCTTCTCCTCCTTCAAGAGTATAAAAAACACCACCTCGCCTTCCTCTTAAGGTAGATCCGACCGGATATGTTTTCATATATTTTCTTTAATGAGTCCTAGGCTTTTAAATTTATCAAGCAATTCTTGTCTTTCTCTTTTATTAGTTAAGCCTTGTGAATCAGCAACTGTAAGAATGTCAGATTTTGTAAACTGAACATTCCCGTTTAGCAAGGTTGTAAGAACAGTTTTTTCTGGAAGAGTTAGTTGTGTTGCTTTCATTTCATAATCCTCAAAAGCTTTCCAGGAAATAGGAAATGCATCCTCTATAATTTTTGCCATGGCTTCTGCATAAACTCTAATTTCATACTGTGCATGAGGATCCGCTCTTAATGCTAAGAAGTGGAAAATATTATGAAGATTTGCTTCCCAGTACCATTGTGTATATACATTTACTCCCAGTGGAAGACGTGCTAGTTCTCTAGCAATCATGGGTCTTTCAACATCTTCCTGCTTTCCATCTTCGGTGCTATTTAAATAATAGTCATATAAATCATATTGGGAGACAGAGTTTGCTTCTAAGTCTTTCCTAAACTGTTCTGCATATTCTAAATCAACAGTCTCACCTCTACCTTGTCTGTTGCTGCTTGCCTGAACTCCAATTACAGATGGCTCTGGGATATAGAATTCATTGCTGAGAATTGAATACCTAGCTGATTCTTCGTTTATACTTGCAGTTCTATGTCGTACCCATTGCCTGGCAACAACAATTGGCATTTTTGCATGTATTTTAAGAACTGCCATTTCAAAAGGTGTTGTATGGTGATGACGCCTTAAGTACCTTACTAGACCCGTGGTTTCATTTACAGACCTAGTTCCTGCCCCATATGAAACCCTTGCTGCTTGTTCTACTGATTGGTCATTACCCATATAATCCACAAGATAGAGAAAGCCGTGATCTAGAACAGGAATTTTTACTCCCAACCACTTTTCTGCACCTGGATTTATGGGTCTTCTGCTTTCTGTAATTGGGAATTGCTGCTCCCTATCTGTATTTTCTATACTCATTTTTTACCAGTACTACCAAAACCACCTTCTCCTCTTTGGGTTTCTGACAACTGCTCTACTTGTAAAATTTTTGCTTGTGGAGCATAAAGAAGGACACCCTGGGCAATTTTTTGGCCTTGCTCAAATACAAAAGTACTATCATCTGTGTTGTATAAAATTAACTGCCACTCTCCTCTATAAATAGAGTCGATTACTCCTGCCATCACATGTGTTCCTTCTCTATCTGTTTGGCCGCTTTTGTCTTTAAAAAAAACAACCCAATCTTGAGGTATTTCTCCAGCTATTCCGAGGGCTATTTTTTTTCTTTTTCTTGGCTCAATTGATCCAGCGATTGGAGAGTAGAGATCAAAACCTGCATCTCCTGGATGTGCGTATGTGGGAAGTTTTGCATCAGGAGAAAGAATTTTAATATTAAGAACAGGCGCTTCTAAATTTAATCTTTCTGCCATTATTATGCTCCAGCTAAAATATCACTTAACAAAGAGCGGTGTCAATGATTGGTTTCTTTAAATCTAACAACCTCTATTCCTTTTCCCTTAAATAGTTCCATTGCAAAAGAGGTTTCTGGATCATGATAATCTCTACTATACACAACTCTTTGAATTCCAGCGGCAATTATAAATTTTGCACAATCGTTGCAGGGAAAGTCAGTTGTATAAATTGTTCCTCCATCGGTGCTTGCTCCACCCTGAAATGCTACTTGGATAATTGCATTTAATTCTGCGTGAATTACTCTTTTACAATGTCCGTCTTCTTCATAACAACCCACATCGTCACAGTGCGGAGTTCCGCGGGGTGATCCATTGTATCCTGCGGATATTAATCTGTTGTCTTTTGCAATAACTGCACCAACACTTCTTTTTGGACAGGTAGCACGTTCTGAGACAGCTGAAGCTATTTTCATAAAATACTCATCCCAAGTTGGACGTCTCTCTTTTACTTCCGGATGTATTCTTTCACTTGCCATGTCTCATCTTTAATACCTATTTTTGAAAGTGTTGTCAAGAAGAAAAGTTTATTACTTAACGACAGGCTGAGTTTCTGTTTCTTTGTCTTTTTGCAATTTTGGATTTTTCCAGGATGCCCAATCACACTCAGGATATCTGGAGCAGCCAAAGAATGATCTTCTTTTGGCAGTTCTTTTAATAATCACTTCTCCTTCATTGCACTTAGGACATTTCATTCCTACTTTTTCTATGTATTTATCAGTGTATTTACATTCTGGAAAATTGGAACAGGATACAAATTTTCCAAATCTTCCAATTCTTACCACCAAATCTCCTTTTTTACATTCAGGACATTTAATTCCTAATTTTTCTGTTTCTATTTTTACTCTTTTTGAATTTTTAGTTACATCTTCAAGTTTTTTCTCAAAAGGCTTATAGAAAATTCCTATTTCTTTTTCCCACTCCTTTTTGCCATTTGCAACATTATCCAAATCTTCCTCCATGTCAGCTGTAAATTTGTAATCCAAAACTTCTGGAAAGTTGCTCATTAAAAACTCAGTAACGGCATTTCCAACAGGAGTTGGAAAGAACTTTCCTTCTTTTTTCTCCACATAAGTTCTTGCCTGAATTGTTGAAATAATTGGAGCATAGGTTGAAGGTCTTCCAATTCCTAACTTTTCCAGAGTTTTAATGATGGATGCTTCATTGTATCTAGCTGGAGGTTCTGTAAATTTCTGGTCTGAATTAACTTTAATAAGTGTTAGAGAATCATCTTTTACTACCTCAGGCAAAATGACTGCAGACTCATCAGTAAGCTTAGCTGGAATTACTTTTCTCCAGCCATCAAATTTCATTATTTGTCCTCCTGCTCTTAACAAATAGGTATCTGCTTTTACATCAATTGTTGTTTCATCATATACGGATGGAGTCATCTGACATGCAATAAATCTTCTTGCTATAAGTTCATATAGTTTTTTGGCATCAAGTGCTCCTCTTCCATTAAATTCTGGAGATTTATTTGAAACATTGGTTGGACGAATTGCTTCATGGGCTTCTTGTGCAACTTTGGAAGTTGTTTTGTAAAATCTGGGAGATTCTGGAAGATATTTTTCTCCAAATTCCTTTTTAATATAATCTCTTACTTTGGCAACTGCGGCTGAAGCAATATTGGTTGAGTCAGTTCTGTGATATGTGATTAGTCCTTCTTCATATAGTCCCTGTGCAATAGACATTGTTCTTTTTGCACTCCAACCATAGATGCGGGCTCCTGCCTGGGTCATGGTGGAAGTTGTAAAAGGAGGATATGGATTTTTTCTTACTTCTTTTTTCCTGACATCTGAAACAATATAGCTAGCCTTATTAAGATCACTTACTACTTTGTCTGCTTCTTTTTTATTTGAAACAGAGGCAGTTTTTTCACCTATTTTTGTCAGTGAAACTATGAACTCACTTTTACTTGCTTTTACTGGACTAACTGTACAGTAGATTTCCCAGTATTCAACAGGCTTAAACTTTTCTATTTCTTTTTCTTTCTCCACAATAAGCCTGACTGCAACTGACTGGACACGCCCGGCTGAAAGGCCACGTCTAACTTTTTTCCAAAGAAGGGGTGAGAGCTTGTATCCAACCAATCTATCAAGAACACGACGCGCAATCTGGGCATCAACCAGATTTTTATCTACACTTCTAGGGTGAGCAAGAGCTTCTTCAACTGCTTCTTTTGTAATTTCATGGAAAACAATTCTTTGAGATTTTTTTCCATCAATTAATTCATTAACATGGGATGAAATGGCTTCTCCCTCACGGTCAGGATCAGTGGCGAGATATATCTTTTTTGCACTTTTAGCTAATTTTTGAAGTTTTTTAATTACATCTTTCTTTGCAGGAACTTCTATATATTCTGGCTTAAATTTTTTCTCCACATCCACACCTAGAGTTGACTTGGGCAAATCTTTAATATGGCCCATGGTTGCTTCCACTTCATATGGCTTTCCTAAAAACTTAGAAAGTGTTTTTGCTTTGGTTGGTGACTCAACAATTATTAATTCCATAACTTTAAGTAAAGTTTAGTTTACCCCATATGTCAAGGGAGTCAGAAAAAAATTATCACAAAATTGAATTTACATAATTTATGATAATTTCTGGAGACTTTCCAACAGCTGCTCCATTTTCAATTAAAAAATCTGTAATTGGAGAACCTGGAACTGCAAATACTTCTTTTCCCTGGTCTGCTGCCCAACCTGCAGTTGACCTTGTGCCACTTCTTAGGTCTCCTTCTATTACAAGAACTGCAAGTGAAAGTCCTGTGATAATCCTATTTCTTTGTAAAAAGTGGACTTGGTATGGGCCTACCTTTGAGGGATATTCTGAGACGACTGCTCCATTTTTCATTATTTGGGTATAAAGGCTTCTGTTTTCTGGAGGATATATGACATCAAGACCAGATCCTAAGACTGCAATAGTTCTTCCACCTCCCTTTAAAGCTCCTCTATGTGCGATTGTGTCAATACCTCTTGCTAAGCCAGACACTATTGTGATGCCTGATCTTGCAATGTTATACGAGAAATCTAAGGCAAGACGCTTGCCGCGCTCTGACATTTGTCTTGTTCCAACAATTGCCACAGCCTTTTTATCTTGAGGTTTTATTTCACCATTTATATATAAAACTTGGGGTGCATTGTCTATGGTTTTTAATGCCTCAGGATAATTTGTTTGGCTGAAATTTAGCTCCTTCATTGTCTTTGAGTCCAATATGAGATTATATCCTTTGCAATTGGAGCTGCAACTTGGGATCCTTCTCCACCTTTTTCAACAAGTATTGTTGCTACAATCTGGGCATTTGATTTAGAGTAACTAGGATCTACTGGAGCAATTGCATTAAACCAAGCATGCGTTTTATCTTTTTCATTTGTTTCAGCAGTTCCAGTTTTACAAGCTACCTGTGGCTTAAAATCAAAGAAAGGATAGGCAGTGCCACCTGTTGAGCAAGCTCCAATCATCCCTTCTTTAATTTCATCTAGTGTACTTTGACTTATTCCTAGGTCCTTACATTTAACATCTGCTGCTATCATTCGCGGTTCACAGAGTTTTCCTTTTGTTGAAATTACAGATGCAATTGCATTTGCCTGTAAAGGAGTGACTGTTAAGTCTCCTTGGCCTATTGCCATGTGATATGTATTTCCCAAAAACCACAATTCTCCTTTTGCCTGTCTTTTCCAGGCAGGAGATGGAACTAATCCACTTGCTTCACCCGGAAGATTGACTCCTGTTTTTGTTCCTAATCCAAATTTTTGGGCCCATTTATCAAGAAGGTCAACTCCTGTTAACTCTCCAACTTTATAAAAGAAGGTGTCAGTGGATCTGGCAATTGCTTTTGTTAGGCCAATTACTCCTTCTGTACTTCCATACTGGGTGAAATACCAGTTGGTGTAGGAGAAATCTCCAATTTTAATTACACCTGTGTCGTTATATGTAAAATCTGGGGTGATCTTTTTTTCTTCCAAGGCAGCTGAAGCTGTGACAATTTTAAAAATAGAACCTGGGTGGTACTCACCTGAAATAGTTCTATCAAAAAGAGGAAGATCAGGATTGGCTAGAAGCTCACCTCTTGTTTTTTTTGAAATAAAATCATTTTGTATAAAAACATTTGGATCATATGAAGGAGAAGAATAAAGAGCAAGAATCTGGCCATGTCCATCTGTTACTGCGGCTGCACCTTTTTTGTCCTTCATGGAAAGAGCAGTTTTTCTTTGGATTCCTGCATCAAAGGTTGTAACTAAATCTTTACCGGGAACAGGCTCTTTGGTTCCTAATACTCTAATTTTGTGGCCCATGGAGTTAACCTCAATTAATTCTTCTCCATCAATCCCACGGAGCTGGCATTCAAAACCTGCTTCTATACCAGACCTGCCTACACTATTAATAGGCTTAATTGGACCATGGTCTGGACAGTCAGGATCAATTTTTCCTACTTCATCACCAGAAGCTGCTCCTACATACCCTGTGACGTGTCCAAAATCAGCTCCATATGGATATTTCCTTACATATTCACTAATTAACTCATCTGGCTTTGCATCTTTAACATCATCTATTTTTTTGTAGCCTTCTAATGGATCAAAGACAATTCTTTTTTTAATTTCGGTGTTGCCTGCTAATACCTCTCCGCCTCTTGCTAAAATCCTACCTCTTGGGGCGGGAATTACAATTCTTCTAATTCTATTGCCATCAGCCAAATCTTTGTAATATGCACCTTTAATAATCTGGAGTTCCCCCAGACGGGAAATTAGAATGGCAACAGCTAAGAAAAGAAGTCCTCTAAAAAACCAGGAGAGCCAGGACTGGGAGGAACTTGTGTTAAAGGAATACATTAGTTTATTCTACAACCTACTTCAACCCACTTGTTACTTTTATTTTTGCAAGAAGTTTTGGATCTTCCAATACCTTTCCACACCCTCTAACTACTGATGTGAGTGGGTCTGGTGCAATCCAGACAGGCATTTTAGTAATGTCTGCAACCAATTTATCAATTCCTTCTATTAAAGATCCTCCTCCAGTTAGAACTATTCCTTTTTCCATGATGTCTGAGACTAACTCAGGAGGAGCTTCTTCAAGAGCTCCTTTAATGTTTGTAACAATTTCAGTTAATGTTGGAGAAAGAGCTTCTCTTACTTCATCACTAGAAAGCTTAATAGATTTTGGAAGACCAGTTTCTAAGTCCCTTCCTCTAATAACTGAGAATTTTTCTTTTCCGATACTAGCTGATCCTATGGTCATCTTTACTGTTTCTGCAGTTGGCTGGCCTAAAAGAAGTGAATATTTAAGCTTTACATAATTAATTACTGCTTCATCCATTTCATCTCCAGCAATTCTTACTGATCTTCCAATTACCACTCCTCCTAATGAAATTAAGGCTATTTCACTTGTTCCTCCACCAATATCAACAACAAATACTCCACCTGGATCATCAATAGGAAGACCAATGCCAATGGCTGCTGCCATTGGTTCTTCTATTAAGAATGCCTGACGGGCTCCTGCAGATAGTGCTGCGTCAGCTACAGCACGGCGTTCTACTTCTGTTACTCCTGATGGAATTCCAATTACAACTCTGGGACGAGGTACTTTAGGAATTACTGTTCCTGATTCATGAACTCTTTTAATGTAGTGATCAAGCATGGCTTGGGTTGCATCAAAATCAGATATCACTCCATCTTTTAAAGGACGGATTGCTTCAACAAGCTGTGGAGTTCTTCCTACCATTCTTTTGGCAGAGGTTCCAATGGCTAACACTTCTTTTGTTTTTTTCTGACGGGCTACAACAGATGGCTCTCTAATTACTATTCCTTTTTCTTTCACCCAAACAAGAGTGTTGGCAGTTCCCAAGTCAATTCCTACATCATGGCTGAACAAACCTAAAATACGGTTAAACATATGTAATTGGGAGTATAGCTCGTGGGCACAACCTTATAAAGAGCCTGTTCAAATAAGATAAATTAAGGGGTTTGGCTGTAAGGCAAGCTGTAGTAAAATAAAAGTTCATGGGAATACCATATTTATTTAATTTACTTTTTTTAATTCTTCCTTTAGTTTTTTTTACAAATACCTCAGAAGTATTTGAATTTAATAAACTTGTAACTGTCTATCTCTTTACCATTGTTATAGTTGGACTTTGGATTATTAAAATGGTTCTTCAGAGGAAAGTAATTTTTCGTCGCACAATACTAGATATTCCTTTACTTTTGTTTTTAGGCACTCAGCTTCTTTCTACAATTCTTTCTATTGATATGAGAACTTCTATATTTGGCTACTATTCAAGGTTTAATGGCGGACTTGCTTCATTACTTTGCTATGCCCTACTTTATTGGGCATATGTATCAAATGTAAGTGAGAAAGAAAATAGAAAAAATATAATTGTTTTATTAATTTCTGGGGTAATTGTAGCTATCTATGGCACTCTGGAGCACTTTGGACATTCTGTCAGCTGTGTTTTTGTTACAGCAAAATTTGATGATGACTGCTGGGTGCAGGATGTTAAATTTAGGGTCTTTGCAACTTTGGGGCAGCCTAACTGGCTTGCTGCATTTTTGACATCTATTATTCCTCTTACCTGGGTGTTGACTATTAGTAATGTAGGCAAAAATGTTAGACAAACTTTGGTAAACAAGAAATTTTGGATGTGGAGTGTAGTTTCATTTCTATTTTTTTCTACACTTATTTTTACAAGATCAAGATCAGGACTTGCTGCAATTGGACTAGGAGCTATTGTTTTTTGGGGAGGGACCTTACTTTTTAATTTTACTCAAAAAGGAAAATTAAATTTAAAAAAATTAAGTACTTCAGGGATAGTATTTGTAGTTATTAATTTACTGCTTATATTGGCAATAGCTATATTTGGAACTCCTTGGACTCCTTCAATATCAGAATTTATTAATAAACAAAAGGTTAAAGTAGAAGCTTCTTCAACTACTGGTACAACAGCCCTTGAGACTGGAGGAACTGAATCTGGTGAAATTAGAAAAATTGTTTGGAAAGGAACACTTGATATCTGGAAGGCATATCCAATTACAGGAAGCGGAGTTGAGACCTTTGCCTATTCCTATTATCAGTTTAGGCCTGTAGAACATAATTTGGTTTCTGAGTGGGATTTCCTATATAACAAAGCACACAATGAGTTTCTAAATTATTTATCAACTACAGGAACACTTGGGTTTTTGGGATATATGGGTTTAATAATTGCTTCTTTGTACCAAATTGGCAAAAACAAAAACATTGCACTTTTGGCAGGTTATATCACTATATTAGTAACTAACTTTTTTGGATTTTCAGTTGTGCTTATTTCTTTTCTGTCATTTATTTTCCCTGCAATTGCTTTAGTTAATGCAAATTTAGATAAATGGAGTGAGAAAGAAACTGAACTTAAATTTGATACTGATTCTAAAAAGATTTGGGTAGGAATAGCTGGTTTTGGAATGTTATTTTTACTGGTTTTGGTAGGAAGATACTGGCAGGCTGACTACTTCTATTCTCTAGGAAAAAGAGAATATCAGGCAGCAAAATATACAAATGCTGCAAGAGATATTAGAAGTGCAATAAACCTCTCACCCACTGAGGCAGTCTTTCATCAAGAGTTATCCACACAGTATGCCAACTATGCTTTAGGCTTACTTGAACAAAAGGATGCAACTTCTGCTGCAACTTTGGCTGAGGCTGCAATTAACCAAGGACAAGATGCTTTGGAGATGTCGCCCCGCAATGTGGTTATTAGAAGAGCATATATTTCTACACTTATTAATCTTTCTATATTTGACCAGTCAATGCTAACAAGTGCAAGAGATCTTTTAAAAGACACAATGGCACTTGCACCAACTGATCCAAGACTACCCTTTACTTTGGGCAAGGTCTATTACAGGATGGGCCAGGATGGTGAGGCAATAACAGCACTTGAGAAAGCAGTGGAGTTAAAGCCCAACTATGAGGATGCAAGAATTGCTTTAGAAGGACTTTATAAAAAGGATGGAAAATTAGACAAAGCCAGAGAGCAATTGGAATATGTCCTAAAATACATTGCCCCTGATGATGCTTCTTTAAAAGAAGAGCTAAACAGCCTTGGAAAATGATATAATTGAGGCATGATACGTAAAATTGTTGATGTAAAAAACCCTGTTTTGAGGGAAAAATCAAAAGAAGTTAAAAAAATAGACAAAAAAATTAAAGAGTTGGTTGGTGATATGATGGAGACTTTGGAGGTACAGGAGGACCCAGAAGGAGTTGGACTAGCTGCACCCCAAGTAGGACGTGATTTAAGAATTTTTGTCATGGATTACAGCGGCAAAAAAAGAGTGGTTATAAATCCTTGCGTACTGGAAGTAAGTGAAGGGTTAAAGGCAAAGCCAAAAACTAAGGCTAAAAATGGAAAGAAAAAGAAAGACAGAAACATACTTGAAGGGTGTTTGTCTCTTCCTAATTACTATGGCCCTATCAAAAGACCTCAGAGAATTAAAATAAGCTATATGGATTTAAATGGTAAAAAACAGGTAGAAGAATTTAATGGGTTTTTTGCACAGATAGTCCAGCATGAGATGGACCATCTTAATGGAGTTTTATTTATAGATAGAATACTAGAACAGAAGTCCCCTTTGTACAAATTTGAGGGTGATGAGTGGGAGGAAGTAGAACTCATATAATTATAAGCAAAGCTTGGCAAAATATATTTATAATATGAAGAAAGGAATTTTGTGAAAATAATCTTTTTTGGAACACCTGAATTTGTAATCCCAGTTGCAGAAGCACTCCGTAAGGAGTTTGATCATGGGGTGGAAAAAAACCTAGTTGCAGTTGTTACACAGCCTGCAAAACCAGCAGGAAGAGAACAAACAATGAAATATTCCCCTGTTGATAACTGGGCTTATAAACATAGAATTCCTATTGTTAGGGATTTAAAAAATGATGAATTGCCTGAAGCTGATTTGGGAGTGGTAGCTGCATATGGAGAGATTATTCCACAAAATGTGATTGATCATTTTAAATATGGAATTATTAATATTCACCCTTCCCTTCTTCCCCTTTTTAGAGGAGCTTCTCCGATCCAGTCTGCTATAGCAAGCGGAGAAACTCAAACTGGAGTAAGTGTTATAAAAATGGATGAACAAATGGACCATGGTCCAATTATTTCTTATTTTAAGGAAGATATATTGTCTGAGGATACCAACGAGACTTTGACTAAAAGATTGTTTGAAAGAGCAAGCGATTTTGTAGTAAATCTAATCCCAAACTATGTAAGCGGAAAAATAAAACTTAAGGAGCAAGACCATTCCAAGGCAACCTTCACAAAGGTTTTAAAAAGAGAAGATGGATTTATTGATTTAGAAAAAGGGACTGCCCAGGAGGCTGAAAGAAAAATAAGGGCAATGCAGCCATGGCCTGGAGCCTGGACAAAGCTGGAGAATGGGAAACGATTAAAGCTCCTAAAAGCACATGTAGAAAATGAAAAATTGATACTAGATGAAGTACAGCTTGAGGGGAAAACCCCAGTAACAGGAGAAGAATTTAGGCGTGGATACCCAGACTTGAAGCTTGGCTTGAACGGGTAAGTCCTTTTCCTTTAAACTTTTTAATACACTTTGCACAGAGCTTCATTTTTGTCCATGTTCCATCTACCAAGACAGTTGCACTTTGCAGGTTTGGTTTAAAGGTTCTTAGGGTCATTGGAGCTCTTTTCTTCCAACGTTTACCAGCCACACCTCTATGATGAACTTGAGTGCGGCCTGCTACTATTTTCTTTCCACAGCTTTCGCAAATGTATGCCATGTCTGGTATTATATAGAAAATACGCTTTTTTTTCAATGTTAAGTTCAATATTTGCCGATCCAACTCGTATTATAATTACAATTGTTTCTTTAATTGCAGCAGTGACTGTACATGAATTTGCGCATGCATTTATGGCTAACTATTTGGGTGATCCTACTCCCAGACTCCAAGGTAGGCTTACTCTTAATCCTTTAGCACACCTTGATCCTTTAGGAAGCCTAGTATTTATAATCACATCCTTTTTCCAGTTTCCTTTTGGTTGGGGAAAACCAGTCCAATTTGATCCATTTAATCTGCAAAACCCCAAAAGAGACGCAGCTTTAATCTCAGTTGCAGGGCCTATTTCTAACATTATTTTTGCTAGCACTCTTTCTTTAATACTACGATTTACTTTCGACCCCTTTTCTCCTTATTCACAAGTTTTTGTTCTAATACGTGCCCTAATCGAACTAAATGTTGTACTTGCTGTATTTAATCTAGTTCCAATTCATCCACTAGATGGTGGCAAAATTTTAGTAGGACTTCTTCCTACTGGCGAGGCCAGAGCTGTTGATAGATTCTTAAGCCAATATGGCCTTTTTGTACTTTTAATTTTAATCTTTCCTCTTTTTGGAGGAGTTCCACTAATTTCAATTATTATCTCTCCAGTTGTTCAATTTCTTCTTAGTGTTTTTATTCCTGGAGCTAGGTTTATTTAGCTACATTCCCAGCTTTTTAGGACTTGTCTTAATTGATATAATAAGTATGACCCTGCAAGTGGGTTTAAGGTTAAGGAATTTTTTCCTTACTACGAGTTTTATAGGGTGCCGATCTTAATTGAAAGGCCGTCTAGGGGCGAATCTCCATCTACCCGTGGGTTTTTGGATGAGCCCACCCACCTAGTTCATAGGTTAGGGGAAAACTTGTACCTTGGCCTTATTACCCTATGCAGGGTCTTTTTTGGTATAATTTGGGCATGCCGATGTAGCTCAAAAGTAGAGCGAGCGATTTGTAATCGCTAGGTTGAGATTGCAAAATTCTCCATCGGCTCAGATATTGACTTCGGATGTAATTCGGACTAATCTGAGATTAATGTCCTTTGGTTTTTATTCGTCTCCTGAGTATCGAAAATCGCAATCAGATATTGCAAAGAGTAATTGGGAAAATGGGACATATTCTTTTCGCATTAAACCTCTAGAAACTCGGATTTGTAAAAACCCAGATTGCAATAAAACTTTTAGAGTAAAGCCATATGACCTCAAAATATATTGCTCACACCACTGTTCTGCTCATATTGGAAATATGGGTAGAAAACTGTCTCTATTAACAAGACATAAAATGTCTATGTCAGCATCTCTACCCCGCTCTTTACATAAACGAAGAATTCTTCCCCGTATAAGCCTGGTATGCGTTGGATGTGGGAAAAAATTTGAGGTTGTTCCATATTTAGCTAAAAAAAGAAAATATTGCAGTTCTATGTGTGCAATTAAAACCATTGGGTCAAGAACTACTTCACCTAAGGCATCAAAAGGCAAACCAGGAATTAGAAAAGATATTGATCCAAACATTTGTTTTTATAGTACTTGGGAGGCAAATATTGCAAGAGTGTTTAACTTGGTAGGGTTAAGGTGGGTTTATGCTCCTAAGATATTTGACCTAGGCCAACATACTTATAGACCAGATTTTTACCTTCCTGATTTTGATATGTACATAGAAGTAAAAAACTTTTTGGGTACTTATTCCCTAGAAAGGCATATTCTTTTTAAGAGAAAATATCCAAAGATAAAGCTCAAATTACTTCTAAAAAGTGATTATCTTAAAATACAAGAAAATTACAGAGATTTAATTGATAATTGGGAAGGACCAAATGCTCCCTATCCAAAGGTGTAAACCAAGGCTTGAATTGATATAATACATTGTAATTAGTAGGCTGGGATGGCGGAGTGGACAATCGCTCGGGACTGTAAATCCCGCGTCGCAAGACTACCTAGGTTCGAATCCTAGTCCCAGCACACAATTAGCCCGATTAGTTCAACGGCAGAACGGAGTCTTGGTAAGACTCAGACGAGAGTTCAATTCTCTCATTGGGCTCCAGAGCAAGCTTAGCTTGGCTGCTTCACAGTAGAATCTAGCCTCATCTTCTGATACAATATAGCCATGGCAAAAAAAGGAGCTAGAGAAATAGTTGCACTTGTATGTTCTGTGTGTAAATCTCAGAACTATGTAACTACCCGCAACAAAGTAAATATGGAGGAAAAGCTAGTATTAGAAAAATACTGCAAGAAATGCAAGAAGTACACTTCACACAAAGAAACTGCTAAGCTTAAGTAGTGGAATCTACTTTAATTCTTTTTACTGCAGCTCCAACAGGTTTAGGACACATTAGAGTAATGGATGCTCTAAAAGATGGATTATATCCTGGAGCTAAATATGAGACAGTAGGATTAGGAAATGTTAATGCTGGCAAAATCCATTCTTTAGGAAGCAGAATCCCCTTTTTAACAAAGCTTACTGAGTTTTACCAAACCAACCCTTTAGCTGAAAGATTTGTTTCTAAGTTTTACCTAGATTATTTAAAAAGACAAAAAGGAGAAACACTTAGCTATTTAAGTGATGTAGCTAAAAAACATCCTGACAGTAAATTTTGGGTTGTAATATCTACCCACTATGCTTTGGCTTTTTCCATTCTTTCTGTAAAGAAAGAAGTAAAAGAAAAATTTGGAGTGGATATAATGCTTTGTGTTGTTGTTACTGATGATTCACCTCAAAGAGTCTGGGCAGTAAAGGGAGCTGATATTATCTTTGCACCAAGTACTAAGACCAGAGATGGACTTGTTAAATTAGGAGTTGATCCGGCAGTAGTAAAAGTCATTTCATTTCCAGTTTCACCCAGGCTTGCTCAACACCTATCTAATGATGAACTCCAAGGAGTAATTGAGCAGCTTGATCCGGAAGGATCTTACCCTATGCAAATAGAAATTCCAGTATCAGGAGCTGCAGTACAGCTTCCCTATTTAGAAACAATAATTAAAACACTTGCTCCTGAAGCATTTCAGTTTACTGTAATTGGACTTTCATCTTCATACACAGTTGGTTTTTTTGAAAGAATAACAAAACTTCCTCATGTGCAAACAAGCATTGGAACAACAAGCAAACAGACGGTTGAATTGTATGAGTCTCTTTTTTACCAGCCAATTAGACCAGCGGTAGAAATCACAAAACCATCTGAACAGACCTTTAAGGCAATTTTAAAGCCCAGAGAAAGAGGTGGAGTTATCTTACTTTTAACTGCTCCTGTTGGAAGGCAGGAATATGACAATCTTAACTTCTTACAAAGACATAGATTAATGCCGAATAAAGAAGAACAGAAAATATTAGAGGAAGTTACAAATGGCAGAAAACTAACTGATGAAGAGGGAGCAAAACTTCATTATATGGCATCTCACTGGAGGGCAATACAGTTACCAAATGATCCTTTAAAAGCAGCTAGTTTTATAAAAGGATTAAGAAAACAAAGAATACTTGCTTCCATGCTTTCATATGTATCAGAGACTTCTGATGAACTTACTTCAGATGGAGTAAAAATGATTTGGGATGAAATAAATAGAAGAATAGCCAGCTTTAATAAAAATATCTAAATAAGCTATTTTTTGCCGTTTTCTGCTGGCAATTTGATACCTGAATTTTCTTTGTAATCTTCCAAGTTGTAATAAACCCTTTTACCTGGTTTTGAGGCAAGGTCAAATACCCAAGCTTTATTAATTTGACTTACTGTATGGTGGTCGGTGCGTAGAAATTTCCCCTTTTTATGGTTGTAATAAATTAAGGGGCCTTCTAATACAACTACTGTATCTGTACTAGCCCTGGTAAAGAAACCTCTTGCACGGAGGGCATCTAGGGCATTTATGGCATCAAGATCACAAAGTGTGCCTTCTCCAGCCTGTTCAAGGCTCCCTAGAACCTCTTCCATGGAGGCTTTTATCTCTTCTTTGGCATGTTCTAATATGTCAGGTCTAACCATTCGTGTATTATATCAAACTAGAACAACTTGAGGAGCAAAACACATGTTATAATAGCTAGGCAAAGGGGTGTCGTTCAGAGGCAGGACAGCGGTCTCCAAAACCGCTAACGAAGGTTCGATTCCTTCCACCCCTGCAGATTAACTGTTAAACTTTCCCCATCCTCCATATATGTTTTGAGAAAGGCTGTTGTTGTTGAATATTCCCCAAATCTGCATTATTCCCCCCATGAAGCTGCCTGCAAAAACTCTCAAGATTCCTACTTTTTTGTATCTTCTGTCACAAGGAACAAATTTGTAATTTAAGATATCAAATTTATAATCTTTCTCCACTGCTCTATCTATTAAATCTATATCTTCTGCAATTTTTAAATTCTCATCAAATTCACCTAATTTTTTGAAGACACTCTTTTTAACCCAAAGACATTGGGCTTCTCCATCAGGCCCTTTTGTCTTTCTTCTTAAATATTTACTGCTGTTCCAAACTCCATAGATCATTTTCATTTTGAAAGAAAGTGGATAAGTGTCAAAATAACAGCAGGCAATATCAAGCTTCTGGGTGATAAAGCTTTGGTAGCAGTTTCCTAAAAAATTAATATCAAAACTAATGTCTGCATCCAGGAAAAGAAGAATATTTCCTTTGGCAAACTTTACTGCATTGTTTCTGCCAAAAGTTTGATGGCCCCCTTCAACAACTCTTGCCCCTGACTTTTTTGCAATTTGCCTTGTTTTATCTTTGGACTTGGCATCTGCAACTATAACTTCAAAATTCTGCCAGGTCTGGTTTTTAAGACACTCAAGAAGGATTGATATATATTTTTCTTCGTTGAGGGTAGGAATTATAACTGAGATTAGGCTGCTCATGAGTTCTATTGTAGGTTAAACTTTCTTATTTTGAAAGAGAGGCAGATAACTATACTATTTGACAGTATTTTAAATTACACACATAATAAGGTTATGAGACAAAAAGGTTTCTCAGCAATTATTGTAGTGATTGCAGCTCTAGCAATTGCACTCATTGCAGGTGGGGTTGTCTATTTTGGATCAAAAGGCGGATATAATGCAGTACCAGCCACTCAACAGACCTCTAGTCCAACTCCCGTGACTTTACAAACTCCAACACCAACTCCTTCTACAACTAGCGAGATTCAGGGTGGAAAACTGTACACTTCCCAAGCTCTAGGAGCTTCTTTTTCATACCCTACCACTGCTGGTGTAAAGGAAGTAGGAAATAAGATTTATGTGTATATGACAGATACTGCAACTGGAGCTGAAGGAGGCCAATATATTGAAATGTTTGAGAAACCAAAAGACCAGTCAATTGATGATGCAATTAAAGAAAAATTCTTAGCAGGGAAACCTGACTTTTGTACAGTAAGGGTTTCAACTCAAGATAATTCATTTACTAATTATCAAAAAAGAGAAATTGCATACCCAACGGATGATAACTCTGGTGAGCCTTGGTTTGCCAAGCAAGAACAGTGTGGTCCATACTCCATTTCAAATGGGATTGCCTATTTTATATATGATCCAGCACATCCTACCCAATATGCATACTTAAGTATTGGACAGTATGGAATTACTTTTGACAACAACTCAAATCCTCCACAGACTTGGCAAAGCACAATTAAGTTTTTGAAGTAAACCACTAGAAGATCTCATAAGTAAAATTCAGTCTTTCCACTTGCCTATTTCGGTTTGGGGAAGCTTTAACTTTTTGGGAGTTACTATTAGGAGAAAGATTGAGACAATAGCGGTGAGTGCTCCCATATAGACAAAGGTCATTCTCTCTCCTGAGTTTTTTGTTAAGAGGCCTGCAATTGGTGGCCAAATAATGTATGAGACATTAACAATTGAACTGGTAAAACCAATCATGTGCTTTTTTTCTTTTCCAAGTCTTTCCATAATGTCAGTAAAGACTCCATCTAGTATGGGGTAGCTAATTCCAAGAGCAATTGAGGAGGCAAGAACCATGGCTAACTGCCAAAGAATATCTCCGCTTAAAATCATTAGAATCAGGAAAAATCCTGTTAAGAATAAATACTTTTGAGAGAACTTCTTTTTGCCTTTTGAAATGGCAATTTTAGCTACAACAAATCCTGTAAAAAGGGATGGGAGTTGGTAAAAGCCAAGAAAAAGTGCACCTAATGGATTTACTCTTGCCAGTTTTTCAGTAAAGACTGCTCCTGTTGTCCAGAAAGTGGAGTCTATAAACCCCATAACCAGAGTCATTATTACTATTGGCCAAACATGAACTAAAAGTGTCAGCCAGTACTTTATTTCCTGCCATGGCTTAATTTTATTAAGGTTGGGCTCTAATGGCCTATCATGCATTTTGCTCCTAAATGTAAAGAGCATAAAAGCAAGAATTAAAAGAATAAGAGTAAAAAGAGCTGTTTCTATATTTCCTCTTATTAAAAGCCAGGTTGCAAACAAAGGGCCAAGAAAGTATGCAAGGTTTTTAAAAACTCCAAGTATTCCCCAGGCACCTGAGCGGGACTCAATTGGAACTGTACTTCCTATAAACTGGTAGGTAGCAAAAATTTCAAGTTCATAGTAAAGACCCCAAATGGTCATTGAGATTAGGAAGAAAATCATTATTGGAGTTAAAGAAGAAACTAAAAGTGAAACTGAAGTAAGAGCACTCATTATCATTCCTAAAATCATTAACTTTTTTACAGAGGCATTTTTTAAGAGATTTGGAAAAATCAGATCTGCACCTAAACCAACTACAGATTGAAAACTAATAACTAATCCCATTTTTACCGGATCATGGAGAGTGTCTAGTAAAAGATTGGGTACCCAAAAGGAAACTACTGCATCTGCAATTCTAATAAGTAAAACTACTAAAGAAAAACCAATTACCCTAGACCAAACAGGATCCTCTCTTATTAAATTCAGGTACCTCTTCATTTATCTAAGATTAACACTAAACAAAGATGTGGTAAACGATTTGGAAATTAAGTGGTAAAATAGCAAGAATGGCTGAGTCAGAAAGAGGCCTGGGGAGAAGAACTTTTATAAAGCAGTGTGTTTATGCAGGAGCTGCAACTTTACTAGGAGCAGGGACCAAAGCCATAGATATAGAGAACCGTCAGCCATACACCATTCCTGAAGAAATTCTACTAGAAAGAATAAGTAAACGTCCTGACAAAAACTTTTTACTTGGAATCTATCCTAACTCCCTTCCAGAACTTCAAACATTTAAAAAATATATTGGGGGAGATTTTATTGCAGGAGCTTTTGCCAATGAAAGAACTTTTAGAAATGAAAAAAAAGCAAAAGAGTTTGTTGATTTAGTTAACTCATATCATAAAGAAGGTGGAATACCTCTTATAGCTATTGGTTTGGCTGAGTCTTTTAATGATCTTCATCCTTTTGATATAAGAAATGAAGAGCTAATGACTATTTTTGCAGAAGAAACAGGAAACTTTTTAAACCAGTTCCCATATGAAGTTTGGGTAAGGCCATTTTTTGAGCCGGAATTTGAATCCTTTAGCTACGGCATTAATCATGGCCTTCCACTAGAAGACCACCAGGAAGGATTTAAAAGATCCTTTGCAATAATGTCGAGAGTTATTAAGGCAAAAAGAACAGCTAAAACTCAAATTCATTTTTCTCCCTGGGTAGATACATATCCTTACCACAGGTTTCCTATTGATGGATATTATCCTGGAAATGAGACATTAGATGGAGCAGGAGGAGATGGATATGACTTTTATCCTGGAAGATTTGAACCTTTAAACAGCCATTTTTGGGAGGGGAAAATTTCTCCTGAGGAGACTTTTGGTGATTTTTTTGGAAAATTATTAAAAAAGACAAATGGACAGAAACCTTTATATGTTTATGAGTCAGGATCTGCAACTGATAATTCAGGATGGCTAAAGCATGCAGTCTTTTATGCAATGTCTATTCCACAGGTGCATGGATTTGTTCACTTTGGAGAAGATAAAAGAAAATCTAAAGATAAAATAAACTGGACCCCAAGCCTAGCTACTATAGAAATGTATGGGAGTGTACAAAAACTTATTATTAATTCCTAAATTGTTTATCAAATACTCATTTGTAATTTAAGAGTAAAAGAACTTGATCATCAGTTATGGCAGAAAAATCATGGTAGAACTCCCCTATATTTTTAAAAGACTTGGGAGATGCAATACAAACAACTTCATCAGCTTCTTTTTCAATTTTAATCTTGGCATCAAGTGCACATACTGGACAGGCAAAGATGATTAGGTCAGGATTTAATTTCTTTACAGAGAGAATGGCTGCGAGAGAAGTTACACCACGGGCCACTCCATCATCAACCACAATTGCTATTTTTCCTTTAAGATATGGAAGGTCTTTTCCTTTTCTATAAAGATCTACTCTTCTTTCCAATTCTTTTTTTTCTTCATTTATTTCTTTACCTACTTCTTCTTCACTAATTCCCAATTCTTTAATTAGTCTGGTGTCTAAAATCACAATTCCTTTTTCTGAAATTGCACCAATCCCTAGTTCATGATTTGCTGGATCTCCTACTTTTCTTGCTACAACTACTTCCCAGGGAATATTAAGTTCTTTTTGAACAGGAAGGGCAACGGCAACTCCACCTCTTGGGATTGCAATTAAAATTGCATCTTTATCTTTATAGTCTTTAAGAAGATAAGAAAGTTGCTTACCCGCATCAAACCTGTCTTTAAAAATTTCAGCCATTAAAAGATTTTAGCAGGTTTTTCTATCTACTCTTAATTTTATTAATCAATCTTTTAACAACTATCACTTTTTCTGTGTCTTCCATGCTTGCCTGTCTTATGGATGAATCTATTGTTTTATCCAGCAGTTCTACTATATGCTCTTCAACTCCATCTTTTAACCTTTTGGCATTTATGGTTGTTTCAACCAATGGTTCTATTACTGATTTTAAAATATCTTCATCTCTTCTTTTATCTTTTACCTGCAATATGAAGGCATCCTGAAGATCTCCAATTTCTAAATCTCCGCCTATCAACATTTTAGGTGCAACATTGTAAATTTTTTTAAGATAGGTGGTAACAGCCTGATGGGTTTGTTCTTGGTTCTTGTTTCCTAAAATATCTTCTCTTGAAGCTATCTCAATAGCTCCATCAATCATTCTTATTACAAAGCCAACTCTGCTTGCTCTTCCTACTCTATTTCCAAATTCTTTAAACATTGTATCAAAATATATCACCTTTTGATTCTTAGTTAAAGTTCAGGTAGAATGGCTTTTGAATGAATAAAAAGCTTATTTTGGCTTTTGTCTTAGTACCGCTTGCTTTTGTGACTTTAGTTTTAGTCATAAGCTACAAAAATCGTACTTCACAAAAAAGTGCCGTACTAGCTAACCAAACTGCAGCTAGCACCCCTGGAAATCCTAAGCTAGAAATATATGACTACAATGTTTTTCTTCAATACCCTACCAGTAATGAGTGGATTGCAGGGAAAGACAAAGAAGAAGTACTTCCTGGAACAAAAATTAAAACTGATAATAATGGAGTGGCTCAGCTAATTTATCCAAATGGGACAGTAACCAGACTTGGGAATGACACCCAGATTACTTTGTCTACCTATGAAGCATCTCCACAAAAAGTTTCTGTGTTTGTGGAAGCTGGAACAATCTGGTCAAGAATTACAAAATTATTAGGTGGAGAGTCATATGAATCTGAATCTAAAAACTTGGTTGCTACTGTAAGAGGAACTGTCTATGAACATACTGTACTTGCCACAGGTGAAGATAAAGTATCAGTAGACAGTCATGTAGTTCATGTTAACTGTTTAAAAACTAAGGTTGAAACTGATGTAACTGAGGATCAACAGACTCAAACTTCCTGCGCAACTGTCCCTGTTGCCGTTGTTACTCCTATTAAAGAAAAACAGACCAAATGGGTAACATTTAATAAAGAGGAAGACAAAAAATTAAGGACAAGATTTAAAAATGCAAAGTATGATGAGGATGAGGAAAAAGACAAAGAAACTCCCACTCCTACACCAACTGCAACTTCCTCTACTTTAGGAGTATCAACTACTAAACCAACAACTACCCCAACCCCTACATCTACTCCCACTGTGACACCAACACCCACTCCTACACCTCTTCCTTTAAGTGTTACAGGGGTAAGCATAGTATGTGTTCCTAGACAGACCAGGTATTCATCATCTGTCTGTCAGGATGGATCAACTCAGATTGAATTAAAAGGAACTGGTTTTACTGATGGAATTAAGGTGTTTGCAATACCAACCCAATATACTGCAAGCCCTACTCCAATTGCCTCTGATACAAGTGGAGATTGGCCTTCTATTAAAAGCAGCAGCGACATGATTGCCCGTTTTACAACTGCCCTACAAGGCACTTACTATGTTAGGATTACTTTAAACAACCAGATTATAGATACCAATGCATCTTTTACCATCTATTGACACTAAAGCAGTCTCCCGAAAAGTAGTAAGAGGATTTTTAATAGGTCTTGGTATTTTTGTGCTTCTTAATACTGCCTACTCACTTGGTCTTTTTTCATCCTGGCAGGCAAGATTGTCTGATTCTTTGTTTGTTGCAAAGCAATCTAATCCAAATATTGTAATTATTGCAATTGATGATAAATCAATTGCAAAGATTGGAAAGTTTCCTTGGAACAGAAGTGTATATGCTGACCTTTTAAACAAAATGTCAGAGGGAAATACAAAGCCAGCTAGTATTGGACTAGATGTTTCCTTTTTAGAAAAAGGAAGTGAGAGTGAGGATAGCGCACTTGCAAGTAGTATTCATAAACTAGGAAATGTCACTATTTCAGCTGAAGTAAATCCTGATTCAGCTGTTCTTACACCTGTCGAAACACTAAGCAAGGAAGCAAATGTGGGAATTGCAAATACCAGTGCTGATAGTTTTGGAGTAACTAGGTTTGCCAAACTTCAACTGGTTTCAACTCAGAACAAACACTATGATGGGTTTGCTTATGCAGTAGCTAGAACATACTTAGGAAATAAATCCCTTCCTACTACTTATTTAGACAATCTTCCCCTTTCTACACAAAGTGTAAGAATAAACTATATTGGAGGGCCTGGGTCATATATTACTTATTCTTTTAGTGATGTTTTAGATGGCGAGGTTAATCCAAGGGTCTTTAGAGATAAAATAGTTTTAATTGGAGCAACTGCACCTGACTTACATGATAATCAGCTTACTCCTACATCTGGGTCTGATTTTATGAGCGGAGTTGAGATTCAGGCAAATACTATACAAACACTACTAGATCAAAGGTTTTTGGTTGAGGAATCAAAATTAGCTACAATTTTTACAATATTTATTATTTCAGCTTTAGCATCTTCACTTTTTGTTCTCCTTCCTTTAATACCACTTACTTTTGCTTTTGTAGCTCTTGGTGGAGGGTTTATAGCATATGTTATTTACTCATTTGACCATGGAGTGATTAGAAATATAATCTATCCTTCTCTTGCTATATTTCTAATTGGAATTACAAATATAGTTTATAAATATTTTTCAGAGATTAGAAAAAAGCAGTTTGTCAGAAAAGCATTTTCATACTATTTGTCTGAATCGGTAATGAGTGAGGTTTTATCTAATCCATCTAAATTAAAGTTAGGTGGAGAAAGAAGACCACTTACTGTTCTTTTTTCAGATGTAGCAGGCTTTACAACAATATCTGAAAAAATTCCTCCTGAGACACTTCTTGCACTTTTAAATCACTATTTAACTGTCATGACAAACATAATTTTTAAGTATAGAGGAGTTTTGGACAAATACATGGGAGATGGTGTGATGGCATTCTGGGGAGCACCTATAAAAGAGGCTGATCATGCACTTCTTGCCTGTATGGCAGCTTTAGAAATGTATGACAAAGTTGGAGAAATTAGAAGTAATTGGGTAAAAAAAGGAGTTAGTTTTGATATAAGGATTGGAGTTAACAGCGGAGATATGATTGTAGGAAACATGGGCTCACATCAAAGATTTAACTATTCACTGGTTGGAGATGGAGTGAATTTAGGAGCAAGGTTAGAAAGCATAAACAAGGAGTATGGAACACATATTATCATTAGCGAGAGCACATATAACCTTGTCAAAGAGAAAGTTATAGCCAGAAAGCTTGATATTGTAGCTGTTAAAGGCAAGGAAAAAGGAATTGCAATATATGAGCTTATTGGGGTAAAAACAGGTACATTTGATGAGACATTTTTGAAAGAATTTGAAGAAGCTAGAAAAGAATATGAAGATGGAAAATTCCTAGAAGCACTTGGTAAATTTAAAATATTGAGTAAGAAATACCCTAGTGATAGCCCAACTGGTATATACTTAGCTCGACTACGAATATTATCCAAAGCTCGACCAAGGAATTGGACTGGAGTATATCACTCACAAACTAAATAGTTAGGTTTATTTTATTTATGAGATCAAAGGAACACTATACAAATGCTAAAAGACAAGAAAGGTGCTATTCCTGCAGCGGCATTTACGACTGTCCTCTTTACCTTATTAAAAACGATGGGTCTTACCTATCGAGTGCTATTAAAGTGACCCAGAGGCAGTGTGAAAGCTACAACGCAGTTCCTGGCAAAGGTGAACTGGAATATATTATTAAGGGAGCATTAAAGTATCCAAACATACAATAGCTATTTAAGGCTCAAGAATTGTGTCATATTTACTAACTGGCTTTGGAGCATACCGTTTAGCAACTTTTCCACAACCTGTACATTTTTCTTCTTGCACAACTTTCCTAACCATTCCAGTTCCCTTTCCACCTATTAGCTTATTGTAGTTTGAAACTGCTCCTCCACAATGAGCACACTCCTCACCTGTTTCTCCAAAAAAGCCAACAATAAAAGTGGAGCCTGGCCTAATGTTTTCCAGTTCTTTTGCCACCTCTTCAAATTCATTTTGCTCTTCTGGGGTAACTTCAGGACGGGCATCAAAATCAATAGCTTTTTGTTGTAGACCATCTGGAGGAATCTTTTTAGAAGGCTTAGGAGAATCTATCACATCACTGCCAGTTTTTAAGTATTGGGTAAGTTGGGGTTTGAAAACTCTTATTGCTTTTGCAAGCCAGGCTATTTGTTCATCTGCTTCTTTTCTATTTTCAATCTCAAATTTTTCCTGGGTAACAACTCCTGTCCTTTTATCAAACCAGTCATAATACAAATCAACAAAACCTTTAACCTGAAAATAGTGGTTTAGATCATATAAAAGATAGCAGCCATTTTTTCTTTTCATAAATCCTGTTTTTAAATATTTGGTTGCAAATGCTTCTATAAATTGTGTCATGACAAGAGCCTGCCAGTTGTGGACTAACAAATCTTGCGGAGTACTTGGCATTTTGCCGGTTTTTAGATCGGTGGAAGCAACTCTTATTGCTCCATTTACTTCATATACTTGTATGGAATCAAACCTTCCTGAAAATGTGACACCACATTTGAGGTTTTCTGCTCCTAAGGCTTCATAGTATTCATAGTAGTCATTAGGGCCAAAGCCTTCTTCTTTATAATTCTTTGCTATATAGTGGCTAACTAGCTTTCTACCTAGATCTAGAGTAGAAGGAGCAGTTCTTAATCTTTGTTCATACCTCCAGTCTTTAAGATCTCCAATTTCAATTAAATCAGGATCATTGTAAAAGCTTTCCCAAGCACTAAGTGCAACTGACTGGGCTTTTTCTAGAGAGGCTCCAAGAGGAATTTGATGATTTAAAAGAGCTCTCTGGTAAGGAACATTTCTTCTATCACTACTTGAAGGAAGTATTTTTTTGACATTATCAGGCTTAATTCTTTGTCCTACAAGGCCTGCTAGGACACGGGCTTCATGGAGAGCAGTCCCTTGGACTGAAGCAGGAGAAATTCCTAATTCATATGCAGGGGGTACTTCAATATCACACCCCATTTTGTTGTAAAGGTAAATAATTATTTTTTCAAGATCGCTTATGCTTACTCTTTTGCCTGCTTCATCTTTTCTTAATTTTTGGTAAGTTGCATATTCTGGGGTGTGTTCAAGCCAGTAGTTAAGCTGGTACAGGGAAAATTTAAGATTGTCTTCAGGCTTAATAGGTTCTGGATTTTTTAGGGGCAAGGGGGCTATGTTTGGATTTGAAAAATATTGTCCTAGTTCTAATGACATCCTTTATTGATTGGGATGACATATCAGCACTAAAGTACTGATATAAAGCCATTAAACTTGCGGCCCTTATCATCCTATTATTAAATGGATGAGCATGAAAATAGTCTCTTTTATATCAGACTATAGGCAAAAGGGGTCAATTTAAAGATGAGTTTATTAATAAACTTGATTGTGGGTACCAATATCGACTAGATATAACTCATCTTCAATTAATTGATATAAAACTCTTATATCTCCTGTTATTGAAAAGGAGTGAAGGTGGCTTTTAGACCCCTGAAGGCGGTGATTTTTTAAAATTGGATCATTGGGGTTTTGTGTAAACAAGGCAAATCTTTCTTTAAACCTTGCATCTAAACCTCTGTTTGGTTTAATTCTTTTCTTGTAGCTTTTCAAAAAATTCTTAGTGTAGTTAATCCTCATTCAAATGCTTCATTAAATCATCTATGCTTTCTGCTCTATATACATTCTTCCCTTTGTCTATCTCATCCAATATTTTATTATATCTTTTAACAGCTTTTGGAGACAAATGAATAACAGGCTCTCCAACATTAAAAGATATTTCTCTTTTGGCAAACTTAGTCAGGATTACTCTTACTGCTTCCTGGAGAGAAGAAAAACCATGTTCTTTGGCTGCTTCCAAGGCAGATTTTTTTAAATCAGTTGAAATTGGAACCTGTAGATTAGTCATGCTCATATGTTATGATTATAACAGTTTGATAACAGTTGTCAATCCCCTTCTTTTTGGAGATTATTTACACATCTGTTACAATACCAGGTAGAGGTGATTTTTGATGAATTATTTCACTGATCAAAAAACAAGGAGGTGTTATTTTAATGGTTGTGGTCAAAAAACAAAAAGGCGAATCAGACGATCGATTGATTGCCAGGTTTCGTAAAAAAGTAATTGATTCTGGTATCCTCATGGATTACCGTGACCGAGAACGCTACAAGAAAAAGGCAGAAAGAAGAAAAGAACAAAAATACAGAATTGCACATATTAGGGAGCTTGAAAAGAAAAGAGCTAGCCAGTAATACAGTTCATGTAATATAAATTAATCTTTCCTTCACACTTTTGGAGTGTTATTTACTTAAAAAGGTTTCTACAAAGAGTGATCTATGCAGATTTGTTGTGCCAAACTCTTTAATGGCATTTTGGTGTTCTCTTGTCCCATATCCTTTATTTCTCCCCCATCCATAATTTTGGTATTTGGGGTTTTTAGAAAGAGTGAGCATTATTTTGTCTCTATGCACCTTGGCAATGATTGAGGAAGCTGCAATAGAAATTGATTTTGCATCTCCTTTAATTAAAGGCATCTGGTTTTTACGTTTTAATCCTTTGATATATGGAAGATAGAAAGCATCTATTAAAAGATAATCAATTGGAGAGTTAATCTTTTTGTTTGCACTAATAATTGCTTTCCTAAAAGCCATGTAAGTGGAAGGAACTATTCCAAGTTTATTAATAACAGAAACTGAAGCTTCACCTATTCCCCAAGTTAGACAATTCTTTTTAATCCAAATAGATGCTTTTTCTCTTTGGTTTGGTTTTAATTTTTTAGAATCATTAATGAGAATATCAGACGGAATAATTAAATCCTTTTGAAAAACTACACAGGAAGATACAACTGGACCTGCAAAGCAACCCCTGCCTACTTCATCACAACCTGCAACCACTCTGTATCCTTTTTTCCAAAGAGATTTTTCATATTTAAAATCAGGAAGAACCATTAGGATATTGTACACCTGTGAACCTTAATATCTGTGTCATCTTTTTATAAATTCTTATATTATTAATGCGAATAATCTATGGTGTTGGGGTTGATAATTGATTTATTGCTTCATCAAAGAAGTCTACGATTATATTTGGTGGTATTACTACTCCAAGGTTTTGATAGTTACCCATTAAAACTGCAGATGGAATACCAACAATACACCCATTTTGATTTACTGCCAAACCTCCTGAGTTGCCACTGTCTATTTTAGCTGAAGTTAATATGTTGCCATCACTAGCAAAACTACTTATGACTCCTTCAGTGATTGTTAAGTTATAACCCCCACTTGTTACAGGATAGCCATATATTTTGATAGAGTCACCTAATTTTGGGAGTTCATCCGTGCAAATTTCTGGCTTTTTGAATGCCGGAAAAGTTCTTGGATAAGTTCCCCAAACTTTACCATCTGAATCAGTGTAGGCATCGTATATATTTAATAGAGCTATGTCGTATTGCTCACTTAATTGTGGAACTATTTCAGGTTTCGCTAGATAAATTCCTGTTGGAGTTCCAGTTGTTGTGTCTGCTAATGTCACTAAACAGAAGGAAGAACCAGTAATAACATGATTATTTGTCACAATTGTACCACTCTCACTAAATATAGTTCCTGAGCCTCCTCCTTCATTGTCACAAAAAATATTTACAACAGAGGCTATGTTGTCTTTTTGAGCACTATCTGAACTTGGTGTAGGAGTTGAAGTTGAAGTTTGATTGGTAGCAATAGTTTCTGTATTGGTTGGAGATGTCGACTGTGTGTCCCCTCCTGATATTCTCATTATAAATAAAAGTGCCAATACCGCTAAAACCGCAACTACTCGCCCATACTTGTTACGCCACAAGCTTAACCTGGTTTGTATGCTATTTATTACTGGGGCTTTGTATCCACAATTATTACAGAAGATGGCTTCCGATTTAATTCGTTGCCCGCAATTTTTGCAATACATCTTTTAAATAGTTGCAGGTAGTTTGTTGCCACACTTAATACAGTATTTTGAATCTGAATCTATCTGCTTGCCGCAATGAGAGCAGTATATTTTATTATTTATACTTAAGTGGTGTACGCGCATATTTTCAACTTTGTAGGCAACATAATAGGCGTGCATATATATTGCCCACCACAAAATGGCTAATATTCCACCGTTTCCATCAATAAGACTAATTAATTTTTCTAAAGTCCAAACAACCATTGCTGCAACCATTGCCCAACGATGCCCTTTAAAAATAAAGAAGCCCAAGATTAGAAGAATGAAGACATCGAGTAAATTCCATGCATCCGTCGATCCTACTAAAATAAATAATAAAGTAATAGTAGCGCTAAATATATTTAGGAGAAAACTTTGCCCTTTTGCTGATTGTGTAATCTTAAGTGTTTCATACTCTCTTGTTTGCTTGTTCAGTTCATCTTTCCCGACCTGCCACCACAACAACCATTCAAGTATGCTCTTTCCTTTTTTATTATTTATCTCGGACACAATGTACCTCTATAGTTAGATTATAGTACAAAGTTTGTAAAATAGTCAGTAGCGATGGAGCTGCCAAAGGTTTATGATTAGCTTACATGAAAGAATTCTTTAAAAAACCATTAAACTTTATTATTTTGATTACCTGTTTGGTGATTATTACTTATTTTGGAATTAAGATTTACAAAGAAATAATACCTTTAAGTCATAAAGAACAACAAATGCAATGCCTTAAACTAGGTAGCGACTCCAGAGCCGCAGCCTGTTTAAAACTGCTTGATAAACAGTGAGTTAGGGGATGGGTGCCATTAAATTTTCTCAAAAGGGGGTGTATAATTTAGATATATGAAGGGAAAGGGTGGAATTATTGGAGCGATAATTACCCTAGCTATAGGTGGCACGGTCTTCACTGTAAGCAAAACAGATATAGTTAAAAATTTTTCAAAAGATACAGGCTTATCACAAGAAGAATCTCAACAATATGTTGAAGGTATAACTGAGGATGACCTTGTTTCTTATGATAAATTAGGGTCAGAATTTATTTCCGATGGTCAAAAAATTCTAAGTATTGCCTATGATATAAACTGTGTTGACTACTCGTATAAGTGGGAAACAAACACATTATCTTGCGAAGAAGGAAAATCCCAACTTATTAAGCTTGGAAATGATGAAAAATCATTGGGAAATGCATACACAATTCTAGCTTCTAAATCGGCCTCTAGGGAGGATATGTCTTCAACAATTAGTTTTATCGATAAGCTCAACATAGATTTTCGTTCCGAAGTAGTTACGTCTACATTAGATTCTAAGACAATAGATGAAGTTAGAAAAACAAACTCATATAATAAAGCACTCCTTCAGTCCGCATTGGAAAGCAAATAGTTTTTCCATTTACCGGAAAGGAATAAAGGGTGAGTTAACGTAAGGGACAGATTTATTACTAGTCAATAAATTATTTGTCCTGTCTTTTGTTTGAAGTTATAGCAGCTTTAAACATTGCTTCTCCTATTTCCCCCCACTTAACATGCTTTGTAACTTGATTTGACGGCACAAACTTCCTTTCCCAATTTTTACCGTTATCTGGATCTGGAGTTTGGGGTAAAAGTTCATCTACTAAGCAAACACATCTTACCTGGTAGTAATATTTTTCAGGCGCATCTTTTGGATTTACTTTTTGCACACCTACTACCTTTATGTTTTTTACCTTTATATCTGCTTCTTCAATCATTTCTCTTTTTAGGGTTTCTTCTATTGTTTCATCTTTTTCTGGGTGTCCACCTGGAATAATCCATTCTCCCATCCCTTCTTTTCTTGCTATTAAAATTTCATTTTTGTCATTAAAGCAAACACCATAAACTTGGGTAATTGGAGACAGCCCTTTGACAGAATTTGTTTTTATCCATTCAATTACAAATTTTTCACCTTCCCAGTTAGCTTTTTGAGTTGGACGTTTCATTTTTGTTTAATGTGGTATCAGGACTATAAACTGATTTCTCAAGTTTGTTAAAAACAACTACATTATCAGGTCCAACTGTTTTTATTTCTGAATCATTTACATAAATAGCGCTTTCCTCACTTAAAGCAATTATCTTAATATTTTTATTGTCTATGTATTTTTTAATTTTTTCATCATCATCTGGTGTATAGTGACACCAGAGTTGAAAGCCGTTTAAGAGATCAAACCCAGATGTATCTTTTAACCCTACTTCATTGACATCTCCAAACACACCTGCTGGGTCTATACTCTTACTAAATATGATTGCACCTGCACTTCCTCCATATATCACTCCCCCTTTTTCAATATAATTTTTTAATAGTTCATAAAAACCTGTCTTTCTAAATTCATTTAATAGTTTATACGTGTTTCCCCCTCCAATATAAATTGCGCTAAATTTTTTCAAATCATCAAGTTTTTTGTTATTTAGATCAGTCCACATGGTTATTTTGTTTACTCCAAAGGGAGCTAATTCGCTTTTAATCCAAGCAAGGCACTCAGGGTACGGATGCTTGTCAGCATTTATTGCAATAGGAATATAAAGAATCTCAGGATCTTTAGGAAGAAGACTAACAAAAAGCTCTTTTGAATCTTTAGAATCTCCTCCACCTGAAAGAATTAGCTGTTTCATTATTTGTAAGTATAGCACTATAATATATTTCACTAATTTACTCGGAGGAAACAATGAAAGCTAAAATATCTGAACCATTTTTAACTGCCTACAATAAAGTTAAAAATCTTCAAAAGTGTGACAGATACTTAGGGGCATTTATTTTTGGTTCTGTTGTTCGTGGAGAACAAGATAAAAATAGTGATTTAGACGTTATTGTTCTTGTTAACCAGGATAATGACTGTAAGGAAATAAACCATCCAATTATAAACGGTATTAAGCTAGATATTACATTCCGTTCACTTAAACAGATTAAAGAAGATAATGAAAATACTGCTAAGAAAGGTGAGAGAATCCCTATTATTTCTGAATCAATAATTGTATTTGATAAAAAGGGAGATTTAAATAAACTTAAAAATGCGTTTAAAAAAGCAAAGCCAAAAAAGGTAATGAAGAAAGATTTTCAGTTTATTCATTTCATGCTTTATCATTCTGATAATAAAGCAAAAAGAAATCTCGAAGATGATAAACCAAGTGCTCTTCTTGCAATGAGTATCAATTTAAATGACATATTAAAGTTTCACTATCAGATTAATGGAAAATGGTGGGTCAGCAACAAAAGATTACTTCCAGATTTAGGAGATTGGGATCCTAAGCTTGCAAAACTTGTTGAAAAATTTGTTTCAACATCTGTGGTTTCTAAGAAGTATATACTTTGGAGCAAAATATTAGATCATGTTGCAAAACCAATTGGAGGAAGAAAAGAAATATCTGAAATAAACTGCAGCTGTAAAGTTTGCAAGAAGGATTTGGCTAACCTTATCTAATGTGCAGGTGATCATTCAGATATCTTAATTCCCAATGCTTTCTGTCTGGAACATATTCCAGTAAGGTAATGCTAGTATTTGCAACTGATATGCTTCTAAAGATTTGAGAAAAAACTTTATCATCATAATCTTCTCCTAATAAGGCAAGAATTACAAAGCATCTTATAAATAATCCATGAGTAACTACTAGGATATTTTGATTATTGTGGTGGCTAATTAAATGATCTTTAAAAGAAGCTGCTCTTTTTATCACGTCTCTTATAGATTCCCCTTTTCCTTCAAACTTCCAATCCAAGTCTGAACCAAATTTTTCAACTTCTTCAATATACTTTTTTTGAATATCACTATTCATATTTGCTCCATATAAAGAAGGGTTTTGCTCTTTTTCGTGAATACCCTCGAATGTTTCTAGTTCTTTACCTATTTTTTTAGAAACTATTTGAGCAGTTTTCCTTGCTCTATCCCATTTACTAGAAAGTACGACATCTATTTTTTCTTTTCCCATCCTTTGAGCTAAAGCATTTGCTTGTTTAATTCCTTCCAGGCCCAAGGGTGAGTCAGGAGATTGTCTTTTGTCTCCTTCATGATCAGCGCTTTTCCCGTGCCTTACTAAATAAACTTCCATGTTTTCTATCATGGCTTGATTATATAACAGTTAAGGCAGGATAATACAGGTATGGCAAGAACAGGAATTCGAGCATCTGCAATTATTATTAAAGGCGGCAAAATATTACTTATTCATAGAAAAAAAGATGGAGAAGAATATTGGGTTTTCCCTGGTGGTGGAATTGAAGACAATGAAACCTGGGATGAAGCATTAATTAGAGAAGTCAAAGAAGAAACCGCGTTGGATGTTAAAAAACATAAATTATCCTTCATGAATCTTAGTGACATTGACAACAAAGAACATCCTTTTTATATATGTGAAGTATCTGAAGGAGAAGCAAAGATGATTGGAGAGGAAACTCAAAGGAATTCACCTGATAATTGGTATCAACTAGAGTGGGTTGAATTAAAGAATCTTTCAGAACTTCGTTTGCTTCCAGAGAATGCAAAAGAAAAAGTTATAAAGCTTAAATAAAGTGTTTTTTGTTTAGGTAAGATAGATAAGCGTTTTGGATAGCTTCTTCAAAGGCTGTCTTCCTTGAAATTAAAGCTTGAACCAAAGGCATTACATTTTTATCTCCTTTATGCTTTGATTCATATTCTCTAATCACTTCCCCAAACTGCTCACCCTTTTTAATCCTTTCTGAAACCTCTTTGGGAAGCTGCAACTTGCCTCCAATTCCTATAGACAAATGACCATCAAAATCATAAATAGCAGCAACACATACTAAAAAATATCCTTTGTCTGCAATTTCTTGAAGTCCACCCTCAAGACCAACTGAAAAATCTTTATTTTTAGCTTTGGTTAATGCGTTTTTAGCTCTGTTTGAAGCACCCTGGATAGTAACCTCTTCATTTAGTGGTTGGTCTGTAATCCCAGACTCTACTTCAAAACCCACTATATCGATTTCGCTCTCAACCAGAGATTTAAGAGCGTCTTTTAAAATTGAAATCTTGCTGTCGCTTGTTGAACCCAATGCTATCTTCATAATTTTAAACCTTACCTAATGTGCAGACGGTCATTAAAATCTTTTAACTTTCAGTGATAATTTCGTACCTTCCACCCAAAATAGGTTGAGTTTTGAAGGCGGTATGAATGTGTCTACTGATATTGATTTACCACTCGAATCATACTTTTGTATTGTTTCGATTTATAAACTTGGTAATCTCTTTTCTAGCTTCCTTTTCTCTGGTCTCAAAGCCATGAGTTGCGTTTTTAATTGCAGAAATAGTAAGTTGCTTAGATCTCGTGTTGGATTTAAACCACTCTTGTAATTTAGAAGTTGGCCTATCTCTATATTCATCTTTATCTGCAAAGATGATCAAAATTGGTATTTTTACTTTTTGCAAAATTTCTGCACTTTTATCAGTTTGAGCATAGCAAAATATCTCTTCAGGGCTATCGGGAGAATATAAACTTAAGAATCTCTGTGCATCATGTAAGTCTGGCCATATATCAAACGGCATCATTTTATGAGGGTTATCTTTTAACATCTCTCTCGCGATTTCGTATAGGTGTTTAATTTTTTCAGGTTCAACGGATTTTATAAAAAAGGCATAATCGCTTAGCGGACAAAGCAAGGCCACACCAGCAACACTTTTTTGTTTCCCTCGTTGGCTCAGATAATATATAGATTTTTGACACCCTGTTGAGTGACCGATCAAATAGATTTCCTTGGCACCTTTTCCCTTAGTTAAATTTATTGCTCCTTCTATATCATCTACACAATCAGTAAATATCTCATGTGCTTCTCCCATAAGAAAAGAGGTACTCCCTTTTCTTTTTCTTTTATCAATTTTCTTAATTTTAGATATTTTGGCAGTCCCCCTATTTGAAAATGTTAATAAGGAGGTCTCTTTATTTACTAATGGAACTAGTATTTTAAGACTCGAAAATGCACTTCCATTCAATCCATGAATGAATATAAGTGCTTTTTTGGGATTTTCAGGTCCAAACCAGAGCCCATTAAGTCTGAATTTTTTCGGGGTAATTATGTCTACTGTTTCACATTTTTCGCCCATAGTTTTGAACCGAACCTAGTCTGTAGTATACTACATAACTACTATGAATCAAAGCAAACTCGAGTCGCTTTTTGAGCAGGTTGTTGATGAAATTGATCCTGACTCGATGAGAGCCGGGTTAAAAGAAACGCCGCGACGTGTGGTCAAGTCATTTAAAGAGCTCACGTATTATAATCGTCACAAATCTGACCTTGACAAACACTTTGTTTTCTTTCCAACCAAGGCCAGCGATCACTTAATTATTGTTTCTAATATTTTCTTTGCTAGCCTTTGTGAACACCATTTACTTCCCTATTTTGGCCATATAAGCATCGGTTATATACCGAGTAATAAAATTTTAGGCCTTTCAAAGTTTAAAAGAGTAATAGATTTAATTACTAAACAACTTTCTGTGCAAGAAGATCTTGCCCAGCAAATCCATGAACTTTTCTGGAAAAAGCTAGAACCGAAAGCTCTTATTGTATATGTTGAGGGCAAGCACACTTGTTCTTTAGTGCGCGGAGCAAAGGACGAACAATCAACTTTTTCGGTTATAAATAAATCTGACTACTTTTCTAAACATTCAACAGAATTAGATTTATTTCTTAAAGTAATAAGCAACTCCAAAAAATAAAGATGGAAAGACCAAGACCTGAATCAGAATTAGTTAATAATCTTAAACCCCCTTTTGATTTAAATGTCGAAGAATTACAAGATTTAAGTGTTTATTTAAGAAGGAAAGTTTTTGAAATTTGTGTGCGTTCGGCAAGCGGACACATAGGTGGAAGCTCATCTTCGGTAGAGCTAATGACATCACTTTATTTTGGTGGGGTTCTTAATTATGACCCTCGAAATCTACACCACCCAGACCGTGACAGAGTTTTGGTTAGAGGACACCTTGGCCCTTTGAGGTATCCGATACTTTCCTTGCTTGGAGAAGTTGAAGATGAAGAACTTACCACTTATAGAGAATTGGGGTCGAGACTGCAAGGACATGAAGAGCATCAACGACTACCTGGTGTTGATTTAACGCCAAGCGGATCTCTTGGTATGCTCTTATCTTATGGTGTAGGTGCAGCTATTGCGTCGAGAGATAGCGGTAGAATTTATAAAACTTATGTTTTCTTAGGAGATGGCGAGGAGCAGGAAGGAAACGTGAGCGAGGCTGCCCGCCATGCAGCACATCTGAATTTAGATAATCTAATTGTAATCTTGGACAAAAATAAGAAACAGCTTTCTAATCCAACATCAGGAACTGACAACGCAGACATTATAAAGACCTGGTCCGGGTATGGATGGAATACGTTAGAAATAAAAAATGGACATGATATAAATGAAATCCTTTCTGTCTTAGAGAAAGCCAAAGAGATAAAAGGTCCAGTATTTGTCGTTGCAAATACAGTTAAAGGTTACGGACTGGAAGGAGCTGAAGAGCATTTTAGCGGTTATCACACCATAAGAACATGCCCCCCCACTATAGCCGAAGCGGCAATAACCAAACTCAACCAGGAAATTAATATAAATGAAGATAGATATGATGTTTTATTCAATAAAATAAAACAGAAAGGTAAAGACAGCATAGACGCCCGGCCTGAGAAACTATTTGAGGAAATAACTCTAGATATTCAGCCAACTACCAACACTTCCAGGAATCTGAATGCAGCTCAGGGTGAATACTTCATTAGATTGGGAGAATTATTAAAAAATAGACCAGCAGATATGCCTCCAATTTATTTTTTTACAGCCGATGTCGTGAGACAAGACGATGTTGAAGCAGCTAGGCTTAGAGATTTTGCTCAATTTATAAACGTAGGTATAAGAGAGCAGCATATGGTTGCTATGTCTCATGGATTAAGCCTCTCTTCTCCTGAGGCAAGAATAATAATTAGTAGTTTTGATGCCTTTACTTATCGTTCTATTGATCAGCTTAATTCTTTATCTCTTGGGGATGGTAGTGTTGTGATCATTGGTGATATTGCTGGCATAACAAATGCAAAAAATGGAGCCACTCATCAGGCTGCAAGTCAGCCTGGAGCTTTGTTGAGTATGCCAAAAGTTACGATGCTTGAACCGGCAGATGTTACAGATCTTTTTAACTGCCTAAACTGGTCAATTGGAAAAAGTCGGGGGCCAGTTTACATTAGAGTGCACAATTCGAGTGTTAAAGATCTAGAACGGATGCCTATTGAGAGTGACTCGAGAAAACTCGATTATTATGTTGTGAAACCAGCCAGCAACAAAAAGATTGAACTTACTATTGTTGCAAGCGGTCTTACCACGGGACATTCCATAGAAGCTGCAGGGATTTTAGACAATATGGGTATTGGTGTACAGGTTATAAATGTTATAAATCAGAAATCGCTTGATAAAGAGTTCGCACAACTATTCCCTGCCAATAAGCCCGTTCTAACCGTTTATAACGGCGAACCTCAGATTCTTCAAAATAGTGTAGCAAGAGTGATACTTGAAAATGGAGGCTCATCGTTACCCTCAAAAATAATTGGTCATGGTTTTCAAGTTGGCACTTCTGGAAGCTTAAGTGATTTAATTAAACACTACAAACTTGATGCTAAAGGTATTGTCAGCGTGGTTTTTGAAAAATTAATTCAAAGGTAGATGGAAAGAATTCGTTTTTTTGATGCTTCAATTTCACAACATATGGGCAGAAAGATTCCTGCCAATACCGAGGTTACTGTCCAAGAAGTTCTACATGAAGCTAAAGATTTGAATCCTCAAGTCTTCCGTTCAGAAAATTTTATTCAGGACTTTAACAATTGGAGCATAGACCCATTAGCCAGAGCTAAAACTCAAAAGTGGGAAATGGCAGTGGGGACGGTCATGTATGCAATTTCAGGTCAAATACCTGACAGAGCTGATGTTTTAAGAGGCAGACAAATAATAGATAAACTACCCAAAGCAATTAAGGCTGACCTGGATTTACATTTTACGCTATCCTATCTTCCCTATCTTCTCGTAGGTTTCAATATCGATCCTCGTAATGTACATGTTGATGAAGCAAATAAGATTGATAATGCCGTTGCATTTATTTTAGAGACTTACAACACTTCATCTGTGACTTCCTTGTCTTTTCTGTGTGCCCATCGTGAGTTGACCGTAAGGAAACCTATGAGTTTGGTTTCTGAACTTGCAGGAGAAAAAATCAAAAAGACAGTAAATTTGCAGTTAGGCATATTTTGTAACGCGAATATAGACGGTGCTCTACTTCTATGGAAACAGCAGGAAGCTAGCGAAAAAGCCGGTTCTAATATGTTTCCAGATATGTTTATAAACTATATGACTCATGGTCAAATTTCGGACATGCTTCTTCTTTTAGACTCACATTTTCAACAAATGAAGGTAATTCTTGAGGAAAAAAATACTGATAAAGTAAAAATTTTACTTGAAGGACAAGATGAATACTCTTCACAACTTGAGCAGGAATTATCTCGTATATTCCATGCAAATTGGAAATATTCACCTGCTAGCGACAATTGCGCATGGCCTAATAAATTATTATCAATTGCCGAGGAACTAACAATACATGACATTGACAGATTAAAGCCGTACTTTGAAGTTTCAAAAGAAAATGAATGGAAAAGCCACCTTGAACAGCTAATTGATAAAAATCTTGCTCGAGCAAGAACCCTTGAAGCTGAAGGGCAAAAACTTTCTTCTGGTAAACCACTAAGTGATCTAACAGAGGCAGCGATAAAATGGTTCAGTGAAAATCAAGGTATGACTTTTTCGGCAAAATCTCTTTATGAGACACTCTTTTATTTTTATTGGGGGCAACAAGCGGCAAAAAACAAACAAGTTGGGGTAGGAATTGATAGAGATTATTCATCCTTTCAAACAGCTGCTTGGGAGGCCGGATATTGCATGGACAGCTCTAAAAGGGCACCTATATTATACGCAAGAAGAATTGATGATGAGAAGGCCGGCGGAAGGCTTAGGGAAATTTCATACAGACAGTTTTGGAGAAAATAATTATTTATCTCAGTTTCTTAACTTCTTCTTCCAATTTTGTTAAATTATTTTTGTACCAACGGACAATATTAAAATCTTCGCGGATCATTTGTTCTTTAACATCAACTTTATTTACATACAATCTAATCAATGAATGTATGTTGGTAATAAGAAAATAGTAATAGGCTCTGAAAATCTTTGATGCTGAATTATCTTTAAAACTCGATTTTAAATATGGTTGGATTGATGTGAGAATATTCGCTATCTCAGAGACTTCGAGGTTTACCCTTTCAGGATCAGGTTTAAATAGTGTAAATGTAATTGTTTTCATCAGGTCGACTTCTACGAAACCATAGTCAGATTTTTCCCAATCAACAATCCAGAAGTTATTATTTTTATCTCTAATAATGTTTTGCTTTAAAAAATCCCCATGAAGAATTTGTCCTTTTGTTTGAAAATTTAATATTTCCGATCTATTATTCTCCACTTCTGTTTTTAAGAACTCTAAATATTCTAAATCTCTTGGAGCAGAGGGGAATTGGCTGCTTTTGATTGCGGTTTCAAGCTGGTTTACATTTCTCATAAAAAGCCAATACCTGTCCTCAAAGGACACTGTTCGTTCTTTGCTTATTTTTTTAAGCTCAGTATTGGTTTGCGAATATAGTGGGAAAAATTCTGGATTATTGTCACGCATTTGCACTTCTGCTTCGGTACGCAAATCTACTCCATCTATATATCTTGAAACGGTAAATATACTACCTTGAAATTCAGTTAGATATTCGTTGTCTTTATTTCTTATTAGCTGTGGTATTTGAATTGTTGTGTTGGCCAAATATTGAGTTGATTTTTCCACATCGTTTTTTGCCCTGCCTATTTGAGACTGATAATATTTTTTTACAAAGAATATTCCTTGGGTTGTTTCAACTATCGAAAACAAGGATGATGGATCATTAAATTTGGAAAAAATCGGCACAAAGGGTTTGACTTCAACCACATCTCCAATAGAATATCTTTCTTTAATCATAATTATATTTCCTTTGCTCTTTGTTCGGCACTTAAAAGCGCGCCTGGAATGTTAATTTTCTTTTTATTTAATGCAAGGTCTAGGTCTCCTATACAAATAAAATCTTCAACACTACAGTTAACCAACTTTGGCCACCTTCCTTCAAAACCTATAAAAACACCTACATATGCTCCATGAGGTGCCTTTATCTGATATTGACTGTCCGTGGAGATGATTTTCTCAACTAAATTATTTTCATTTAATTTTATTTCTTCTATTTGCCAACAGTTATCAATAATTTGAATGGTTCCTTTTTTAACATAAGACTCTACATCTCTTACAAAATCAGGGTTTGCGTGATCGGCAAACTTATTTTTAACAAAAATTGTTATTGGCCCACGAGGAATTTGTGTATATTTTTCCTCTATGTGCTTAGCAACTCTTGCGGCTTTAAGTAATGTTTTATCCCCACTACCAATAAGAATTATTTCGTGGTTAGAGAAATCGATTTTCTTTAGATCTTCTGCTGAAAAGCTAGATATGTTAAATTCCTGGGCGGGCAATCTTCTTATGGCATCAATTTGTTTAAGTCTTGCGCCCGTGGCTAAAACTACATTTTCTGCTTTATATACTTCTCCACTTTCAGTTGCTAGCTGATATATGTTTTCAGTTTTAGTTATTTGCTTTATTTCGGAATATTGGACTACTCCGTTAAATCCTTTTTGAAAATAATCTGCAATTCCAGAACCTAGGTGTTTTCCGTCAACTAAAAAGTCCCATTTGGTTTTCTCGTCGGCTTCATGGTTCCTAACAAATAGGCCGTAAGTAGACAGTTCAGAACACAACTCGTTCCCTTTTTCAAATAGAATAATGTTTGTCTTGTGACTTTTGACTAATTCCTGATAGAAAACGATTCCAGCAGGACCACCTCCAACAATGGCATATTCGTATTCTTTTTTCATCTCGAGCTAAGTGCAAGCAGGTGTTGTTCTATTGAAGCCACAAGTGCTTGAGCGTTATATCCTCCTTCCAGGACAGAAATGACTGGTATATTAGCAAAGGTGTCTGTTAATTTTTTGGTCATCTCAAAGTAAGCTTTCTCTTCAAGTGAAAATCCACGCATTGGGTCTCTTTTGTGCGTATCGAATCCCGCTGAAACCAAAACAATATCAGGAGAGAATGTTTGTTGTATCTTTTCTACCTGACTGGAGAATTTTTTAAGATATTCAGATTGTGTAGAAGATCGCGGTACTTGAATGAGGCTCTGCCTGTTCTTAATCTCGGGTTTTTTTGGTTTTCCAATGATAGGAAAGTCTATTGTTGATATATCAAAAAAATAAATTGAGTCTATTTTCTTAACAACAGAGAATGTGCCATTTCCAAAATGGGTATCCCAATCTATAACCAGCACCTTCTTTTCTGGGTGGAGATTTAGAAAGAATTTACTGGCAATCGCAACATTATTGAAAATACAGAACCCGGCCGCTTCCCTGCGAGAAGCATGGTGTCCCGGTGGTCGGATAGCACAAAAAGCATAGTCAAGCTTATTCTCGGTTATATATGTAATAGCGGCACATGCGGTAGAAGCGGCCAAATAGGCGGCTTCAAACGTTCCACTATCAATGTATGTATCTTTTCTGTCTAAATACCAGTTTCGTTTTTTAACTTTTCTAGAAATACGCTTAATTTTTTCAATATATTTGGAATCGTGTACAAGTTCTACACACCCAGCTATTAATTCTGATTGAGGAACGAATTTTAAATTCTGTAGATCTGGATTTTGTTTTAGATGTTCTTCCAAAGATGCTAATCTTTTTCCAGATTCGGGATGGGAAAAATCTCTACATTCGTGTTGAACGGCGGTGGCAACATAGAAGAGACCAACTCGGTTATTTTTTTCTACTGAAGATCTTTCCATTTTAGATTACCTATTCAGCCTTTCAAGGCATTCGTAAATTCCTCTGAATATGGGTAATCGTGGGTATCGGCAGGTTTAGAAATTACTTTTAGGTTCGGATTTATAGAATGGAGGAATTCTCTAATTTCCTCAAAACTGCCGTGGTTGTCTTGTTCGTTTTGAATACAGATAAAGTTGTTATCTGGAAATGTTTTCAATATTTGGTATGACTTTTTCTCTTCTTCTCCCAAATCTCTTAGTGGAATTCCACAGAGGACCAGTTTATTGACTGTGTTTGGGTTTGTCTTCAGAATATTCATAGCAACTGCGGTTCCAATAGATTTTGCTAAGATATTTAGCTTCTCGCCTTCCATTTTTTTTGCTACACGAGAAACCTCTACTTTCATCCACTCTCCCCAGTCAGCAAAAGAGGTATTGTTAGTAGTCCAATGGTCCCATTCCACCACCTCGGCCGGAATTTCAGGTTCCAGTGCCTTTTTGGTCTCGTATGCCCAATCCTTATTTTTGATCGAAAAACCCGGCAAAATCATTGTTTTCATGGAGATAGTTTAACATAAATAGCTGATTTATGAGAATTACTGAGGATAAGTATGACAAGTTTTATCAGTCTTTCTGTGACCGTATAGCAGAAATAGATACGCGACTGGCTATGCTTCAGGGCGCCGAAGACAACTATTACATCACGGCTAAATATATACTGGAATTAGCAAATCGAGCGTATGATTTATTCAAAAGTTCTGAAATTGAGGAAAGACGCCAACTTTTGAAGCTCACACTTCAAAACATAACCCTAGGTGGTAAAACAGTCCGATTCCAAGCTCAAAAACTCTTTGATACAATCTTAAATTTCGCAGATAGTCCTTCTTGGCTCCACCTGATGGATGAAGTTAGAACTTATTGTCAAAATATCTGTTGTATAATTTATATATGAAAATCAAGATACTTCTTGAGGAACTAGATAAGCTTGGTATTCCAAAGGACAAAATGGCTATCACTTCCTCTGGGCCTTTAGGGATAAGGAATTTGCGTGAAATCAATGACTTGGACATAATTGTACTTCCAGAAGTTTGGAGTGATCTTGTCAAAAAATATGATGTAACAAAGGAGGACAACTTTGAATCAATTTATATTGGCAACGTACAAGTTTTGGGCGAAGGTTCTTGGTTTACTGATCCGAAGCTTGGAAGTGTAGAAGAAGATATTAAAAACGCCGATGTGATTAATGGATACAGATACGTAAAATTAGACAAAATATTAAAAATAAAAAGACTTAAAGATAGAGAGAAAGATATTAAAGATGTAAAAATAATTGAAGAGTATATGAAAAAGTGAAGAAGGTCTCCCTTCCTTCCCAAACTATCTAGCTCTACTTGGTGGATAAAGCCAGAACTTGTTGTACAGCAAGATGGGCTATGGAGCTATTTCTCTCCAGATAACTGGTTTCTCCAGAGCGCTAAATTTAAATTTTGTCTAGTGCAGCTTGTGTCAGGCTGATATAATGCTTGTTGAATCTAAATGCCAGGAATAGAACATTTTTCCACAGTTAATACTCCCTTGGATCAATATAGAGAATCTATTGAGTTGGAATTAGTGAAAAGAGTTGAAGTTCCATTCACGAAGGGAGAAATTATTTATGCACAGACTGAGTCAGGTGTGAGTGTGGTGGTTAAAAAACCTCTGCGCAAAGAGCAAGCAGAGCACGAATGGGTAGGATTAAACAAGGCACATTCAACAGGAATTTTAGTACCATTGCCGATTGCACTTATAAATTACAGCCAAGAACAGTTGGCTATTGTTTCTGCTCTAGTTGACGGAAATAACCTATATTATTTCCCTAACCCCAAAATTAAATCTGAGATTGGTAGGCAAGTCAGGATAATGCATGACCTAGCAGAAGTTGACGGAAGAACTTGGGAATCAAGCGGACGAAAAACTTTTGAGTATTACGACAAATATAAATTTAATTGGTCTAGAGGGAAAATCGAAGAACTTAGCATTGATAGCGAGACATCTTTATTATTGACTTCTCTTGCAATAAATATGGAGGTTTTTTGCAGAGAGTCCCAACCCACCTTTAATCACAACGATTTGCATGACGGTCAGATTATTGTAGATAAAAACAACACTCCTGTGATTATAGATTTCGGCAACTGGAATGAAGAAACGTGGCTCAATGACCTGGGTTACTACTTATTTCATTTAATAAGAACTGATAGAAATAATGATGACTTTGGAAATTTTTTAGATGGCTACACTGGAGGTAAAAAATTTTCTGATGTTGAGAAATCCAACTTAGCATTCTACTTGTTATTTATATCATCAAGGGCTCTAGCCTACTTTTACAGAAACAATAGTCCATACCTTGCAATAGCTAAAGATACACACACGAAAGTATTAGCTTACTTAGCTGATGAAGTATTATGGAAATCTTATTGATTCGACTTTTTTTCTAAGTACTTAAGGTGAGAGTAGTTATTTATATAGTTAATTTGCCAAGTTTGCCATTGGCTGCTGTGGATTAAAAGCGAGAGACCTGTATTGTTGATTGCTAGATTGTTGATAGCTCTAAACATACTTTCGTGTGAATAGTTCCTGCCTAACAAAACATTGCTTAATAGACACCTTATAAAAAGATCGTGAGATACAACTAAAACGCGTTTACCTTGGTAGTTTTTTGTTAAAAACAGCAACAACTTAGAAGTACGGTCTAGAACTTCGCGGGTTGATTCTTCTTTTCCTTCAAATTTCCAGTCCAAATTTCCAAAGTTTTTACGGTATTCATTAGCATATTTCATAGAAATTTCGCTGTTTCTTAAAGCGCCATACATATCAGGAAGTTGTTTTCTCTCGTGGATATAATCCAAAATCTCAAAGTCAATTTGAGCTTCTTTAGAAATAATTTCTGCGGTTTTGCGAGATCGCTCCCAATCGCTCGAAAAAATTTTATCTATTTTGTAAAATTTCACCTGTTTACCAAGAGCTTCGGCTTGTTTCTTACCGATATCGCTAAGCTTTGAATTTGGCGTTTGCCAACGATCTTTTACGGCTTCACCCTCGGCGTGTCTAGCAAGAAATAAGAACATCTAGAGAATTATACTATAAAGTCCCTATCGCGATAACCCCAATTACACTTTCGTCTATTTTGTCGAAATCCAGTAATTGGTTTAATCCATCATCTATAAATCCTCCAATAGAACAGGCACCTAACCCAAGCTCTTGTGCAATTAGATTTATGTTTTGAGCATAATGCCCATATTCTGTATAAATGTGTCGCAGGCCTCGATCTCCGTACTTACTTTCTGTTCTATCAAAGATAGCAGATACAATGATTAAAAGAGACGCTTTGCGTATCCATGGCTGGTTAAATTGCTTTATGGTTTTGATGAAAAATGACTTATCGTAAATTTTTTCCAGTGAATGGCTTTTAACGTGATAATGATATATTCCTGGTTTTATATTTTCAGATCGAAAAACAATAGGATAAATTTCCAAAGGATATCTTGCTCCTGCCGATGGGTAAAACCTTCTCTCACCGGCTTTTTTGAATAATAGTTGTTTTAGACCTCCGGAAAAATATAACAGATTGGAAAGGTCACTAATCTTAATATATTTTTTGGTAAATTTTCTTGTAGAGACTCTTTTGACCAATGCATCGTTTAGACTCCATTTTGCGGCAACTGGAACAGGTAGCAAAGCTTGGTTCATTCTCGGATAAGCTTTGTAATAAATCTTTTTCCACTGTTCAGGCCAAGTACTATATGGAGTTTTTTTGTAATTACTGAAATCCTTTATTTTTATACTATTGTTGAACTTTCTCGACAAAGAAAGATCCAATTTCTCTAAAATACTTACAGTTTTATTTTTCATAAGAATGGATGTGGGTAAGCGTTTAGTTTAGCGTTGCGTTTGTATCCTAACTTAGATGGCACGTCATATAGCCTTTTCCCTCCCCATAGTGGAAACTTTTCGTCTAAGTATAAGGGTTGCATACCTGGAACTAAAACTTTTACAGCCTTGAAAGGAATATTTTTAAAATACATTGGAGTTATATCTTTATAATAAATTGTATAGTTCCTTTTTCTTAAAATATTCTTTAACTGTGTAATTTGTGCCTGCACTGACACTCTCTTATTTTTAGGTCCAATATTTTTGATTTTCAGTTCTTTAATTAAAAAGTTAATTTTAGAAATTGATCTAGGATGGTACCAAAGCAACCCTCTGTTTTTTATACTTGAATCCTCAAACAGTTTCACTTTCGAAATACTCACAGGGTTTTTAATGTATGCTTCTCTAATCCAACTCCTAGTATGAAAAGCTTCATTAATAGATCCGACAATAGCCTTTTCCACATCTAAATTAGCTTTAAGGCCGACAGAGACAGCCTTACTTAACCCTGAACGGTCAATTAATATAGAAGCAACAACAGGTATATCTAAATCTGTACTAATATCTACTGAATATAACTCCATGTTATACCTATCTGTAATTTCAACTAATGAACTTATAATTTTATTTTTAGAGGATCTCAAATCATATTTTTTTGGCTTCAGTTTGTTCAAATAGTAGATCATAAAAGAATCTCTCTCAATAATTTCGTAAATTCCTGCTAAAATTGCTGAATCCAAATTAGAATGACCTGCAGCACCTGTGCTTATTGAAGGGTGTATTATTGGTTCGCTTTGAATTGGATCGTATGAAAGATAAATTGATTGGCAAGGGACAAGGTATTCTTTGCTGTTAGTTAATGATTTAACTTTTGTCCATCTAAACCTAGACTTTTCATCAATTAGAAATTTTTTATACTCGTTAATATGTAGTTGTTTCTCAGAAAAATACACAAACAACCTTGGGTTTATTGCACTAGTTTTAACATCTGAATATGTACCTGTAAAATCAACATCTTTTTGGAAAAAAGCAAAATTACTATATCTCTCCAAAGCCTCAACTAAAGCTTTGAGTACAGCCATCTTTTGTGAGAAAAAAGAAACGCCAGAAGAATTAGAACTAAAGTGCAGACCATCATGTGTTAGGTTCTTATCGCTTAACGTTGCAGAGTAAAACCAAAATTTAGGCTCATCATAATGTTGCCTAGTTCTTTCAAAAGACTCAACTAGATTGATTTGACCTAGAGCAGAATCAAGCCCTTTGATTATGTTAGAAGTACTTTTTTTCATAAAACACAATCAAAACTACAAAGACACTATATATCGATTCAAAGAGATAATGCCTTATTTGTTCGTTTTTCTATTTTTACTACCACCATCGCATCCGCAGCTCGCGCATGATGAGCAGCTACCGCAGCTATTTGACCCACAAGCACAATTGGAACAATTTCCACAGCTTTGTGCGCAATCGTCCTCATTGCCTGCTACAGGAATATTTTGGTGTGGTATGGCTTCAGTTAAGCTTCTTTCTTCTCTACTCATTCAACTCACCCCCTTTAGTACAAGACATGTGGATATCAATATATTCTTTGTTATAGGGTCTGTCAAGAGTAGACAACTTTCAAAACTTGATTTATGGAGTAAGAGCCTAAGTAATGTTGGTTTATTTTACGTTATGGAGCTATTTCTCTCCAGATAACTCTGGTTCTTGTCAGGTCTCTTGGATATGAGAAAAGAAAGTCAGGAGCATATTGTATAAACTCTGCTGGTGTTGTTGTATTTAAGGCACCTAAATCTCTTTGAAGATTAATGCCAGATAACCCTGCTAAAGAGCCTCTAATAGAAAGCTGACTGGCTCCTAGACCTGTTGAAATTACTCCATCTGCCAGAAACAATCCTTCAGCAGCAGGAGTTCCGGGATTGGAAGTAAGTGTAGGATCAAAAATTATATTTCCTCCACTTCCTCCTGCATCTTTTCCTGCTATTGCCATGAAGAATCCATCTCCAACTTTTGAAACTCTAATGCTTGATGCAACTGTAAGATTTCCTCCTTTAACTAGGATTATGTATTTTCTAGAAGAATTAACATTAACATTTCCAGTTAAAGTTAGATCTCCATTTCTTCTAAACCAGACAAATCCATGAGATGGGGTTCCGTTTGCTTGAAGGTATGCACCGCTAATTGAATCAGTTGGAATATCATTTACCTGAATATCTGATGGAATAAGTCCTTCAAAGTAAGCATAGTTATATGTTTTTCCCTGATATGTAGTATTGGTTAACCACTTCTTGGATGATACTGTTCCATTGGTTGCACCTGCTGAAAAGTCTGCAGTTGCTCCTCCATACGTAACTACTCCTGGAAAAGTTCCTGTTCCATCTAAGTTAAATGAAGGAATGCAGCCTGGAAGAGTACACGTGAGGGGAATTAAAGAAGTTAAATTTCCATTTGTAATTACATCTCCATCTTTTACCTGCCACCATGCTTTAGATGGGGCTACATTTACCGCTGTTTGTGCACTACACCTTATAGAGCCTCCCATTACTACTGAAGCACTCATAACTGTATTGCCTATTCCAACTCCTCTTACTGCTGTTCTAAATGGAGAAGAAGTTATAGGACTGGTTGCTGTTGCAATTGCCGCATTTCCAGTATTGTAATCAATCTCAGAAATAGACCCGTTTGTAGTAGTTAGTGTTGGGGTAACACTAGTTTCACCTCCAACAAAGGCTTGTACTGATGGAGGAAGAGAGATTGTACATGTTGGTGGAGGAGGACAAAGACACGTACCTCCCTGATTTGTAAGACCAGGGGCGCAGCCACTACAAGTTCCGTAAGTAGAACAGGTTGCATCACAGTAATTTCCCTCACCATAGTTACATCTTGGATATCCAGTTGCTCCTGTATCCCAAGCACAGCCTGGAACATACCCACCACCACAGCCAACATAGCTTTTAACACAAGACCCATTACCACAACAAATGTTGCTTTGAGCAGGATCACAATTAGATGCATTACAGCCTCCCCCACCTCCACCACCAGGAGGAGTAGGTGTGGGACTAGAGCTTGCTATCCAGCATTTACCAGGGTTTGTTGTTGTACTACCTCCACAGTTACCGCTTCCATATTGTCCTGGAGAACAGCTAAAAGAAAAGGCAGTATAATCACACCATCCTCCCGACCCTGTTTCAAAATTACAGCTCACGTAACGGCAATTACTTGAAGGACCGTTGCATTGGTATATACCGCCTGGTATTGATGAGCAGACGTAATCATCTGTGCAAACATAGCAGGATTGAGCTTTCACTGGTTTGGGTAACAGCAATAAAACAAGTGATAAAATTCCGAACAAAATGGAACCAAAAAGAAGATTTTTGTATATATGCATAACTATTTCATTATTGGTTTTTTTAGGAGAAAAATCAATGCCTTGATTTTATAGGATAATGAAGAACGATATTACTTATTTACGGTTATTCCAACACCGCCTCTAATGTCAATCCAGTCATTAAATTTTTGAGAAGCAAGGCTTAATAATATATCTGAATCGTCTATTGAACTTAATAGTTGCAGCTTTTGAGATAATTCTTCAAATCCAACCCCATTGTTTAATTTTAATTCTAAGACTTTGGCGTAAAGCTCTTTAGACAAGACAGGCTCGCCCACACCTATCATGATTTGATCGCCAGGTTTCAACATCGACAATAAGTTACTCCAGCTTATTGCCTGATCAGACTTTCCATCTGTTGAATAGGTTGGATCACCATAGCCCTCAGGTCTTTTAACATCAGAGTAATCTGGGAATAAAAATCTTACTTTGGAATAACCACCCTGAGATGAAGGGACTATTGTACTGACTCCAATCCAATTTGTCCCATCTGGTTTTTGGACTTTTTCTCCACCTTTAACAAATATTACTCCTACGCCATACATTTTTAGATTAATATCTTTGACTTCAAATCTTAGGTGCGCTCCATATTGAGGTTTGACAAATTTACCATTAACCTGTTCAACAACTTTTTTACCTAATGGTGTAACTGTAGCTTTCACACCCTCAATCTCGATTGAGCTTATATTCGTGCCTGATCCATTAACTTTTACATTTATATTTTCCGGTTGGCTGGAACTTCCTGCATCTGGATTTATTTTTGGACTAAATGGTGCTTCTTGAGGAACTTCAGTTGGTGCAATATCAGATAGAACATCTGAATCAGGATTTGCTAGAGGAATTGATCCGTTGTCTGCAAAAAGAACAAGAGGGCGGCCGTCTCTGGTTAGTTGAGCAAATGTCCAATCTCCTTCTACTGCATCAAATGTGGTTCCATTTTTACCCACTACCCCTTTGACTATTTTCTTGAGTGCTTCAGTTACCTTAATTACTTTTGTAACAGTTTCAGGAATTCCTTTGAATTTTATGGGATCTACATATTTAAGCTGATTGTCTTTTGCTCCAAAAAGGCCATTGTTGCCAAGGTATATATTTTTATTCTTTTCTGCATAATCAGTAAGAGATACTTTGTTTCCATCATTTAATCCCCAAACCCTTACAAGAGGATATACATAGATTTCTCCACTTGGAAGCTTGGTTGCTATATATTCAAGATTTAATTTGGCTCCCTGCTCTTTAGCAAATTTCATGAAGGGAATTAAGCTTCCAACCATTTGTCCTAATGGAGAATCAGCTTCTAATAACATGGATCCTTCAATATTTATAAATAACTTGCCATCTTTTTGAACAAGTGGATTTGCTGGGATATTTATATCTTTAGAAATTGCAGCAAAGTCATCTGCTTTAACTTCATATGATTTAAGCAACCTATCCTGTTGGTCAGGAGTGAGTTTGATACGTGGAAGTGAAATTAAATTCTCAACTTCTCCAGGAGCAAATTCTTTTCCTCCAGCAAGTACAGGAAATGCATATGGAGCATTACTTTCCTGAATACTATTAGGACTTACTCTTTTTGAAAGATCAAATATTTTGTCTACATTTTTGGCAGCATTTATTCCTGGCCAAGGATCTCCACCTTTAAAATTTTCTGGAGCTGGAAGAGTTTTGGCAATAGACAGCAGGGTTGCTATTTCACCAATTTTAAATTCAAATGTTTGTGGTTGAGGTTTTCTTTGCTGTTCAGCGTAGGCCACTGATCCTGCTCCAACTGCTCCTGCTGTTGCAACTGCAACGGCTGCAGCTACTTTTTTATTGACTATGTGTTTTACAGCTGGACCTTCTTGAGGAATAGATTGCAAAAATCTTTCTTTTGCATCTTCAATCTGGGCTTTTAACTGTCTTGTTTGAATAGCAGCTTCTGTGTTGTTTTTGCGTTTGTGTTTTAAGAAGTCTGAAATTTGCCCCAAATTTTCATCAACCTGGTCTAATTTTTTAACTGCATCCAATGCTTTTATTTCTTTGTCTGTCTCAGATATTTCAGTCTTTCCGACTTGCTTTTGCACAGCTTTGGTAAACTCTGTGACTCTATCCAAGTCGCTTTGGTGGACTGTTATTACATCTGGGTTAATTGTGAGGTCGTGTGCTTCATAGAGCTTCTTACCTACAACTTCATTGCCTTCTCTTATTAGTTTGCTGTAGAGGCCAACATTATGCTGGATGGCAGCATCAAGATTCTGTCTCTTTTCTGCGAGACCTAATTCTTCAAGGGTTTTTGCCCTTCTTGATTGTTCTGATAGGTTTATCTGTTCTGCACTCATATCTTTTAAGTTTTTTACCTCTACTTGCTGATCAGTCATATGGTTAAATTTATATTAATTATAACCACAAGGCAAGTGGCTTGACTTATAGTGGGAAATTATAACAACTTCTATCCTAAAGTCAAATATTATAAGCTGTAACTTATACTTGAGCTTGATCCTAAATATCCTTATATATAGGTTATTTAGCTCAACAATATTTATGGCGTAAAAAAGCCGCCCTATTGGCGGCTCCCGGCCTTACCCTTTTTTAGAGTAAGTAACCAACTTACAGCTGGTATATTTAATTGCATTCCGTATACTATTATACCATGTTTCTCAAACAGAAGAATAACTTTGTGAACATTGAAGCAGACAAGACTTAAATGAATGAATCGTGACGTCAACAACTAATTTGACACACGTTAGGTTTAATAATATATTATAGGTTGCATATTCTTAATGGATATATTTTTCTAAAAGCACGTTTACACAAGGTTCAAATCTTTACTGGTAAGACCATTATTCATTCTGCATAGTTGATATCTTGCCAATAAAGACAAGAATCATACTCACCTCTTTTTTGAGGTAACTCCAGACCAGAAGCGGTCTGATAGTTACAACAATGAAAAGATCCTTGAAGGAACAGTCAGACAGGCTAAATTGCCCAGATGGTGCAAAACCGCTTACTCTCACCCTGTGAGAGGAAAACTGTAGCGAAACAAGAAAACACCAAGAGTGGCAGAAGCTAGTCTAAACTCAAACCTTAAGCACGGCTTTAAAGCCAGTAGCCCAATAAAGGGAACCTGTAAGGATTTCTCCTTACGCAAGATCATCGATGAGGTGATAGTTGACACAATACGACCAAAACGATGCTGCACGAGACACTGACAGCAGTACTAGTGACGTTCGAGATGCATGGCATGACGCACGTACTGATGCAGAAGATTCGGGATATCTCGACAGAGGTTCCGATTCTGGTAGCAGCGGACAAGGTGGAAGCGGTACTGATTCGACCGGAACCCATTCGGACGACTAAAGTCAGCCGCTGACAACTGAATCATTCGCACCAGGTATGCGTTTTACGCATACCTGCGAATGGTATAAACATTTTTCATTGAGAATGTATATAATAACCCTATGCAATATGATCTAAATGACCTTTTGATTAAGCCTTCTTCAAACGAAGAAGAGAAATATTGTAAAAAGTACAATATCCATATTAGAAGATTAGAAAACGGCGCTACTATTTTAGGGATCCCCTGTAAAAAAGACTTTACTTCTTGGGCTCAAATTAAATATGAATTTTTAGAGGGAGCTTATGGCAATAAACCAGGCAGTGTGCATCTTTTGGAACACTTTATAAACAAAAAAACAAAGCGTACTGCTAACGAAAACTCACTTAATATCGGTGCTTATACGAATTTAACTGAAATCGGAGAAGAAGTATCAGGCATTGCAAACCCGGCCGCCCTCGATTATGGAGTTTGGACAATTTTAGATCAGATTAGAAAGTCTCTCGAGTCTCCTTTAATAAATGTTGATAATATTGAAAAAACTCTAGAAACAGAGCGAGATGTCATAAAAGCAGAAATTCAAAAACGCGATAGCGACCAAAACTTTCAGATTAGCAAGCACTTTAACCATGTAGTTTTTTCTAAGGAAAATCCTCTACACGATGTTTCTTTAATAACTGGAACGGAAAAAGATTTGAATAAATTATCATCCGATATGTTAAAGGACATTGAAAGAAGGATTTTGATTGCTAAAAATCTTTTGATTAGCTTCTATACCGAAGGAGATCTTTCAATAGCAGATGTTATCGAAAAAGAGTTGGAAAATTCTTTTTCAGACTTCCCAACAGATGAAAAAGAAGGATTAAATAGAAGATTGTTGGAAAAAATTAACCCCAACCTTTTGCCTGGCAGTACTTATTCCCAGGATTCAGGTATTAAAAATGGAATCATTACGACAGAATTTGTGTGGACCCTAAATCATAAATTTCCCTCTGATAAACATTTAGGTTTACTGCTCCTTTATAAAATAATCGCAACTGAACTGTTTTTATATTCTAGAAAAATGGGTTGGGGTTATTTTACGGATACTATTTTAACCAGACCAACTAACAATTTAGTACTTTTAAGGTTAAGGATTGATGCTAGGAAGGATAACCAAAAAGAATTATTAAAGGGTATAAAAGAAGTGCTGCTTTCTATAAAAAAGGTCAGCCAGTCGGTTGTTGAAAACGAAAAGAAAAGACAGAAAGCTATTCCAATAAATGCGGTTGCTAGACTCTCTTGGATAGTAAATGGAATTAAAGACTATGGTGCAATGATAGATGCAGATAAAGTTAGAGATAATAAATTAGGTGTAACACCGCAAATTTTAAATGAATTAGTGGATGAACTAATATCTATTCCACCCACAATAATTGTTACCGGAGACATAAATTATTAATTAATTGTGAAGGGGCTCTTTGGATTTTGGCCTCATTTAATCTCAGTCCTGATTTTAAAACCTATAGTTGTGCTATTGTGCTAAAATAGCCATAATTCCACTATCGGAATGCACGTTAACAAATCTAGTTCAAATGGAGGGCACAATGGCCGCCAAACGGATAACTCCCACTCTCGTTTTTATTCTTGTTGGATTGCTCGTTGCAACTCTGACTAGAACCTATGCACAAGGAGGACCATCATTTAACGTTACCTTTAATCCTGGTAGTTCTGCCCAAGTCGGGCAGAACGTCAACATTCATGTAAAAGTGAATGCGACAACCTATGGAGCTTCCAAGATTACCCCCTCTTGCGGCGGGGTATCTAAATCCGAGACTTCGGAATTAGAGTATGACTCAAATTGGGACACCAGCGGTTGCCAGGGTGGTATGCAAAGCGTCCAGGTCTGCAGCAAAATGGCAGCAGATGAACAATGGATGCAAGGCAATTGCCAAAACTTTGCCTATTCTTTGACGGGGTCAAATTCGAACATTCCCACTATTTCACTCTTCGGAGCTGATACTGGGAATCTGCAGCCGGGACAGTGTACAACAATGCATTGGAGAACAAGCGGAGCAAGCAGCGTCAACATTGATGGCCATACATATAGCCCTAACGGGGATTTGCAAATTTGCCCTACAGTGACAACAAAATACTCACTGTCGGCTGCTGGGCCGAATGGTACAGCATATGAAAATTTTGAGGTTACTGTTTCTACAGTTCCCCAAACTCAAAATCAGGGTCCCACGAATGAACAGGCTAACAACTCTGCTAATGTTCAATCACAACCGGGTAGGCCAACGCTTGCGCAAGCACAGCAGCAAGGAACATCAGGGGGTGTTGATGTAGTTGTCTATTGTGAAGCAAAAGGGTTGGGTGGTCCAAGCAATGCGCCGGATAACAGCCCAAATGCAGCCTACTCTTGGAAATGTGGTGGAGTTGCGCTTGGAGACTTCTCGCAGGTTTGCAGAGAGGTGTACGGAGGCGACTATCGCTCACAAAACGTGATGGGCAATAACCGTCTGGGTGGTTGGAGATGTGTGAGAAATGGAAGTGGAACAAACAACGTTCCAAACAATCCTCCATCATCGGGATGCGGTCCATCACCAAGCAGGCTGCATGGAGGCGACATAGCGGTTGTATCTGACTATGATGCTGATCCACTTGAGGTCTTTAATGAACGAGATGTCAGGTCTGGGTTAAAGTTTACTGTTCCCATTAGGGAAATGGTAAGCATTATCCAAGGCGCATCTTGTGCATATGGAGTCACCTGGGTGGAAGTTGGATACCAAGGCAAAGGCGGCTGGGCAGTTGAGGTAACCTCGAAAGGGTTTTACAACCTCATCCCAAATGGAATGTCCTTGCCAGGACCAGGGGGATCTAACAGCGGCAGCTCTAATCCACAAAACAGTGGACAGCAGGGAAACCCAAGTACAAACCAAACGAATGCGGTGGGTCAACCTTTAATTGTTCTGCCAAATGGCGATTTGGTCTACCCTATTGCCTATGGGAGTAACCGGCCACCAGCAAGCGGAAGCTACATTCATGTTCCAGGAAAGTATCATAGTCTATATTTGAGAACCACACAGGTTCCAGATCAGACTAGGAAAAATGTCATTGGAACAATGAATCCAAATGACTACTATTCTGTAGTCCAAGTTGGAAATGGCTGGATTCAAGTCCAGACATCATTGGGAGTTGGTTGGGTAAGTGCTGACTATGTTGAATTGACTACTAGAAATGGTCAGCCAGTTCAGACAGCAACCGTTCCACCTTCTCAAAATCAGAGAGGAAACCAGAGCCAAAACCAGCAGGAAGATCCTTGCGAAGCGTATGCCTACATTGGTGGCATTGAGGGGATCGCTCTGGCATCTTGGCACTTTAACCCAAAGTCTGGTGGAACGTTGCAACAGCCTACGTCTACATTCTGGCAGTGTGGTGTCTACGTCCGTACCTATCTACTCGACCATTATGGTTTTGATATGCTGAACTATAATGGTCAGGTCTGTACATCTAGCCCAGTAAAAAACTGGAAGGATTCAGCCAGTAGATGTGGATTGAAAGTGGATCATGATATCAGATCTGCTCAGACCGGAGACATTGCTCTTTGGACCGAGAATTGCGGAATTGCCGGAGACGATGGGCATGTTGCTGTTGTGCTTGTTCCTCCATCTACCACCAACGACGGCAAGATTGAGGTAACAGATGCAAACCATGTCGATAGCAAGACACACCAGCCAGATGGCCAGATCTATTTAGATTACAAGTGGCCCATTGCCCCTTGTATGTATGTGATACACACATCTCTTGCATTTGGAAATCATCCAAGTCAAGATGGCGGTGGTATCCAGCCTGGCACAGGAGTTGCAAGCGGCAGTACAACAGCTACAAGCATTACTTGGAGCTTTTGTATTGCTTGCACTTCGCATGTATGGGTTGCTTTCACGCTACCAAGTGGACACTACAAACTCGATGGTTACAGGATTACTTTTATGGGTAGAGATCTACCTGTAGTGGGAACTCCTGCAATTGAAAAGGGTTCTAGTGTTGACAAGGTCATATTTCACATAGGAGCAGATATAGTCCAGCAGCAAATCAATGCTGGAGATGGAGACAAGTTGAATGACGTAAACAACTGGCGTCTGTTTTACACCATCATCAAATGATGGCGTGACTATGCGATGTGTGCGTTGTGGATCTCATCTGAGATCCACAACCATCTCTTTTGAACTAGAACTTAAATTGGAGAGGTAAAACAATATTTACTTAATTGCGAGTATTTTTAATTGTTTTTATGTAAAAATTTAAGAAGTATTAAAGCGGTAGATATTATTTATCTTTCACTAAAGCTTGTGAATAGATGAAGTGCCTACCGCTTTTTTATTACGGATTCTTTACGACTTTTATGCTTTGTACTATTTTGTAAAATGTTTGTTCTTCATTTTTAGAACAAGTACTAAGGCCCGCAAAGGTTGTGCTTTGACCTGGATTTGGATTTAGATCTAAGGCGGCAATAAAAAATTCTTGATTTTGATATCTAACTAGTTCTACCTTTCCTTGTTTATCGTTGACTGTTATGTTTTGGCTAGAGAGAATAGAAGTAGCTGGAAGTTGTGTAATACTCCAATTTGATCCAATGTAAGCTATCTCTTTGTCAATGTTTTTGTAATCCTCAGAAATAGAAAACATTATGCACTGACTTTTATCAGGATTATAGATTGTTGCATAGTTCGGATGACCTGCTGCATCTGAATTAGGATAGACGATAGTCCAATCAGATGGGTATTTGTAAGAGAGAGTTCCCAACTTTGAATCTGTCCTAGTAATTGTTTTCCAGTCATTTGGAATTTCAACCGAGTTTGAAGGTAGCAAATTTTGTGTATTGGCTTTTTGCTTAGCCAATATAAGAATTCCAGCCAGAACAACTATCCCCCCCAATATAATGACTAAAATTTTACTTACTTTGAGTTTTAGGTTTTCCAGAAATCTCATATAAAGAAATTATATCAAATTTCAGACGTAAAAACTAATCGACTATAGGTTTTTTCTAGTTTATGACTTTTTTACAAAAAGACAAAATAGATGCTAAAATATATTTATGACTTCTTTACAAAATCCTACTCGGTTCATGTCACTTTTGCGCAGAAAATGGGTTAATTTATTATTTTTGTTTATATCTACAATTTGTTTTTCTATTGTAGTTTTAGTAGCTTTTTTTGACGCCATTATTAGATACTCCATTTTAAGCAAAATACCCCTTGAGACACAAAGGGATCTAATCATTATTCTTATTTTCTTTGGAATCTTATCGCTTTTGATCTGTTTTGCTTTTACAAAAATTAAGGCGCTAAAAATCGCTTCTGGAATATTTTTGGTAGTTGCTCTTATAAATATTTTTCTGTTTCTGTTTATAATTAAACCGCACCGTATAAGTGGGAGTTCTATGGCTCCAATAATTTTAGATCAAGAGTACGTATTGGGAAACTGGGCACTTTACAACTTTAGCCCAGTTAAAAGAGGAGACATTGTTATCTTTAGCGCACCGGATTTCCCAGATGAGGATCGTATATCTAGAATTATTGGCCTTCCTGGTGAATACATATCAATTCGCCAAGGAAAAGTATATATTAACGGTAATCCTTTAAGCGAACCATATCTCACTTCTGGTACTACAACCGGTTCTGGCAGGTTCATCACTGATAAAGATGTGTTAATACCAAACTTACACTACGTTGTTTTAGGAGACCAAAGACAGCATTCGTTTGATTCGAGGTTTTATGGTTTTGTTGGTGCTGGTTCAATAAAGGAGACGGTATTTTATATATATTGGCCTTTAAATCGTATGCGTTCTATCGTGTCAGGTGTCACCAGTCTACCTTTTTATTCTTGTCGAACATTAAATACAAAAATGATAGTCGGGCCAGATGGTAAGGGTGAAATAGGTTGTGATATTGAGGTTGATGGACAAATTGATTTATCTCAAAGCTACTGCGAAGGGCAAAAAACTCACACTAAAAAGGCTTTAATTCCCGACTCTTATGAAAGACCTAATAGATACTTTGAAACCCTTACTGGACTTTATTTAGATGAAGAAGTTAAAGTGTTTGTGTACACAAACACAGGTTTTAAAATTGAATGTTTGCCTTCTTTAAATAAATAATATTGACGTTATCGCCCTCATTTTTTTGCCCTTCTTCCCCATCTTTCTTGTGAGACTCTAATTACTTTTTCTTTGTTTTGGTTTTTTGATTTAGGTAGAGGGAGGGTGGTTGCAAGGAAAGGCCTTTGGGAGTGCCCATCTATAATGAGCTTGGTAGCTATTTGATAGTTTTGGAGGTTTATTAAATTTTCTTCTGTAAAGACTTCTCCAAATTCTTTATTTAAAACATGTGCATCTTCAGCACCAGATGAAAAAGATATTAATGTGCCTGCATTTCCTAATATTGCCTTTTGAACATTAGGTGGAATTTGGGCCATATATTGATTGGCAAGCATTAGGTTTAAATGGTATTTTCTTGCTTCTGAAAGGATTTTAATGAAAGAGGTTGTTGCAAAGTTTTGAAACTCATCTACATATAAATAAAAGTCTTTCCTTTTTTCTTCTTCCATATTTACTCTTCTCATTGCAGCTAGCTGGAACTTAGTAATTAGCATTGCTCCTAAAAGTTGAGCATTATCCTCACCAATTTTTCCTTGAGACAGATTTGCTATTAAAATCTTTTCTTCATTTATAATTTTTTCCAAATCTACTGAGCTTTTAGGATGTCCAATAATATTTCTAATGGTTGGTGAGGTCACAAATTGTCCGATTTTATTAAGAATTGGAAAGATTACTTCTTTTTGCAAATTTGGCGGCAAGTTTTCAAATTCATTAATCCAGAAGTTTTTAAGTACCTGATCCTTAAGGTTACTAACTGTCTTTGTCCTAAAGTCTTTATTTGTAAGAATTAGGGGAACATCAAGAAGGGTTGAATTTGGAACTTCTGTTAAGGTTAAAAGTGCATTTCTTAAAACGTACTCTAGTCTTGGTCCCCAGAATTTTCCAAATATTTTACTAAAGACTGCAATTGTAGCTGACACCACAAACTCAGCTTCATTTTTGTTTGTTACTTCTAATGGATTAATTGAAACAGAAAATTCCTTGTCTGAAGGGTTAAAGTAAATTACATCATTAATACGCTCTTTTGGAACAAAATTAAGTAAAACTTCTGACAAATCTCCATGGGGATCAATTACTGCCAATCCTCTTCCCTTCTTCATGTCATCTATTGCCATATTGGCAATTAATGTTGACTTGCCTGTTCCTGTCTTTCCAATTGCCCAGATATGGCGCATTCTGTCACCATCTTTTATACCAAACACTACTTCTTTGTTTTTGAATGTTGTTTTCGCAAAGAAATTAATATTTCTTTTCTCCCCTTCTGAAATATCTTCTGATATTGGTAGATTTGAAGGAGGCTCAGATAAAACTGATGCTCCCCAGCTTACTCCTTGTGTTTTTATCTTCTCAGATGGCAAGTGCCAAAGAGTAGCCAACTCTTCGATATTTACTATTTGATTATCAGACACTTTCCTTTGATTAAAATCTTTCAAAAGTTTTCTTTTTGTTAAAGAAAATGGTCTTTTGACAGTAAAACTATTTCCTTCAGGACGGGTGTAAACATTAAATGATTGTTCAATTTGGCTTAAGAGATGAGTATTGTTTGATGCAATTCTAACCGAAACTTTAAATCCCGGATTTTTGATTTTTTCTTTGACAATGTTGGCATCAGGTCTAGGAATAAAGTTGCCATCTTCCTTTTTTGTTCCATGGCTGGCAAAGTTTTCAGCAAGAACTTGCCAGGAAGTAGAGACTCCCTCTAAAGCAAACTGGATTATTGCAATATCTTGCGTTTCACCTTTTGAAAGAACTGTTAAAACTGAGGATAATGGATCGACGTCCTTGAAATCTTTAAAAGTTTTAATTGGGTAGTAGCTTCCATTTTTTAGGACAAGCTTTTCTATTTTAAAGGTTTTATGGGCATCAATTTTCATTCCCTTTTCTATTACTACCAAAGGATAAGCTGACTCGAGCTGGCTTTCTATAAAGTTTGTAAGGTCAGGATGGGCTGCTATCTGAAAGGAAATTTCCTGATTTTTTAAAACAATCTCTAGACCGAGCGGCTTAGGGGATTTTTTAAGCAGCTTATGGAGGCGGCTTGTTTTGTTTATTTCTAGAAGTGAAGCAAAAAAAGTTTGTGCAGATTCAGGTGTTATATCTACTTTTCTTGGAAGTTTGAGAGTAAGGCTAATTAATTCATCCACACTAAAATTATATATCTTCAGCCAGTTATTTGCATAATTAATGGCAGAAGTTCTATATTTAAATTAATGGAATCTAGTGTTTCCAATACTCCTAAAAAGACTGAGCCTCCTTTAGTTGATATTAAAGTTACCAATCCACTCACCTATTTAAAGAAATGGTGGAATAAAGTTATTGGAAATGAAGGAATTAACTTTAGCTTTAAAATAAGACCTCTTACTGCAATTGCAATAACTACTGTTATTGCATCCATTGCTTTTGGAGTGGGAAGATTTGTTTTTCCCTTTCAAGTTCCCTTTTTTAGATATGAAGAGATTGGAAATGCAGGACCTACCCCAAGTCCGGAAATTATCTGGAAATCAACAGCCTTTACTGGCACTTTACAGTATTCTTCTTTAATTTCCAGGTACTATTTAGTTACTACATCAAGCGAGGCCATAAACCTGGATGTCCCCAGCTATATTGATTTACAAAGTTTAATAGGAAAAAGAGTGCTTGCCATGGGAGACTACAATAAAACAACAAGACTTTTAAAGGTAACTGATGCAAAGGATTTAGAGGTACTTTCTAAATCTCCAGTTCCAATCCCTACTATTACTCCTACACCTACTCCCACTCTAGAGCCAACACCGACTCTAATGCCTAGTCCTACTCCTTAAAAGGATAGAGTTTGTTTTATTGACAGAGTATTTTGCACAAACTATATTGAGGTTATGAACAAAAAAGATTTAGGAGAGATAAAAGAGATTGTTTCAGATGCTCTAAACGAAGCTGTGGTTCCCGTTCTTGAAAAAATAGATACTAAAGTAGATAAATTGGAAATGCGTGTGGAGAAATTGGAAGAGCGTGTTGAGCATATTGAAGAAAGAGCCGAAAACCATGAGCAGAGCTTAGACAGAATTGAGAGAAAGCTTGATGCAACCATTGAAAGATTTGACGACCATGGCCAACGAATAGAAGTATTAGAAAAGCAAGCCTCAATTGCCTCCTAAATTATATTGTGGTAAAATCAAGCCTGTGACAAGACTCTTGCCTTTTAAGTATTTATCTGAAGTAAGAAGCGAACTAAGTAAAGTTATTTGGCCTAAAAAAGGTGAAGTAATTAAACTTACAGTTCTAGTAATACTTATATCGGCAATAATTGGAGGCTACGTAGGAGGGCTAGATTTAGCCTTTACCAAGCTTTTAACAGTAGTTTTGACTAAATAAATAATATGGATTCAACAGACAATAAAAATATAGGAGTAAGCGAGCGCGGAACCGGGAGTGCAAAAATCCCTGGACACATTGTCATTAAAAAAACTGACAGTCCTTCTGCCATGTGGTATGTAGTTCATACTTCAAGCGGACATGAAGCAAGAGTTGCTGAAACTCTAAGGCAAAGAGTCCACTCTTTGGGATTTGAAGGAAGAATTTTTGAGCTATTAATTCCTACTCAGGATAAAGTTATTGTAAGAGGAGGAAAGAAAGCTACTGTAAAAGAAAAGATTTTCCCTGGATATCTTCTAGTTAAAATGATCTTAGATGACAATGCATGGCTAGCTGTAAGAACAGCTCCTGGAGTTACTGGGTTTGTGGGAGCAGGAAGTACTCCTACCCCACTTTCTGGAAGTGAAGTTGCCAATATACAGAAATTTATTTCATCTCCTGCACCTAGATTTAAATCAAAGATGACAGTTGGAGAAGCAGTTAAAATTACAGATGGACCATTTACTGATTTTCTTGGAACAATTCATGAGATAGATGAAGAAAAAGGGAAAGTAAAAGTATTGGTATCAATATTTGGACGTGAGACTCCAGTGGAACTTGACTTCCTACAAGTACAAAAGGTTTAACTATACCTTGATATTTAAGGTGTTTTTAAGATATAAAGGATAATATGGATAATATGAATTGGGTGGAACAAGGTCTATCAATACAAGACATAAAAACAGTTAAAGATTTAAGTAAGGAGCCAATACCTGGCTGCAGTGTTGTTGATTCAAAAGATAAAGTTCCGCAAGATGAGAGTGTGGTTTATCTAAATGGAGGCCATGCAGAGAATTTACCTATTGGATTAATTAAGAATAAATCGGAAATTTATTATGTAAAACAGGTAAACAAAGATACCGGGAAGGTTCATTACTCCAAACATGTAGCCATAAATGTAGATGGTTTAATTCAGAATCCTTTGTTTAAAGAAAACACTGAAGCAAAAGATGAACTGTTTAAGGGTGTTTATCAACAACTTGGGCAAACAACTCCAACTCAAAGGTTAGAAGTTTTAGTAGGTTCACTCAAGAGAAGTAAGGCAAATCCAACAAATGAAAGAGCCAGAGAGGCTACTGATTATCTATTAGGCACGATAGAGACAATTTTAGTAAATGAATATAATCAAGCCTTAGCTGCAAGGAAAGTGCTAAAAGCTGCTGGAGACTATCCCACAACCCAAAAAGGTCGGGAAATTACACAAGAACAAGTAGATAGGATTCTTAAAGCAGGAAGCCTGGAAAGCCAACTTGAATTCACAAGGAGTGAAATCAAAAAGACACAGGCAGCTTAAGGAAGGATTTTCAGTTCAGGAAGAGCTGGAAACTTTACTTTGTGTTTTGTTGTAAACACCGAAATGTCTGCCTTGTTTAGTTCCCCTTCTCTTTCAAAAAGAACTCCAATGGTAACTGATTTTGGCTTAAACAAAACATTCAAACTATTGCCAAAAAATAGCAAGTTGGTTACATTTTGATTTCCAACAATTACAAGATTGTCATCTTCGGGAACAAAAACTGATTCAGGAGAATCACTAAGATCAATCTTAGTTACAGGATATATACCAATAATTTTTGAAACTATTGCTGCTAAGTAGCTACTTCCAGGAAGGTATAAAAGATTATTTGGATAATTGTCTGTTGATGATTCCTCAATTCTTTTAGCCAGTTCCACTGCCATTAGGCCATAGGTTGTAAGATCAAGATTAATCTGTGGCTCTTTATCTTTAACTGTGATAGAGGGTACTAAATCTTTCTCCCAAGAGAGTTTTCTTTCAGGCATAGCATGTCATTGTATGGGATAGAGATGAAATAAGAAAGCTCAACAGTAATTATTCCTCTTCCCAACCAAAAGTTGAGGCATATTTTTTTAAGGATTTAGATATTAAAACCTCTTTTTTAACGTATTCTTTCTGGTCTGGATATCTTCTTAAAAGTTCATTTAAAGCTACTGTCTGCAGTTCTTCTATAAACTCAGGAGGCTTTCCTTTACCTTTAAGGATCATTGACTGCATTCCAATATCCATAAGCTTTGTTGCAACCTCACTTTGGTTGCCGTGTTTTTGGAGGTCTTTAACAAATTCATCAGTCTGGCCAACACTATTTAGGATTATTTCTTGGGTGCTTTTCTTAAAATTTTTGACTATTTTGGCTTTTTTCTCTACCATATCAGGGTCTGTCCCACCAATTTGGTGTCCTTGGGAAACCACAAATAGTTTATCAAGATAATCTTTTATTTCTTGATTTTGGGTTGGATAGTCGTTTTTATCTTCTGACATATTAAAATTTATTCACTTAAGACTTTTTTGTTGTCTTTAAGAAGCTTGGTAAAGGGAGTTTCTCCATTCTTACCCGCTTTTTGCTGCCTTTCTTCAATTTCTTTAACTATTTCATCAACTGTTGGCTCAAGAAGAGGCACAAATTGGGATTGGCTAGGATCGGCTTTATATAGAGATTTAATCTTTTTAAGGCCTTCTGATACCAATTTATTTGCATCTTCCCTTGTTCCTCTTCTTCCTGTTGCCCAGATTTCTGCAATACCCAAAGATTGAATGCCTGTTTTTACATTCATTTTAAACTGCTCCTCAGGAGTGGAGGCTGACTGAGCATAGTCAGTTTTGAGGCTGTTTACTATTGTTTGAATTTTATCTGTTTCTCCTTCTTGTCCTTCAGGCATAATTTGTAACTTATGTCATCATATGGTAAAATCAGTCACCTCGCAAGTAGTGAGGGAGATTTATTAAATCGATATGGCAGTTAAAAAAGTAAAAACTATAGTTAAGATTAATCTTCAGGCAGGAAGTGCAACTCCAGCGCCACCTGTAGGAACAGCACTTGGACAACATGGTGTTCCAATCATGGACTTTGTAAAACAGTACAATGACAGAACAGCTTCAATGAAGGGAAATACAGTTCCAGCAGTTATTACTATCTATGAAGACAGGACCTTTGATTTTGAGATCAAAATGGCACCTGTAGCTGACATGATCAAAAAAGAATTAGGAATAGAAAAAGGATCTGGAGCGGCTCCAAGAACTGTTGCCGGTACTTTAACTAAGGAACAATTAACCAAAATTGCAACTGATAAAATGAAGGATTTAAATACAGATGATTTAGAAGCTGCTAAAAAGATTGTTGCAGGAACTGCAAGAAGCATGGGAGTAAAAGTAGAATAAAAGGAAAATATGGGAAAAACAAAAACAGCTAAAGTTGACACTACTGAAAAGAAATCCAAAAAGGGAAAGAGTGCTGAACCTGAAGTAAAAGAGGAAAAAACAAAGAAGGTAGCAAAGGTAAAGGAAAGAGGCAAAAAGTACACAGAGGCAAAGCTTAAAATTGATAGAAATAAACAGTATTTATTGCCTGAAGCTATTTCTTTAGTTAAGGCAGCATCATATTCCAAGTTTGATGGAACAATGGAGGCACACTTAACTGTTAAAAAGGAAGGACTTACTGCACAAGTTACTCTACCCTTCTCTGGTGGAAAAGCAAAAAAGATTGAGGTAGCTAGTGATGAAACAGTCAAAAAACTTCAAGCAGGTAAGGTTGATTTTGATGTACTTCTTGCAACAGCTGACATGATGCCAAAGCTTGTTGCATTTGCAAGAATATTGGGACCAAAGGGAATGATGCCAAATCCTAAAAATGGAACTTTAATTAAATCAAAGGAAGATGCAAAGAAATTTAGCGGAAATACATTTACATTAAAGACTGAAAAGGCAGCTCCTTTAATACACACCTCATTTGGAAAAGTAAGTCAGAAAGAAAATGAGTTGGAAGAAAATTTGGAAGCAATTTTAAAAGCAGTTGGAAAGAAGCAAATTGTAAAAGGATTTATTAAGGCTACAATGAGCCCTTCAGTAAAGATCTCTCTCTAAAGATCTTTTTTACCTGTAATCTCTTCTACCGCAGTAAGTATTTCAACAAACCTCTCGTTTCCCTCAACATTCAACTTTGATTTGATTTCTTCTACCTTTTCTGGATTACGAGGAAGATCTTTTACAAATTGAACCACTGAATTAATATCAGGATCTGGGCAACTTTCAAGTATAGTTTGCCAAACACCTTTATGAGGGATCGTTTGTTTTTCAGATAATTTTTCCTTGGTTGGGCCATTTGGCATGTGTTAAGTATACCAGTGGTGTAAAGAAGGAGTTCAACTATCTATTTTGGTTTTAAAGAAGAGAAGGGGCTTTTACGCTAGAATACATATCTCTCGTGTCAATTTTGGCACCATTTTTTTGGTTTTCTTCAAGTATGTGTTTAGCTTCAGCTAGAAGGATCTTTTTCTGATCCTCATTGAAAGAATCACCAAAAAGAGCGCCTGATGCATTTCCACCTGCAATATTTTTAAGGTTATTAATCTTTTCTACTGTTTCTTCCCAACCAGAAAAATTTAGATCCTGTTGCTTTTCTCCAATCTGGCTTTCATTCTCATGCATATGATTCAGTATTGCATAAAAAAGCAAATTTTGGTATAGTAGACCTACCTAAGACAGCACGCAATCTATATAGATGCAAGTCGTGCCGAGGAAAATGACAGCGCACAGGTTGTTTTAGGTGCGCTTTTTTAATGGGAAAAAGCTTAAAAAGATTAGAAATATGAAAAAAACAGAGAAAAAAGAATTTATAGAGAAACTTACTACTAAGCTTAAAGGAGCTAAATCAGTAAGCTTGGTTGATTTTGCTGGAATGGGAGTAAAGCCACAGCAGGAGCTTAAAAAGAAGCTTAAAGAGGCTAAGGGAAGCATGTTTGTTGCCAAAAATACTTTATTTAGAATTGCAGGCAAGGAAGCTAACCTTCCAGAAGAGCTTCTAACTGACACCATACTTAAGGGACAAACTGCAGTTGTTATTGCAGCTGATGATCCAATCTCCCCTATACAAGTTATTGGAAAGTTTTTAGCTACCTCTGAAGCTCCACAAATGAAAGCTGGAGTTGTTGAAGGAATATACCAAAACAAAGAATCTTTAATGGCACTATCTAAACTTCCCTCCCGTGAAGTTTTAGTATCACAGGCAGTTGGAGCAATAGCAGGACCTATGTATGGAATTGTAACTACACTTAATTCAAAAATGCAGGAACTTATATATATTTTAAGTACAAAGGCTGGAGGTGATACTAATGGCTGAAGAGAAAAAATCAACTAAGGTTGAAAAATTAGTAGAAGAAATTGCAGGTTTGTCAGTTTTGGAATTATCAGAACTTACAAAATCATTGCAAGACAAGCTTGGAGTAACACCTATGTCAATGGCAGCACCAGCAGCAACTCCAGCAGGAGATGCAGCAGCACCAGCAGCCGCAGGCGGAGTTCAGACTGTTGTAATGACAGCAGCTGGAGCAAACAAGATTGCAGTCATTAAAGCTTTAAGAGAAATTAATCCTCAACTTGGATTAAAAGAAGCTAAAGACATGACTGAAAAAATGCCAGCAGAAGTTGCTAAAGATGTTAAAGCTGATGAAGCTAAAACATTTGCAGACAAACTTAAAGCAGCAGGAGCTACAGTAGAACTTAAATAACTAGTCAAGCATGGTAAATAGACCTAAGGTTTTACTTCTTGAGAGAACCTCAAAGAAAACTAAGGAGCGTTTCAGATTAGTTGCCAACAAATCTGGGTTTGATATTGATTTTGCAACTTGGAAAACAGTCAAGATTGATACATCAAACAAG
>DASVCV010000002.1:0-152370 GCA_036381415.1 Patescibacteria group bacterium
ATGCTTTTAGTACAAAGGAAGAACTTATTAAATTGGATAGCGATTTGTTTAGGAAGTGTTGTGTTATTCATAACATTTTCTCAAAATGTATGGTTTGCATTTTTTGCTGGAGTAATACTTCTTTTGTTAAGAAACAGAAAAGAATGGGGGAGAGTAAAAAATATTACTTTTTATTTAATTATTATTTTGTCATTAATTTTGCCTTTGGTATCAGCTATTTTTGTTGCAAACAATTCTGTTTACTATTTTGAGTTAAGCTTAAGACGAAGATTTCTTCTTTCTTTTATTTCTGGACTTTTAGTTTCATCTAACTCTTTGGTTGGAGTTGGATTGGGCAATTTTATTCCTTCAATGGTTAGTCTAATACAAAGACAAAACTTAACTCTTAATGAAACTATTTGGTGGCTTCAGCCAGTGCATAATATTTATCTATTAGTTTTAGTAGAGGCTGGAATAGTGGGGTTTATGGCATTTTGTTTTTCTCTTTACAAACTTCTTTTAAAGGCTGTTAGTAAGTTTGATGTTGCCATGCTTTTAATTCTAATTACTGGGTTTGCAGATCACTATTGGCTTACACTGCAGCAGAACTTTCTTCTTTTTTGTCTAATCTGTGGTTTTCTACTCCAAAAAGAATTGGTACAATACAAGAGTTATGAAGGAAAGCATAAATAAAGTAAATATATATTGTGATGGAGGATCAAGGGGAAACCCCGGTAAAGCTGCTTCTGCATTTGTTGTAAAAAATGAAGAGGGAGAAGTTTTACATGAGGAAGGAAGGTTTATAGGAAGTACAACTAACAATGTTGCTGAGTATACAGCAGTACTAATGGCATTAACTTGGCTTAAGGAGAATGAAAAATTTAAAGACACCTTTCCAGAATTTTTTCTTGACTCAGAGTTAGTTGTTAAGCAATTAAGAGGGGAGTATAAAATTAAAAATAAAAATTTAATGGAGTTTGTTTTTAAAATTAAGGAATTGGAAAAAGAAGTTGGAAAAAAAGTTAGTTATAAAAATATTCCAAGAAGTCAAAACTCACTTGCTGATCTTTTAGTAAACAAAACTTTGGACGCCCAAAAATAAATTTAGATAAGTGTCCGGAAGTGTACTTACAACAACAAAACGTATTTCTTCACGTCATTGAAAGACTCAAAAAATTAGCAGTCACTTGAAAACAGAATCTTTTCTCAAATTTTTTGTAAAACAAAATATTTTAGCTTGCGGAAAAGCATTGCTAACAGTTAAGATGGAAGCTAATGGAACCAATCGCTGTAGTTTTTTCTGGCCCTAATTTTTTATCTATAAACCTAGTTGCAAAATTAGTTGAGAAGAAATGTTTTGTTTACATTGCAACAAGAGAAAAAGATAGATGGGAGAAAGTTAATTTACCTAATAAAAATTTAGTTCGTGTTGTTGACTATAGTGAACTTCCTAAAGGCGCAAGTTACTCGTTTTTTATAGAAGGAGTGGATGATCAAAATGTTTTGCTTACCAAGGAAGAGATTGGAAAAGCTTTTGAATTTATAAGAGTTAGTGGAGCCAATAGTGTTGTTGTTCTTCCTTATTTAACAAGTAAAACTAGTGATAGAAGTGTCAGTAGCACACTGGATCATTTTTTAAGAAATGATTCTAAGAATTTAAGCCTAGTTTATACAGGGGAAATATATGGAGAAGGAATGAATCTTTCTCAAAGAGGGTTTATTGCAAATACTTTTAAAGGCTTAGCTAATGGGAAAGTGACAGTTCCTGGCTATGATTTTGATGTTTATCCAATTTATGTAACTAATTTGGTTGATCTACTAATTAGGGGAGTTTTCTCATATGGGTTTGAGAAAAGAAGAATGGTAATTACTGGCAAGATTTCAGGATATGAGTTTTTAAGAATTATTCAAAAAATTGCTCCTTGGGTTGTTTTTGAAAGGAGCTCATTAGTAAAAAAGCAGGCAACTGTTCCGGTTTTTGACTTAAGCTTAGTCCCAATTCATGAGCAAGCAATACTACAGACAGCAAATTGGGCTAAATCTGTAAGGCCTGCAAAGGTTGCTGAGGTTAAACAAGTAAGGAAGGTTGTAAAACCTTTACCAAGACCAAAAATAAAAAGACAAGTGAAGGTTCCGAAGGTCAAACTAAATCTGAAAAGAAAAATAGATGGGGTGGTGCCAGGCAGCTTAGCTAAGAAGAGCAAGATTTTTAGGAAGAAATTAATTGTTGTAGCAATTGTACTTATTCTTTGGGTACTGTCACTTCCATTTTTTTCTCTTTTTGCATCAGGAATATCTTTAAAATTGGCTGCTAATAATTTAGTTAATTCAAGAGTTAGTTCAACTGAAAGATTTTTAAATTTATCAAACTTTTTTGCAGGTTTGGCAAAGGGAGAATTTGGAATTTTAAGAGCTACCCCTGTTATTGGAAAGGCCTTATTTGATGCTTCTTATCAGGCAAGCGATATTTTGCTTGAGGGAGGACATTTAGGAAAAGAAGGGCTAACTGTTTATACAGATATGGTATCTATTCTAAAAGGTGTGGTTTCAGATAGTGATTATAATTTGCCTGTAATTTCTGAAAGAGCATATCTTAATCTAGATAGCATATATAAAAAATCATCATTTTTAGAAACTGAAATAAATGATTTTGGGTATTTAGCAAAAAATATGTTTCCACAGTTAAAAAGCATGGCTACTTACAGAAAGTATTTGCTGGAGGCAAGTGTAATAGTTCATAAATTGCCTGTTCTTTTGGGATTTGATGTTAAAAAGACTTATTTAGTATTGTTCCAGAATAATATGGAGTTAAGGCCAACTGGAGGATTTATTGGGTCTTTTGCATTAGTTACTTTTGACCGTGGAAAGCTGGTTGATACATCTGTCTATGATGTTTATTCAGCTGATGGACAACTAAAAGGGCATGTGGAACCACCCGCTCCAATTAAGAACTACTTGGGAGAGGCTAACTGGTGGTTAAGGGATTCTAACTGGGATCCTGACTTTGTGACATCAGCGCAGCGAGCTGAGTGGTTTGTAGAGAAGGAGTTTGATAGAAACGTAGATGGGGTGGTTGGGGTGGATTTGAGTGTGGTTAGAGAGATTTTAAAGGAGACTGGGCCAATTGATTTAGCTGATGTAAATATGCAGGTAGATTATAAAAATCTTTTCCAGAAAATTCAATTTGAGGTGGAGTCACAATTTTTCCCTGGATCACAGAAAAAGGCAACAATTCTTACTTCTTTAGAAAAATCACTGGTAGATAAACTTCCTAGCCTAGTTACTGATCCAAAATTAGGCTTTACATTTTTATCTTTGTTAAAAGAGAAACATTTACAAATATTTTTACATGATAAAGATGCGCAGAATGCCATTTCTGACTTAAATTTTGGGGGAGAAGTAAAACCTGATGAGTGTGGAGGCAATTGCATGAATTTGTGGTTTGGATTGGTGGAAGCTAATTTGGGAGTTAACAAGGTAAATTATTATATAACCAGGGATACTAAAATTAATGTGAATGTTAAAGAAAAAAACATAGAAAGCACTATTACTCTTAAAGTAACTAATTCATCTGCCACTAACACACCTTTAGCTGGAAACTATAAAAACTATGTGAGGCTTGTTGCACCAAATGATAGCTATTTTGATAAAGTAACTATAATTGGCAATGATGGGACAAAAGTAGTTGCTCCTGAAACTTCAAAAGTTAATGGTTATATAGAGGTCGGGGTGTTAGTTGATATAGCTCCCAAGGAAACTAAAAGCATTGTGTTTTCAGTAAATACTGCCAATACAGCTGATTTGTCACGGGAAGGAAGTTTGTCTTTTTATTGGAGAAAGCAGGCAGGGATTGAGTCATACCCAGCAAATTTTAAGATTACTTTGCCCAGCAGTAAGAAATACACAATTAATGCAGTTAGCCCAGTTACCTTGACCAGGGTTAATGAGGTCAGCTATAATACAGATCTCAGGGCTGATCTAGAGGCCAAGATAAACTGGAAGTAAAATGGATATAACTTTAAACACACAAGTAAGGAAGGTAACAGGAAGAAAAGTAAAGGCTTTAAGAAAAGAAGGAATTGTTCCTGGAAATATTTATGGAAAAAATGTAACTTCTGAAGCTGTCTCAGTTGACGAAAAAGAGTTTTTAAGTGCTTTTGAGAAAGTAGGAGAAACTGGGATATTAAATTTAAAAGTAGGCAAGACCACAAGACCAGTTTTGGTTCACAATATTCAAGCACACGCAGTAAGCGGAAAGCCACTTCATGTTGATTTTATGCAGGTTAACTTAAAAGAAAAGATTACAGCCCAGGTTCCTGTGGAATTGGTTGGAGAGTCTCCAGCTCAGAAATCAGGTTTGGGTACAGTGGTACTTCTTTTGGGAGAACTTGAAGTGGAATCTCTTCCAACTGATATTCCAGAAAAGTTTTCAATTGATGCAACTAAATTGACTGAAGTAGACCAAGTTATTAAAGTATCTGATTTAGATTATGATAAGAAGAAAGTGGAAGTTAAGGCAGAGGCTGATGAAATTGTTGTAAAGGTAGAACCTCCTCAGAAAGAGGAAGTTGTAGCAGCTCCAGTTGTAGAAGCTCCGGTAGAGGGTGAAGCTGCCAAAGAAGGTGAAAAACCAGCTGAGGGAGCTGAGACTTCAGAAAAACCAGCAGAAGAAAAGCCACAAGCATAAGTCTGGTATAATTTATTATAACATGTCTGAGTCTGAAAGGAGATCTAGTTGGATTTTAGAGATGGAGGCTGAGACAGATAGGTTGACACATGAGGCTCCAAAAATGGGTGAGTTGACTTGGGATTTTGTATTTGAAAAGTTTGATAAATATTATTCAAATTATATAGATACAGGGCATAGAGAGTTTGAGGCAAGGCTTTTTGCACATGGGATAATTTATGAATTTGTGATGAGGAGAATGATGGATGTGTTTTTAGTTGATGCAGCTAGGGTAGCAAGTGATGAGGAAGTTAGAATGGCAGCAAGGAAAGAGTCTACGATGCTAAGGCAGTCTAGGGATGATCATGAGATATCTGAACTTTTATTTAGGGGTGTGAGGATTAATAATAAATTTAAGAAAAAAGATTAATTTCCTAAATTAAGAAGCTTTTGCACTTCAGTGATTTTTGAAGAATTAGGATCAATTGTTTTTGCTTTTTCAAAGTTTTTTAGACTTTCTACTTTGTTTCCAAGAGTGCTTTGTATTATGGCTAGTTCAAGGTACCCATCTCTATAAGTAGGATTTTCTTTTACCACTTTTTCCCAGAATACTTTTTCACTTTCTATTGAAGCAGTATCTGTTGTGACTTCAGCCCCTAGAACTCTTTGCTTAGTTAAAAATTTATTAATATTAATTATTGAAAGAGAAAGAAGAACTATTATTGCAAGGCCACTAACTATATAAACTACCAGTTCTTTTTTCTCACTTTTATTTACCTTATGGGCAGACTTCATGGGCATGATATATACTTTATATAATGAAGAGTAAGCAATTACAATATGGTTTTAGTTTTGCAGTAGTACTTCTTATTGTTCTTATAATTCTTCTCGCTGGAGTAATTTACTATTTGTTTAGTTTAAACTCCAATGCTTACAGTGAATATTCAAATCAGATAACTCAGGACTCTAGTGTTAATTTAAATAATGTTTACTACAATACCTCTGATTACCCTGAAATAGCTAATTGGAACATAACTTTTGTATATCCTTCAAAAGTAAAAGATAGAGGGAACATCCACTCTTATCAGAACTTAAACGAGATAGATGTTGTAGGAGAAAACAATGTTCAGCTTGTAAATATTTATAGCCAGCCTTCAAACTATGATTTAGAAACCTGGTGGGAAGGACTTCCGCAGAATGAAACCAAGAAAATTTATGCAAGTTATAGACCCAACTTGTTTGGAAAGATTAAAGATGTAGAGGTTACTTTTAGAGGAGGTACTGAGTGGGAAGAGCAAAAAGAGATATTGGTTGCAAAGAATGGGAGAAATTATATTTTTAGACTTAATCATGCAATTTGCTCAGGATGTTGGCAGACTCCAGTTGAAGAGGCTATTTATAACAGCCTAAAGATTAACTAGCCTTTGGCCAAGAAGAGTTTATTAGAAGTGGTTCTTCTTTTGATAATTTTAATTCCTGCCAAATACTTTCAGTAACAAATGGCATGAATGGATGAAGGAGCTTAAGGAAAACATTTAGTCCATCTTTAAGAGCTCTCCATGATAAATTATCATTTTTGGCGTTTTCTATACAAACGTCGCAATACCAATGCCAAAAGTTATCGTATACTGTTTCTGCGGCTGCCGATAAATTGTATTTTTCTAATTCGGAAGTCACTTTGCTTTTTATTTCATCTAGCTTTTTATAGAAAACTTGGTCTTGTGCTGATGGTCCGTACTTCCCTTCTTTTGGATTTTGATAATTTAATGACACAAATCTAGCTGCATTCCATACTTTGTTTGTGAAGTTTCTCATTCCTCTGACTTTATCGTCTGAAAGGATTACTTTACTTCCTGCAGGGGTGCCGTACATAAGAGACATTCTTAGGGCATCTGCTCCATATTTATCAATTAGATCCAGAGGATTTATGACATTGCCTTTTGATTTGCTCATTTTTACTCCTTTGGCATCAGCAACCATGGACCAAAGATAGACATCTTTAAAGGGAACTTCGTTTTTATTGTAAAGAGAGAACATGATCATTCTAGAGATCCAGAACTTAAGAATATCGGAAAGAGTTCCTAGTACTTGAGTGGGGAATCGTGTTTCAAATTCAGCATCTTTTAGAGTTACAAGAGGCCATTGGCCAGAGGAAAACCAGGTGTCAAAAGTATCTGTTTCTGGCAGATACATTCCATCAGTAGGTTTTTCTTTTGAGATTTTTATATCAGGTGCATTAGTACCACTTATGGCTGAAACTTTTTGAAGTCCTTTTTCTATTTCTTCAATTTTTACACCTTTTTCTAAAAATTCCCTTACATTTCCCTGTTTTAATTTTTTCTTGCTATCTAAGTACCAAACATAAATGTTTGAGGCAGTTGGGTCAACTTTATACCAGACTGGAATTCTTATTCCCCATACAATTTGGCGGGATATGGGCCAATCATGCATTACGTCAAGCCAGGCAATCATGTGGTTTTTGTATTTTTTAGGATAGAATTTTACTTTGTCTTCTGTGACAGTCTTTTTGACAAGGTTTTTTAACTCTTTTACCTTTATAAACCAGTTTGGCATGATGGTTGGTTCTAGCTCGTGTTTACATTTGTAGCAAACAGTTACTGAGTGAAGATACTCTTTGTCAACTTTTGCAATGTATTTTTTTTCTTGCAGTTTTTCAATAGTTATTAATCTTGCTTGGCTTACTTTTTTGCCTATTATTTCTGGAATACCTTTTGTTAATCTTCCATTAAGATCAATTATTGAAATGGATGAAAGAGAGTGTTTTTTAGCTACTTCAAAATCGTTTGGATCATGAGCTGGAGTTATCTTGAGTGCTCCAGTTCCAAATTCTATGTCAACTGATTCATCTGTAATGATTGGGATTTCCCTTTCAATAAGAGGTAGTAAAACTTTTTTACCAATTAGATCTTTATATCTTTTATCTTTGGGGTTAACTGCAACTGCCACGTCGCCAAAAATTGTTTCAGGGCGGACTGTTGCTACTGTTATGAATTTATTTGGATTATTGGCAAAGGGATAATTTATATAATAGAGCGGGTCTTTTCTTTCTTCATGTTTTACTTCCAAGTCGGCAAGGGTTGTCCCGTCATGGACACAATAGTTAACAAGATAAGTGTCCCGATAGACATATCCATCTTTGTACATTTTTTCAAATGTTTTAAAAACTGTTTCTAGGACATTGTCATCTAGTGTAAAAAGTGCCCTTTCCCAATCGGCTGAAAAACCAAGCCTTTTCATTTGTTCAAAAATAAGTCCTGAGTTTTGTTTTACAAATTTAAAGATATTGTCATATAAAGTTTGTCTGTCGTAGTCCATTCTTGATTTGCCTTCTTTGGACAAATTTTTTTCATATACAAACTGCGTTTCAAAACCTGCATGATCTAGACCGGGGATCCAAAGTGCAGAGTAGCCCTGCATCCTTTTCCATCGGACTAGAATGTCGTCTACTGTATACATTGCGTGTCCTGCATGAAGTGAGGCGTTGGCGTTGGGGGGTGGCATAAGAATAGTGTAGGGAGTGCCTTTACCTGGTTTAAAGGCTTTTTTACTTTCCCAAAAAGCATAAATTTTTTCCTCGTGACTTTTGTGATTATATGTTTTATCCATGCCCAAATTATACCTCAAGTTTAGATGTTATGGTTAACTCTGGAAGTGCCTTTATGCTTGACCAGAATTTTGGAACATAATTCGAGAAGGCAGCTGCCGCAATATAGGCAGCATTATCAGTACATAAATTTATAGCTGGGACATGGAACCGGGTTCGTCTGACGATTCCCGAACCGAAAGCCGAAGGCTTCTCGGTTTTAGCTTGGAGAACATGGCGAGTTATTTCATATATTTTTTCCTCAAATCTCTCTCTTAAGGCCGAATTTGCGGCCACTCCACCTGCTAATAAAAATGAGCTTGGTTGATATTTTTGAATTGCTTTGGCTGTCTTTTCTACTAAGACTTCTACGATTGCTTCTTCAATTTCAGCTGCTATCAACTCCTGGTATTTGGGAGTAATTTTTTTGTCTTTAATCTCATTTAGAACTGCAGTTTTAAGACCTGAGAAACTAAAGTCAAAATTGTCATCATTTATCATTGGACGGGGGAAAAGATTTAATTTGGTATTGCCATATTTTTTTCTAAACTGACTTGCAAGCTTGGAAATTGCAGGACCACCTGGATAGGGAAGGTTCAAAAGACGGGCTGTTTTGTCAAAGGCTTCGCCCGCTGCGTCATCTCGGGTTGACCCAATTGCTGCTATTTTTACTTCACTTCTAGGATTTGTCATTAAGACAAGATCAGTGTGACCGCCTGAAACAACTAGAGCCAGGGCTGGGAAAAGAGGGGGCTTTGGGACATTTATCCAATTGGCGTAGACGTGACCTACTAAATGGTTAACTGGGATGATTGGCTTGTCCCAGAGATAGGCGAGTGTTTTTGCAGTTTCAATTCCAACCAAAAGGGAGCCAATAAGACCGGGGCCTACTGTAACTGCAATTGCATCTATGTCATCTTTTGTGAATTTTCCAAGAGCTTCATTAATTACTGGAATTATGCTTTTAACCTGTTGGCGGGCTGCAAATTCTGGAATGACACCTCCTGTTTTTGCATGGAGGTCGGCGGAGGAGGCAACTACATTGGTAAGTAGCTCTGATCTATCTTCTACAATTGCTGCTGCTGTTTCATCACAGCTTGTTTCAATTCCTAGAATTCTCATATTAAGATATGCAAATTATACACTTTGTTGAAGTTGTTTTTGATTAGAAGTATATTATCTTAGTTAAGTGAAAAATGATTGAGACGGATGCAAGAGTAAGGACATCGGTTATGTGTGAACTAAGATGGAAAAAGATATCTCCATTACTTGAAAATGGAATGTTTGTTGAAAGGGAACTTCTTACAACTTTTAGGGAAGTAATTGAGAAAGATATTAAAAAGATTAAAGGAGTCAGTTATGAAGTTTTAGGAGACACTCTTCTTAATGGAGATAAAAGCTTGGACCATCAACATTGGGTAGGAATAAGATTAAAGGGTATTTCTAACCTTGATCAGTATGATAGATTTTGGAGTGAGGTAAGGAAAATAAGGAAATTAAGGAGAGGTTAACTTAAGCTCCTCCTGTTCCTACTAAGAATTTTGCTTGCCATGGTTGGTAGTTTGAATAAAAGGTTTTTTCGTAAATAACTTGTCCATCTTTCTCCACTTTGTAATTGAAATAAACATTTGCTCCACTTGCAGCAAAATCAATTTGTTTGACTACTCCCTTAGGGAGAGTTGGATCAGGAGTATAAAGGGGAGCTGGAGCTGGTTTTACACTTGTGATTACAGATTTAGAAATTGAAGATACTCTTTTGTCACTTGTTCCATATAGCTCAAAATCCATGGAGAGGTTTGAGGTATTTGTGTGACTTTGAATTAAAATATAATTACCTGTGTCATTTTTAAATTTAAAATCAGTAGTTGGGGAATAGATTGTTGCATCATAGCCGGGACCTAAATCTTCTTCATAGTAGTGGACTCTATATGCATGGGCATTTCGTTCAACAATTGGAAGGCCTGCATTTAGAGCTGCTCTAAAAAGAGTGGTGGAAACTTGGCAGACACCACCGCCATCTCCCATTATAGTTTTGCCATCTTGAATGATATAGGCTTGCTGATAACCAGAATATACTGAGATATCTCCTAAAGCATCATTAAAAGAAAAAGTATCTCCTGGAGCTATTAAAATTCCATTTAGACGGGAAGCTGCAAGATTAATATTATAGACACGAGACGGAATAGAACCTGCAAATAAAGAAGTTCCTCTACCTATTAATTCCTTAATACCTAAGTTGTTAACGTCAGAAGTTTTTACTTTTGGCTCTGTTTTGGTAACGGGAGCGGCAATTGCAATTTCTTTTGAATCACTATCTATTAATGAATTTAGCGAATCTATGATTTTTTGACTTAACTGACTAACCACTATTTTTATGCCGTCTTTGCCTGGGGCAAATTCTTTAACTTTTCCATTCGTTGCTGGTCCAGCTGAGTTTACTTCGGGTACAAATTGAAAAGATGCATTTTGAGGATCTCTTTCAATTGTTTTGGAAATAGAATTTATCTCTTCTGTCAGCTTTTCATCATTTATTCCACCTTTGGGATTTAGAAGACTTGCAAGAGTGTTGTCATCTAAAGTTACTGTTTGGTCTTCAAAATTAACTGTAATTTTTTTGCCAATTAGTTTTTGGGCTTTTTGAGTTATGTCTTTTACTTGGCTATCAGAAAGAGTAGGGTCGATTGGCACAATGGAAATAGGAATTGGAGATGTATCTAGAAAAGATAAATGTTGGCCAATGTCTACTCTTAATTTTTGACTATCAATATCAGTTCCTGGTTTTCCTTTATCAACTACAATTGACTTATTTTGAATGGAGACGGAAGGATTTATTGGATTTGTCGAAAGTTTTGTAGCAATTGTTGAAATATCTTTTTTGAGAGTTTCTTCATCTACTTTTACATCAACCCCAAGATTTATTTTTTTGTTTAGTCCTTTTGCTATTTGATCAATGTCAAAAAGAATATTGCCTGATCTACCTACTTGATAGGCTTTATCTATAGTATCTTTAATTTGGTAATTTAGAGAAATACTATTGACTGGGATTTTAATTACCTCATTAGTTGAGGGAGATGTTAGTTCTAGATTTTCAGGAACAGAAATTTTTTGAGAAAGAATCTGGCTTGCTTCGGTTATTGTTTTTCCACCAATATCAATCCCTGCAACTTGTATGCCAGGATAGATCCTATCTATATAAAGAGTATAAAATATGGCAAAGGGAACAAAGGCTAGGAAAGCTAGCCTTACTAGTTGTTTGTTGAGTTTCTTTTTTCTCATACTTAAAGTATGGTAACATAAGATTAAGATGGCTGCCTTAGATCCTAATATGCCTAATCCTTCGGTAACACCTATGCCTACTGAAAATCCGTCGGTTCCTAATCAGACAATTGGCCAGGTTCCTGTGGGCCAATCTTTTATGCCTGTGTCTGGCCAGACTCCAATGCCTCCGCCACCTTTGCCGCAACAGCCACCTACACCTACAACTAGTCAGGAAGTTGTTGGTATGGGGAATACAGATGGGGGAAGAAAAGGAATTCCAAAAATACTATTAATTGTAGTTGGCGCAGTTATTTTAATTGGAATTCTTGCTTTTATTGCAATGAAATTTATTGTACCTGGGGTAAGCAAGAGCGGTCCAGTTACTCTTACCTGGTGGGGATTGTGGGAGGATGAGGCAACAGTTAGTCCAATAATTGCTGAATACAACCAGCAGCACCCTAATGTAAAAATACAATATGTTAAACAATCAAAGGAGGATTATAGAGAAAGGCTTACAAACACTCTTGCCAAGGGGGCAGGGGCTCCTGATATTTTTACATACCACAATAGCTGGGTGCCGATGTTTAAGAATGATTTAGATATTTTGCCTTCTACAGTGATGACTGCCCAGGAGTATTCACAGACATTTTTTTCAATTGCTAATTCAGATTTAAGAACACAAAACGGAATTGTAGGAATTCCTTTGGGAATAGATACTTTAGCTCTTTTTGTAAATGACGATATTTTTACAGCTTATGGAAAACCGGTTCCAAAAACCTGGGATGATTTAAGGCAGGCGGCATTAGATCTTACAGTTCGGGATGCTAATGGAAACATACAACAGGCAGGGGTTGCTTTAGGAAGAACTGAGAATGTAGATAATTGGCAAGAGATACTTGCCTTAATGATGCTTCAAAATGGAGTGAAGCTGAGTGATATGACACCTGTAGATAGAGCTAGCACTGCTTTGACTTACTACACATTGTTTGCCGGAACTGACCATGTTTGGGATGAAACCCTTCCACCTTCAACTGTTGCTTTTGCAACTGGTAAACTAGCAATGTATTTTGGACCTTCATGGAGAGTATTTGAGATTAAACAGCAAAATCCAAATTTGAAATTTAGTGTAGTAGCTGTTCCACAGCTGCCAAAAGATAATCCAGCACAGCCTAATGTAACCTATGCTACTTATTGGGCACAGGGGGTTTCTGCAAAAAGTACTGCAAAAGAGGCTGCTTGGGATTTTTTGAAGTTTATATCAACCAAAGACTCATTGCAGAAAATCTATCAGACTGCAGCACAGGCAAGGCAATATGGAGAGCCTTATCCAAGAGTTGATATGGCAACACTTCTTTCTTCAGACAAAATATTTGGGGCTTTTGTTTCTCAGGCACCTGATAGCCAGTCTTGGTACCTGGATTCAAGAACTTTTGATGGAGCAACCGGAATTAATTCTCAGATTGGCAAGTATTTTGAGGATGCAATTAACTCAATGAATAAAGGAACTGATGTTGCCCGTGTAATATCCACCTTGACTCCTGGAATTTCCCAAGTATTATCAACATATGGACTTGCCCCTGCACCAGCAGCCACACAGCCGTAACTTAAGACTTTATCAGAAAAATTCTTCTCTTAATGCATTAGATGAGGAAAGCTTGATAAGTATTAAGTATCATAATTTGTTTGGATTTGGCATGACTGAGGGAGAGCTTATTAAGTGGAGAGCTGGAGAAAAAATTAGTAAAACTTCAATATTAGATAAATCAGAGGTAAGGTTTCATGGCAATTACTATTTCTTAGAAGAGAATAGAGGAGCAGTTCTTAAAAGAGTTTTAAGGAAAAGAACATCTTTGAAGAAAATGGAAATTGCAAAGAAGGCTGCCAAAATTTTAGAGAAAATTCCTACAATACAAATGGTTGGAGTAACAGGGTCACTTGCTATGGAGAATGCAGATGATGAATCAGATATTGATTTAATGATTGTTACAAAGGCAGATACTTTGTGGACAACTAGAGTGATTGCATACCTAACACTAAAACTACTTAGATTTAAACTTAGAAAACCAAGAGATAGAAATGAGAAAGATAAATTGTGTCTAAACATTTGGATGGATGAGAAGAACTTACAAATTGATGACCAGAATCTTTACTCTGCTCATGAGATTGCACAGATTGTTCCTCTAACTAACAAAGATAAAACATATGAGAGACTTATATTAGAAAATTCATGGATTAAAGAGTATTGGCCTAATGCTGTAAAAGTAAGAGAGCAAAATATTGAAAAGAAAGAAAGTAAATCTTTCTTTTTTAGACAATTGGAAGGATTAATGAGAAGTTTGCAGTTTTTCTATATGTCAGGGAAAATAACCCGGGAAACTGTTACTGCTACTAGAGCGTTTTTTCATCCTTTTGATTGGGGAGAACATGTTAAGCAGAGCTTAGCAAAAGAATGAAAACCTTTGTAAACAAAGCGGATTTTGAAAATGCAATAATTTTTCTTGCAGAGAAACTAAAAGACTATGACTATGCAATCCGTGGAACTTCTAGCTTGGTGCTTTCAGGAATAGCAATGAATGTGGATGACATAGATGTTGTTTGCGACAAAAAAACTGCATTGGCATGCAATCAAATACTGAAGGAATATCTTGTGGAGAAAGTTGAGTATAGGGAGTCTGAAAAATTTAAATCTTATTTTGGTAAATTTAAAATAAATGGCATACAAGTTGAAATAATGGGTGAGTGGGAGATATTAAATCCAAAAGGGGAATGGGTAGGACCTTTTAATGGTAGAGAAAGAATGGAAGTTGAAGTAAAAGGTAAAAAAGTTTGGGTGACAACTATTGAGGAAGAATTAAAAAGTTTTATGGCAATGGGAAGGTGGAATGCATACCATAAAATCCGTTCTCAGATTCCTCTTGACAAGCAAGCTACAGCTAAATAAAATAGCACTCGTAAGTAATTACTGCTAGTTAGTTTTGATAAAAATGGCAAAGAAAAATAATTCTACAAATAAAACTAAGCAAAGTTTGGCCATCTCTGCTGGTAAACTAAATATTGCCCCAACTGCCGGATATGTGCTTATAGAACCCCTTGAGGCACAAACTAAAACTGCATCAGGAATATACTTGCCTGATACTGTTTCTGAAAAACCTCAAAAAGGAAAAGTGCTTGCAGTTGGAGCTAGTGAAGTTGCAAGTGATGGAAAAGAAAAGAAAGCTGGTTTTAATGTAGGGGATGAAGTGATTTATAAAAAGTGGGGAGCAAATGAAGTGAAAATAGATGGAAAAGAGTATTTATTTGCAAAGTTTGAGGATATATTGGCAATAGTTAAGTGATTATGAAGATAGAAGGTTTTAGAGAGGGATTAGAGGCAAGAAGATACAAAGAGCGCAGGCTAAATCCCTTTTTTTCAAGCTCTGAGGCATCTGCAAGTGCAGCAATTGAGATATTACAGAGCATGGTTGGAAGGTTAATTGTTCAAGAGATAAAAGGTGGAGAAGCTGATAATGAATTACTTAATGAAATTGGAAGAAGAGTTGAACTTATTCAGGGGTCACGAGCATACAAGAGTGCAGCAAGAAAAGAAATGATTAGATTGATGAGGGATTAATTAAAATGGCAAAACAATTAAAATTTGGTGATGAAGCAAGAAGGTCCTTACTAAAAGGTATCGATGTTGTTGCTCGAGCAGTTGTTACAACTTTGGGTCCAAAAGGAAGAAATGTGGCCCTTGATAAAAAGTGGGGAGCACCTTCAATTGTTCATGATGGAGTTTCTGTTGCAAAAGAGATTGAGTTATCTGATCCTTTTGAAAATATGGGAGCACAGATTGTTAAGGAAGCTTCAAGCAAAACTAATGATAATGCAGGAGATGGAACTACAACTTCTACTTTGCTTGCACAGGTGATGGCACAGTCTGGAATGAAGAATGTAACAGCTGGAGCAAATCCAATGATAGTTAGAAAAGGAATGGACATGGCAGTAAGTGAAGTTATTTCTGCACTAAAGAAAATGGCAAAACCTATTAAGGGACATGAAGAAATTACACAAGTTGCAACAATTTCAGCAGGAGATGAAGCAATTGGAGCAAAGATTGCAGAAGCTTTAGATAAAGTGGGAAGAGATGGGGTAGTTACAGTAGAGGAAGGAAGGGGATTAGAAATTGAAATTGAATACAAAGAAGGAATGGAGTTTGATAGAGGGTATGCATCTGGATACTTTGTTACAAACACAGACAGGATGGAAGCTGAAATTAAAGATGCTTACATTTTAATTACAGACAAGAAAATTTCTTCAATACAAGATCTTCTTCCATTTTTAGAAAAGTTTGTAAAGGTAAGCAAGAACTTGGTTATTATTGCTGATGAAATTGAGGGAGAAGCTTTAACAACTTTGGTTGTAAATCGACTGAAGGGAATACTAGGAACATTGGCAATTAAGGCGCCTGGGTTTGGGGATAGAAGAAAGGAATACTTAGAAGATATTGCAGTTTTAACAGGTGGAATTGTTATTTCAGAAGAAACCGGAAAGACTTTTGAATCTATTGAAGTAGAAGATTTGGGGCGAGCAGAAGCTGTTTGGGCTGACAAAGACAATGCAAGAATAATTGGAGGAAAAGGAAAGCCTGCTGCAATTAAGGCAAGAATAGCATCAATCAAAGCCCAAATTTCTGAAGTTACATCAGACTTTGATAAGGAAAAGTTAGAGGAGAGACTTGCTAAACTTTCAGGAGGAGTTGGAGTAATTAATGTTGGAGCTGCAACTGAAGTAGAGCTAAATGAAAAGAAAGAAAGAGTAAAAGATGCAGTAGGGGCAACAAAGGCAGCAATTGAAGAAGGAATTGTCCCAGGAGGTGGAGTTGCATTATTAAGGGCAAAGAAAGCTTTAAAGAATGTAAAGAGTAGTGTTAAGGATGAACAATTAGGAATAGATATAGTAAGAGATGCACTTGAGCAGCCTTTAAGATGGTTAGTTAGAAATGCTGGGGAAGATGACGGATATATATTAAGAAAGATTGAGGAAGAGAAGAGTGAAGATTTTGGATACAATGTTTTGACAGGTGAGTTTGGATCAATGACAAAGTTTGGAATTTTAGATCCACTTAAGGTGACAAGATCAGCATTACAAAATGCAGCAAGTGTAGCTTCGATGGTACTTACTACTGAGTGTTTAGTAACAGATGAAAAGGAAGAGAAGAAAGAAATTCCCCAAATGCCTGGTGGCGGAATGGAATACTAGGCCTATATAATAGTCTTCATGTGGAGTGCTGCTGAGGAATTTCTCTTAAAAGATAAATATCTTAGATCTTTGGTTACTAAATGGGGAGCTTGTTCAATAAAGGCAGGAATTAAAAAGAACTATTTTATTGATTTGGTTAGTTCAATTTGTTCACAACAGCTTTCTGGGAAGGCTGCTTCTACAATTTTTGGCAGAGTGGAGAAACTTTTAGGTCAAATTACCCCAGAGAATATTTTAAAAAGAGAGGATCAAGAATTAAGGGACTGTGGATTATCTTGGGCTAAAATTAAATATATTAAGGATTTGGCAACAAAGGTTAAGGATGGGGAAGTTAAGATTAATAAATTAGATAAACTTACTGATGAAGAAGTTCTAACGGAACTAGTTTCTGTAAAGGGTATAGGAAAGTGGACTGCACAGATGTTTTTAATGTTTACACTGGCAAGGCCAGATATATTTCCTGTTGATGATTTAGGAATCAGAAATGGATTTAAAAAAATAATAGGAAAGGAATTAAAAGGGGAGGAGTTGGCAAAATTTAGTGAGAGGTGGAAACCTTATAGAACAGTAGCTTCATGGTACATCTGGAGAAGTTTGGAAAATAGGTAATTGCAGTTACAGTTTACCTGCATTATCATACAATAATGGCTGAGCTAGAGAGCAGATTGAATCAAGGTGGAAGTTTAAATAGTCTTAACAATTTAGAAAAAGGTACAAGTAAATTAAGAATTGATCCATGGAAGGATGAAGGAAGGTTAAGAAGAAGATCAATGAGGAGAATTTCAAGAGATGGTACTAAAAGCAGGCATTAGCTTCTTTGGATAATGAAAACAATAAATAAAACCTGTCTAGATATATTTCATCTATGGTAAAATTTGAGTATGCCTCATGAAGATAAAGAGAAGAAAAGATTTAAGGCAGTAACTGAGGAGATAACGACTGCACCGCCTGTTGAGGCACCTCGTCCTGTTATTGAGACACCTCCTCCTATGCCAGTTGAGGAAGTACAGCATGTACCTCCAAAAATTGAACCAGTTCATGTAGCTGAGCATCACCATGAGCCAAAGCATGAGCACCATGTGGAACATCAACCACAAGTTGTGAGTGTTGCTGAGACAAACAACTTAAATTATGGTGTAGCTGAAAAGCCAAAAAGAAATATTTTTTTATTCTTTGTGATTATGCTACTTGTAGCTTTTGTTGTAATGGCACTTGCCGGTGGAATGTATGTGTATTTGAATGGGGTGAAAAATTTGCCTTCTAATGAAATATCGGAGAGTCAACCTTCTGGAACTATTGCACCTCAGGCTATTGTGCAGGCAACACCTATTCCTACTGCAACTCCCAAGCCAGATTACAGTTTATATAATGTGAGTGTGCTTAATGGGAGTGGGGCAATTGGAGCTGCAACAGCAGTTAAAGATTTAGTTCAAAAAGGTGGATTTAAGGTTAATTATACTGGGAATGCTGAGAACTTTGGCTATACAGATACTATTATTCAGGTAAAAAGTACAGTTTCGGCTGATGTGGTAGCTTATCTTAAAAATCTTTTGGTACCTGCCTATTCAGTAAAAATTGGTACACCACTGGATTCCCAATCTAGGTGGGATATTGTAGTTACTGTTGGTTCAAAGTAAGTAAACCTTTGTTAAGGTCTAGGATTTGTGGGATTACTGTTATTGGATTAACTGACAACCCATGATCTCTAATTTCTAAGTGCAAATGAGGGCCTGTTGCATGGCCTGTAGCACCCATTAAACCTAAAAGGGTATTACTATCCACTTTGTCTCCTTGCTTAACTAGGATTTTAGACATATGGGCATATAAAGAGGTAATACCATTTCCATGGTTTACTATTACGGCTTTTCCATAGTCATATGTGAGGTTTTGAGTAGATTCAACTACTCCTGGCATAATCGGCTTAATGGGAGTTCCAAGTTCACCTGCCAAGTCTACCCCTGGATGAAAGATGTAATAGCTTTGAGTTAGCCTTACATTTTCAACTGGCATTTGAGCTACTTTATTTGTTTTAATTTGGGTTTTTCCAATAGTAAGTACATACTCTTCTTCTTGTGGCTTATAGGTTTGGTCAAGTGTAGCTTGTGGGATTACAAGATCATTATCTGGTGAGTTTCCAAGAATATTGGATAAAGTCAGATTGGATGGCACAATAGAGGTAGCTACTAAGGCAAAGGCTAGATTTGAGCCTAAAATGGTTTTAATCCTTTTGTGCTGGAAAATGGGAATGAATATTTTGGAGACCAAAGATCTTCCCTCTCGCGTTATAGGTCTTAAAGTCAGACTAAGGCGATTTCTTTTAGTCAACCTGGTAATTAGGTTTAACATATGACCCCACTTTTGGCTTGGTTTCCCAAGGCTGGGTGGGGCAAATTAGCCTCAAAATTTGCATTTTAAGGCCAATGCAAAGCTTCTGGCTCTGCATTAAAAAACCCGCTAACATAAGCGGGAATAAGGGGATTATAGGGTGTAGGGAGGCTAAAAGTCAAGTTTTGGGAGGCTTAAATTTTTGGAGGCCGGAGCGAGATTCGCACTCGCGTATAGCTGTTTTGCAGACAGCCGTGTTACTTCTTCACCATCCGGCCTTGGTAAGGCTATTTTAACACAAAAAACCCTTCCCGAGGTCATTCTCAGGAAGGGTTTGTTATATCCAAGAAATTACTTGGCTTTTAATTATTTTTGAGACCATTGAATAGGGAAGATGTAAACATCCTCAACCATAAGAAAAGGGAATTCTGATTTGGGATATTGGCACTTGTCTTTTAAGAGTGCTAAGTACATATTAATGAAATGGACTTAAGTTGTCAATGGCTGTAATCTGAGGCAAAATTCGTTTGGTTTGGGCTAATTTTAATGGAAAGTAGGTTTGTCTCACGGCTAGCTCATGGTAAACTTGGTAATCCAATGAATAGACAGAGTTCTAAAGCAGGGTATCGAAAGGTTGCAATTTTCGCATCTATTGCGGGAATATTATTGGGTGGAGTGGGAAGTATATTTCTTCTTGGGATTTTAAGACCAAAAAGTGCTGGAATTTTAATTGAGACAAATGTAGATGCACAAGTTTTTATAGATGGAAAACGGTTAGGAAAGACTCCACTGGATACCACACTTTCCCCTCATGAAGCAGTGGTTAGAGTAGTTCCAAACAGCCAGTTTGGGGCTTATGAAACTAAGGTTAATTTGAGTGCTGGAATAAAGACAATTATAAGGAGAAACTTTGGACCAACTGAAGCAGATACTTCAGGAGAGATAATTTCTTTTGAGAAAGTTAGTGATACTGGGAGTGTTATTTCTGTTGTTACTGATCCTGATGGAGGGAGGGTTTTTCTGGATGGCAGGGCAGCTGGTTTTGCACCCTTAAAACTGACAAAAATTGCTGCAGGGAACCATAAATTAACAGTTGAATACCCAGGCTCGGGGCAGCGCAATTTAAGCGTAAGGACGCTTAACGGATACAATTTAACTGCTGTTGTTAAGTTAGCTAATAGTACTAATACTTCTACTCTTGGAGTGCAAACTAAGAGTTCACCTCAGGTTGAGGTTTTAGAGACAGCAGCTGGGTTTTTAATTGCAAGAGAAACTCCAACTACTGCATCAAATGAAGTTGGACATGCGCTTGATGGACAGAAATATAATTTTATTTCTAAGAGCAGTGACTCTCAATGGTATGAGGTCGATCTGGGGGGAGGGAAAAGTGGCTGGATTTCGGTACTATATGCAACTGTATCAGGTGAATTGAAATAGACCCGAAACTCCTATAGTATGTTTACTGTTTTTCACGCGTGTAAACAAATTGGGGAGAGAATTAAATGAAATTATCTTAAGAAGCTGAAAGTTAAACTTCCGTATAGAATCCAGATGACCATCATTGTCCAAATTACGACTGATGCAACCAATGGAATATCTGACAGCAAAAGCTTTTCTGGAGCCTCAGATCTCCCCTCAAAGATAAGTGCCTGATATCTCATTATTCCGAAAATTGTGACAGGGATTGTTATCATTAAAAGCTTGTTTATTGTTGTAGTGCGTGAAAACTCTGAAAGGAAGAGCCAGAGATTAAGTGGTACTTTGGGAGATTCAAAAAATGTAAAGAGCGCCCAGCTCATCCAAGATGCATTTCCGAACATAGTTACATATGAATTAAGAAGATCTTTTGGATATTTCTGAAGAGATTTTCTGGTCTCCCCTCCTGGGACAATCCCCAATTCTGCTCTTCTTTTGCCTGAGGCAAGGAAAAGAGCAACTGATATTACACAAAGAAGGAACCAGACTGAAAGATGGGCATCAATTACAAAAGCTCCTGCATAAATTCTTATTACAAAGCCGGTTGCAATAATGAGGATGTCTAGAACAGGTACGTTTTTAAGGATCAGTGAATAGGCTAACTGGATAAGAAGATAGCTTAGAATAAGTACAAATAACAGGTCTGAGAGAGCTTTGGAAAGAAGAAGAGCGATAACAGCTAGAAAAAGAGTTTCAGCTATGGCGATTGAGACAGGCAATGTTCCTTTTGCAATAGGTCTCCCCTTTTTGATTGGGTGAAGCCTATCTGAAGGCGCATCGACAATGTCGTTAAAAATGTAAGTGGCTGAAGCTGCAAGGCTAAATGCCCAAAAGGCCCAGAATGCTCTTAAAAAGAAAAACTTATCATATAGAAGACCTGAGAAAATAAGTGCAGCAAAGATACTTAAGTTTTTTGTCCAATGAGGAGGGCGAGTGACAAGAATGGCAGCTTTTAATGTTTTAGCTATTTGGGACGGTAGGTAAGCCATAATATTAATCCACCAATTGTGAATCCTACACCGATCATTGTATATAACTTAAAGTCAGTATTCAAATTAAGAGCTAAAATACCTAACAATGCAGTGATTGCCCAGTAAAGAAGTGCTACCTGGGGTTTGGTTAGACCTAAGTCTAGAAGACGGTGGTGTAAATGTCCCCTATCACCCCAGAACGGAGATTTGCCTGAGGCAATTCTTCTTACAATTACATAACCTGTGTCAATTAAAGGAACGGCAAGAGCTACTAAAAGAAGTCCAACCTTGGCTGTTGCAAGTATTGCTAATATTGCTAAAAGATAGCCTGCAAGGTTAGATCCAGCAAAGGAGGGCATTATCTTTTGCGGATAGATGTGCCATGGAAGAAATCCTAGAAAAGCACCTCCTGTAGCAGCAGCTAAAATAATGACTGGTTTTTGAGTTGGATCTGGGGCAAATCTTAATGAAAGAATTGCTATGACAAAGGCTGCAATTGCAACTACTCCTGTTAGCTGGCCGTCTACTCCTTTTGCTCCAAAATTTAGAGCATTCATGAGAAGAACAATTAAAAAGAGAGCAAAAAGATCAGAAAGAATCCAAATACTATGAAAAGAACCAAAAATCTGGAAAGTAATTTGAGGATGAGAAAGATCTATTATTCCTCCAAATGGGTTTGTAATGTAGGCAATTCCAATTCCTGCTGCAATTGGGAAAAGAGCTGCTATAAACTGAATTACTAATCTAAGGTAAGGGTTAAGATCAAACTTATCATCTAGAATACCCATTATCATAATCACAACAGCACCAGCAATAATTCCAAGAAGGTGTTTATCTATGGGAAGAAACACGGCAGTTGCTAAAAGAAATGCAGTAAAGATGGCAAGTCCTCCCCCTCTTGGTATTGGATAGGTATGGAGGACTTTGGGGTGTTTATGTTTGGCTGGATCATCTATAAGGCCAACTTTCCAAGAAAGGAGTAGGACAAAAGGTGTTACCAGAAATGAAATAATTGCTGCCAAAATTGCAGGAGGGAAAATAAGCTGGTTTATATTTGTCATTTAAATTTTTCCTACAAGTAGAATTATTCTTAATACTGTAATTGCAGAAAGAGCTGTTACTACAACTGTAAGGCCAACAAGAATTTGTTTTATGAACTCTTCTTTAGAGGTTTTACTTATAAAAATATTGGCTCCAATGAAGGCGAGAGCTACAAAAGGAGGAATAATTAGAGCCCAGGTGTTTGCCAGTTGTTCATCTCCATATGGAAGGCCATAAAAAAGAGGTACAACAGGAGGTAGGTGCGGCTGCAAAAGAAGTATTACTAGAATTATGAGAAGATTTACGACAGCAGCTGCCACTTCTATTTTTTCTATTAGCATTTACCAAATTGTAGACTAATTACTGTGGTAGACGCAATTGAGGCTTGGGAATGTTGATTTTGATCCAGATTTCATAGTTTGAGCTGGTTTCAACTGGAACATAGTTTAGAGCAAGAAAACTTCCAAGAGCTGGAAAACTTCCTCCTTCTTCTAGGGTTACTATGAATTTTGGCGGATTACTTTGCAGGGCTTTTATTACATCTTCTTTTGATGAAAAGTCACTGATATGATAATTTGCTACATATTTAAAAGGCGGAAGCCTTTTAGATAGTGCATAGATTGGTGGAGAATCTCCCCAAACAAAAACAGGGTCATTGTAGTTTGATGATATAGAAAGATATTTGGCAATTTTGTAATTTCTATTAACATGAGAATCGAATTCATCAAAATATTCTTCTTTTGATATCTGGTGTGTTGCAAATCTGATAAAGCGGCTGTAGTAGGTAAATGTTGAGTAGTAGTAAAACTTGTAATAGACAGGAACTAGAAGAGCTAAAAATAATGGTATTACTGCAAGAGCTTGTTCAATTCGAGTGGAAGCTAAGAGAATTGCAGTAAGAATAGATATTGGTGCAATAGATTGGATTAGATAGTGGGGATACGGACGTTCGGAAAGAGTTGCTGCAAAGAGACTTGTTAATAGCCAAATGGTAGCAAAGATGAATGGTGTTGAAAGCTTCTTATTTTTAATTTTAAGAATTACTAATCCTATTAGGATGACAGAGGATCTTAAAAGAAGAGGACCATTTTTAACTAAGAAAGGAGTTTGGTTTTCTCCCCCTCTCCAAGATGAAAGGTAGCCAACATTTTGAAGGAATGCTGCAACTAGGTACTCATTAAATGCTCCTTTTGTCCAATACCAAATGAAGGTTGCAAGAATGGGCAGAATAAAACCTAAAGCAAGAACAAAAGTTTTTTTGATAATGCTAATAACATTTTCTTTATTTATTTTTGAAACTACAATCCAAAAAAGAACTACGGCTGGAACATCAAAACTTGCAGGGATTTTAAAAAGAGCTGCTAATGAAAAAAGAAGTCCTGCAAAAAAGATCTTTTTGTAATTTGGCTTAGTAAGAAGTATTAAAAAGGCTAGCATTATTGGGCCAATAAGGAAAAGTTCACTATTTACAATATTTCCTTCTAAAAGTGGAAGAGTGGAAAGAAGAGCAAAAATAACCGTAGCAATTTTTTGGAGTTTTGTGTTGTTTTCAAAAAGAATAGTTGTAAGTTTCCAGAATACTACCACAGTTACCAGCATCCAGAAGGCTAGAATTACTTTGAACCAAAAAAGGTTTCCGCCTATGGCTGCTAAAAGGTAAATTAGTGGAGGTTTATTGTCATGAATGTTTTTGTAGAGAGTAAGACCGTGACGAATTCCTTCTCCTAAAGTTAGATATATCATTTCATCTCCATATGAGTAGGGTTCAAAAAATGAAGGAATACGAAGTATTAATGTTAGACCTAAGAGGCAACAGAGCCAGTTTGGAATTCCTAACTTTCTATCTAATTCTTTGATCTTATTTATTATCTGACGAACCATATAAATTTAAGGTCTGAAAATGTGTGGATTTCTCCTACATTATAATTTGGGATTTTTACTTCATCGACCGGACCGCTTGTTATTACTCCAACTCTAAAAGCATTTTTGGGAAGAGTGTAGACAGTGTCAGAGGGTGTCATCAAAGCAGTTCCAACAAAGAAAGGAAGAGCACCCTTACTTGTTAAATAAATGGGTGCATCTATGTTGTAATATTTTGCTTCCCATAAATGATGGGCAGTTCCATTCCAGTTAACAACATAGTCGTCTCCCCTTTTTGATTCATGAACATATTGGGCTAAATCTTTAAAAGGAAGTTTTGTAGGATGAGTGAAGTAGGTGAAATCAATTATTAAAAAGAGGGAAACAAGAATTGCAATGAATGGTGTTGAGATTTTTCGTCTTGAAGAGGCAAGAACTAACATTCCTGCTGGGATTGCATAAAGAAGGTATCTGTCAAAAAAAATGGGTTGGAATTTTTGTGAGACAAGCCAAGTTAAAAGAATTGGGCCAAAAAACCAAAGAAGAAGAAAGGCTGATTTTTGTATGTTTTTGTGCCACTGTCTTAGAACTAAAATAATAAGTCCAAAAATTAGAGCTGGTTTGGCTAATGGGTTATTAATTCCAGTTGCAAGATATTTAGCAGAAAGTCCAAGAAAATCAGTAATGGTAGGTTTTCCTAACCAGAAGCCAGAGCCAACCATTTTGGTTTGGTTATAGAGTGGGATAAGCCAGGGAATATACAAGACTCCAATTGCAAGGAAGGAAAGGAAGTGGGAAATTGCATTTTGCCTTTCTTCTTTTGCCTTTTTGCCTTTTTTTGTGAATGCAAATGCTGCTTGTTTTAGGAACCAAACTCCTTGGATAAATATTGCAAAGATAGCAAAGTGATGGGTGTAGAGGCTAAGAACAGTTGCTACTACATATGGAATCCACTTTTTGGTGAGCATGAAGTAGAAGGAAGCAGTTACTGTTAGGGCAAGTAAGCTGTACATTCTTCCTTCAAAAGCATAGTTAAAAAAGAAGGGATTTAGAAACACAAGAATGGCTGCAATGGCAGCAACATTTTTGTCCCAAAGATATTCCCCAATTTTATATACAAAAAAGATGGCTAAGAGAAAAAAGAGGAAGGAAAGAAGTCTAATTGCTACTTCACCATGTCCAAAAAAACCAAACCAGATATGTTCTAAAATGTTGTATAGAGGTGGAGATGTGTCATGAGTGATTGTAGAAATTATGTCAGGGATAGATTTTTGAGAAAGAACTGCTGAGAAAGCTTCATCACCCCAAATACTTACATTAAATTGGTTAAGCATTGTACTTTTAGTCTAGCAAGAAAGAGAAGGAAGTTAAAGTTTGGATTATGGATTATAGATGAAGTGTGTCATCTCCCTCTGACACTTTTGAGTTACCTGCGTCAATTACTCTGTATGTGAAATCTTGTAGGTCGCCACACAGGCATTTACCATCAAAAAGATTAGATTTATTTAAATATTCTTTTGGAGGAAGAAGATTAAGGTGAGCCATATGTGAAATTAATTGTTTCTTTAGGCATAATTCACAACCCAAGCATTGAGGAAGAGGACATCTTTCCAACATGGTTTATTATAACTTTACAAATTTTGAGGTCAAGGTCAGCAGTAAGAGGGGGATTTTTTCGATATTGAAAGCTATTGGTGGAGGAGAATATTGTGTTGTTCAACGTTTTTTGTGCAGAATAATAGTGTCTACTCCAAAAGTTTTGGACGTATCCAGCTTGCTCTTAAGATGCACCGATGATAATTCCCTTACCTTTGGACAAGGGGTGACGAATGCCAGGATTTTTTCAAGATCTATTCCTTTTGCTCTTGCTTTTGATAGCTTTTCCCAGTCGGCACATCCTCCTTCTTTGTTGCAGAGTTCACAGGACATTGTCAGATATTACCTTAATGAATGGGTGATGTCTAGACTTTTTCCGTTACTTTATATTCTATATATTTACCCAACATAAGGCGTGTGTGCGCATCTAAACCTGGAAGAGCTGAGAAGAAAAACCCTGCAACAGGCATTAATATAAATTCAAAAGGAACAAGAAGGGCACGCCATAACGGAAAGGTTGCCGGCCTTTTTGGTTTATAGTAACTATCAATAATAATCATTACTAGAAGAAATACTAGAGCAACTGTTAAAACAAAAGAGGAAAGTTTTGGAACAGTATAGCCTAGAACGGTTCTTCCAAAAGCTGGATTAAGAATTGTTGGGACTGTGAGTCCAATTGTAATAATGAACCAGTTAACTGGCCATAAAAAGTGGGACCAGATTACATATACCAACCTTAATGTTTTTTCAAAGAAGGGAACGTCTGGGGTTAGGAAGTAATCTCTAATTATCCATGGATCATCTGAAGCTCCCCATGCCCATCTTTTAAGCTGTTCATATTGAGTAACTAGGGTTTTCCAGACAGTTGTTGATTGAGCAGCGTCTGCAAATAATGGAAGATAGATTGGTTCCACTTCTAGCTTTCCTTTCATTTTGTAAAAAGCTTTAAAAAATATTCCCCAATCTTCTGGAATTTTATCTGGATCCCAATAGCCTACTTCATCAAGAAGTTTAAAAGAAAGAGAGTAGTTTTGCTGATTAATAAGGCGGTCACGACGAGGTAGTTGAGAAAGATTCCAGATTGAGCCAAGAGTATTTTGAACACGAGTGATTGCAGGAAGTTCCCAAATGTTGTTGTAAAACATTACTGCTGGCTGCCAGAAGTAATTGTATCTTCTTGGATTATCTAAGAATTTAAAAGTAAGACAAGAGAAATGCTTGGGGTGGTATTTATGGTCTGCATCACAGGAGGTGACTGTATAGTAATTAATGTCTTGTCCTTTTGCATCAATTAAATTTTCTTTAACCCAAATTGCAGCAAAGCGTTCGTTAGAGGCCTTTCCGGCAACTTCACCAGGGACTAATTCATGAACTGTTACAACTAGATTTCCAAAAAGTTTGCCAAATTTTTCTTTTAATATTTTTACTTTAGGAAGACGAGACTCTTCTGGTTCTTTTTTCTCCATTGCCATTACAACAATGAGCTGTTTAAGAGGAAGATCTTGAGAAGCCAGAGACTTAAGAGTTCTTTCTAAGATATGTATGGGTTCTTTGTAGGTTGGGATTATTACAACATGACGTACCTTTTCCCAGTCGGGGAAAGCTTTAATATCCCCTACCCAATCAAAGTTCATTGAGGCTTGTACTCTTATATGGGAAATAACAACTGTGATTGCAATTTGGAGTGATTGGTAAAACCAGTAAATATTAAAAAATAAAACAAAGTAAGCAACTGCATTTGGGATAACAAGAATTCCCCAGTATGGAAAAAGAATTAAATTCCAGGAGACAAAACCTGGAAGGATTTCCAAGAATCTTAAAACACCTTTTTCATGCTTAAGAATAAAATTTCTAATCATTATTTTAGCCGTGGGAAAAGAGGATTACCCTTTTTGATTTTAGGCCCTTTAAATTGTTTTTCTATTTTGTTGGCAGTATCGGGAAGGAAGGGTTTGAGATCTACTGCAATTTGTCTAATATCATTAACAAGAAATTCAAGTACTTTTTGAAGTTCTTCTCCTTTTAATTCCCAGACTTTTTTACTATTTATTAGAATGTCTGCTTCTTTTATTTTGTCCCAAATAAATTTTAAAGCATCGTCAAACTCGTAATTAGAAAGAGCGATATCGATGTCTGGTTCTATATTGGATTTATTTTCTGGAAAACTAAATTTAGAGTTTTGGGCAAGGGTTGAAATTCTAGAGATTAAATTTCCGAGGCCGTTTGCTAGGTCTGCATTATATGCAGTTTCAAATTTTTCGAAAGTGAAATCGCTGTCTTCCCATGGATGAATTTTTGCTAGTAGATAATATCTAGTTGCATCAGTTCCATATTTTTCTACTAGTTCATATGGAGAAACCACATTCCCCAAACTTTTGCTGATTTTTTGCCCATCCTTAGTTACAAAACCATGAATGAAGACTTGTTTAGAGTTTGGAAGACCTGCTGACATTAACATTGCTTGCCAGATAGCTGTTTGTTGACGAAGGTTATCTTTTCCAGCAAATTGGATTACAGGCCACCATTTTTTAAATTCATTTGCTTTATCAGGCCACCCTATTGCTGAAACATAATTCACTAAGGCATCGAACCATACAAACATTACATGTTCTGGATCCCCTGGGACATCTATTCCCCATGGCATTTTGCTTTTCAGTCTTGAAATACTGAAGTCTTGAAGGCCGTTTTTGACGAATGTTTTTATTTCTTTGTACTTTGATTCGGGAACTACAAAATCTTGGTTTTTTTCATAAAACTTTAGTAATTTATCTTGGTATTTGGAAAATTTAAAAAAATAATTTTCTTCTTCGTATATTTCTATTTGTAAGTTTGGATGAATTGGGCATCGATTATCTACAAGTTCTGAGTCGGTTTTTTCCAGTTCGCATCCTACGCAATACTTAATTTTGTAAAGTTTTTTGTAGATATCTCCATTTTTTAAGCATTTTTCCCAGAATTCTTGAGCTGCTTTTATGTGGTGTTCATCAGTAGTTCTTATGAAGCTATTGTAGGTCAGATTAAGGGCCTTTTTAAGATTGTCAAACTTGGTTGCGTATTCATTTACATATTGTTGCGGCTTTTTTCCTTGCTCGATTGCTTTTCTATAGATTTTTAGACCATGCTCGTCTGTTCCAAAGTTAAAAAATACGCTATATCCAGACAACTTTTTGTGCCTGGCATAGGCATCTGCCTGCACTATTTCAAGTGCAAATCCTATGTGTGGATCAGAGTTGACATACGGTAGTGTTGTTGTTAAGTAGATGTTTTTTGTGCTCATGCGCAAATTTTAGCATGTCTATACCTTTATAGCCATATATTTTATTCCTATAGTTTATGTTTTTAAGTAATTTTTTACAGTCCCTAATTTTTTCTTTATGTTTTAGATGTGGCTTTAAGAGTGTGGCAAAACGATAATTATCTATTTTTCGATCTAGGGTTAAAATCCAATAGTTATGGTTGTGTGAGTAACCATCTTTTCCTGTGTAGCCTTTTTTGACTCCTAGAAAGATTTTAGGATGAAACTTTCTTTTAGCTAGAAAATTAAATATTTGTTTAAGAATTGCTTTGTTATAGTTCCCAAGAGAAAATTTTGCAGACTTTTTATCTTTTGTAATGTAAAAACTACCCTCTGCGTCTATAAATCCTGCTAGTATGGATAGAAAAATTTCATTCTTTTTAAAAACCCAGCTGGGAAATTTTGAGTATTTTTTAAGTAGAAATTCGAAAGAGTTGTCTACACTACATTCAATCTGTTGTTTTCCTGTTTTGTAGGTTTTACTTATCCAAATTCTTCCGTATGGAAACAGAAGCCTCTTAATTAATTTGATTTGTTCTGCATGAGTTGAGGCACAATCTATAAGAATTGTTTCACTATTTTTATACATTTTTCTTACTCTTAGATCACCTATTCTAAACCCAAGAATATATGCTTTTTCCTTTAGGTTTTCTGAAAACGGACGTCTTTTTGTAATAATGTGTGCTGCTGCTAAACTTTTTATGGGAAGATCATAATTTCTTATTTTTCTATCGATTGTGGAATACGCACACTTGTAAATTTTTGCAATTTTTCTACTAGATAATTTTTGTTTAACATATAACTTTTTTAGTTCCTCTTTACTTATATTTGGTCCAGGTATTCCTGATGATCTTAGTGGAATTTCTAATTCTTTTGCTCTTATTTCGATAGTTCTTACACTAAAACCTAATAGCTTTGATATTTTTAGTAGATTCCAGTGTTTGTTTATGTAGTAATTTTCTAATAGTTCTTTGGTTATAATATTTCTTCTTTTTGTCGGCATAATTCATTATTGTCCAAAGATAAACCGAAGTCAAACATTTACCGAAGTTTTTATTTGCCTACAAATTTCTTAATTTTGTCTGCCCATTGGTTTGCCCACTCTTCTGCTTCAAGTTTTTTAATGGCTAACTCAAATCCTTTTTTCTTCATCATATTTGCAACATCTGCAATTGTTGCAGAGGATACCTTAAGGTTATTTTTAATATTGGTGTAGCTTCTTCCTTTTTTTAACCAATAGGCGACAGCTAATCTTTTTGAGAAACTTTCAAATTCTGCTTGGGTAAAAAAGTCTTGGAGGAACTGGTGTGATTCTTGGGGGGTCTTAATATCTGCAACTACCTGGGCTAAGGTTTTGCTGATTTGGTTTTTTAGAATGTCGTTTACTTTACTACTTGATACTCTCATGCCATTGGATTAGTGGCTAGTATACCAAAAGTAAAGTTCAAAGGCGAGGGCAGTAGCGGTAATTAAAATTAGGTTTACGATGTTTCCTACTCCAAAGTATCTAAGAATTATAAATAAAGTAATGGCAGCTGCTGTGATTAATCCACGTCTGACATTTATGAAAATAGTTGTGAGTGAGAAAAAAAGAGTTGCAAAAACAATGGTAAAAAAGACAGGTACTGCCCCAAAGGTGTCTGGGTCTACAAAGACTATTATTAGAAGGAGTGAAATCCAGAGAAAAAGAGTGATTGCAAGAAGGGGAAAAAAGTTTTTTCTTTTCCTTATTTGGTTTTTGCGAATCTCACGTCTCATTGTATACTCATTATACGATGGATCCCGTTATAGTTCTGGTATTAGTTGTTGGTGGAATACTGCTTTTAGGTCTTTGGATCAACAAAAGATTTATGGAGTTAAAAGAGAGCCAGAAGACTTCTCCAGAATTACTTCAGGTTATACAAATGCTACAGAACTCATCGACTGAGGACAGAAAAGTTTTGCTTGAGAACTTGCAGTCTAATACAAGAACTTTAAATGACAGACTTGATAATGCTGCAAAAATTATTTCTTCAGTGCAGAGAAATATTGGAGAAATGAGTGAGATAGGAAGAAGTATGAAAGATTTGCAGCAATTTTTACAGAGTCCAAAGTTAAGAGGAAATGTGGGAGAACAAGTTTTAAAAGAATTATTGGGACAAATGCTTCCTAAAGGATCATTTCACCTTCAGTATGCATTTAAGTCTGGTAATAAAGTGGATGCAGCAATCACAACAACAGCTGGTATTGTTCCAATTGATTCAAAGTTTCCAATGGAGAATTTTAGAAGAATGATGGGAGATGGAAGTGAAGCAGAGAAAAAAGTATTTGCCAAACAGTTTGAAAAGGATGTGAGAATGCATATTGATGCCATATCTAAAAAATATATTTTGACTGATGAGGGGACTATTGATTATGCATTAATGTATATTCCTAGTGAAGCTGTTTATTATGAAATAGTCAATAACCCTGATCTTTTTGAGTATTCAAATAAAATGAGAATACTTCCAGTTTCCCCTACTACTTTCTATGCATATATGAGAGCCATACTTATGAGTTTTGAGGGACAAAAAATAGAACAAAAGGCAAAAGAAATTCTTTCTTCAATTAGAGCGGTTCAAAAAGACTACACTAAAGTGGAAGATAATTTAGGAGTATTACAGAAACATTTAAATAGTGCATACAACAAAATGTCTGAAGTTTTTGTTTCATTTACACAACTGGGGCAAAAGATTTCAACAACTTCAAGTTTGGGTCAGGAAGTAAAAGAAAAAGATACCTTACTTCCCTAATTCTTTTTCTATAACTTCTGAACTTTTTTCTGGTTGGTAAGCAAATATATTGTGCCCTGAGTTTGGTATTTCTATAAAATCTGAAATTAAATTTTTTGTTGTAGTTTTTAGAAGATCGTTTCCACCGTAAATGAAAACTGTTTCATTTTTAACTTTAGGGAGTAATTTTGGAAGATCTTCTTCAATCTCTTTTTTGACATCAATGTCAGCTGATGTTTTTGGATCATTTTGGGACAGTAACTCTAGGGTTTTTTGTTTGGCTCTAGTACTTTCTTCACCTACATTTCCGTATACAATTGGAATTAAAAATGTTTCTTTTCCAAAGCGAGTTGAGGCTAAATATCTTCGTATGCTAAGGGGTACTTTTTCAGCAATTTCTACCTGTGTACCTGTTACTTTGCCTGGGACTCCAACCAGAATTTGTTTTCCCTGAGTACAGTTCTTTGCTGATGCTCTGATTGCAACAATTGTCCCTAATGAAAAACTAATAATTGGTGATTTTTGCAAGTTATTTTGTTGGATAAATTCACAAAGACTTTGGGCGAATAAATCAGTATTATGGATTTCTCCTTCAATTGCATCTGAGGCCCCATAACCGGGTAGGTCTATTAAATAAACTTTATAGTTCTTAGCAAGTTTTTCTTCCCAATGAGACCAAGGATTACTTAGAAGAGAGCCGTGTACCATAATTACTTCTGGGCCATTTCCAATTACACGATAGCTTTGTTTTGTGCTTTTAAACTCAAAAGTTTGGTTATACGGTAGTTGTTGTCGTTTTTCGGGTAGAAAAGTGGACACAGATAAAACTATCACTATAAAGATTATACAAGCAATAAAAAGGAGCCATTTTTTCCATCCTTTTTGGTGTGCTTCATAGTATAAATTAGATTGATTCTCCACTGTTATAATGTTAAAACATGATAGCTAATATGAACCAAAAACTCAACGAAGAACAACTTGAAGCAATTAAACATGGAGAAGGACCACTTCTTATTATTGCTGGAGCTGGAACTGGAAAAACTACAGTAATTACTGAAAGGATTAAGCATTTAATTGAAAAGAAAGTTGCAGAGCCAAGTGAAATTTTAGGACTTACTTTTACAGAGAAAGCTGCACGTGAGATGGAAGAAAGAGTGGATGTAGCACTCCCCTATGGATATACCCAGATGTGGATTATGACATTTCATTCTTTTTGTGACAGGATTTTGCGGCGTGATGCACTTCATATTGGGTATGATCCAAAGTACAAACTAATGACTGAAGCTGAGACAGTGCAATTAGTGAGACGTAATCTTTTTAAATTTGATTTAAAGTATTTTAGACCTTTGGGAAATCCAACAAAATTTATAGGTGGAATGACACAGCATTTTTCCAGACTTCAGGATGAAAATATTTTGCCAAATGACTATATAAAATGGGCAAAAGGAAAGATGCAAAAGAGTGAAAGTGAAGAAGAAAAGAAGGATGGAGAAAAGTGGCTGGAGCTAGCCAATGCTTATAAAGCATATGAGGAGTTAAAAGTTAAAGAAGGTGTAATGGATTTTGGGGATTTAATTGTTAAGACTATAAAACTTTTTAGAGAGAGACCTAATATCTTAAAAGAATATCAAAAACAATTTAAACATATTTTGATTGATGAATTTCAAGATACAAACTATGCACAAAACGAACTGGCACTTCTTTTATCTAAAACTTCCAAAAATATAACAGTGGTTGGGGATGATGATCAGTCAATTTATAGATTTAGAGGAGCAGCAGTATCTAATATTATTCAGTTTAGAAAGAATTTTCCTAAAGTAAAAATTGTAGTTTTAACTAAGAACTACCGTTCTACTCAAGAAATTCTTGATAAGTCATATGAGCTAATACAACACAATAATCCAGATAGGCTGGAAGCAATTGAGAATATAGATAAAAAACTTGGGTCTCAGAGAAAAACAAAAGGAGAAGATGTTGGTTTTATTCATGTAGATAGGGTGGAAAATGAAGCGGATGCTGTTGCTAAAAAAATAAAAGAGTTAGCAAGGCAAGAAAAAAGAAAATATAGCGATTTTGCAATTTTAGTTAGGGCAAATAATCATGCAGAACCTTTTACAAGAGCATTGTCTAGAAATGGAGTGCCTTATCAGTTTTTAGGTCCTGGAAGACTTTTTAGACAATCTGAAATTGTAGATTTAATTGCTTATTTGAAAGTTTTATACAACTTTGAAGATTCTGTTTCAATGTATAGATTACTTTCTATTGAACACATTGATATAGAAGGAAGAGATTTGGCTGCAATTGGAAATTATGCGAGAAAATACAATTTATCTTTGTTTGAAAGTGCTGAAAAGATAGATGATATTAAAGTAAGTGAGAAAACTAAAGAAAAGGTTAAAAAAATTGTTGATGTAATTAAGAAACACTTAAGACTTGCAAGAAAGGAAAGTGCTGGACAGCTTCTTTATTATTTTTTGGAAGATACTGGCCTTCTTACTAAACTTTTGACTCCTAAAACAGTGGATGCTGAAAAGAAGGCTGCAAATATTTCTAAATTTTTTGATAAGTTAAAAACATATGAGGTAGACCATGAGGATGCAAGTGTAGCAAGTGTTGTTGATTGGATAGATTTGTCAATGGAGTTAGGAGAGTCACCTGTAGCTAATGATATGGATTGGACAGATGTGAATGCGGTCAACATTTTGACAGCTCATTCTTCTAAAGGACTGGAGTTTCCTGTTGTATTTTTAGTTAATCTTACCAGTGGACGCTTTCCTACAGTTGAGAGACGGGAACAGATTCCAATTCCGGAAGAGATTATAAAAGAGATACTGCCAAAGGGTGATTATCATATGCAGGAGGAAAGAAGGCTTTTCTATGTGGGAATGACTAGGGCAAAAGACAGGCTGTTTTTTGCTGCGGCTAATTATTATGGGGAAGGGAAAAGGGAGAAAAAGGTTTCACCTTTTATTTTTGAGGCATTAGGAGATGAGACAGTGGGAAGTGAAGAAGGACAACAGGGAGAACAATTATCCTTTTTAGACTATGCAAACAAGGAAGAAAAAATTAAGAGCAAGGCAAATAAGTTTCATATTGATTACTTGTCCTACTCTCAGATTGAGACATTTAAAGTTTGTCCCCTTCACTACAAGTTAAGATATATTTATAAAGTTCCTACACCTACTTCTGCCAGTCAGAGTTTTGGAATATCTGTTCATGATGCTTTGAAAGATTTTTATGCATCTATTAATGAGGGCCAAAAAGCAAGTAAAGATTTGCTTATTAACTTACTTGGCAAGAATTGGATAAGGGAAGGATTTAGTTCTAAAAACCATGAAAGTAAGTTTTTAGAGAAAGCAAAAGAGTTTTTGAGCGAGTATTTTGAAAAAGAGTATAACAAGGAAAGAAAAACAGTGCTATTGGAGCAGCCATTTACTGTTCCTTTAGAGAATGGGAATCCTAGTAGGCCACTTAAAATTGGAGGAAAGATAGATAGAGTGGATGAACTTGCTAATGGGAAAATAGAGATTATTGATTACAAAACTGGAGCAAATGTGCCAACTCAAAAACAGGTGGACCATGATATGCAGCTAACTTTCTATGCTTTGGCTGCAACAATAATGAAGCAACCTCCTTTTGGGAAAAAGCCTGAGGATGTAAAACTTACTCTATATTATTTTGATAGCCATAAAAAGATTTCTACAGTTAGAACTGGAAGTGATTTAGAAAAGGCAAAGAAAGAAATATTTAAAATTAGAGAACAAATAGAGAAGTCTGATTTTACCTGTACTAATGGAATACTTTGCAGAAATTGTGAATATAAACTACTTTGTGCAGGAGAATAATTACTTAAAAGACATTATTAGAAGGCCAGATTTTTGAATATCAGATTGAGTCCAGAACTTTTGTTTTTTAGTATTTAAGACGAAAGTTATCTCTTTTTCTAATTTTCTACCAGTGTATTTTTTAGTTACCGGGTCATATTCTTCAAGAACTAAGATATCTCCTTTTTTACAACTAAAATTAGCAAGTCTGGCATCAAAGGTTTTTTTACCATCCAAAATTTCTTGAAAGAATGGCATCCAAGTTTTCTTCCTAATTTTCATAATTTGATTATACTATTTGTTTTTTTGAAACTTCCAGGATATTCAACTTCGTTTCCTCCAAACCCTTTTTTAAATTTAGTAAAACCTTTCCATGAGTTAAGAGGAAATCTTTCATCATAAATTCCATCAAAATCAAATACTTTATGTTTACACTTCTTTCCTAAAAGTATCGCTTGCCAAGTTAGAAGAGTTGGTGCAAACAGTTTTCTTCCTAAACTATTGCTTGCAGCATACATATAATAAATAGTGTTATTGGTACTTAGAAGCAAAAGACCAGCAATTATTTTTTTGTTCTTTTTTGCAATTAGCGAGTCTGATTTATTTCCAAAAGCATCATAAATGGCAATTATGCTTTTCTTTTGAGAAAGAAATGGGAATCTTTTCCTTTCAAAATTTTCTCTCCAGAACTTTGCAAATTCATTTATATTTTTGGAGTGGGTAATTTCTACCCCTTTTTTCTTAGAGAGATTAATGTTGTATCTAGTTTTGGAAGACATATCTAAGAGTAGATTCTTTTCAGATTTTGTAAGATCAATTTGTATAGTTTTAGTTGGAAGAGAAAAAGATTTACCTTTTTTGAAGTTGTTTTTTAATAATAAATTATGAGAAGAGGAGAAGAACGGTAAATCTGGTTCAATAGTTGTTTGATATATTTTATATTTATTCTGTAAATATTTTATATCTTTAAGAATTAGTTTTTTAGGTCTTTGAACTTTTAATAAATATCCAAGTAATGGAATTCTTTTTAAAAAATAATAATTACCATTAATTTTTTCTACTTTCCATCCAATAGATTTTAGATAGCTTGCCCATTCACTGGTTTGTCTTAAATCTTTCATAATATGGTTAGCTATTATATTATATTAATAAGATGAATAAGTTTTTGAAGTTTGTGCTTGGACTTTCAATTGTAGGAGTGGCTGCAGTTGTTTTAGTTCCTGTAATTTTTCTTTTGTTATATTTGTTTGTTTTTAAACCTGTAAAAATAGTTGGCTTGTCTATGGCTCCAAGCTATAAGAATGGACAATACTATATGGTAAATAAGCTAGGTAGGAATAATATTTCAAGAGGAGATGTAATTATTTTTCGCGTACCACCAGAAGGTAAAAGTGATTACATACAGAGAGTTGTAGGTTTGCCTGGGGAAAAAGTAAAAATAGAGAAAGGGAAGGTTTATATAAATGGACAAGTGCTAAATGAGAGTTATCTTGATTCTGGTATTACTACGAATTCAGGTACTTACTTAGAAGAAGGGAAGGAAGTTACAATTCCAGAAAATAAATATGTGACATTTGGAGACAACCGAGATCATAGTCTTGATTCAAGAATTTTTGGATTTCTTCCAAGGGAAAATGTTGTTGGTAAAGTGTGGTTTTGCTATTTTGCTTGCAGTCTTTAGAACTTCGGTTTAGATAAACCTGTTGATGATTTTCCTTTTAAGTAAAACCATCTTGCTGTGTCAAATCCTTTATATAGATAGTAGAGAGGTTTGTTTATAATCAAATCCCAAGTTCCTACAAATTCAACAACTTCTGGATTAAATCCTTCTTTAAACGGAGTAAAGCCTTTACCTGGTTCTCTTCCCCACATATCAAAAGTTTTTAATCCATTCTTTTTTCCAAATTTGATGGCCTCCCACATCATTAAATTGTTTGGCATTACATTTTTATATTTGTCTGAGCTTGCTCCATATGGATAATAAAGAAATTCTTTGTATGTAAATAGAACCCAGGTTGTAACTATTTCATTATTAAAAGATGCAGTTAATAGATGGGCAATGCCTGCAGGATGTAGTGTTTCCCACATTAGTCTGTGGTATTTTTCATTATGAGCATAGAAGTTTTGTCGTTGAGTGGTTTGCCTTGTTAATTTGATATATTCATTAAAGGCTTTATCTGAGTTGTCTTCTTTGACTTCTACACCTTTTCTTTGAGCAAGGCGGATGTTGTACCTGGTTTTTGGCTTAAACGAGGAAAGAAGTTCATCTTCTTTTTTTGTTAGGTCTAGCCAAAATGTAGTTGGAGTAAAGAAGGTCTTTCCTTTAACACAATGATTTTGTTTTAGGAGATTAATTACGCTTTCATCTTTAAGGGTATTTGGTTCAAGTTTTATAAAAATTAGATTGCTCTTTTTTGCAAAATCTTTTAAGTACTCTAGCATCTCCTTGGTTGGAGTTGGGCCTTTTATAAACATCCCAAGCTTATATTTAGTAAGAGGAATTTTGTGAAGAGTAAGGGTGCCGTATTTGGTCTCTACTACTTCATTCCCCCATTTTTTTCTAAATAAGCTCCATGCAGGAGATTGGAGAGGATGTTGAGATGGAACTTTCATTTTAATAAAGATTGTCTGTATCTATATCTATATTATACTCATCTAGGATATATTCATTGTCTGAAGATTCCAAAAGGCTTTCTGGAATATCAATTATGAATCTTGAGATTGGGTTTGAAACTCTTTGTCCAAAGAAAAGTCTGTGAGAAGCGTAGGTGAGGAAAAGTACTTCTTTTGCACGGGTAACTCCAACATATGCAAGACGCCTTTCCTCTTCAATTTGATTTGAGTCAAAAAGAGACCTTGAGTGAGGAAAGATTCCATCTTCCATTCCTACTAAAAAGACGACAGGGAATTCGAGACCTTTGGCGGCATGAAGAGTCATTAGGGTTACTTTATTTGAATTTGATCCATTGGAAGTGTGGAGTGTCCCATCTGAATTTTGTTCTGCTTGAACAAGAGCTACATTTTCAAGAAACTCTTGAATATTTGGAAATTGGGTGGCAACAGATCTTAATTCTTTAATGTTTTCTAGCCTTTGAATATTTTCTTCAGTTTCTTTTTTGTAAGAGGAAAGATAGTCAATTGCAGATACAAGAGAGTCCATTATATCTAGGGTTGTGTAGTTTTCTAAGCTTTCCAGTTTAGATTTAAATTCCTCAAACTTTGCTTTTCTTCTGACACCAAGTTTGTCTACCCTTTTTTGAGAAACTTTATCTCTTGGATTAACTAGTAGCCTTAAGAAGGAAAGAACGTCTTTAATTTCTTTTCTGTCATAGAATTTGACGCCACCAACAAGGACGTAGGGAATTCCTGCATGAAGAAGGGATTCTTCTAAGACACGAGATTGGGCATTTGTTCTATACAAGATTGAAAAATCTCGGAGGGAGTAGCCTTGAGTTTTAAGACTTGCAATTTTGTTTACAATGAAAGCTGCTTCGTCAAAACCGCTTTTGGCTTGGTAGAGTTTTATTTTTTTGCCAGTATCATTTAAGGTCCAGAGCTTAAGGATTGGGTGAGAGGTGTTTTTGGAAATGATTGCATTTGCTGCATCAAGAATTGTTTGGGTGGAGCGGTAGTTTTGTTCAAGATTTATTACTTTCAAGTTTGGATAGTCTCTTGAAAGATAATTAATGTTTCTATAGTCTGCACCACGCCAAGAATAGATTGATTGGGATGCATCTCCTACACAAGTCAGGTTTCCTGTAGAGCCAACTAAAAGTTTGGTCAGATGATACTGGATTTTGTTTGTGTCTTGCCACTCATCAACTAGTATGTGAGTTAGTTTTTGCTGCCACTTAGTGCGAACTTGGGGTTTTTCTTCTAGAAGTTTGACAGTTTTATTTAGAAGATCATCAAAATCAAGGGCATTGATTTCAGTGAGAAGTTTTTCATAGCTTGCAAAAATTTTAAAAACTTTTTCATCAAAATCTGTTTGTGCATTTTCTCCAAAGGCAAGTGCATTAATCATTTTGTTTTTTGCACTGGAAATTATATTTGCTACAGCAGCTGGGTTGTATGAATCTTCAGAAAGATTAAAATCAGAAAGCACTTCTTTGATTGCATCTTTTTGGTCTGCATCATCATATATGACAAAGTCGGGTGAAATTCCAATTTCACGTCCATCGATTCTAAGAAGCTTTACACAGAAAGCATGGAAGGTGCCTGCAAAACCAGGCATATCACTTGAAAGCTTTGCAATTCTTTCCTTCATCTCGGTGCTTGCTTTGTTTGTAAAAGTCATGAGAAGGATTTGAGTTGCGGGTACTCCTTGGGAGATAAACCAGGCAGCACGGTGGGTTAAGACTTTTGTTTTACCTGAACCTGCTCCTGCAAGAACCAGAAGCGGACTTTTAGGGTATGTGACTGCGTCTATCTGAGCTTTATTTAAATCTGCTAAAATATCCATGATGGTAAAGAAAAGAAACAAGGCTAACTATGAGCCCTCCAACGATTTTAGCATGAATGAGGAAGGGAATTCAGATGAAAAGTTGGAATATTCTTCAAATAAGATGTTTGGAATAAAAGATAAAAACTTGGCTAAAAGGAAAGTGTTTTTGTCTAGAGCTAGAAGAAGATTGTTTAAACATGTTTGGGTTGCAAGAGTGTTTTTAATTATTATTGGCATTTGCTTGCTGGCTATTTTAGGATTTTTTGGAGTTAATGGACTTAAAGGTACTACCTTTGGCCAATATGTGGGAGTTGGTAAGAATTTTATTTTTCCTCCTAGCGGATTAGTTCCTGAAATTGATGGGAGGATAAATATTTTACTAATGGGCAAAAGCGGGGAAGGTCAGGACTCACCTGATCTTACTGATACTATGATTCTTGTTTCTATTTCCCAGTCAGACCATAAGATAAGTTTAATTTCTATTCCCCGTGATATTTGGATACCTGATTTGCAGGCAAAAATAAACAGCAGCTATTACTGGGGAAAACAAAAATCACAAGGATCAGCTCTTGCTGGTATTGTTCTTGCTAAATCAACGGTTGAGGAAATAGTGGGAGTGCCAATACAGTATGGTGTTGTTATTAATTTCTCAGGATTTCAAAAAGTGATTGATGAGATAGGCGGAGTAGATGTAATGGTTGATAGAGGATTTACTGATACGCAATACCCTTTGCCTGGGCATGAGGCAGATAATTGCAATGGAGACCCTACCCTGGCTTGCAGATATCAGACGGTTACTTTTAAAGCAGGGCTTAATCATATGGATGGGGCAACTGCTTTAAAGTTTGTTAGGTCAAGACATGCTCCTGGAGATGAAGGAAGTGATTTGGCAAGAGCACAAAGACAGCAAAAGGTAATTAAGGCAATTATGGAGAAAACACTTAGCCCAGCTACTTTTCTTTCACCTTCAAAAATAACTTCATTAGTTGCAATTTTAAATAGTTCTGTAGAAACTGACATGGCTGCTGCTAAGGCTGCAGTAGTTGGACGGTATGTTGTTGATGCAAGAAACAATATAGTAACTCATGCAGTTCCAGAAGAGCTTTTGGCTGAAGGTCCTAAATCATATTTATATGGATATCAGTTTGTGTTTTTGCCAAAAAAGGGAGATTGGTCAGATCTACAAAAATGGGTGAAACAAAATCTTCCTTAAATTTAGAAAGCCCATTGGCCTTTGACAAAAAGAACGGAGAAATAAAGTAGAAGACAGGAAAAGATTAATACCAAAGGTATAAACACTATTTTTCTTTTTGAAATTAAAGCAAGAAATATAAACAAGGGAGGGATTGAAAGAAGGTATCTTGGAGTGCTTAAAAGAAAACTTGTTGAGGTAATAAAAAGGATAGAAAGAATATAATAGACCCAGTCTCTTACTTTTAATTTTTTAATTATGAAAGGAATAAGAGCAAAACATAGAATGGCAAGTCCCCCTTCAAAAAGACCAAGCATGAGTGAATCATGAGTCAGAGGTATTTTAAGAAATCCTAGACTGTTTTTTATACTAACCCATGGAAAATCAAGATGTTTGTACCAATGAGTTTCTAGAACTTCTTTAAAAGCAAAGATTTTACCAAACAATAACCAATTAACAGCAAGGTAAGTAGAAATAGAAATAATGAATGGAATTGTTATCAGAACTGAGAGAAGAATTTTTTTCTTTAAATTAATTTTTTCTAGTAGTAAAGAAACAAAAAGAGTGGGTAGTGTTATTAAGCCCATTGTTCTTGTTAAAAAGGTCAGTGCTCCCGAAAGAGAGGACTCATACCAATTTTTGTTTTGAGAAAAGAAGAAGCAGGATACTAAAAGGAAAAAGAATAATGATTCTGTATATCCAATTGAAAAAAAGTATGAAGTCGGAAAAATATTAAGAAGCACAAGAGATTTTAAGGCAGTTTGTTCATCGTAGTCTTTTTTTACAAGAAGGTAGAATACTAAACTTCCTAGAATGAAGAAGAAATTGGATACTAATAAAGCTGAAGTAAATACGTTTTTAATTAGCAAATTAGCAAAGGTTACAATTGCAGGATATAGAGGTGGGAAAACTATGAAGTTTGCTTCATCTCCACTTGTTCCATACCAATGTTGGGTTATATATAAATAGTGAGGAGTGTCCCATCTGTTCCAGGTAGAGTCCAGAAGGATGGGTTTATGTGTTTGATAGCCAACTATTAAAAGGGGAAGAATAAGAATAACAATTCTTCCTAATCCTATTAGAAGAGCAATGGAGATAAGTTTATGTTTTTCTGACTGTAGTTTAAGCCTTTGCATTAAATGTCTCATGCTTTTATACTAAATTCTATGCTGGGGAAGAAATTTAAACAACTTATTATTCCCAAGAATCTCATTTTATCAGTTTTATTTGTACTTGGAGTAAGGCTTGCCTTTTCACTTCTTCCTAGTTTTCAGATAGATATGGGGACTTGGCTTGCATGGGCAGGAAGGCTTCGTGATTTAGGGTTTGATAAATTTTACTCTGACACTGTTTGGACTCAATATACTCCTGGATATTTGTATTGGCTTTGGGTTATGGGAAAGACAGGTATTATTTCAGAAGTTGCAATTAAACTACCAGTAATACTAGCTGATATTGGAGTGGGAGTAATTATTTGGAATCTAGTCAGAAAGGTTGGCAAGAATACTGCACTTGCTGCATTTTTTGCATATACGCTTAATCCTGTTGTGATATTTAACGGATCAGTTTGGGGACAAATTGATGGGATATTTACTTTGTTTTTATTTTTGGCAGTTTATTTGATTAATGAGAAGAAAAGTGTTGTTTTGGGATGGAGTATGTGGGCAATTGCATTTTTAATAAAGCCGCAGGCTTTTGCTATTTTGCCTTTTCTAGTTCTAATAACTTTAAAGAAATATACTATTAAACAAATTCTAAAAGCAGGGATAGTTACCCTTCTTCTAATATTGGCACTTTCTATTCCATTTTTCCCAACCAATCCAATCTTTGGGTTACCAGATCTAATAAATAAAATGAGTCTTTACTATCCTTATACTTCTGTTTTTGCTTTTAATGTTTGGACTTTGGTTGGAATGTGGAAGGCAGACAGCACTACTTTTTTGGGAATACAGTATTTTTATATTGGAATTGGGATGTATGCTCTTTCACTGTTGTTTCTTTTTTGGAAATTTAGAAATAAATTGGATGAGCAAAAGATAGTTTATTTAGTTGTTGCACTTTCATGGATTGCTTTCTTTTTGTTTCCAACAAGAGTTCATGAAAGATATCTTTTCCCAGCATATGCATTTTTAATTACAGGATCAGCTCTTTCTAAATCAAAAGCATTATCTATTTTTTATGTAGTACTTTCTTTTTTAAACTTTTTAAATTTATACCATCCATATGCCTACTATGCTCAGAATTATTTGGTTTCCAAATGGTTGCTTGATTTTACTGGGAGTGCTTCAGTTTCAATTGGAATTGGAACTTTCTTAATCTTTTTGGCAATTTCATTTAGCGAGAGATTTAAATTCTTGGAAAAAATAAATATTTTCTCAAAGAAAAATAGACGTACAATAAAAAATGATTCTAAAGCGGGTAGATTAGGGAATATTTTTATGGGAGGTAAGGATTATGTATTGGGAATGAAAAATTTGGAAGTTAAGAAAGTAAATTTGCCTCATATTAAATTAACTAAAAAACAAATAAATATCCTTTTAGGAGTAGTAATTGCATTTTCTTTTGTAACACGAGTATTTATGTTAGCTAATCCACCTCAGGAATATTTTGATGAGGTATATCATGCATTTACTGCAAGGCAAATGCTGCATGGAAATAAAATGGCTTGGGAGTGGTGGAACACACCCCCTGTTGGGTTTGCATATGAGTGGACACATCCACCTTTAGCTAAAGAAGGAATGGTTTTGGGAATGTTGGTATTTGGAGAAAATCCATTTGGATGGAGAATACCTGGAGCACTTTTGGGGGTGGGAAGTGTAATACTTATCTACTTAATTGCCAGAAAACTTTTTGAGGATGATTTGGCAGGAGTACTTGCAGCAGGAGTATTTAGCTTAGATGGATTACCCCTTGTACTATCTAGGATTGGGATGAATGACAGCTACTTTTTATTTTTTGCGCTGACTTCAATTTATTTTTACTTAGATAATAAAAATAGACTATTTAAAAATAGTAATAACTTTTTGGCTGCATTAACATTTGGGTTGTCCCTTGCTTCTAAATGGAGTGCTTTATGGGCCATTCCTATCTATGTTGCAATACATTTTCTTTTAAAGAGAAAATTAACTATCTCATATCTGTGGTTTTTGGTCTTACCTCCTTTAGTTTATGTTGCAACCTATATTCCCATGTTTATCAGCGGACATAATTTCTCAATATTTATTGAGATGCAAAAACAGATGTGGTGGTATCACACTAATTTGCGTGCCACTCACCCGTACACATCTCCCTGGTGGAGCTGGCCATTTTTAGTCAGGCCAATCTGGCTTTATACAAGCGGAAGATTAGGAGACACTATTTCAAACATCTATGCGATGGGGAATCCAGTTGTATTTTGGTTTGGATTAGGGGCAGTTGTTGTAACGGCAGTGAAAGGGTTAATGGAAAGGAGCAAGAAATTAATATTGGTTGCATTTGCATATTTAATTTTCTTTGTACCTTGGGCACTATCTCCAAGAATAATGTTTTTGTACCACTATCTTCCTTCAATTCCATTTTTGGCAATTGCAACTGGGTATGTTTTAAGAAAGCATAAAGAACTCATTGCTCCTGTATTTATTGTAGGACTTGTTACTTTTATTTACTTTTACCCACATTTAATTGCAATGAAAGTTCCAGTTGTATTTGATTCTTCATACTATTGGTTTGATAGCTGGAGATAATTACTTCTAGAGAGTAAAAGGGAATTAGGGTGGTGGCTTCAACCATTTTAGTTCTTTTAGTTTGGTAAATACTAAATTTATTGTTCTAGAGGTACAACACAAAATAATTAAGCAAGTCTAAGACTAGTTAATAGAAGTGTTAGAGAGCTAGTATTACTGCTCCTATTAGAAGGACTATACCTCCTGCAATTGCAAGCCAGGTTGGAGTTGATACTCCAGCTTGTGGAAGAGCAGGTGCAGGGGTTGCCACTGTTGGTTTTGGTGTTGCAACTACAGTGGGAGTTGGGGTGGCAAGTGCGACAGGCGTAGGTGTTGGAGTTGCGCATACGCAAGTTGTGCTTGTAGTACATGATGGGTTTCTACAAACACCTGTAGTTCCAGAAGTTATATAGCAGGTCATTCCAGACTGACAGTTTGCATCAGATCCGCAAGTTCCACCGCATGCATTGGGTACCCCTGGCGTTGCAGTAGGAGTTGGAGTTGCAGTCGGGGTTGGTGTTGCAGTTCCTGAGGGAGTAGGAGTTGGAGTTGCAGTTGCAGCAGTAATGGCAAAACTTGTTGTGCAGATACTTGAAGTGGCTGCACATGCACCATTTACGATGTTTTGTCCTGAAGGACAACAATAAACTGTTGAACCATTAGCTGGACTTATACAAGAAGTAGAGCCTGCAATGCTGGTTGCATTACAATTTAATCCTGCAGCACATTGTTCTGCTGCTCCAGGTTTACTGGTGGGTGCAGTTGGTGCAACTGATTCTTGTCTTAACTGATATAGCCTTAAAGCAGTAAATACTGCAATTCCTGCAAGAATTACAGTTGCTCCTAGTATTAATATTGTTACTAAATTTTTCTTTACAAATGCTTGCATATTATTAGAACCATTGGTTTAGAACTTGATGATGTAATTGTCCTGAAACTGTGAAATTGGTGATATTTGTTGGTATTGTGTATTCTTCATAGAAATCAGCACTGCTTGGACGCTTAGTGGCTACTTCAGGTTGCAAGGTTCCATTAATAGTGAATCTTGCTTTATCAAATACTCCAGAGGTTGTTGTACCTGTAAGTGTAAAGCGTATTTTATCTCCTGGTTTTAAAGCCGAAAGCTGAGTTGTGGTTAGAGGATTCCAGTTAGTGTCATAAATTTGTATTCCAGTGCATGTTGCGGTTGGAGTTGGACCACAGGCTTGTTGTACTTCAGCAGCGGTTGGGTTTGCTCCTGATGAGTTAAGAACATATGAGTTTCCTTGGTCACGAGCAACGCAGTTATTTGTTGTCCATCCAGTAGGAAGTGTGTCTGGGACGCAATATGTGGTGTTGTTTGTCCCTGTTCCTACTGTACAACTTGGTCCAACTATGTATCTACAAACTGAGCCTGTTTGACAAAGGCCAAGAGATGCACTGCATGGATTTCCACAGGCATTTAGGCTACTGCAGTCGCAGTTTCTTCCAGGAATGGTTTTTCCAATACAGCTTGCATTTTGACAGATCCCTGCAACGCATGTAACAGTTCCACCATTTCCTGCAGCAGCGCAGTCACTTGTTTGAGTACATGCCTGTCCACAGGTTGGTTTAGGAGTGGGAGTAGGTGCTGATCCACCTGCACAAGTTGAAGGATTCCAAACACATGCTCCTTGGGGATTTCTTTGACATTCCGAGCCTCTTTCTCCTACACCTGCTTCAACACAAGAGCAGCTTCCGCAAGCTCCCCATCCTGGCTGGATTGTTGGAGCTGGGGCTGTTGAACTTGTTGGAGTAGGTGAAGGTGGGACATAACCGCTTGTGCTACATTGTCCAGATGTAGCTGCGGGACAACCAGACTGGCATCCACAAGAGCTGTTTTGGGATACACAATTTACAGTTCCGTCAGAATTGTAGAAACAATTATCGCATTTGTTTGCATTGAATTTATCTCCACATCCAGCAAATCCTCCAGGAGTGTTGTTTGATGCTCCGCCACAGGCGTCAAGTCTAACACAAGGTCCGTAAGTGTTGTTTGCTTGGCATACTACTCCTGTTCCAGCTCCATTACATTCAATACAGGATTGTTCACCTGGGTTAACACATGATGCTCCTGGTGCTGCGCCTCCACCAGCTGCCTTCTGTTTAAAAATTTGCTGTTGTTGAACTAGGAGTAGTCCTGCTCCAACTCCTACTACTAAGAGAACTAGTCCAAGAATGGTTGGAATGAGTGCCCTTCTTCTGGGTGACGGTGGGGCAAAGTCTGTTTGTGGTGGAGTTGTAATGTTAGTGTCAGCTGGTCCTCCTGCACCTGTTTCAGGAGGAGTTTCTGTTGGAAAAGTTGGATTTGTCCCTGGGTCACTTGGCGCGATTGTGTTGGTGGAATTTTGAGGGCTGGTATTATCTTGCATTTAATTTTTTATGAATATGAAGCTAGTCATTTCTAGCCCTATACCCATCATAGAAAGAGCTAGAGCTGGTGTCAAGTAAATTGTTTGTAAATTCTTTAGAGAGCAAGTATTACTGCTCCTATTAGAAGGACTATACCTCCTGCAATTGCAAGCCAGGTTGGAGTTGATACTCCAGCTTGGGGAAGAGCAGGTGCAGGGGTTGCAACTGTTGGTGTAGGAGTTGCAACTGCAATAGGTGTAGGAGTTGGGGTTGGTGTTGCACATACGCAAGTTGTGCTTGTAGTACATGATGGGTTTCTACATACTCCTGTAGTTCCAGAAGTTATATAACAGGTCATTCCAGATTGACAGTTTGCATCAGATCCGCAAGTTCCATTACATGCATTTGGTGCTCCAGGTGTTGGAGTAGGAGTGGGTGTAGGAGTTGGAGTTGGTGTAGGTGTAGCTGTTGCACAAACACAGTTTGAGTTTGATGCACAGGATGGATTTACACAGATGTTGTTTCCAGATACTGTTTGGCAAGTTAGACCAGTTGGACAATTTGATTGACCACCTGGAGTAGTACAAGCTTCATAGCATTGAGGTACTGGTGTAGGAGTAGGAGTTGGTGTTTCAGCAGTAAGTGTAAAGGACAGTGCTTGGCAAGCAGGGTTTACTTGAGCACCTGGATTACTAGTAGGAGCAGCAGGAGAAACAGACTCTTGTCTTAACTGATATAGCCTTAAAGCAGTAAATACTGCAATTCCAGCAAGTATTACAGTTGCTCCTAGTATTAATATTGTTACTAAATTTTTCTTTACAAATGCTTGCATATTATTTTTTTAATTCCATGTATTTAACGCTGCATGGTGAATTTGTGCTGTTACTGTGAAACTTGTTACACCTACTGGAATTGTGTACTCATCATAGAACTCTTGAGTTGCTGCTGGTTTGGTTGTTGTTACTTCTGGTCTTAAGGTTCCATTAATAGTAAATCTTGCTTTATCAAATACTCCAGATGTGGTTGTTCCAGTTACAGTAAATCTAACCTTGTCTCCTGCTTTAAGAGCTGATAATTGAGTGGTTGTAAGCAGATTCCAGTTTGTGTCATATGCTTTTACAGCCTGACATTGTGCAGTGGAAGGAGCGGTTGATCCAGGAGGGTTGGTTGGTGTTGTTCCTCCACCAGTAGTTGGAGTAGTTGGTGCTTCAATGGTGCCAGCTGGTGCGGCGCAGGACTGGCGGTCGGCATCGTATGAACAAGATATGGTTCCATTGTTGCAGAAGCAGTCGTAATTGCTTGGTTGGTTGTAATGGTCACCGCAACCTGCAAATCCTCCACTGCCGACTGTGCGGCCATCATATACTCTACATGTGTTGCCAGTAGTTGGGGGAGTGCTCCCATTACAAGTGTGTGTTGTTTCGTTACAATCACCGCTTAAACAACTTGTGTCGTATATACAAGTTGCTCCGTCTGGCCTGTTGCCGATCTCACCGCAGCGGTCTGTACGGATACAATCCCATTGACCAAGAGCGTTACAGTATGCTTGTTGAGTTGGACCTGCGCCTCCTGCTGGTTCTCCGTTTGCACCACTACAGTCTCCGCAAGCTTTTCTGTCTCCTGTGGTACATACTCTTCCTGTAGCATTTGAATAACCTCCGCAGGCTATTAATGTACCAGCGTTGCCGTAGCAGACTTTCTGTCCGGATTTAACTGTTCCTGCAATACAGGTAATACAATGAAGTGGACTTGAGCAGTTTGCATCTGAGGTACAAGTATCGCCTTCCCCACCTGTTGTTGTGCCTCCTGGAGTTGTACCTCCGCCGCTGGTGGTTGCAGTTGGACAGCTTTCACCTGCTGGACAACATCTACCTAGATAGCTTCCATTAGATTGTTGACAACCTGCACCTGGATATACATAAGTCCATCCTGTAGCTGGGCATTGTCCACGATCAGAACCACTTGATCCAGTACACCAAGCACCTGCAGGAGCCGTTGGTTGAGTTCCTCCACTACTTGGTTGAGAACACATGCCAAGAGTGTTGCTGCATCCAACTGCAGATCCTCCACCACCTGAACAGTTCCAGTTGTAGTTTCCAGGACATTCTCCTCTATTACCTACTCTACAATCTCCAGTACACCAGCCGCCTGCTCTTTGATTTAGAAGCTGTTGTCTTTGAGTAAGTGCTAATCCTGCTCCAACTCCTACTACTAAAAGAACTAATCCAAGAATTGTTGGAATGAGTGCCCTTCTTCTTGGTGAAGGAGGGGCAAAGTCTGTTTGTGGCGGGGTTGAAATTCCAGAATCAGGTGGAACTCCTCCTCCATTGCCTGTATCTTGTGGTGTTTCTGTTGGGAAGGTTGGACTTGTATCTGCTGGTTGAGTGGTAGTTGTGGTTGTTGTTTCTGTAACTGTTACAGGTGGTACAGATAATGGCTGGTCTGTAAGAGTTGGTGGAGTACTCGTACTTTGATCAGTAGGAAATGTAGGATTAGTAGAAGTATTTTGTTGATTTAGAGTACTATCTTGCATCTTTTATTTTTTTATATTTCTAACTTTTTCCAAAGTATGAAGCTAGTCACTACTAGCCCTATACCCATCATAGAAAGAGCTAGAGTAGGAGTCAAGTCACCAGACACTGGAATGGCACTCCCCGTGGCTGGAAGAGTAATTCTTGTTGTCCCAGATGTTGTTGAAACAGGGGTTGGAGTTGGTGTTGGAATGGGAGTGGGTGTTGGAATAGGTGTAGCAGAACCAGATGCAACAAAAGCTGGTCCTTCAGAAGCTTGAACAACAAATGTTTTTGTTAAGGTTTGCAGAATTCCTTGGGCGTCTGTCCAGGAAACTGAAAGAGTGTGAGTTCCTGGATCTAGATTTGCAGGTGGATTCCAGGTCCAGGTTCCATCAGCAGCAGCTGTAACTGTTGCCGTTTGGGGAGTGGACCTGACAGTAATAGTAATTTTTGTATTAGGAGTGGCAGTTCCCATGATTTGAGGTTTAGCAGTGGAAATTATTTCGCCATCTTTGATACTTGTAACGGTTACAGTTTTTGTTGTTCCTGAGGTTGTAGCAGTATTTCCTAAGTTAAAACCTGCTGATGAAGTTGCTGTGTCAGGCAAATTAAGATTTGATTGAGGATTTCCTCCTTCGGTGTTACCAGGATTACTTCTAAAATCATATGTTTGTCCAAGTTTGATAACAGGAGTTGGGTTGGCTGATTTAGGATAGATTTGAGCAGTTGAGACTCCACTTACTCCACCTTGAACAAAAATTTGAAGAAGAGTGGAGTCTGGGGAAATAGTTGCATAACTTGTGAGATCTGGTTTAAGTGCAGTGCTAATTGGAATTACCCAATTACCGTTAGCTGAAGTTAAGGCAGACATTGGGTTAAATCCAGTTCCATTTACATAGACCAGAACTTCTGGAGCTGGAAGGCCACCTGCATCTTCAACTGTTCCTGATATCAAGATCTGAGTAGGAAGAGTGGATGTTGTTTGTGAGGCAGTTTGGGTGTTCCAAGGGATTCCTGAGTTGTCATAATCAGAGCCAGCTGAATTAATTTTAAAATAGTAGGGAGTTGATGGACTTAAGGTAGTTACTTGGACCCAATGAATGGTGGTAGCAGTTTGGGAAGCAAGTGTTGTCTGGCTTAAACTGTCTTGACTTACCCCATATTTGACATATCCAACGGTTGGTTTGTCAGTAATCCAAGAAATTGCAAAAGAAGAGGAAGATTGGTTTGTTATTCTTACATCTTGGGGTGCAACATCAGGAGAAGCACCAAGCTTAAATTGCTTGGATGTTGCAACAAGAAAAATACCTGCTCCCATACCAAGTACAAGAACTAGTATTCCTATTAGTGTTGGGATTTTCCCTCTCATGGCGTGGTTCCTCCTGGAGTTGCTGACTGACTGGCAATTGGAGTTGCTGACTCACTTGCAACGGGTGTTGCAACAGGTGTTGGGGTAGGAAGAGTGGATGCAGTAACGGTATTATTTCCGATCTGGTCATCACTAAGGTACATTCTTTGTTGTAATTTATTTAGAGCAGCTACGTCAAGAGTGGGATTTAAGGGTGCAACAATTTCAGCAGGTACTGGGGGAGAAGGCTTTATAGTTAGGGTTCTATAAACCTCAAAAGCAATCCAGAAAAAGATTGTGATTAGGGTAATTATTGCAAGAGTTACTCCTGCTGGTGTTTTTATTCCTCTTTTCATTTTGTTTGGGCTGTTTGAGCTTCCTGGTAAGGGGCTCTTCCTTCTATGGTTAGATATAAATTTTTAACATTATCAATTTCTGTTGCAGTAAAATTTAGACTGTCAAAGACAAGAGGACGTCTTAAAAGTTCAATATCTGCAAGGAATGTTGAGATGGTGTTGTAGTCGCCTGCTACTGAAATAGATACTCCAACCCCTGAACTTCCTTGCGGAAGAGTTTTTCTTTGATCAGGGGGACCTGCAAGAACAGGGGAAGTCCCTGCAAGAGTTATTTGTTCACTTCCTATGTTTTGAGTAACAACATTATCTTTTTTAATTACTCCTTCAATTTGGCGGATGTATTGACCAAGAGATGGAGATGTGGGAACTGCATCAGAAAGAAGAGCAATATTTGCCTGTTGGGATGCAAGAATACTCTGAGCTTGCTGAAGGTTTAGGATTTTAGCATCCATTTGTTCTATGGTTTTTTGCTTTTCATTAATTTCTGTTAAGAGGTTAGAGATGGTAAGGGCAGTTGGCTTAATGGCAAAGATTGAAAAAAGGCCAATAGTAACTATGGAAAGTAGAAGCTCAAGAAAGGCTTTTAAGTCTGGCCTTCTTTTGTAAAGAGCCATTAAGTTAAATAGATACTGTTGTCCTCTAAAGTAGCTTTTAGGTCCCATTTGGTTTAGGCGTAGCTGCCACTCCTTTCTGTGTAGCAAGAACTTGGAAAGTGATATTGCCTGTTGTTTGGTCAATTGTGGTTTGAGTAAGAGATACTTTATCAAACATATTTGGGATTGCTTTTAAGTTTGCAATAAATGTACCTGCTCCAACTTCTGAGGTGGAAGTTGCTCTAATTTCAACTGCAGATGCATCTACTGAAAGAAATGTTATTTGGACAGTATCAGGAAGAGCAGTTGTTAGGGTTTGAAGAAGAGGAATGTATTTGCTTTTGTCATATGCAACAGAAGAGAAAATGGCTAACTCTTTTTGAGCTTCTCTAAAGTTCTTTTCAACTTGGGCATATGAGGTAATAACTGCCTTTTTTTGATTTATAGCTTCTGTTAGGTCGCTTACTTTGGAGTCAAGCCAGAATCTAGAGAGAAATGCTCCCATTACGACCATTTCAGTTGCAATGACAATGAGCCTAAATGAAGAAATAAGCCATCTAAAAATTCTTCCTAGAGTGGATGATTCGAACTCTTCTTGTGGAAGAAGATTGATCCTTGGTTCTTTAGTGTTGCGGGCAGCCATACAATTAGAGCCAATGACTATTCAATGGCTACTTCAATATAACATAACCGTGAGGTTCACAAAAGATTATTTTTTGGAAGCTTTTTTAGAAGATTTTTTGGGAGCAGCTTTTTTAACTGGCTTAACTGGTTTTGCTAATTTAGAAAGAGCTGATTTAATTCTTGCTGCTTTATTCTTATGGATTACTTTCTTTTTTGCAGCACGATCTGCAAGAGAAGATGCTTTTTTAATACTTACCTGGCTTTTAGTTTTCTTTGCTAGTCGTATTGCAGCATCCAAATCCTTTATAATAATTGTGTTAACAGATGCTTTCTGGGCTGACCCTCTTAAAGCTCTTTTGGCTGTTTTAGTTACAGGCATGCCTGAAGTATAATTCAAAATGCTCGTAATTTCAATCAAACACTAAAAAGATGAACAATTTGATTAGACAGGGAAAGAAGATTTTCTTTTCAGAACAAACAACAGTACTTTCTGCAGCTGGAGTAATAATGCTAATGACCTTTGGGTCACAGATACTTGGGTTTGTTAGGGCAAGGGTTGTTCTTCATTTTTTTACAACAAGTGATTCCTCACTTTTTTTTGCTGCATTAAGGCTGCCTGAACTTGTTTTTGAAATATTAATGTATGGAATGTTTTCTTCAGCTTTTATTCCTGTTTTTAGCAAGGCAATTAAAAAGGGAGAAGATGCTTGGGATATTGCAGGCAGAGTAGTTAATTTAGGGCTTTTGATTTTTGGAGTGTTTGCAATAATCATGGGGATTTGGGCTGACAAAATATATGCGGTTATTGCTCCAGGATATACACCTGATCAGATTATTCAGATTGCAAATCTAGCTCGTGTATTATTTATTGCTCAAGGAATATTTATTGTAAGTTATGTACTTACTGGAGTACTTGAGTCTTTAAAGAGGTTTTTAATTCCAGCTCTGGCTCCTATTTTTTACAACTTAGGACTAATACTTGGGACAATACTATTAAGTAATAGGTTTGGGCTTATGGCTCCTGCAATTGGAGTTGTAGTTGGAGCTTTTGTACATTTTTTGATTCAGCTTCCTTTGGCATTCAAGCTTGGATTTAGGTTTAGTTTGAGATTAAAGCCCAATAGTGGTGTTAAAAGCATTATTAAACTTGCAACTCCGCGTTTAGCTGATCTTTCATTTCAACAAATAGTGTCTGTGGTTGAACTTTACTTTTCATCTTTGATTTCAACAGCATCTTATACCTATTTGACTGTTGCTAATTCACTTCAGTCAGCACCTGTAAGGTTGTTTGGAATATCTCTTGCTAAAGCTGCACTTCCAACCTTGACTCACCAGGATGAGAATCCAGAGGAATTTAAGAGAACACTTCTTTCAACTATTTATCAGATGTTTTTCCTAGTTATGCCGGTTGTGACTTTCTTTATAGTGTTAAGAATTCCAACAACAAGACTGTTTTTCGGAACTGCAAACTTTGACTGGAATGCAACAGTGCAAACAGGAATGGTTCTTTCAGCTTATGCTCTTGGAATTCCATTCCAGGCAGCTGTAGCCATACTTGCCCGTGCTTTTTATGCATTTCATGACACAAAAACTCCTGTTCTTATATCAATAGTAGGAGACGGGGCAATAATAATTGCTGATTTTGTTCTTATAAAAGGGTTTGGGCTTCCACTTTGGGCTTTGTCTTTCTCTTTTTCTCTGGGAGCTTTTATAGAAACATTGGTTCTTATCTTTCTTATAAATAAAAAACTTAAAAATATGCCTTTCCTTTCGGTAATGCCTACAATTTTAAAGAGTGTTTTTGCAGCAACTGTTTCTGGGACAACAATGTATATATTAATGAAGGCACTTGATAAGTCGGTTTGGGAGAAGCGGGGACTTAACCCATCACTTCTTATTCCTTTTGATAAATTAGTTCTTGATACAAGATATACTGTAAATCTTATAATTCTTACTGCAGTAGTTGGAGCAATTGGACTTGCAGCTTATGTTGTTACTTCATATTTACTAAAGTCAGGAGAACTAACTAGCTTAATTAGAGTTATCAGAAGAAACCATATTTTAAGATTTAGACAAAAGTTAGAGCCTGTTACTGAAAAACCTTCTGCAGATATTCCTTAAATTTTACTCTTCCCAGAGCTTGACACTTATTAGCAGTCATGATAGTCTAGTGCCAAATGACAACAGGTCTTACTTCCCGTCAAACACAAATTTTAAAAGCAATTGTAGATGAATATATATCAACTGCAGAACCTGTTGGGTCAGTAGCACTAGATAAAAAGTACAATCTTGGAATTTCTCCTGCAACTATAAGAAGCGAGATGGTTAATTTAACCAAAATGAAATATTTAAAGCAGCCTCATACTTCGGCAGGACGTGTTCCAACTCCACATGCAATGAAATTCTATATTAATCAATTAATGGAGGAAAAACAGATGAGTGTTACTGATGAAGTAAGAACTAAAGAACAAGTTATTGATGCAAAAGGAAATTTTGAAAAAATAATGGAGGAAGCAACTGAGGCTTTAGCTGATAGGACTCATTCTTTGGCAATTGCTGCAACAGATGATGGAGATGTATGGAGAGCAGGAATGTCTAATATTTTTGATAATCCTGAGTTTGATAATATTGCCATTTGTCATGACATTTTTACATTTTTAGAAGAAGAAAAAGGATTAATGGATTTATTTTTCCAAAGATTAACTGGACTTACTCCAGTTGAAGTTATCTTTGGACCTGATTTAAATACTCCATCCCTTGCTGATTTGGGAGTGGTTGCAACTAGGTTTGATATTAATGGAAAACAAGGAGCAATGGGAGTGGTTGGACCTTTTAGACTTAACTATCAGGTAGTTATTCCAACTGTAAGGTATATTAGAAACTTAATCCAGGAACTGGCTGGAGTTTAATTACTAATTAAATGAAAAATAAAAAAGTACAGGAAAAGAAAGTAGAAAAAGAAGGAAAAGAAGTTGGTGAGTTAAAAAACCAACTTGCAAGAGCACTTGCTGACTATGACAATTTAAGAAGAAGAACAGAAGAAGAAAAGAGTATTTGGATAAAGTTTGCAACAGGAAAATTTATCCAGAGCTTGTTACCTATTTTGGACGCAATTGAGGCATCTTTAACTCATACTAAGGATCAGGGTTTGGCAATTGCAGTAGGACAATTAAAAGATTTACTAGCTAGTGAAGGACTTGAGGAAATTAAACCAAAAAAGAGTGAGGAGTTTGATGAGAATTTAGAAGAAGCTATAGAAGTGGTTGGTGGGAAGAAAGAAGATTTTGGGAAAATTGCAGAAGTGGTAATGTCTGGATGGAAATTTAAAGATGGACCTGTAATAAGACATGCAAAGGTCAAGGTCTATCAAAAGGGTCTTGACAACTAATTGGCACTCGTAGTAGATTAGTGCTAAGAAAGAAATAAATATGACAGAAAGATTAAACATTGAGGGTAGGAGTCAACTGGAAAAAGAGTTTGAGACACTTGATGTTTTGATGAAGTACTATATGAAAGACCTTAAACGTGGGGGGAAGATTACACAGGAGCAGGGAGAATTAGTAAGAGAATATGTACGTGCTGAATTTTCTTACTCAGATGAGAAAAGAAAACTTGGTGATAAAAGTGATATAGAGATTGTTGATAAATTGATTGTAAAGCATCATGAGTTAGAGGAAAGATGGCAAAACACTGGAGGCTTAAATCGGGGAACTTTGATGAGTAGGGCAGATTCTTTACACAGAATGACGACGGGTAGGTTTAAAATTCCCTGGAAGGAAGCGAGAGCAGAATTAAAAGAGAAAGGATTAAGGTAACGAACGTATGGCAAAAATAGTAGGAATTGATTTAGGAACAACAAATTCAGTAGTTGCTGTTATGGAGGGAGGACGACCTAAGGTTATCCCTGCAGCTGATACTGGACGAAATATTACTCCATCTGTGGTTGAACCAATTAAGAATTTGGTTGGGGATGTTGCCAAAAGGCAAATGATTCTTAACTCCAAAAATACAATTTATTCTATTAAAAGGATAATGGGAAGAAGAATTGATGATCCTGAAACTAAAAGAACTATTGAGATGGTCCCTTACAAAGTTAAATCAGGTAAGGCAAGCATGGCAGTTGTTGAAGTAGATGGAAAAACTTTTACTCCTCAAGAAATCTCTGCAAGAATTTTGATGAAATTAAAGAAAGATGCAGAAGGGTACTTGGGAGAAAAAGTAACACAAGCTGTTATAACAGTTCCAGCTTACTTTGATGATGCTCAAAGGCAAGCAACAAAACAGGCAGGAGAAATTGCTGGATTTAAAGTAGAAAGAATAATTAATGAGCCAACTGCAGCAGCTTTGGCATATGGACTTGATAAAAAGAATGCACAAAAGATTGCTGTTTATGATTTGGGAGGAGGAACTTTTGATATATCTGTACTTGAATTAGGAGATGGAGTATTTGAGGTAAAGGCAACTAATGGAGATACACACTTAGGAGGAGATGACTTTGATGCAAAGATTGTTGACTATATAGTAGATGAATTTAAGAAAGAAAATGGAGTTGATTTAAAGAAAGATGCACAGGCACTTCAAAGAGTAAGAGATGCTGCGGAAAGAGCAAAGATAGAACTGTCTGCAAGCGAGGAAGTAGAAATAAACCAACCTTACATTACTCAGCAAGATGGACAGCCACTTCATTTAACAATGAAATTAACTAGGGCAAAGCTTGAGAGCTTGGTTGGTGATTTAATTCAAAAGACAATTGACCCAGTAAAGGCTTGCTTAAAAGATGCAAAGATTGATGTAAAAGATATTGATGAAGTGGTCTTGGTTGGAGGGATGACAAGAATGCCTAAGGTAATTGAAGCTGTTAAAGACTTCTTTGGAAAAGAACCAAATAAAAGTGTAAATCCAGATGAAGTAGTTGCAATTGGAGCTGCAATTCAAGGAGGAGTATTAGGAGGAGAAGTAAAAGATATATTACTGCTTGATGTTACTCCATTAACTTTGGCAATTGAGACACTTGGAAGAGTAGCTACTCCAATGATTCCAAGAAATACAACAGTGCCTGCAAGCAAAACTGAAGTATTTTCAACTGCAGCTGATAATCAGACACAAGTAGAAATTCATATTACACAAGGAGAAAGACCAATGGCAGCTGACAACAAATCTCTTGGAAGATTTACACTTGATGGAATTCCACCAGCTCCAAGAGGAGTGCCTCAAATTGAAGTTACTTTTGATATTGATGCATCAGGAATACTTAAAGTAACTGCAAAGGATAAAGCAACTGGAAAGAGTCAAAATATTACAATTTCTGGAGCTGTTGGATTATCTGATGAAGAGGTAAAGAAAATGCAGACTGATGCAGAAAAGCACAAAGAAGAGGATGAAAAGAAATCAGAATTGATTAAGGCAAAAAATGCAGCAGAAGGACTAGTTGCTACTGCTGAAAAAGCTTTAAAGGATGCAGGAGACAAAGTTCCAGCAGATGTAAAAGAAAAAGTAGAAGAGAAAATAAAAGCTGTTAATGAGGTAAAAGAGAAAGACAACAAGGAAGAAATTGAAGCAAAGACAAAAGAATTATCTGAAACTCTTTCTCAGGTTGGACAGGCAATGTATGGACAGCAGGGTGCACAAGGACAGCCAAACTCTGAACCACAAGGTGAAGAACCAAAAGAAGAAAAAAAGAAAAAGAATGAAGGAAAAGTGGAAGAGGGAGAAGTAGTAGAATAAAATAGGGCATGGCGGCCAAATCAGACTACTATGACATCCTTGGTGTCTCCAAAAATGCTTCAGCTGATGAAATAAAAAAAGCTTACAGAAAGCAAGCTTTAGAGTGGCATCCTGACAAACATCCTACAGAAAAAGATGCTGCTGAAAAAAGATTCAAAGAAATAAATGAGGCATATCAGATTCTTTCTGATACTTCTAAAAGACAAGCATATGATCAGTTTGGACATGATGCTTTTGCACCAGGTGGAGCAGGAGCTAGACAAGGGGGTTTTCAGGGAAATCCTTTTGGAGGTGGGGGACCATTTACGTATACTTATACAAATTCTGGTGGTGGGCAGAATCCTTTTGGAAATTTTGATTTTGGAGATCCATTTGATATTTTTGAACAATTCTTTGGAGGAGGGAGACAAAACAGAGTTCCTAGATACAGCATGACAATTGACTTCATGGAAGCAATTAATGGAACTGAGAAAACAGTTGATATAGAAGGCAAGCGTCGTACAATAAAGATACCTGCTGGAGTAGAGGAGGGATCTAGAATTAACTTTAATGACTTTACTTTGTCTGTAAATATCCGGCCTCATGAAATTTTTGAAAGAGATGGAGCTGATATTTATGTTAGATTTGATATTCCTTTTTCTATTGCAGCCCTTGGCGGAACTGTTAAAGTTCCTACAGTTGATGGAGATTTAGCAGTAAAAATAAGACCAGGGACTCAGTCAGGAATACTTGTAAGACTTAGAGGGAAAGGAGCAACTCACTTGAGAGGACGCGGACGAGGTGATGAGTATGTCAGAATTAATGTTGCAGTTCCCTCTCACCTATCAAGAAGCCAAAAGAGTTTGGTTGAGGAAATGAAGGAAGAAGGATTATAAAGGTTTAGTTTTTTTCTAACGGGATAAATCTTCTACGGCAGAGTAATTTTCTATAAGTTGATCTAACTCCTCATGAAGCTTGGCAATAAATTGCTGGTCTGGTTCTATGCTTTCATATTTTTTAAGCATTTCGACTGCCTTTCCATAATCTTGCCAGTTTTCATCTGTTGGATTTTTTTCGACACTAAGACTTTTTGCCCAAACATTTAAGTAAAGAGAAAGAGGGTATATTTTTCGTTCGTTGTTCATTGATTTATTCTAACACTTGAGTAAAGGTGTGTCTTTATGGATGTGTAAAATTTATTTTTTGTCTAGAGGTGGGTAGTACTCAGGCATTTCCTTCATTAGCTCACTTACTATTGACATACTTCCCTCACCTATTTGAAAGTCATGTACTATTTTTCTTGCCCTAATTAGGGCATCATGATTTTTTGGGGTTTGGCTTTCATGATATGCGCGGGATTTTATTCCTAGATAAATTCTGACTGCCTCTGGAATTGTGTTTGCATGCTCTTTTCCGGGCATAAATAATTATAGTTCTTTGTTGATTTTTGCTCTTTGTTCTTGATATCCAGGCATGTTTTTAGCAAGTTCTTCATCCATTCTTCTAATGATTTCAGGGTCTCCTTTTCCTTCCTCAAAGTCTCTAACAATATTAAGTGTTTCATCAAGAGATCTTTTATTCTCAGCGGTTGGGTCTTTGTCGAACACACTTAACCTGGCAAGAAGATAAATTTGAGCTACAAGAGGTACGTCTCTAAAAGGCATATAAAAGATTATAGCAGTCTTTTCCAAGTTTGACTTCCTTGGAGCCTTGAGCTAGAATATCTCCAGGTTATTAGAGAAGGGTTTGGTGGGCATGTCCCACCATTTTTTTTAGAAATAATATGGCACAACAAACAGCTAGAACAGAATTTGCACAAGCTCTTAAGGCAGTAGCTACAGAGAGGGGCTTAGATGCAGAAGTAATAATAGATACTATTAAACAGGCAATTATTGCAGCTTATAAAAGGGATGCAAGAGATGCTGGTGTTGAGACAGAGGAAATGGATTATGATGTTGATCTTCATTCAGTAACTGGAGAAACTAAAGTTTATGGATTTCCAATAGGAAAACCTGAAGAAAAGAAAGATGTGACACCTCCTGGATTTGGAAGAATTGCAGCACAAACTGCAAAGCAAGTTATTCATCAGAAAATAAGAGAAGCAGAAAAGGGGGCAATTATGAGTGAGTTTAGCGGAAGAGTAGGAACCTTAATTTCTGGAATGGTACTTAGATTTGATGGACCAAATGTAAAGGTTGATGTAGGCAGAGCTGAAGCTATTATGCCAACTGAAGAAAGAGTTCCTACTGAGAGACTATCTTTAAATCAAAGACTAACCTTCTACCTTAAAGGAATTGAGGAAGGACCAAGAGGAAAAAGAATTATTTTATCTAGGGCTGATCCTGAATTTGTAAAAAAGCTTTTTGCCCGTGAAGTCCCTGAAATTGCATCAGGATCTGTTGAAATTAGAGAAATTGCAAGAGAAGCTGGAGTAAGAACAAAGATTGCAGTCTTTTCTAACCAACCAGGAGTTGATCCTGTAGGATCTTGTGTTGGACAAAAAGGAGTAAGAGTTCAGGCAGTTACTAATGAATTAAATGGTGAAAGAGTTGATATTATTCCTTGGAACAGTGATGCAAAGGAATATGTTAAAGCAGCTTTAGCACCTGTTGAAATACTTACTATTAAGCTTGATAAAAAGGCAAAAATTGCAAAGATTAAAGTGCCTGAGGATCAGCTTTCACTTGCCATAGGACGTGAGGGACAAAATGTGAGGCTTGCCGGCCAACTTACTAATTGGAAAATTGACATAGAAGGAGATGTCGTTAAATCAAAAGACAAAGAAGAGAAAAAGGAAGAAGAAAAAGTGGAAGAGAAGGAAGAAAAGGTAGAATCAAAGGTAGAGGAAGTGGAGAAAAAAGAAGCAGTAGTGGAAGATAGTAAAAAAGATCAGAAAACAAGGACTGAAGAAGTTAAGCCTGAGAGCGAAAAATGAAAAAAAGCATGGTAGTTACTACTTTTTGTACCTCTTAATTTAAGGCTTTAACATCTTTGACGCCTTGAAAGTTTTCTTTTTAATTTTGTTTTTTAGTTGTATTTAATATGGAAATATCAAGAGCACCAATAGTAGTAGTTTTAGGGCATGTTGATCATGGTAAAACATCCTTACTGGATGCTGTTAGAAAAACCAATGTAACAGCAAGGGAGGCAGGAGGAATTACTCAGAAAATAGGAGCTTCAGAGATTAAAACAAAAGATGGTAAAAAGATAACTTTCATTGATACTCCAGGACATGCATTATTTTCTGCAATGAGGCTTAGAGGAGCAAAATATGCTGATATTGCTCTACTTATAGTTGCAGGAGATGATGGAGTTGCTCCACAAACCAAAGAGGCACTTACTATTATTAGAGAAGAAAAAATTCCTTTTATAGTTGTAATTACTAAAACAGATTTACCAACAGCTTCTACTGAAACAGCTTTGCAGCAATTAGAAAAAGAAGGAGTTTACTTTGAAAAAAGAGGGGGAGATACTTCCTATATAGAAGTATCTGCAAAAACAGGTAAAGGAATTGAGGATTTACTTGATTTAATTAGTTTGGTTTCTGAAGTAAGTGATGTTAAGTCAGATCCTGAAGGAGAATTATCAGCTACTGTTCTTGAAACAAGTAAAGATAAAAAAGGACTTTTGGTGTCAGTTGTTGTAATAAATGGAAAATTGAAAGTTGGAGATACAGTATATGCTGGAAAAATTGAAGGCAAAATTAAGGGATTATTTAATGATTTAGGGAAAGCTGTAAAAGAATTAAATCCAGGTGAGCCAGGTCAAATTCTAGGATTTTCAGAACTAGCTCCAACTGGTGCAACTATTAAATCAAAGCCATATGAAATAAATGAAAATTTATCTAGAACTAATGGAGAAAAAGAATCAAGAGTAAAGATTTATGTGAAGGCAAAGACAGCTGGAGGTTTGGAAGCATTAATTGGAAACCTGCCAAAAGGAGTGTATGTAGTAGGATCCAGTGTTGGAGATTTAAATGAAAATGATGTTTTTTTGGCAAAAGCAGCTGATGCATCTATTTTTATCTTTGAGGCAAAAACACCATCTTCTGTTTCAAAACTAGCAGATACTGAAGGAGTAGCTATTGAAAGATTTGATATTATTTATGCCTTAATTGAGAGGCTGACTGATCTTGTTACTTCAGGAGAAACAAAGATTTTAGGAAGAGCACAGGTAGTTGCCTCATTTCCATTTAATGGAAAGAAAGTGGCAGGATGCAAGGTTGTTGAGGGGGTTATTAAAAAGCAGGATAGACTAGAACTTCAAAGGGGAGAATCTACTATAGGTAGTGTAAGAGTTACTTCAATTAGAAAGCAAAAAGATGAAGTAAACCAGGTAAGACAAGGGGAAGAATGCGGAATATTATTTGAGCCTCAGCTTGATTTTAAAGTGGCTGATATGTTACTATCGGTTTCCAAAAGGCCATAAGTATGGACAAATCATTTAAAAGACTAGTAGATGCAGCTAAATCAGTATTGATCTTACTTCCAACCAACCCAGTTTTTGATCAAGTAGCTGCAGGATTGGCTCTTTACTTAGCATTAACTGACACCAAAGGAGTTAATGTTGCATGCTCTTCTGACATGCTTGTTGAGTTTAATAGGTTAATTGGTGTTAATAAAATTAAAAAGGAATTAGGAAATAAAAACTTAACAATAACTTTGGCTGGATATAACCCAGATAATATTGAAAAGGTTTCATATGATTTGGAAGAAAATGGAGAAATGAAGCTTAATGTTATTACCAAAGCTGATGGAGTTCCCCCAACTGCAGATCAAGTTAAACTTGTATTTACTGGAATTGCAGCTGACTTAATAATTTTGATTGGAGGTCAGCAGGGAAGTGATTTTCCAGAGCTTTCAAATAAAGATTTGGCTGACAAGAAAGTGGTTCATATTGGAACTAGTGAGGTTAGAGTTGAAGGAAGAGATACTATCTCTTTTGCAAGACCAGCATCAAGTGTTTCAGAATTAATGGGAAGTTTAATTAAAGAAAGCGGGTTTCCAGTTGATGCAGATGCTGCAACTAACTTAGTAATGGGAATTGAAGAAGGAAGCAGAAACTTTACTTCAAAAGATACCACTGCAGATACATTTGCAATGATTGCAGATTTAATGAAATTGGGTGGAAAAAGAATTACAGAAGCACAAATTCCAGGAAGGAATTTTCCACCTGGAGCAATACCAGGAGAAGTTCCTCAGTCAGGACAAGCAGCACCTCAATCTTGGATGGAACCAAAGATATATAAAGGTACTTCAGTCTAACTTGATAAGAAGCTGTTGGTTTATTTCTGTAAAGTGATGTCTTTTGCTCCACTTTTAAGAGCTATTTGAACAATTTGTTCTAAATCGGTATTTTTTATATCTGGTCCTATAGAATCTGGAATTTTCAGTGAGATGTCTTGGGTTGCTTTAAAAGTGCCGTTTTCTTGTTGGACAACATAGAAGGTGTGTATTTCCGGTTCGACACCGGGAAGTATTTCTGACAGGCTCTGAGAGAAAGCCGTGATCTTTTGTTCTACGTCTATTTTTGAAGCAGTTAAAGTGCTTTGGGTGGAGGTAAGAACAAAATTTATCATAACTGTTTTTGTGGGTTCAGGGGGAGTTGTTGGTGATGGGGTTGGTAGACTGTATGGTATTGGTATTGCAGTGGCTTGAGCTGTTGTACTTGTAGAGGAATTGTTTTGAAGTTTTCTTGATAGATAATCAATGCCTGACCCTATTAGGAAGAGGGCAAGAAGGGAAAGAATAAGTGTAATCCCTGCTGTTATCCCCCATTTGGCATATGATGAAGTAACGACTTTTTTGAAAGTATTTCTTATTCTTCTAAAGGCCATATTACTATCCTTGTTATTCTTTAGATATTATGATATTATAGCCAAGATGTAAACAAGGTTTACTTTGGAATAAGCCTACTTTGTTTAACATGACTATATGGCACTACCAACAGACGAGAAGCAAAAGATAATTAAGAAGTTTGCCAGAGAGAAAGGCGATACAGGATCTCCTGAAGTACAAATAGCCTTACTTTCTGCACAGATAGATAAATTAGTAGGTCATTTGAATGAACATGCAAAAGATGTACATTCAAGACGCGGACTACTTTCAATGGTAGCTAAAAGAAGAAGACTTTTGAGTTATCTTCAAAAGCGAGATAAAGCTCGACACGAAGCTCTAAAGAAAGAGCTTGGTTTAAAGTAATATTAAAATAGAAAATATATACATAAATAAATGACAGAAGTTTCAAAAAGTATTGAGTTAGGCGGAAGAACACTTACACTTTCCACAGGAAAATTAGCACAACAGGCAAATGCAGCAGTAATGGCCAGATATGGTGACACAGTTGTTTTTGCAACTGTAGTTTCCTCAGCTCCAAAAGAAGATTTAGGGTATTTTCCTTTAACAGTTGATTATCAAGAGAGACTTTATGCAGGAGGAAGAATTAAAGGATCTAGGTGGGTTAAAAGAGAAGGAAGACCAACTGATGAAGAAATACTTGCTGCAAGATTAATTGACCGCTCAATTCGTCCTCTTTTCCCATCAACTTATAAAAACGAAGTACAGGTAATTGTTATGGTTTTGTCAGTGGACATTGAGAATGATCCATCAATTTTGGCAGCTGTAGCAACTTCAGCAGCACTTTCAATTTCATCCATACCTTGGAATGGACCAGTTGCACCGGTAAAGGTAGGTCTTAAGGATGGAACTGCTTTTATTAATCCAGTTGAGTCTGAACTTAAATATTCTGATTTAGATTTAGTTGTAACTTCAACTGCTGAGTCAGTTGTGATGATTGAGGCAGGAGCAAAGGAAGTAACTGAAGAAGAAGTTGCAAAGGCAATTGATTTTGCTAAGGCAGAAGGAGGCAAAGTAATTGATTTAATTAATGACTTTAAGAAAGAGGTAGGAAAAGAAAAGCAAGTTGCTCCTAAAGAGAAGAAAAATCCAGAACTTGTAAAAAGAGTAAAGAAATTAGTTGGAACTAAATTAGAGAGTTTGGTAGGAGATATGGCACTTCATGAAGGTGGAGATGCAGGTATGGCAGCATTCCAGCAAGCAATAGTTGCTGACATGAGCCGCGAAGAGGCTGGAGAGGCACTTTCAATTTTAGAAGAATTAATTCATGAAAAAACCCGTGAGATAATTTTGGCTGGTGGAAGGCCAGATGGACGTAAGCATGATCAAATTAGAAATTTGTCTGCTGAAGTAGGAATACTTCCTAGAACACATGGATCAGCAATATTTAAGAGAGGACAAACACAAGCTCTTACTGTAACAACACTTGGTGCACTTTCCTTGGGGCAATTAATTGAAACTGCAGAAGGAGAAGAAACAAAAAGATATATACATCATTATTCTATGCCTCCTTATGCAACAGGAGAAACAGGAAGATTTGGAAATCCATCAAGACGTGAAATAGGACATGGAGCACTTGCTGAAAGGGCACTCTTGCCTGTTATCCCATCTGAAGATAAATTCCCATATGCAATTAGAGTTGTATCAGAAGTAATGAGTTCTAATGGATCAACTTCAATGGCATCAACTTGCGGATCAACTCTTTCATTGATGGATGCTGGAGTTCCACTAACATCACCTGTTGCTGGAATTGCAATGGGAGTTGTTATTGAAAATGACAAAAAATATGCAATCTTAACTGACATTGTTGGATTTGAAGATCATATGGGAGATATGGATTTCAAAGTTGCTGGAACTGAAAAAGGAATTACAGCATTACAGCTTGATGTAAAAACATTGAAGCTTACTCCAAAAATACTTTCTGAAGCACTTACACAGGCAAAAGAGGCAAGACTTGAAATTATGGAAGTTATTAAAGGAGCAATATCAAAACCTAGGGCACAGGTTTCCCAATATGCACCTAAAGTAGCAATGGTTAAAGTTGCAGTAGATCAAATTGGGGAAGTAATTGGGTCTGGTGGAAAGACAATTAAGAAGATAATTGCTGACACTGGAGCTCAGGTTGAAATGCAAGATGATGGAACAGTAAATATTTCAGGAATCAGCCAGGAATCAATTGATAAAGCAGTTGAGATTGTTAAGAACCTAACTAAGAAAGTACAAGCTGGAGAAATATATGATGGAACAGTTGCAAGAATCCAACCTTTTGGAGCATTCGTAGAAATACTTCCTGGAAAAGATGGAATGGTACATGTTTCTGATATGGGTCAAGAAGGACAGTATGTTAATACTCCAGAAGATGTTGTAAAAATTGGAGATAAAGTAAAAGTAAGAGTAAAGGAAGTAGATGCAATGGGAAGAATTAATCTTTCTATGAGAATGGATCCATCTACTGATAAAAAGATAGAAAGAAGACCAAGTAGCGGAGGAGATAGAGGTGGAAGAGGAGGATTTGGTGGAGATAGAAGAGGTGGGTTTGGAGGAGACAGACGTGGTGGATTTAGTAGAGGTGGAGATAGAGGAGGATTTAGAGGAAGAGAAGGAGGAGATAGAGGAGGATTTGGTGGAGATAGAGGTGGAGCAAGATCATCTGGACCACATTTTCCTACAAGTAGATTTGTATCAGGCGGCAGAGGTGGAGATAGAAGAGGTGGCGGACGAGGTGGAAACGACAGAGGCGGACGCGGGGGATTTAGAGGCGAGTAACTTCATGATATAGTGAGATAGTATGGATTCTGCTCACAGCCAGATTGATGAACTTGTTAACAAAGTAAAAGGTGTAAGACTTCCTGAAGGATTGGCTGAAATAGTACTAACTAGATTAGAACAGCTTTCAAAGCTGACTAATTCCCCTACTTTTTTACCTGAGTTTGACAGCATGAATAGATATGTAGATTGGATTGTGAATTTGCCTTGGGATAAAAAGACACAAGATATTTTAGATTTAGATCACTCCAAGAAAGTTTTAGATAAAAACCATTTCGGTTTAAATGAAATTAAAGACAGACTTTTAGAATACATATCTGTACTTAAACTTAGAGGAAATACTGCAGAGATTGCACGCGCCCCTATTCTTTGCTTTGTAGGGTTAGTTGGAACTGGAAAAACAACTATTGCGTCATCAATTGCAGAAGCACTTGGCAGGAAGTTTGCCCGCATTCCTTTTGGAGGAATGGGAGATCCACTTGATTTAAGAGGCCAGTCAAGACTGCATGCAGAAGCAGAGCCTGGAAAAATAATTAAAGCTTTAAAGGGAACTGGATCAAGAAATCCAGTAATTCTTCTTGATGAAATAGATAGGGTTACAGATCAGGGAAGAGCTTCTATTATGGGAGTATTAGTTGAACTATTAGATCCAGAACAAAATCATGCCTTTGTTGATCACTATATTGATTATCCTTTTGATTTATCAGAAGTATTATTTATTGCAACTGCAAACAATACAACAAATATTGCTACAGCAGTATTAGATAGGTTGGAGCCAATTCAAATGCCTTCATATACTGATTTAGAAAAGATAACAATTGGAAAAACCTATGTATTGCCTAAGGCAGTTAAGACGGCTGGGATTCCTGATGGAGCACTTTCTTTTGATGAAGAAGTGTGGCCACAAGTTGTAAGACCTTTGGGATTTGATGCAGGAATTAGAACTTTAGAGAGGACTATTGATGGAATAGTGAGGAAAGTGGCAAGAGAAATAGTTGAAGGAAAATCACAATCTGTTAAAATCACTTCACAGAATGTAAAACAATACATTCCTCAATAAATTTAAATGAGTGAAGCCCCAAAATTTTATACAGAAGAGACTTCTATTGATGATTTGTTGAAATCAGTGCCAGCTGACACAAAGGTTTTATCTTTGTGTGAGGGTCATACAAGTCAAGCAACAAAAAGAGAAGTTGCAGAGTGTATGGAAGAATTAGGAAGGTTAGGTTTTACACATTTAGCAATGGAAGCTTTTGGAATTGATGCACAGGAGGCATTGAATGAATACCAAGAAAGTTCAACGAATAAAGGTAGAAAGGGTTTACTTAAGTATTTAAAAAGAGGCTTGGGTGGATGGCTGACCAAAGGGCCTGAATTATATATGGGAATAGTTGATGCTGCTATTAAAAATGGAATAAAGGTAAGAGGAATTGCTTTGCCACAAAAAGAAGAGAGTAAATTTTCTGGAGTTTTTGAGTTAAGAGATCTACTAGATAGAAAGGATATACATATGGCGGGAGCTGTAGCATCTATACTAAATGAGAATCCAAGCAATAGGGTTATTACTTTTACAGGGACTAATCACGTCATATATGGCAAATCAATGGGAGGGTACTTAAGAGAAAGTAAAATTGATACATTTAATGTTGTGTTTTTGGGTAAAGATTACCCAACTGAAGAATTGACTAAAAGAAAAGGAAATTTGTTATATGATTGTGTTATACAGTTATCTGAAAAATAAAATATGGATAAAAGAGAAAAGTTAAAGAAATTAAGAGAAGAGATGTTAGCTGATGAGAGCTTACCTCTAAGAAAGGGAGCAACTAATTTGGTTTTTGGAGAGGGAAATGCTGATGCCAAAATACTAGCAATTGGGGAAGGTCCTGGGTTCCATGAAGATAGATTAGGAAGGCCATTTGTAGGTAATGCAGGTAATCTACTTAACAAACTTCTTGCTACTATAAAATTAAATAGAGAAGATGTTTTTATAACCAACATGGTTTTTTATAGGCCTCCTAATAACCGTGATCCATTTCCTAATGAACTTAAAGCATTTGAAAAATATATGGATCAGATTATTGAAATAATTAGTCCCAAAGTAATTATTACTTTGGGAAGATTTTCCATGGGTAAGTTTTTACCAGATGTTAAAATTAGTTCTGTGCATGGGAGGACTTTTAAGCTAAACTTCAAGGGTAGAGGGATAACTGTTGTTCCAATGTATCATCCGGCAGCAGCATTAAGAAGGAATGATGTGATGGAGCAAATAAAAGCAGATTTCTTAAAATTGCCGACTATCTTAAAAGAGGCTACAAAACCTGAAATAAAACAGGAAGGACTATTCTAAATTATTTAAAAATATATGGGACTTAAATTTATTGCAATATCAGGAACTACTGGAGTGACACAAAATTGCTATGTCTATGAGTATGGAAATGACATGATTGTTGTTGATTGTGGAGTAGGTTTTCCAGAACCTGAAATGTATGGAGTGGATTTAATTATTCCTGACTTTAGTTATATTATTCAAAACAAAAGCAAGTTAAAAGGGATTGTAATTTCTCATGGACATGAAGATCATCTAGGGGCACTCCCCTTTCTACTTAAAGAGGTAAATGTTCCGATTTATTCAACTGAATTGGTTGCTGGATTTATTGAGGATAAGTTTGAGGATCAGGGAATAAAAGCTCCTAAGGTAAATATCTTTAACCCAGAGAGGGATTCTGTAACTCTTGGAGTGTTTAAGATAACTCCATTTAGAGTTTCTCATTCAGTTCCTGATGGAGTTGGGTTTTGCATTGATACACCAGAAGGAAAAGTATTTCATGTACCTGATTATAAATTTGATTGGACACCAGTTGATGGCAAGCCATTTGATGTAGCAAAAGCTGCAAGTTTGGCAAGTGAGGGAGCACTCATGCTTGCATCAGATGCATTAGGATCAACAACTGCCGGATATACAGAAAGTGAGAAATCAATTGAGGGAAGAATTGAGATGATTGTAAGTAAAGCTACAAAACAAGTTTTCTTTACGACAATTTCTTCAAATATTTCTAGAATTCAGCAAGCAATTAATGTTGCTTCACGGTTAGGAAGAAAGGTTTCTATTATCGGCCGCTCAATTGATAGAAAGGCTGCAATTGCAAAAGAATTGGGGCTTCTTAAATATCCTGAAAATTTAGTAATTAATCCAAAGCAGGCAGGAAAGTTAGATCCTTCAAAGATTATGTACATAATATCTGGTTCATATGGACAGCCAGGAAGTGCTTTATATAGAACTGCACTTGGAGAACATGACTTTTTACAAATTGATAAAGAAGATATTGTAATATTTTCTTCAGATCCAGCTCCTCCTGGGTCTAAAACAAATGTTGATTTTGTGGTTGACCATTTAATAGAAGCAGGGGCTGATGTTCATTATTATGAGATACAAGAAGATTTGCATGTTTCAGGACATGGATGCCAGGAAGATATAAAAATGCTATTTGCATTAATTAAACCAAAATACTTTATTCCAATTGGAGGAACAATTAGACACATGAGAGCTTTCAGTGAAATAGCACAGGATATGGGAGCATCTGCCAACCGTGTGTTTGAGCTAAGAGAAGGGGATGTTGTAGAGTTTGCTAATCAGAATGCAAAGAAGACTGGACATATTCAGGTTAAAAATGTGTTGGTGGATGGGCTTGGAATTGGGGATGTTGGAAACGTAGTATTACGGGATAGACATGTACTTGCTAAAGAGGGAGTTGTTATTGCAATACTTCATATTGACTCTGACAAACAGATAATAGTAGAAAACCCAGACCTGGTTAGCCGAGGTTTTGTGTTTGAAGGAAAGAATTCAAGAATTCTGGAGGAGGCTTCAAAGCAGCTGAAGAATTTTTTGGATAGGAAAAGAAGGGTGGATTCAAAACTGGCAAGGGATGCAGCAGTAGACTTTTTGGAAAGGTTCTTTTTCAAGCAGATAGGAAGAAGACCAATGATACTTCCTGTGGTAGTTGAAGTGTAACTTCAAATATTTTATATTGGTTTCTCCATACCTTTAGTTGGTATAATGAATTATGAGTCAAAAGAATAAAAAAAGGATGAAGTCCAAGAAAGCCTTTAAGTTAAAACTTAAGAAGGAAACAATGCACTCCATTTCTCAGGTAGTTTTCTTTGCATTGACTGCTCTTGTTATTATTTCATTCTCAAGAAGAGGTGAAATTCTTATTCAACTAAATGATTTTTTGATGACTTACTTTTCTTGGACAACAATATTTTTGCCTTTCATTTTTCTTTCTTTTGGATTTTTGGTTTCTAAATTTAGAAATCCTCTGTCTTCTCCAAATGTTGTAGTTGGTGCACTCTTATTTTTTATTTCTCTAATGACTCTTTCAAGGGCAGGCATAGTTGGACAGGCAAGCTGGGAAGGATTATCAGGTCTTATTACAGGAGTGGGAGCATTTATACTTTTGTGTGGAACAATATTGGTGGGACTTATTATTTTATTTAACACATCTTTGGACCAAGTACTTGCTTTGGTTGGAGATGGACTTAAACAGTTAAGGTATTATATTTTAGGTGAGAAGAAATTTGAAAAAGGATTAACTGGACTTACACCTAAAAAAGAATTAAAAGTGGTTGGGGGAAGTATTAATACTCCAGCTCCTAATTCTAGGAATGATAAGTCAGCAGTTTCTAAAGAACCTCTTGAATCAAAACTTGTAAGTAATGTTCCTGGAGAAAGCAAAGTTTGGAAGTATCCTCCTTTATCTATTTTGACCCACACTGAGGGAGGTCATGCAGATAGAGGAGACATTAAAGGAAATGCTCATATTATTGAGCAGACATTAGAGTCTTTTGGAATCACAGCAAGAGTTGTTGAGGTTAACCTTGGACCTGCTGTGACACAATATGCATTAGAAGTTGCACTTGGAACGAAGCTTTCTAAGATTACGGCTTTGGAGAGGGATATGGCACGCGCTTTGGCTTCTCCAACAGGTCAAATTAGAATTGAAGCACCCATTCCTGGGAGAAGCTTGGTTGGAATTGAGTTACCTAATAGAGCACCTGAGTTTGTTCCTCTAAAGAAAATGATGGAGTCAGAGATACTAACTTCCAGTAGTTCAAAGCTTTCAGTATCACTTGGATTTGATGTTACTGGAAAACCAGTTGTAGCTGATATTGGACGCATGCCGCATGTTTTAATTGCAGGGCAAACTGGAAGTGGAAAATCAGTTTGTATAAACACTTTTCTTTCTACGCTATTGTTTAGAGCATCCCCTTCTGAGGTTAAATTAATTTTGGTTGATCCAAAGAGAGTGGAATTAACTGGATATAACGGAATTCCACATTTGCTTGCTCCTGTAATAGTGGAGCCTGAGAAAGTTATTTCAGCATTAAGATGGGTAATGGCTGAAATGGACAGAAGATATAAATTGTTTGCTCAAGCTGGAGTAAGAAATATTGATGCATATAATGAGATGAGTGGGTTCCAAGCACTTCCTTTTATTATTCTATTTATTGATGAACTTGCTGATATTATGCTTTTCTCACCAGTTGAAGTTGAGGATGCAATAACCCGTATTGCTCAGATGTCTAGAGCTACTGGAATTCATATGGTACTTGCTACTCAGAGGCCTTCAGTTGATGTTATTACGGGACTTATCAAAGCAAATATTCCTGCTAGAATTGCATTTGCGGTATCTTCTTTGGTGGACTCTAGAGTGATTTTAGATACTCCTGGAGCAGAGAAGTTATTAGGAAAAGGAGATATGCTTTATCTTCCTCCTGAACAGGCAAAGCCTATGAGAATTCAGGGAGCATATGTGTCTGATAAAGAGATAACAAGTCTTGTGACATTTTTGAAGAATCAGGGAGTTACTCCACAATATACTGATGAAGTTACAACTATGGCAAAAGCAGGAACAAATATGGTTCCTGGAGTTGAAGGGAATTTGGATGATTTGTTTAAAGAGGCAGTTAAAATAGTCTGCCAATTTGATAAAGCATCCGCGTCACTTCTACAGAGACGTCTGTCTGTTGGATATGCAAGAGCTGCCAAAATTATTGACCAATTGGAGGCAGCACATGTAATTGGTCCAGGACAGGGAGCAAAGCCAAGAGAGGTTTTGATTCAGGATGCTGAAGCTTTTTTGTCTGCTGGCAAGAATGATGCTCCTCCCCTTTCTGGTTAATATATAAAACTTATATGAGAAAATTTAGTGATTTTTTAATTGAAGCTAGGCGTGGCAAAGGACTAAAAGTGTCTGATGTTAGTGAAATGACAAAAATTAAGATGCAGTTTATCACTGCAATAGAAAATGAAGATTGGGAAAAACTTCCTCCTTTTCCAGTTGTTGTTGGGTTTGTTAAGAGTATTGCACATTTTTTAAATATTAATGAAAGAGAAGCTGTTGCACTCTTAAGAAGAGATTATCCAATTAAACCGGTTGTGGTAGCTCCTAAGCCAGATATGGAAACTAAATTTGTATGGTCACCAAGAAAAACTTTTGCAACTGGAGTAATTTTAATTGTTCTTGTAGTAGCAGGATATTTGGGTCTTTCTTATAGAAAATTTTCTAGTCCACCTAGATTGGTTGTTAGCGAACCAAAAGAAGGACAGACAGTAACAATAGGGACTTTGAAAGTTTTAGGAACAACTGATGTAGATGCAACTGTTAAGGTGAATAATCAACCAGCACTTGTGAGTGATCAAGGAGATTGGTCAACTGATATTAGTGTAGATAAAAATACTACCAGTCTAACTATTGAGGCATTATCCAGATCTGGAAAGACTACTACAATTAATAGGAAAATACAGGTACAATCTAAATAGAAATAATTAATTAGTAATAATGACAAGCATTCAAACAGTATTAGTAATTGTAATAATAGCTTTAGCTTTTCTTTTATTTATAGTTGGATTTCAGGTGCTCATGATTATTCTTGATTTAAGAAGAGCAATTAAGAGATTAAACAGTATTTTAGAGGATGCAATCTTAGGTGGAGGATTAATTAGACCTGAGAAGCTTACTGGAATAATGGAGCTGTTTAGAAAAGGAAAAGATCGAGGGTTGGGAACACATGGACAAAGGTAGATTTTAAAATTTGTGCCTCATCCAATTTTTGGCATTTCTTTTTGCTTCTTCTTTTGTAATAACTTTAAGATGTACGTCCATCCCCATATTTGGATCCACATTGTCTGAAATAAGGTGTGTGGGGGCATTTTCAATTTTTGTAATAATATTTCTTAAGTCAAAAATAAAAGATCTGATTGGCAGATGAGTAGTGTCTTTGAGCTTATATATATTTTTTGAAAAGAAACCATTGTCTTTAGGTCCTTTTTGTAGAGATTTAAGGCACCTAATACCTTCCTCATACCTTACTTCATCAGATTGGAAGTTTTCAAAGTTTGTATAGGTTTGAGGCTTTGCTGTGTTTTGAATATGTATATATGGCCACAAAGAGGCAAGGAAGGATTTTAAGTCTTTGTTATCCAGTAGTTTGAAAACTGCGTTTGACTGCAGTCTCCTTTTAATCCATGTATCAAGTGTGACGTTTTGTAGTTCTGGGTAGGTAAGATTTAAAAATTCATTTAATTGGGATACTCTTATTCCTAAGCGTTCTGCTTCGATTTTTAGAGAGCAGTTGCGAAGTTTAAGCCAAGAGGCACCTTCTACTTTTGGCTCTTCCTTTTGTGCCATTGCGTTTTTGGGAACATCGACAGATTGTGGCTGTTGCCCACAAAAACCTTCTCTTTCCAGGTGGTATGAATAAGCTGACATACGGAAGTTTTCACTTTCGGCTATATGATACACCTTTTAGGCAAGTATTTTATATCTTAGGACTCTAAAGGAGTTAAGTATGGGGAAGAAGTCAGTTACAAAATTATAGGCAGCTGCTCCTTGGGGTCCCATCTGGGAGGTAAGAACTAGTGTTAAGCCTATTGTGTTGACTATACCCCAAATTAAAAAGTTTTGTTTTGAAATATTAGTTGTGTAGCGGCCGAGTTTGATTGCCTCAGCTACTTTAGAAAAATTATCCTGCATTAGGGCTATATCTGCTGCTTCAATTGCAGCATCAGATCCGATTGCACCCATTGCAATTCCAATATCTGCTAAGGCAAGGGAGGCGGCGTCATTTACTCCATCTCCTACCATTGCCAATTTACCTTTTTTACTTAAATAAGTTTTGACATATTTAAGTTTGTCTTGGGGAAGAAGATTGGCATGGAATGTTGTAATGCCTACTTCTCTTGCTACACGGCTTGCCACATTTTCATTATCTCCCGTAAGCATGATAATGTCTTTTACACCTAAAGTTTTGAGCTTTGCGATAGTTGATTTGGCATCAGGACGAATTTGGTCTGCAAGGGTTAGAAATGCTGCGAGCTTTCCTTTTATTCCGAGAAAGACCACGTCATATCCATCTTTTTGGTAGTCTTGGGCTGTTTTTATCTGGTCTTGGGTTACTTCTACTTTTTCTTCTGAAACAAATCTTTGGCTTCCTACAACAACCTTGCTTCCGTTATAAGTAGCTACAATTCCTTTTCCTGCTACTTCTTTAAAGTTTTGAGGAGTTTTAATAGGGACACCATCATTTTTTGCATGCTGCGTTATTGCTTTTGCAATTGGATGTTCGGAAACTGATTCAATGGATGCAAAAATGGAAAGAGCCTCATGACTTTTTAGCTTGCCAAAAGTGATAATTTTTTCAGTTTTAACAATTCCTTTTGTTAGAGTTCCTGTTTTATCAACTATTATAGTATTAACTTTGGCAAGTCCTTCTATGAAGCTTCCTCCTTTAATAATTATTCCTTGTCTTGCCCCTTTTGCTATTGCACTCCAGAAGGCTAAAGGAATTGCTACTGCGATGTCATCAGCACATGCTACAAGAAGAACTGAAAGAACTATTGAGAGGTTGGAAGTTAAGAGATAAACTGCGATGGATCCAAAAAGAGTGATAAGAATATAGACAGTTGCAAATTTGTCAGCAACAGTTTGAATTCCAAGTTTCCCTCCTTGGGCTGACTCAACAAGTGCTACTATTTTTTCAAAAGTGGTGTCTTTACCTACTTTTTCTGTTTTAACAATTAAAGATCCTGTTAGACAAAGAGTGGAGCTTAACACTTTATGACCTTTTGTTTTAGTAACTGGAATTGATTCGCCTGTAAGGGAGGATTGATCAATTGAGGCATCTCCTTCAACTATTATTCCGTCGATCGGGATTCTATCTCCTGTTTCAACAACAACTAAATCCCCTACATTTACATGTTCTACTGGTTCTTGAACAATTCCACCTTCTTTTTTTATTTTTACAATTTCTGGGCGGAGCTTAAGAAGACTTTTAATGGCATCATGTGCTTTACCTTCTGTGTAGTCGCCAAAAATACGGGCTGAAGTGATCATTAGATTAATGAAAACTACAGATGCCCACTCACGGTTAAGAAGGGAAACAAAAAGTGCAATGGAGGCGAGTAGGTCAACTGTTACTTTTCTATGTCTGACTGCTTTGAGTGCACTTAGCACTACAGGAATTGTTGCAAAGGTGCCAACAATAACTATTAGAGTGTTTTCTGTCATGAATGGAAAGAGTTTTAGGTAATAGGTAACTAGAGAGAGAATAAGAGCTATAAGAAGAGCAATATTTAATTTAAGTGAGAGAGATTTATCCATTGGTTTATTATAACCTAGCTCATAGGTTTTGATTAGGATATAATTGCGTCATGCAAGCAAATGAAGTAAGAGAAAAGTATTTAAAGTTTTTTGAAAAGAGGGGCCACAAGCGAATTGACCCGGCTTTACTTGTTTTAAAAGAAGACCCTACAACTTTGTTTACCTCTTCTGGAATGCAACCTTTGGTTCCTTATTTAATGGGAAAAGATCATCCAGAAGGAAAAAGACTGGTTGATTCACAACCTTCTTTAAGGGCACAAGACATAGAAGAAATTGGAGACAACCGTCATCAGACTCTTTTTGAGATGCTAGGGAACTGGAGTTTAGGAGATTATTTTAAAAAAGAACAGATCCCTTGGTTTTATGAATTTATGACTGGTGAACTTGGACTTCCAAAAGATAAGCTTTATGTGACTGTCTTTGAAGGGAATGACCAGGTTCCTAAAGATGAAGAAACTCATGATCTTTGGAAATCTTTGGGGATAGCAGAAGATCACATTTATTTTTATGGAGACAAGAAGAACTGGTGGAGTAGGGCTGGTACTCCTGATCAGATGCCTGATGGAGAAATAGGAGGACCTGACTCTGAAGTATTTTTTGAATTTGGTTCTGTGAAACATGACAAGAAGTTTGGAGACAAATGTCATCCAAACTGTGATTGTGGAAGGTTTTTAGAAATTGGCAACTCTGTTTTTATGCAATACAAAAAGCAAGCTGGGAAACTTGTTGCATTGCCTAAGAAAAATGTGGATTTTGGTGGAGGGTTAGAACGTCTGACTGCTGCAACCAATAATAATCCAGATACTTTTAGTACAGATTTGTTTTCTATGATTATTGAGGAAATCGAAAAGGCTTCTGGGAAATCTTATGGAGAAGAGAAAAACAAAGGAGCAATAAGAGTGGTTGCGGATCACATGAAGGCTGCTACTTTCTTAATTAAAAGCGGAGTGGTGCCTTCTAATAAATATCAAGGATATATTTTGAGAAGACTTCTTAGGAGAGCTGCACTTAAGATGAGAGATCTGAAAGGTGAAATAAACGGAAATGTTTTAGCAGGAGTTCTTGATGCAGTAGTTTCTACTTATAAAGGTGTTTATTTTGATGAGAAAGATAATGTAGGAAGCTACAAAGATATTGTAAGAGAAGAAGTAGGAAAGTTTGCTAAGAATGTTGAAAAGGGGTTAAGCAAAATGGAAAAAGTGAGGAAAGAAGATATTAATGCAAAGTTTGCTTTTGATCTTTTTCAGTCAGAAGGATTTCCTTTTGAAATTACTCAAGAGCTTGCAGCTAAAAAAGGTGTTAGGCTTTTAAGAGAAGAATTTGAAAAAGAGATGGAAAAGCACCAGAATATATCTAGAGAAGGATCAGGGGTATTTAAAATAAAATAATTATGGCAGAGGAGAAGAAAAAGGATTCAGGAGCAACGGGATTTTTAAACAAATACTGGTGGGTTTTACTTGGTGGGTGTGGTTGTATTGTTGTTATTCCATTTGTTATTGCTTTTGTTGTGGGAGTTTTGTTAGTTGCTGTAAATCCAGCTGCTCAGATTAACAAAGCAAAAGATGCAAGAAGAAGTAATGATCAGGTTCATGTGCAAACGGCACTTGAGAGCTACTATATTGATAAGAGTGTATATCCAACTTCTTTAGATGAATTGGTACCGTACTATATGGCTCTTGTTCCAGTTGAAACTGATTCTCAGGTTGCTCCTTATAAATATACAGTTTTAGATAAAGGGATAAATTATCAGTTTTGTGTAACTTATTCATCTGGTGAGTTTAAGTGTGTTGACTCCAAAAGCGTTATAGGTAGATAATTTTCAATTTAATAACAGGCTTGGTCGTGCTACAATGATTCTTAACTCATGGAAGAACATTTTTGGTCTTTAGCTCTTGAAACCGGCTGGGTGCAGGCGGCTATTTGGACGATTAAAGAAAAAGAAGCACATGTTGTTGCAGTTTCAAATGCAGTTGCTTGGGAAAGTGATGAAGACTTACTTAGTGCCTGTGACACAGTTCTTTCTTCCATAGTTTCAGGACTAGCTGAAAATGCAAAGGAACCTTCTAAGACTGTATTTGGTGTTCCACCTGGATGGGTAGGAGAAGGGCAAATTAAAAAAGAATATTTAGATAGAATTAGAAATATATGCCACAAATTATCTCTTGAACCTTCTGGGTTTGTAGTACTGCCTGAAGCTATTGCTCATTTCAAAAAATCTGAAGAGAATGCACCTGTTTCTGGAGTAATTGTTGGAGTAGGAACAGATGCATTAGATATTACTGTTGTTAGACTTGGAACAATTATTGGAACAGTTAATGTGGGAAGAAGTTTGTCTGTTTTAGATGATGTTGTTGAAGGAATTGCAAGGTTTGGGGGGGCAGAGCCATTTCCTTCAAGATTTTTAATATATGATGGGAAGAGTGCTGAATTGGAAGATGTAAGGCAGGAACTTATAAAAGCGGATTGGACAGGTGAGCTTAAAACAAAAGCTAAGTTTCTTCATACTCCACAGGTGGAAATAGTTGATCCAAAAATGAAAATGGTTGCAGTGAGTCTAGCTGGAGCTAGTGAAATAGGGCAGGCAAATGTGGTTACTTTTGATTTGGGAGAAGAAAAGGCTGAAAAACTAAAAGAGGAAAAGCCAGAAATAAAAGTAGAACAACCTAAAGAGGATTTGAGTTCTCATGAGAATTTGAGTGAGGTGGCAAAAGCTACTGATTTTGGTTTTGTAATGGATCAAGATATAAATGAAGTTGCAGGTGCAACAAATCCTAACCCAGTTCAGACTTCAGCCAATACTCCTAGTTTTGTAACTTCTCCTCATCCAGTTTCTAACCCTTTTCCTCGTAATCCAATTAGTAAAATCAAGCATAATATAGTAAGGTTACCTTTGATTTTAAGCGGAGCTTGGCCGCTTTCAGCGGTGAAAGGAAAAATGGATCAAAGAAATAAAATTAGCATGCCTGGTGGAGAAGCTAGAAAGAAAATGCCTATTATTTTGGCAATAGCTGGGGCAGCTCTTTTGATATTTGGATTTATTGGATGGTGGTTTTTACCAAAAGCTGAAGTGACTATTTTTGTTTCTCCAAAAAAGATTGAACAAAAGCAGCTTATAACATACGATCCAAAACTTACTGATCCTGATATTTCAAAAAGACAACTTCCTATTTCAACTGTTTCCACTTCAGTAAGTGGAGATAAGACAAAATCTACAACTGGGACTTTAACTATTGGGGATAGGGCAAAGGGATCAGTTGTTATTAGAAATGGAGGATCAGATGATATTGGTCTTACAGCTGGAACAATTTTAACAGGACCAAATAGTCTTAAATTTAGTCTTGATAATGGAGCTTCTGTTTCTGCTGCAACATCCCCATCAAATCCTGGAACTGCAACAATTTCTGTAACAGCTTCTGGGATTGGAGCAGAATACAATTTGGCTAAGGGAGAAACACTTCAGGTGGGGAATTTTTCAAAAAGCCAGGTGGATGCTTTAGTGGATTCAGATTTTTCAGGTGGGTCAAGCCAGGAAGTGGTTGCAGTTTCCAAAGATGATTTATCAGTTTTGCAGAAAGATTTAACTAGTGAATTGACTGAAAAAGCTCAAAACCAATTAAAGGAAAAACTTGGGGATGATGAGATACTGCTTGATCCTGCTACGATTGCAACAGCTTCTGGAATAACTTATGATCATGTTGCAGGGGATCAGGCTTCAACACTTAAACTTAGTGAGAACTTAAGCCTTACCAGTTATGTAGTTTCAAAAAAGAATTTAGGGAATTTGGCTAGGGATATTGTAAAAGGACAGGTGCCTAATGGGTTTGTTGTTAAGGATGATCAGATAAGTACTAATTTTGATACAAAATTGGGATTAGTTGATGGAGTGTGGAAGCTAGATACTACATTTAATGTTAATTTGTTACCACAGATTAATACTGATGATATTGCTAAAAAAATTGCAGGCAAATCTCAAAAAGCAGCGCAAGAAATATTATCTAGGATAGCAGGTTATGTGAGAGCTGAGATACACCTGACAAAAGGTTTTCCCAGCTTTGGTACTTTACCTCATGTTGTTAAAAATATTTCTGTTGAGTTGTCCTCAGAAAAATGAGAAGTAGTTTCTTCGTAAAAATACTAGCTATTGCTTGTGGAATAGGTGGAGTTGGAATTTTGGCTTGGGTTTTTTTACCAATCTTTTTTTATGAGTTTACTGCACCACCACTAATGTCTTATCTATCTCCACTTCCTGATAACACTCAAGCTGCAAATAGTACTAACGGAAGCTTTGATGATACTAAGGCAAGCAACTGGTTTGTGGGATCTAATCCATCTGATTTTAAAAAAGGAAGTGTTACTTTTTATAACTTATCAATTCCGAGATTAGGAATTTCTGATGCTGTAGTTGCAGTTGGAGGAGAGGATTTATCACAATCTTTAATTCAATATCCTGGAACTGCCTTACCAGGCAGACCTGGGAATGCTACAATTTTTGGACATTCGGTACTTCCTCAGTTTTATAGTGCTACAAACTATCTAACTATTTTTTCAGACTTACCTAGCTTACAAAAGGGAGATGGAATAAGTATAAGATCTGATGGAATAAGTTATGAATATAGAGTGGAGGAAAAATTTGAAGTACTACCTACTGATGTGCAAGTGCTAGAGCAAAATTTAAGTGATTCATTTTTAACTTTGGTTACTTGTGTTCCACCTGGAGATCCAAGACGTCCAAGAAGGCTTATAATAAGGGCAAGGATTGTTCCTTTGCAAAATACAAATACGGGACAGAATTAAATTAAAACAAATTTAACATGAAAATTTTGGGAATTGATTTTGGATTAAAAAAATTAGGGTTAGCAATATCTGATGGAAAGTTGGCTGAACCTTATGCTGTTGTGAGATACCAAAATGAAGAAAAACTTATTAATCATTTGAAAGGAATTATTAAGAAAGAAGGTATAGAAGAGGTAATAGTTGGAGTGTCTGAAGGAGGAATGGGAGAGCAGTCAAAAAAGTTTGGAGAGAAGATTAGTGAGTTTATAAGAACTGAATACCAAGATGAGACATTAACTACACAGGATGCAAATAATTTAGCTATTTCATCAGGTATTTCAAGGAAGAAAAGAAAAAGTATGGAAGATGCATATGCTGCTTCTTTGATGCTTCAGGACTACTTGGACAGATAATTAAATGGCATTTTTTAGAGTCTTGCGTGGTATACTTAGATATCATAATATAGTCACATGTTTAAAAATGTAATATCACCAATTCAGGCGTGGCTTTTATCTCAGGGAAGATGTGTAGGATGTGGAATGCCTTTGTCTCAGGGAAAGGTTGAGAAGCACAAAGGGGGAGATGAAAAAATAACTTGTAAGTGCAAGAGAATTTATATTAGAGATGGAAAGACTAAAAGATATAGACGTGCACTTCTTGAAGAGGTCTAATTTAGGCTATACTTACTTCTAGTGAAGAAAAAACTTACTTTAATTCCAGCTTTAATTTTGGTTTTACTTGTTGGTGGGGCTATTTTCGTCTCTTATCAACTCCGTGCTCCTAATACTAATAAAGGAACTCAAAGATTTATTATTGAGAAAGGTAGTTCTGGAGCTGCAATTGCCAACAAGCTAGAAAAGCAAGGAATTATTAGAAATGGTTTAGTTTTTAGACTGTATACAAAGTTTACAGGGGTAGCTACTAGAATCCAGTCTGGAGAATATGAACTAAGTTCTAATCTTACTGTTCCAGTTTTAGTTGCAACTTTACTTAAGGGCCCAACTGAAGTTTGGGTAACAGTTCCTGAAGGATTAAGAAGGGAAGAAGTAGTACAAACCTTAATAGAGGATATGAAGCTTACTGGAACTAGAGCTAGTACTTTTTCTTCTGACTTTTTAAATGGAACTATTGGGAAAGAAGGGTATTTGTTTCCTGATACTTATTTAATTTCACTTGATGCTAATGCAAATAGTGTTATTAAAGTAATGGAAAGTACTTTTGAGAAAAAATATGCAGATGCTTCCAAAACTCAAACAGCAAGTTTGAATCGTGAACAAGCAGTGATCCTAGCTTCTATTATTCAAAGAGAAGCAATAACGGCAGAGGATATGAAGGGAGTTGCTTCGGTACTTGAAAATAGGTTAGCAATTGGAATGGCATTGGGGTCTGATGTAACAGTGGAATATGGATTAGGATATGACCCAGTTGAAAAAACTTGGTGGAAAAAAGATCTGACTGCAGATGACCTTGCAATTAATAGTCCGTATAACACAAGGATAAATGCTGGTCTTCCTCCTACTCCAATTAGCAACCCAGGATTAGTTGCCTTAGAGGCAGCACTTAATCCGCCACAGACTAATTATTTGTATTATCTTTCTGATTCGGACGGAAAACTTCATTTTGCGACAACCCTTGAGGAACATAATGCAAATATACAAAAATACTTACAGTAGGTATTGACAGATGAATTGATGAGTTCTAGACTTTCTTTTTAGAGATGATTAAGGAAAGGATACGAGGAGGTTTAGATAAGCTGCAGGGAGCCGAAGGGCTCCTTTTTTTTGGACACAATGGGAAAGAAAAAAGTTATGGGACTATTGAGACTTCAGATGGGCAATTTATAGATGGAGAACCAAAAGAAGGACCCAAAGGACCTTATGACAGAATCATAAAATTTGGCTGCCAGAATCATACAAAGGGAAAGATTGCTCCTGTTAAAAGATATACAAGAGGAAGATCTCCTAACCTTACTATTACTGGTTCTGAGGATGAATCTATTAAAGAAGCATTGAAAAGTGTGAGCCACCTTGTAAATAATTCTGAGCATTCACATAGTAATGCAGAAGATAGATTAGTCTACCAGGAAACAATAATGCCTGTATTTGAAAAAAATACAATGGAGTTATATGAGGAACTTAAAAAACAAGGAGTTTTGGAAAATAATAACTATGTAATTTGCGGCCCTTTAAGAGGTGGAGAGTTCACTATTGCTGCTTTAATTTACAATGCCCATAAAATTGGATGGGATATACCTTTTGACAGAATTGCCTGCTATGAACTTAAAAGGGTATTGATGGACAATGGAGAACTATTTATAGGAGCTAGGTTGGGATATTGGCCAGATTCAGGTCCTGGAACTGTTACAGTAGTAGCAGATGACTGCATAGCATCAGATAGAAGTGGAATGGTTACAGTACAGATTGCTGAGGAGCAGGCTTTGGGAGAATTAGCTAATAAAAAACTAGGGCAGATGACTGAGGATGAAAGAGTTATGGTAATTGGACGACAAAAATATAGATATCCTGTAATGATGGTTGCTGCAGCCTCCCAGCAGGGAATAATGAACCTGGAGAGTAAGAATGCAAAGGTGATAACAGGTGGGGCAGTCTATTCTTTGAATGACTCCTTATATTTAATGAGAACTTCTGAGGAGGAAGGATTTACAGATGAGGACTTTTTTGTTGGAGATATGGGTTCGTGGCTAGGCAGGCTCCCTGAAGCATATGATGACAAAGCTCCTTGGAACAAAGTAAGAAGGGAATTGGTTAATTATTGGGTGTCTTCAAACAAGCTTCCAAAGAGTCTTGCTAAAACCAATTATTGTGAGTGGAAGTAATTTTATAGTTCGGGTGTTGACAAGTTAAATTCTACAGGTATAATTCCTTTAAGCCTACCTAGTGTAGGTTGGACCCGTGTCTGTCGCACGGGCGTTTTGCATAAAAACCCAAACTCTCAATGGCCCAGAAAAGAAGATATTTCGGAAAACAGGAAAAGGATCTGCCAAAGCTTGATTTGTCTTTCGTCCAGAAAGAATCATGGAAATGGTTTATTTCTGAAGGAATTGCAAATGAACTTACTGAAATCTCTCCGATAAATGACTTTGCAGGAAAGAACTGGGAATTATCACTTTCAAACCCCGTAATAGGAGCTCCAATAATTACACCCCAAGAAGCACAAGAAAAAGGATTAAGTTTTGCGTCTCCTTTTAAGGTTGATGCTAAGCTTGTAAACAAAAAGACTGGAAAAGAAATAACTCAGGAAGTGTTTTTTGGAAATATCCCACAAATGACAACTGCTGGGACATTTATTATTAACGGTATTGAAAGAGCAGTTATTTCTCAGTTAGTCCGTTCTCCAGGAGCTTATTTTTCAGGTGACCTTGACCAGGCATCAGGACGCATGCTTTACTATGCAGAAATAAGGCCACTTCATCATGGATCTTGGTTGGAGTTTGAAGTAAGTAAAACTGATGTAATTTCAGCAAGAATAGATAGAAGAAGAAAAGTTCCTGTGACAACCTTGCTTAGGGCTATGGGAATTGCAACTGATAATGAATTAAAAGCACTTTTTGCAGAAGTTGATACAGATAAAAATCATCAGTATATTTCAAAAACTATTGAGAAGGATTCTTCAAAAACCAGAGAAGATGCTCTGCTTGAAATCTACAGAAAATTAAGACCTGGTGAGCCAGCAGTACTTGAAAATGCAGAAAATCTTTTCTACAGTCTCTTTTTTGATCCAAGAAGATATGATTTAGGACGTGTAGGACGCTACAAGATAAATAAAAGACTTTCACTTGATGTTCCTAATGAGAGACAGAACTGGGTTTTGACAAAACAAGATGTGGTTGCAGCAATTACCTATTTAATTGGGCTTCAAAATGGACAAGGAAGAGTTGATGATATTGATCATCTTGCAAACAGACGCTTAAGACGTGTTGGAGAGTTGGTTGCAACACATGCATTTAGAGTAGGACTACTTAGGCTTGAACGCTCAATTAAAGAAAAGATGAGCTTAATTTCTCCTGATGACAGGCCAAATCCAGCTAACTTAATTAACGCAAGACCTTTAATTGCAGCACTTAATGAGTTTTTCAGATCAAATCAGCTTTCAACTATTATTGACGATACTAATCCAGCTTCAGAAATTGATAACTTAAGAAGAGTATCAGTACTAGGGCCTGGTGGAATAAACAGAGAGCGTGCTTCATTTTCAATCAGGGACGTTAATTCATCTCAGTATGGAAGAATTGATCCTGTTAGATCTCCTGAGGGAATGAACATTGGACTTGTTACCTACCTTACTTTATATGCAAAAGTAAATGAATATGGATTTTTGGAAACACCATATAGAAAAGTTGAGAAGGTTAAAGTAGGAGGAAAAACAAGAGCAAAAGTTACTGATAATGTTGTTTATTTGAGTGCAGATGAAGAAGAGCAGTTCCATATTACCCATGCTGGAGTAAATATTGATAAAGATGGATTTATAGCAGATGAGCGTGTTCCATTTAGACTTCATGGAACTTTTTCAGAAGGATTTGCAAGACTAGCTGACTATATTGATTACACACCAAGACAGGTATTTGGAACCTCAGCTTCTCTTATTCCATTTTTGGCACATGATGAAGGAAATCGTGCTTTGATGGGATCTAACATGCAATGTCAGGCAGTTCCTCTTATTGCTCCTTCCTCACCAGTTGTTGGAACAGGAATGGAAGGGGTTGTAGCTAGTGCAATGGGAAGAGTGGTAACAGCTCCAGTTGATGGAGTAGTTGAATATGCAGATGCATCTGAAATAATTTTTAAGGCTAATAAGAAGATTGAGTTAGATGAAATCCCAGGAGGAGGACAGCTAATTGATAATGGAAAGAAAATTTCATATAAATTAACTAAATTTAGACGCACTGCACAATCAACTTGTTATAACCAAAAAGTAAGAGTTGTAACTGGCCAAAAAGTTAAAAAAGGAGAGTTACTTGTAGAGGGACCAGCTTCAGAATTGGGTGAACTTGCTTTGGGACAAAACTTGGTTGTTGCCTACTCATCTTTTGGAGGATATGGATTTGAGGATGCAATTTTAATTTCAGACAGAGTTGTTAAGGATGATTTACTTACTTCAATCCAAATTAAAGAATATGAAGCAGATGTAGTTGAGACTAAACTAGGACCTGAAGTACTAACTCGTGATATTCCAAATGTTGCAGAAAGTGAACTTGCTAATTTGGCATCTGATGGAATAGTAGTAGTTGGAGCAGAAGTAGGGCCAAATGATATGCTTGTTGGAAAGATTGCTCCTAAGGGAGAGACTGAGTTAACTAGTGAGGAAAGACTTCTTAGAGCTATTTTTGGAGAAAAAGCACGTGAAGTAAGAGACACTTCTCTTCGTGTTCCACATGGAGAAGGTGGAATTGTAATTGATGTAACCATACTTTCTAAAGAAAAGGGAGATGAGTTAGGCCCTGGAGTAATTAAAAGCGTAATTGTAAAAGTTGCACAGATTAGAAAAGTAATGGTTGGAGACAAGGTTGCAGGGCGTCATGGAAATAAAGGAGTTATTGCAAAAATCATGCCTACAAATGACATGCCTTACTTAAATGATGGAACTCCTGTTGATATAGTAATTTCTCCTCTTTCAGTTCTTGCCCGTATGAACCTAGGACAGTTACTTGAGTGTCATTTGGGTTGGGCAATGCAGAAGAATGGTGAAAAAGCTGCACTTCCAGTTTTTGACAATGTTAATGAGGGAGTAGTTACAGATGAATTGAGAAAAGCAGGACTTCCAGTAAGTGGAAAAACAAAGCTATATGATGGAAGAACCGGAGTTGCTTTTGAGGAAGATACAGTTGTTGGAATTGGCTACATAATGAAGCTAAAGCACATGATTGAGGATAAGATCCATGCAAGAAGTACTGGACCATACTCACTTGTTACACAACAGCCACTTGGAGGAAAAGCTCAAATGGGAGGACAAAGACTTGGGGAAATGGAAGTTTGGGCACTTGAAGCACATAGAGCAGCTCATACTTTGCAGGAAATGCTTACTATTAAATCTGATGACATTATCGGACGCGCACAAGCATTTGGAGCAATTGTTAAGGGAGATGAAATTCCTGAAGCAAAGGTTCCTGAATCATTTAAAGTACTTATTCGTGAACTTAATTCTTTGGGACTTGCTATTAATGTAGAAGGCGGAGTTGCAAAACAGGTTGAGGGAGAAGAAGTAGCAGCTGAATCAAGTGAGAAAAAGCAGTATGCAAATGATCCACTTGTAAGGCTTAAAGATCTTGAAGACTTTAAGTCACTTCAGATTAGATTGGCATCTGATAGCGAGATTAGATCTTGGTCAAGAGGAGAAGTAACTAAGCCTGAAACTATTAATTACAGAACTCTTAAACCTGAGAAAGATGGACTTTTTGATGAGAGAATTTTTGGACCTACAAAAGACTGGGAGTGCTACTGCGGAAAGTACAAGAGAATTAGATATAAGGGAGTTGTTTGTGATAAATGCGGAGTTGAGGTAACTGAATCAAGAGTAAGAAGAGAGAGAATGGGACATATTTCTTTGGCCGCTCCTGTAGTTCATGTCTGGTTTTTCAAAGGAGCACCTTCCAAGATTTCACTTCTTTTGGATCTTCCTCCAAGAGCTGTTGAGCAAGTAGTTTACTTTGCAAGATATATGGTTATTGCTGTTAATGAGAAAGAAAGAGATAAATCACTTAAGACTTTAGTGAGTATTCAGGATGAAAAGATCAAAGAAATTAAAGAAACATATGCTGAAAGAGTAGATTTAATCAGAAAAGATGGAGTTGAGAAGAAAGAAAAAGTTACAAAGAGATTAAAGGACAAAGAACAGCAAGCACTTGCCTTATCTGAAGTAGATCTTGATACAAGAAAGAAAGAAACAGCATTGGGTGAGGAAGAAAGAAATACTTTAGAAAAGACACAAGAATTGTTTGATAAACTCACAGATCTTGTAAAAAGTATGAAGCCATTTGGATTTTTGTCAGAGGAAGAATATGACAAACTTGCTTCATATGGAGTTGCAGACTTTGTTGATGTAAAAATGGGAGCTGATGCAATTTTGGCAGCAGTGAGTGCACTTAACTTGGACAAGATTTCAGCAGAACTAAGAGCACAAGCAGATGAACTTAAAGGCAAAGGAGCAAAATATCTAAAGTTAACTAAGAGACTTAAGATTATTGATGGATTAAAGGAAGCAAAAATTAATCCAACTTCTGTTGTGCTTAAAGCACTACCTGTACTTCCACCAGATCTAAGACCTATGGTCCAACTTGCAGGAGGAAGATTTGCAACCAGCGACTTAAATGATCTTTACAGAAGAGTAATTAACAGAAACAACAGATTAAAACACTTAATTGGACTTGGAGCACCTGAAATAATCTTAAGGAATGAAAAGAGAATGCTTCAAGAAGCAATTGACTCACTAATCGATGCATCTCAAAGAAAAGCAACAAGAAGAGGAAGGGGAAGACAAGCATTAAGAAGTCTTTCTGACATGCTTAAAGGAAAACAAGGAAGATTTAGACAGAACTTACTTGGAAAGAGAGTTGATTATTCAGGAAGATCAGTAATTGTAGTGGGTCCTGAACTTAAACTTACACAGTGCGGACTTCCAAAGGAAATGGCACTAGAGATGTTTAAGCCATTTGTACTTCGCGAAATGATTATTCGCGGAATTGCACCTAATGTAAAGAGTGCAAAGAATATGCTTGAGAGAAGGCCTCCTGAAGTGTTTGATATTTTGGAGGAAATTACTGTAAATCATCCTGTTCTTCTAAACCGCGCACCAACCTTGCACAAACTAGGAATTCAGGCATTTTTCCCAGTACTTATTGAAGGAAATGCAATCAGGATTCATCCAGCAGTATGCTCTGGATACAATGCTGACTTTGATGGAGACCAAATGGCAGTACATATTCCACTTTCAAAGAAAGCAATGGAAGAAGCAGTTACCCTAATGCTTTCTGACAAGAATTTGCTTAAGCCATCTGATGGATCTCCAGTTTCAACTCCTGCTTCAAAGGAAATGGCACTTGGAGTTTATTATCTAACCAGTGAAGATGGCAGAATTGAACCTTTTGATGCAGTGTTTTCTGATAAAGGTGAGGCTATTTTGGCATACCAGACAGGAAAAATAAGATTAAGACAAAAAATTAATGTAAGAATTGAAACTAGTGTTCTTGAGACAACTGTAGGAAGAATAATCTTTAATGAAGTACTTCCTGAAAGCTTTGGATTTATAAATGCAGGAATTAATTCAAGTGCAATTAAGGATCTTATAACACAGGCTTACTCTACTTTAGAAAGAGACCGTGTAGTTGAGCTTATTGATGCAATCAAGAATCTAGGATTCTTGGGAGGAACAGTATCAGGACTTTCATTTGGAGTAAGTGATGCAACCATACTTCCTGAGAAAGATAAGATTATTAAGCAAGCTGATAAGCATGTTGCTGAAATTGAAAAGAATTTTGCACAGGGACTTATAACAAACGAAGAGAAAAGACGCATGGTACAGTCTGTCTGGATTGAGACAACTGAAGAAATTGCTGAAAAGACTTGGGAATTTATTGATCCAAACTCTTCAATCAAGCTTGTAATTGATGCAAAAGTTGGCCGTACCTCAAGAGAACAAATTAAACAGCTTGCTGGAATGAGAGGATTGGTTGTTGATCCATTAGGAAAGATAGTTGAACTTCCAATTAAATCTAACTTTAGGGAAGGTCTTTCAGTATTTGAATATGTGACTTCTGGAAGAGGATCTAGAAAAGGACTTACTGACACTGCATTAAAGACAGCAGATGCTGGATACTTAACAAGAAGGCTAGTAGATGTTGCCCATGATGTAATAATTCGGGAGGAAGACTGTGGAAGCCAAGAAGGATTAGTTATTAAGAGAAGTGTTAGGACTCCCGCTTTTGCAAAGAGAATTTCTGGAAGATTTGCACATGAGGATGTGGTTGATAAGAAAGGAAAGATTATTGTAGCTAAGGGGGCAGTCATTGATGAAAAGACAGCTAAAGCAATTGAGGCAAATCTAGATGTAAATCAAGTTGTAATTAGATCTCCACTTTCTTGTATAACTCGCTATGGAGTATGCCAGAAGTGCTATGGGTGGGATCTTTCAAACAAGAAATTAGTAGATATTGGAGTACCAGTAGGAGTAATTGCAGCCCAGTCTATTGGAGAACCTGGAACTCAGCTAACACTTCGTACCAAGCATTCTGGAGGAGTAGTTGGAGTTGATGTGACTCAAGGACTACCTAGAGTTGAGGAATTATTTGAGTCTAGAATGCCAAAGACTTTGTCTCCTCTTTCTGAGATTAGCGGTAAAGTAAGTGTAACTGAACCTGATGATGAAGGATGGCTAGTTAAAGTAACAAATACTACTGTTAAGCCAAAGGAAGAAAGAGAATATATAATTCCTAAAACTTCTAAGATTGCAGTTTCTGATGGACAACTAATTGATGCAGGAACTCAGCTTGCAAGCGGATTCTTGGATGTAAAAGAGATCCTTCTTGTAAGGGGATTGAGAAATGCACAGGAATACCTGGTAAATGAACTCCAGGCTGTTTATGAATCTCAAGGAATTCCTATCAATGACAGACATTTTGAAGTAATAATCAGGAAGATGTGTGATGAGGTTAGAATTGTCACACCGGGAGATACCAGACTTCTTCCAGAGGAGTTGGCTGAAAAGAGCAGGTTTGAAGAAGAAAACGAGAAGGTTTTGGCAGCAGGAGGAGAACCAGCAACAGCAAGACAGGTAGTACTTGGTATTACAAGACGCGCTCTTTACACTGAATCCTGGCTATCAGCAGCCTCATTTGAGCAGACAACTGACATTTTGGCAGAAGCCTCATTAATGGGTAAACGCGACCAGTTAATTGGACTTAAAGAAAATGTCATTATAGGAAGACTTATACCGGTTGATGCCGAGCGAGCAGCTCTATTTAGACACAGACCTCTTAACTAGATTTAGTTTTAGAGGAACACTCGTAGTATAATAGCCAATATGCCAACAGTATCTCAATTAGTCAGACATGGAAGAAGAAGTAACCCAAAGAAAAGAAAGGCTACTTCTCTTAAGTGGTGGTTTAATGCAAAAGACCGCAAATTTGGGGAGTTTCACTCTCCTTTTAAGCGTGGAGTAGTTTTATCTGTAAGAACAATGACTCCAAAAAAACCTAACTCAGCTTTGAGAAAAGTGGCTAGGGTTAGACTTTCAAACAAACAGGAAGTTACAGCATATATTCCAGGTGAGGGACATGAACTAGCAGAGCATGCAATTGTCATGGTAAGAGGCGGACGTGTAAAAGATCTTCCAGGAGTTAAATATCATTTGGTTAGAGGAAAATATGACACAACTGGAGTTGTAGGAAGAAAGACCTCAAGAAGTAGATATGGAGCAAAAGAAGGAGGAGCTGCAAAGACTGAAGCTGCAGCAGCAAGCTAATGGCAAGAAGAGGAGCACCAAGAGCAAGAAAAGTAGAACTAGATCCAATCTATAAAGATAGAATGGTTACTAAGCTTATTGGACGTGCAATGAAGGATGGAAAGAAATCAGTTATTCAAAAAGAAGTCTACAAAGGTTTTGAAATAATTAAAGAAAAAACAAAAGAAGATCCAATGGTTGTTTTTGCACAAGCTCTTGAGAACATAAAACCAACAATGGAAGTAAGAGCAAGAAGAATTGGTGGAGCAGCTTATCAGGTTCCAATGCAGGTAAGAGGAGTAAGAAGAGAATCCCTTGCAATCAGATGGTTAGTTGAAAATTCAAGGAAAAGATCAAATAGTGAGTTTAGAACATATGCTGAGAAATTAGCAGCAGAGATAATGGATGCTGCTAAAGGTGAAGGAGCAGCTGTAAAGAAAAAGGCAGATATGGAAAGATCAGCAGAAGCCAATAAAGCTTTTAGTCACTTCAAGTGGTAAACACGGCTTTTTATTGACTTTTAGATATTATTTTTACTCAAAAAAATTCTTCTAAGTGGAAAATTATTTTTACTTCATATAAACTAGAGAAAATGGCAAATAAATCTGTTGATTTTGGAAAGATTATTAATAGATCTTGGGAAGTTACTTTAAAAAATAAGTGGCTTTGGGTAATTGGAATTGTGTTGGCAGTTTTTGGTGGAGGAGCAGGTGGGACAAATTTATATTCTAATTTTTCAAATGCACAAAAGGGAACAAATAGTGCTACTTCTTCCAGTCAGTTTACAGATGTTATAGGAAACTTATTAAAGTCTGTTCCTGTTGCAACATGGGTGCTTTTGGTACTTGGGTTTATACTTATTATTCTTTTTTCAGTTGCAGTTGCTTGGATTATTGTAAGCTGGGCGAAAGGAGCTCTTATAAAAGGATTTGATGATGCTGAGAAAGATAAAAAAGTTGATCTTAAAATCCTTGGGAGCCACGGAATTGCAAGCTTAAAGAAACTATTTATTTACAACCTTATTTCTATTGGGATGTTTTTAGCAATAATGGTTGGTTCCCTAATTGTACTTTTTGTTTTAGGAGTTATCTTTGCATTTATTCCAGTAGTGGGAGTGATATTGATGATTCCACTTTGGATAATAGGATTTTTGGGAATATTTATTTTAGTAGTTTTATTTGCAATGATTTCAATATATGCAGAAAGATTAATAGTTTTAAAGAATTATTCTCCTTGGGTGGCTTGGAAAAAGGGATTAAGTTTAAGTAGGGGTAATTTTTTGCACAGTCTTATAATGGGGATTATAAACACGGCAATTGGATGTTCTGTGGGGTGTTTATCAATGCTAGTGTTATTAATTATTTTGGGATTACCTGCATTGTTATTTGCTATTCCTATGTTTAGTGGAGGAAGTTTTCATCTTCCAAATATTTTTCAAATAATTGGAATTGTCGTTCTTGTTATTTTTTATTTTGTTGCTAATTCTGTAATTAGAGCCTTTTTGATTGTTTTTAATTATGGAAATTGGAATCAACTTTTCTGGAAAGTAATGAAGGAGGAACTAAAATGAAAAATATTGCATCTTTCTGGTTTAGAATTTTAGGGTTTTTAATAGACTGGCTAATTCACATGCTTTTGTTATTGGCTTTAATTTTGTGGGTTTCTACATCTTCTACTATGGAAGAAGCTACTAACAGGTTTTTAACCTTTCTTATAATTGATTTCTTTTATAGTATTGGTTTTGCATTTTTTAATCCTTATTTGATATCACGTTTTGGTGGAACTATTGGAAAACTTTTGACTGGAACAAGAATTGTTAATCCAGAGGGCAAGAAGGTTAATTTTTATAGAGCATTTTTTAGAAATCATATTGGATATATGATTTCTGCAAGTCTTTTCTGGATAGGATTTATTTGGATACTAATTGATAAAGAAAGAAGAAGCTGGCATGATCAAATTGCAAATACTTATGTAGTTAAGGTGAATAAAACTATGTTTATAGTTGGAATTGCAGCCTTAGCTATTTTATTAGGGACATATGGTTATTTGGTAAATTCAACTGTTAAGAATTTTAGTGCTAACTCAGGAATCTATATGAACTTTTTAAAGAGCATAGAGACTAAACCACAACAAACAAAGACTCCAACTACAGAGCAACTTAAACTAAAGAGTTCTCCTGTTAAGGTCCAGTAGGTTTGCTTTGCATATAGGTGAGTTGAAATTGATGTTCTTGCTACCTATACTAAAAGCATGAGTTGTGAACTTACTTCAAATAATAAATGGAAACCGCAAGATATATATGAGCGTAAAGGTGCTGCGAATGTACAGAGGCTGAATGGCGAGACCTCCTACGTTATTGATGAAATACAAAAAGAGTCTTCTCAGGCGTGGATAGAAGTGAAATTTGGCCGTGAATTACTGGGAGTTTTCCCTCCATCTGACCCGTGTCCCTCTCCTACAACAATTACGCTTAATATTGATTTTGAAGGAAAACTTGTTTTTATGAATCTTGGTCGTAGAGAGTAACTTGCTTCAGCTTAAAGATGTGGTAAAATTCAATTGTCCCGCAGTGAGGCGGGATACTTTTTGTCTAAAGAGGTAGAATATTAATATGGCTCAACAGGTAAAGAAAAAAGCAGCAATGGTAATGACGGTCACTAAAGACCGTGAAGTGCCATTGGAAAGAATCCGAAATATTGGGATTATTGCACATATTGATGCAGGAAAGACTACTACAACTGAGCGTATTCTTTTTGAAACTGGAAAGACATATAAAAGGGGTTCAGTTGATGAGGGAACTACAGTTACTGACTGGATGGAGCAGGAAAGAGAAAGAGGAATTACAATTGTTTCTGCTGCAATTACAACCTTCTGGGACTTAAAGGAAAAATCTTCAGTAGATGATGGACACTACAGAATTAATATTATTGATACTCCTGGACACATTGATTTTACTGCTGAGGTGGAGCGTTCACTTCGAGTTTTAGATGGAGCTGTAATGGTGTTTGATGGAAGAACTGGAGTGGAGTCTCAGTCTGAAACAGTATGGAGACAGGCTGATAAATATAAAGTTCCAAGAATCTGCATTTTAAATAAACTTAATTTGATTGGTGCTGATTATGAAGGGTCAATCAAATCAATTAGGGAAAGACTGGGAGCAAATGCAGCTCCTATTCAAATGCCAATTGGACTTGAACATGAACTTCATGGAGTTGTTGATCTAATAAAAATGAAGGCATTTACTTATAAGAGTGTTGATGACAATAAATTAACTGAAGAAGAGATTCCATCTGACATGCTTGACCATGCTAAGGAATTGAGAGGTCAGCTTATTGAAGCAATTGCAGATTTTGATGATGAACTTCTAAATAAATACTTGGAAGGGGTGGAACCAACTGAAGTTGAAATAAAGAAGGCAATTAGAGCTGGAGTAATTAAAGGAAAGTTTTTCCCAATATTGGGAGGAGATAATAGAAGCGCAACAGTGCAGCTTCTTTTAAATTCAGTTGTTGAGTATCTTCCATCCCCTATTGATTTGCCTAATGTTGGTGGGGTAAATCCAAAAACAGGTGAAAAGGTAGAAAGAGAGAGAAAACCAGAAGCACCATTTTGTGCACTAGCTTTTAAGGTAATGACAGATCCTCATGTAGGACGTTTGGTTTATTTTAGAATTTATTCTGGAAAACTTACTAAAGGGCAGGGAATCTACAATGCTACAAAACAAAAGTATGAAAGAATTGGAAAGATAGTGCTACTTCATGCAGATCAAAGAGAATTAATTGATACAGCATTTGCTGGAGAAATTGTTGCTTGTGTGGGAGTAAAAGATACTACAACTGGAGATACTTTGTGTGATCCAGAGCACCCAATAGTTCTTGAGTCAATATCATTCCCAGAACCTGTTATTTCACTTGCAATTGAACCTGCAACAAAGAGTGATCAGGAGAAAATGGGAATTGCACTTTCTAAATTATCTGATGAAGATCCAACATTCCGTGTAAAGAGTAATCCAGAAACTGGGCAAACAATTATTTCAGGAATGGGAGAACTCCAACTTGAAGTTCTAGTTGACCGTATGAAGAGAGAGTTTAATGTTGTAGCAACAACTGGAGCTCCTCAGGTTGCTTACAAAGAAACTATTAAGAAGAATGCAGAAGGAGAAGGAAAGTATATTAGACAAACTGGAGGTAGAGGACAGTATGGACACTGTTGGCTTAGGATTGAGCCAAGAGGAAGAGGGGAAGGATTTGAGTTTAAGAGTGCTATAAAAGGAGGAGCAATTCCTCAGGAGTTTATAGCTCCAATTGAAAAGGGAGTTAAGGAGAAACTGGAAGGTGGAATATTAGCTGGATTTCCATTGGTTGATGTATCAGTAACAGTTTTTGATGGATCTTACCATGATGTAGATTCTAGTGAAATTGCATTTAAGATTGCAGGCTCCATGGCAGTGGAAGCAGCGGCCCGTAAAGCTGATATGGTCTTACTTGAGCCAATTGTACAAGTTGAAGTTTCAACACCTTCTGAATTTATGGGAGATATTATTGGAAGCCTTTCCAGTAAGCGTGCACAAATACTTGGAACAGAAGAAAAAGGTGGACTTACCTTTATTAAAGCAACTGCACCTCTTGCTGAATTATCAGGATATGCAACTGCATTAAGATCAATTTCTCAGGGAAGAGCAAATGCGTACATTGAACCATCCCATTATGAGGAAGTACCAAAGAATATTACTGAGCAAATAGTTGCAAAGAGTGGAAAAGCCCAGGCAGCTGTCTAACTCTTGACAGGCAAAAGATGAGCCTATATACTACCTATAACTGCAGGGCGTAAGCCCTCTTTTATTTGTCAAAAGGACAAGATTAGTTTAAAATAAATAACATGGCAGGAGATACAAAACAAAAATACGAAAGAAATAAACCACATGTCAATATTGGTACTATTGGCCACGTTGATCATGGAAAGACAACTTTAACTTCAGCAATTACTACTGTTTTGTCAAAACAACCAGGAAATAAAACAAAAGCATATAAGTTTGACGAAATTGATAATGCTCCAGAAGAAAAAGAAAGAGGAGTTACAATTAATATTACTCACGTTGAATACGAAACTGCAAAAAGACACTATGCACACATTGATGCTCCAGGACATGCTGATTATATTAAGAACATGATTACAGGAGCAGCTCAAATGGATGGAGCGATACTTGTGGTTTCAGCAGCTGATGGAAAAATGCCACAAACTACAGAGCACGTTATTTTAGCTCGCCAGGTAAATGTTCCAGCACTTGTGGTTTTCCTTAACAAATGCGACACAGTAGATGATGCTGAAATACTTGATTTGGTTGAACAAGAGATTCGCGACTTACTTAAGAAATATGAATTCCCAGGAGATGAAGTACCTATTATTAGAGGATCAGCACTTAAGGCTCTTGAGGGAGATGCTGAAGCTGAAAAGCAAATAATGGCATTGATGGATGCTGTTGACAGCTATATTCCTGATCCAAAGCGTGAGACAGATAAGCCATTCTTGATGCCAGTTGAAGATGTCTTCTCAATTAAAGGACGCGGAACAGTAGTTACAGGTAGAGTTGAAAGAGGACAACTTAAGGTTAATGAGGAAATTGAAATTGTCGGACTTACTGCTACCAAGAAAACAGTTGTTACTGGACTTGAAATGTTTAGAAAAACTCTTGATGAGACAATGGCAGGAGACAATGTTGGAGTACTTTTAAGAGGAGTTGAAAAAGATGATGTAGAACGCGGACAAGTACTTGTTAAGCCAGGATCAGTTACACCTCACACTGCTTTTGATGCTGAAGTTTATATCCTCTCAAAAGAGGAAGGTGGACGCCACACTCCATTTTTCACTGGATACAAACCACAATTTTTCATTAGAACAGCTGATATAACTGGAGAAGTAACTCTTCCAGAAGGAATTGAAATGGTAATGCCTGGAGATAGTGCAAAGATGAAGATTAAATTAATAGTTCCAGTTGCTCTTGAAGAAGGACAAAGATTTGCAATTCGTGAAGGTGGTAAAACAGTTGGAGCTGGAGTAATCACCAAGATAACCGCCTAATTTCAGGCAATCGCACTTTAACCGACAAAATGCCAGCAGGAAGACTAAGAGTTAAACTCAAAAGCTATGACCATAGGGTTATAGATGAGGCTGCAACAAAAATACTTGAAACAGCCATAGCTACTGGTGCTAAAATTGTCGGACCAATCCCCTTACCTACTAAAAGAACAATTCTTGCTGTAAAGAAATCTCCTTTTACTGATAAAGATGCACAAGAACATTTTGAAATTTTGGTGCACAAAAGATTAATTGATATTTTGGATCCATCAGATAGAACAATTGATTCACTTTCAAATTTGGATCTCCCAGCAGGAGTCTCCATAGAAATTAAGATGTAGTTTTATTTAGTCTTAATAGATAAATATTAACTAGAAACAAGATAACAGCTCCATAAAAGGTATTTGATAACACTAAAGATATTGGAAAGTTTTCAAACATATTAGGATTTTTAAAATTCCAACTTACAAATAGATAGGCAATTCCTATTAGCATTAAAGTCAGGAATTTTTTTTGTTTTAATGAGTAAGAGGCAAGAATAATAAATGGAAACAAAAGCCATATAAAGTGGTGCTGCCAGGATAGAGAGTCAATAAGGGGCAAAGAGATTACAAAAAGTGAGAATGTTAGATCTATATTTTTCTTTTTAAGAGTAAAGACAGATATAGTTAAGGTGATAATAAAAGATATTGCTAAACTTACAAATTTACGTAAGGAGGAGTCGGTTAAGAGCCTAGATATGAAACCTGTAATGCCTTGGTTGTAGTAAATTTCTCTTCCTGATACTTCTAGAAGGGGTGGGATTACTACTTTTAGATAGTATTCATAAAGGTCAAATCTTGAGACAAGTGCAACAAGAAAGGTGGAGGCAGCTATCGGAATTAGAGAGTATAGAATTACTTTCCACTCCTGTTTTAGGATAAAAAACAGAATGAAAAATCCAAAAACTGTTTTTAAGCTGATTGTTAATCCTAAGATGAGTCCTGCCACCTTGTAATTTTTTCTTTTGTAAAAATAGAAAGAGGAAAGAAGCATAAAAAGGGATATGGAGTTGTTTTGCCCCATTCCAAGGGTAAATTTTGTAGGAAAGGATATGAGTACTAAAGAAGTTATCAAAAGAAAGGCCCATATTGAAAATTTTTTTATGCTAATTTTTAATGAGAGATAAATTGATCCCAATATTGTTATTAGGATTAGTAAGATGAAAATTGTTTGGGCAAGTTGGTAATTAAAAATTGTTAGAGGCAGATAGAATAGAAGAGTGTTTGGGGGGTAGCCTACTCCTGTAAAAATGTCGGGGTGCATATATGGATTATTAGAAGTAGGAAGATAGCTTGCAGCATGCCACAAAACATTAAAATCTGGAGTGGTTGTAGATATTATTTTGTAAAGAGAAATGCTAGTTAGTATAACTACAAAAAATGAAAATGCTAAAACACAAATTTTGAAAGGACTTAAATTTTTTTTAATCATGATTTTTATAGATTATAACAGCTTGGAAATGTGGTAAGTTAAGATGTAGAATTGCTAAGTATGTTTGCATCTAGAGCAGGAGAGAAACTCCAGTTTGCATTAACTTCCTTTAAAATTTCAGTGAAGGATTTAGTCATAGCTGATTTTGGTTCTTCAACTGGAGGGTTTGTTGATTGTCTTCTTCAAAATGGGGCTAAGAAAGTTTATGCAATTGAGACTGGATATGGAGTATTAGATTACAAATTGAGGAAAGATGAGAGAGTGGTTGTAATGGAAAGAACTAATGCAATGCACGTTAATTTGCCTCAAAAAGTTGATCTAATTACCATTGATACTTCTTGGACAAAGCAAAGAAATATTCTTCCTAATGCTTTTAAAAACCTAAAAGAAGGAGGGACAATAATTTCTCTTATAAAACCTCATTATGAGGCTGAGGCTGAATATTTAAGAAAAGGGAGATTGATGGATGAAAAAATAGATGAGGTTATAGAAAAATCAAAAAAGGATATAGAGTCTGTTGGTGGAAGAGTGGAAAAAATGGTTGAGTCTCCGATTGTTGGGGAAAAAGGTAAAAACAGGGAGTTTTTAGCTTTGATTTTCAGGAACAAGTAAGGTGTTGGGAGAGAAAATTTGGGTTACGACTACTTCTTGAGTATCCAGCTCGTTACTTGTATCAAAAGGCAATTGAGCCATGCTTTCTAAGGTAGCTAGCATTCCCTTTATTAAAAACTCTTTTGTAGAGACAGTTTCTTTAGACATAAAGAGGATTTTAAAGGATTTTGGGGTGGTTTTGCAAGCCTAAATTTGAGCTTGCTTGCAAGGCTAGATTGGCTCTGGTATAATTGGCCCATCGTGGAGGTGATTTTAAACTAATAACCTCGGAGTGAGCTCAAGCGCCTGATTAGGGGTGCCTGATGGCACCTTTTTTATTGGCTTAAAAAACCTTACGAATTATAAGTGATAAGCATGGCTTGTCATTAAACATATGATAAATACGATACTTGGTTCTAAAGTAAAAATGAGCCAAACATTTAAAGAAGGCTCTCGTATCCCTGTCACACAGATTGTGGCAGGACCTTGTGTTGTCACACAAATTAAAAGCGACGACAAAGATGGATATTGGGCAGTACAACTTGGATTTGGAGAGAAGAAACTCAAAAACACCACTAAGCCAATGCAGGGCCACTTCAAAGAAGTTATTAAAGGAAAAACAGCTCCAAGGTATACTCGCGAAGTAAGACTAAATGAAAAACCAGAATTTAAGGTCGGAGATCAAGTAAAAGTCTCCGACATTTTTGTTGCCGGAGATATTGTAAGTGTTACAGGAATTTCTAAAGGAAAAGGTTTTGCTGGGGTAGTTAAAAGATGGCGCTTTGCAGGAGGACCTAAAACTCATGGACAGTCTGACAGACAAAGAGCTCCAGGAACTATTGGACAGGGAACAACTCCAGGAAGAGTTTATAAAGGAAAGCACATGGGTGGACGCATGGGACATGAGACGGTAACTGTTAAAAACTTAAAAGTAGTTGAAGTTGATGCAGAGAAAAATGAGGTGGGAGTTTCAGGTCCTATTCCAGGAAGACCAGGAAGTTTAGTAATAATTAAACGCTTAAATGAAAGAAAGGAACAAAATGCTTAAGGTTGATTCGTTTTCAGCTAAAGGAACAAAGCTTGCACCATTTAGCTTACCTAAAGAGATAGAAAGTAAGCCTAATATGCCGCTTTTGGCGCAGGCAGTACATGTATATAGGGCAAGAGCACATACTGGACTTAGAGATACTAAAACAAGAAGTGAGATAAATAGAACAACCAAAAAGTGGTACAAGCAAAAGGGAACAGGTGGAGCAAGACATGGAGCAAGGTCAGCACCTATTTTTGTAGGTGGAGGAATAGCTCATGGCCCACAGCCATTAAAACGTGAACTTGTTTTGCCACAAGCTTTAAGGCAAAAAGCATTAAAAGTTGCTTTAACTATGAAGGCAAGAGAAGGAAAGGTAGCGGTGGTAGCAGGATTAACTAATATTAAAAAGACAAAGGAAGCCCAGGGACTTATAGATAAAATTGTTAAAGAGGGAAACAGACGAGTTACTTTTGTTGTAGAGGATGGAAAAAAGGGAGTTAGTAGAGCATTTAAGAATATTAAAAATTCAAATACAGTGCCTTTTAGAAATTTGAATGCATATGAAGTGTTTTTGGGAGGAACAATAATTATAGATAAAGATGTGTTTGGAAAAGAAGTAGCTAAAAAGGAGATTAAAAAATAATGAAATTTATACCAGTAATTACAGAAAAAAGCATGAAGGATGCAGCTGACGGTAAATTTACTTTCTGGGTACCTATGGGACTTACAAAGCCAGAGATTAAAAGAGCAATTAGTTCTTTTTTTGGAGTAACTGTGAGGGAAGTAAGGACTGTTAGTTTTAAGGCAGGGACTAAAAAGAACATAAGAGGAAGAATACAAAAGGTAGTAGGGGGTAAAAAAGCAGTAGTTAGGTTAACAGGAGATGAAAAGATTGATTTATTTACTGAAGAAAAAGGAAAGAAGAAAGGAAAAGGGAAATAATGCGAAAACTAAAAATGATATTATCTAAAAAATCTGGAAGGTCAAATGGTGTTGTAACTATTAGACACCAAGGTGGACGCAACAAGAGATTTTTAAGAGAAATTGATTTCAAGAGAGATAAAAAGGATGTTGTTGGAACAGTTTTGGGAGTTGAAGTTGATCCAAACAGAAATGCTCAAATCGCACTTATCTCTTACAAAGATGGGGATAGAAGATATATACTAGCTCCTGTTGGGCTAAAAGAGGGACAAAAAGTAGTATCTGGAGATAATGCACCAATTGAAGTAGGAAACTCACTTCCCTTGTCTAAACTTCCTATTGGAATGGCAGTTCACAATATTGAAGTAAAGCCAGGACATGGTGGACAGATTGTAAGAGGAGCAGGATCAGTTGCTTTAGTACAAGGTAAAGAGGAAAAATATGTTTTGGTTAAAATGCCATCTGGAGAAATCAGGCGTTTTAGCCCAGATTCATATGCAACTATTGGACAAGTAGGAAATGTTGATTTTAGAAACAGGAAAGTAAAAACAGCAGGAGCCAGAAGAAGAATGGGAATAAGGCCAACGGTAAGAGGAGTTGCAATGCATCCAAATGCACATCCTCATGGAGGTGGAGAAGGAAGAAGTTCAGTTGGAATGAAATATCCTAAAACACCTTGGGGTAAGCCAGCAGTTGGAAAGACCAGATCAAGAAAGAAGTATTCTAATCATTTAATAGTAACAGGCAGAAAGAAAGGAAAGCATGTCTAGATCAAATAAAAAAGGACCATATGTAGATGAACGCCTTGTAAAAAAGGTAAATGGCGGCATGGGAGTAAAAGGCAATGCTATTAAAACCTGGAGTAGGGCATGCCAGATTCCCCCTGAGTTTGTGGGAAAGTATTTTGCAGTTCACAATGGCCGAACTTTTATTGAAGTATTTGTAACAGAAGATATGGTAGGACATAGACTTGGGGAGTTTGCCCCAACCAGAACATTTAGAGGACACGGTCAAATTGTAAAGAGAACAATGGATAAGACCTAACGGTCTTGGCCAAGAATTGGTAAAACCTAAGAAAAAAAATATGGATTATAGAGCAACACAAAAATTTGTAGTAATGAGCCCTAAGAAAATTAGGTATGTTAGCTATGCAATAAAAGCTATGAGGCCCATGGATGCTGTTGAGAGGTTGCCTTTTGTTTCAAGAAGAGCTGCAGAGCCTTTGGCAAAAGTAATCAAGGCTGCTATTGCAAATGCCAAAATGCAGGGAGCAAAAGAAAGTGAACTTATTTTTAAAGAGATACAGATAGGAGAAGGACCAAGACTTAAAAGGGGCAGACCAAGATCTCGTGGAATGTTTCATCCTTACAAGAAAAGAATGAGTCATATTAGAGTAGTTTTAACAACCAAAGATGAGAAAGTTGAGAAAAAAGAAGTAAAGAAAGAAACAAAAAAAGTTAAGGCAGTAGTAAAGAAAGGAAAAAAGTAAATGGGACAGAAAATTAATCCAATAGGTTTTAGAGTAGGAAAGTTTATGCCTTGGAAGTCTAGGTGGTTTGTTGACAATGGAACTTACAAGGATTTACTTTTGGAAGATATAAAAATCAGAAAGACTTTAATGGAGAAATTAAAGCTTGCTGGAGTGGTAACTGTTGAAATTGAAAGATTGCCCAAGAGCATGGTAATAACACTTACTGTTTCAAGACCTGGAGTTGTAATCGGGCGCGGCGGAACAGGAATTGAGGAAGTTAAAAAACTTGTAATGGAGATAATTCGTGGAGTAAGAGGAAAGAAACTTGGAAATATAAAGATTGATTTACATGTACAAGAAGTCAAAAATCCAGAAATTTCAGCACACTTAGTTGCAAGTAGAATTGCAGGAGACTTGGAAAGACGCATGCCTCACAGAAGAACTGTTATGAAGACAATGGAAAGAGTTATGACATCTGGAGCAGATGGAATAAAGATTGTGCTTGCAGGACGTATTGGAGGAGCTGATATTGCAAGAAGTGAGGTTTATCACAAAGGTTCAATCCCTACTCAGACATTAAGGGCAAACATAGATTATGCACAGGTGCCTGCAAATGGAATTAGAGGATATGTTGGGGTAAAGGTTTGGATTTATAAGGAGAAGGAGTAAACTATGCTACAGCCAAAAAGAAGAAAATACAGAAAAGATTTTAGAGGAAGAAGAAAGGGACTTGCAACCCGCGGAACAAGTTTGGCATTTGGTGAATTTGGACTTAAGGCACTAGGAAGAGGTTGGTTAACAGCAAATCAGTTGGAGGCAGCCAGACGCACGGTTACAAATGATTTAAAGAGAAAAGGAAGAGTTTGGATTAGAGTATTTCCTGATAAACCAGTGAGTGCAAGAGGTGCGGGACAGCGTATGGGTGGAGGAAAAGGAGATGTTTCTCACTATGTTTCAGTAGTAACACCGGGACGGGTTATTCTAGAAATAGCAGGAGTTTCAAGAGAATTGGCACAAGATGCTTTGATAAAAGCAGGAAACAAACTGCCTTTTAGAAGCAAGATGGTTGTGAAGGAGGAAATGCTGTGAAGAAAAAGGATTTAAAAGATTTGAAGGAAAAAAGCAATTCTGAGTTAGTTAAAATGCTAAATCAGAAAAGAAGAGAAGTGGGAGAAGTATATGGAAAAGTTAAAGTGGGAAGAGAGAATAATTTGAAAAAAGCCAGGAATCTAAGGTTAGAAATTGTACAAATAATGGGAGTACTTTCTAATAAAGAAAGTTTGGCTAGTAAAGATGACAAAAAGGAAGAGAAGGTAAAGAAAGGAAAGTAAAAACATATGAAAATATTTACAGGAGTAGTTGAAAATACAAAGAATGCAAAAACAGCCAGTGTAATGGTGGAGAGAGTTTTTGTGCATCCTCTTTACAAGAAAAGACTTAAAAGAACTAAGAAATATATGGTTCATGATGAGTTTGGAGCAGAGGTTGGAGATATAGTTCACTTTGTTGCAACAAAACCAGTCAGCAAAATGAAGAAATGGGTAATTGTTAAGGTAGAGGAAAAGAAAGCAGAAGGGAAGGAAAAATGATACAGCTAAGAAGCATGTTGAAACCAGCAGATAATTCAGGAGCAAAGATCCTTATGGTTATGGGACTTTCAACAAAAATTGGAAAGAAAGCAACTATTGGGCAGGTTGTTAAATGTGTTGTAAGAGGAGCTGATTCTGCAGGAATTGTTACAGATCGTGAGAAGGTAAATGTTGTAATTGTAAGGACAAGAAAAGAAGTGAGAAGAAAAGATGGAACATATGTCAGATTTGATGATAATGCTGGAGTTGTCATAGATAAACAGGGATTGCCTCGTGGAACCAGAGTTTTAGGACCAGTTGCAAGAGAAGTAAAAGAAGCAGGTTATACAAAAATAGCATCTTTAGCTAGAGAGGTAGTTTAAATATGTATAAATTAAAAATTGGAGACAGTGTAAAAATAGTTTTAGGAAAAGATAAAGGCAAAGAGGGAAAAATAGAGAAAATTTTTCCTAAGGAAGAGAAAGTTTTAGTGCCAGGAGTAAATCTTTTCAAAAAACATGTGAAGCCAGCAATGACAATTGATGGCAAGGGCGGAGTTTTTGATATACCCCGTCCACTTGCAGTATCTAAAATTGCAGTAATTTGTCCTAACTGCAAAAAGCAGACAAGAGTTGGATTTAAAGAAGTGGAAGGCAAAAAGCAGAGAATTTGCAAGAAATGTGGAAAGCAAATGGATCTAAAGGCGAAGGCAGCAAAGAAAGGAAAGAAGTAATGGGTTTACAAGAAAAATACGAAAAAGAAGTAAAAGTTAATTTGGCAAAGGAATTAAACATTAAAAATGTAATGGCAATCCCTAAAATTACCAAAGTGGTTATTAATATGGGAACTGGAGATACATATAAAAACAAAGATGTTTTTGCAAAAGTTGCAGAGGGGGTTGGTGCAATTACTGGACAAAAGCCTAAAGTTACAAAAGCAAAAACCTCAATTGCAGGATTTAACTTAAGAGAAGGACAGCCAGTAGGACTTACTGTTACTTTAAGAGGTAAAAAAATGTATGCATTTTTGGAGAAAGTAATTTCAATAGTTTTACCTAGACTTCGTGATTTTAGAGGAATAGGAACTAAGGGATTTGATAAATTTGGAAACTATACTTTGGGATTTGCAGAGAACACTGTTTTTCCTGAGATTGATATTACAAAGATTGACAAGCCAAGGGGTCTTGAGGTTACAATTGTCACCTCAGCAAAAAATGAGAAAGAAGCAAGAAAGTTATTAGATATGATTGGAATGCCTTTTGAAAAGAAGGAATAAAGGAGAAAAATATGGCAACAACAGCAAAAGAAGTAAGAGAGGACAAAAAACTAAGATATAAAGGTCGTCATAGAAGCCGTTGCAGGCTTTGCGGCAGGCCGAGAGGTTATATGAGAAAATTTGGTTTGTGCAGATTGTGTTTTAGAGAGTATGCACACAAAGGAGAAATTCCTGGTGTTAGAAAGGCAAGCTGGTAATGGTAGGTTATCCTGTTGGTGATTTTTTAATTAGATTTAAAAATGCTGCAAGAGCAAATTTGAGAGAGGTTACAACTCCTGAAACAAAACTTGTAAAGGAACTAGCAGGAGTTTTAAAGGCTGAAGGATATGCTGAAAAAGTGGAGACAAAGGATGGAGAAGTTAAGGTAATACTTAAGTTCCACAAAAAAGAACCACTTTTAATTAATTTAAAACTTGTTTCTAAACCAGGGCTAAGAATTTATATGAAATTAGATGATTTGAAGAAAAGAAAACCAGGGGCATCAATTTTGATACTTTCTACACCACTTGGGCTACTTTCTTCTAAGAAAGCAGTAAAAAGAGGTGTTGGTGGAGAAGTAATTGCGGAGGTTTGGTAAATGGGAAGATTTGGAAGACTACCAGTTTCAGTGCCAGAAGGAGTAAAGATTGAAGATCAATCTAATACTCTAACTATTAGTGGGCCAAAAGGAACCTTGACAAGAGTTTTACCTAAAGGAGTAAGTATTAAGATGGGTGAGAAAGAAGTTGTGATTGAATCTAAGGGAGATACTAAATTTAGTGAGGCCATAAAAGGAACAATTAGGTCACATGTAACTAATATGATTAAAGGAGTAAGTGAAGGTTGGACAAAAACACTTGAGCTAGTTGGAACTGGATATAGAGCTGAAGTAAAAGATAATAATTTACACTTAACAGTAGGATTTTCTCATCCAGTAATTATTAATGCACCTGAGGGAATTAAATTTAGTGTAGAGAAGCTTAAGGTTAAAGTAGAAGGAATGGATAAAGATAAAGTTGGACAGGTTGCAGCATTAGTTAGAGCCAGCCGTCCACCAGATCCATACAAAGGAAAAGGTGTCAGATATGAAGGAGAGCAGTTGAAGTTGAAACCTGGTAAGCAGGCAGCAAAGACAGGAGCAGCATGAGCAGAACAACATTAAAAAAACATATTGCTAGAAAAAGAAGAATTAGATCAAGAGTTTCTGGAACTGTTGAGAGACCAAGAGTTTCTGTGTTTAGATCTAATAAATTTATATATGCACAGATAATTAATGATGAAAAGGGAGTGACTTTGGCACATGCTAAAGGAAAGGATGCAGCTAAGGTTGGACAGGAATTGGGAGAAAAGGCATTAAAGGCAAAAGTTAAGAAATTGGTTTTTGATAGAGGAGGATATAAATATCATGGGAATGTTAAAAAGGTTGCTGATGGGTTAAGAGAGAAAGGATTAGATCTTTAAAAAAAATCTAGAATTAATATGAAAAATAACAACCCCAATAATTACAGAGGCTTTGAACAAAAAGAGTTTAGTGAGACAGTTGTTGCAATAAATAGAATTTCAAAGAAAACAAAGGGAGGAAATCAAATGAGATTTTCAGCTCTTGTAGTTGTGGGAGATAAAAAGGGAAAAGTTGGAGTAGGATTGTCTAAGGCAAAGGATGTAAGAAGTGCAATACAAAAAGCAGTGGCATTTGCAAAAAGACGCATGATTGAGGTACCTCTTAGAGGAACAACAATTCCTTTTGAGGTAAGAGAGAAATTTAGTGCTGCAAAGATATTATTAAAACCAGCTCCTCCTGGAACTGGAATTATTGCGGGTGGACCAATCAGAGTTGTAATGGATGCAGCTGGAGTAAAAGATGTGTCTGGAAAGATTTTGGGAACAAAGAACAAAATTTCAAACGTATATGCTACAGTAGAAGCATTAAAGACAATTTCAGAGATGAAGGCTAAAAAGGAAGGAAAGTAAAATGGCAGTTAGATCATTACCAAAAGTAACAAGAAGAAGAGCAAAGAGAGTGGGCCGTGGTGGAGGAAGTGGAAAAGGATCACACGCAAGCGGACGTGGGCAAAAGGGACAAAAAGCAAGAAAAGATCTACACATTCTTTTTGAAGGATTTAAAGTCAAGAAGTCTATTTTAAGAAGACTTCCCTTCCAGAGAGGAAAAGATAAATTTAAAGGGAAGGCAAAACCAATTGCGATTAATTTGGAAGTTCTTAATTTACTTTCGGATGGAGCAAAAGTTGATGTTTCCTCATTAGTTAAAAATGGAATTGTTAGAGAGGATGATGCTTTAAAGTATGGAGTAAAGATTTTAGGAAATGGAAAACTTGGTAAAAAACTTACAATTAGTCTTCCTATTTCGAAGTCTGCTGCCAAAAAGGTTGAGAAACTGGGAGGAAAAATAGTTTAAGACATGAAGGTACTTTCTGATATTGCCCGGTTTTTTGTCAGAAGCGTAAAAAGTGAACCTGTTAGAAAAAAGATTTTAATAACAGCTTTAATCTTGGTTGTTTTTAGGCTGGCCGCACACATTCCAGTTGCAGGGGTAGACAGAAAAGCATTGGGAGCTATTTTTGCTGGAAGTCCACTTCTTTCACTCCTTGATGTTTTTTCAGGAGGAACTTTAGCTAATTTTTCAATAATGGCTTTAGGGCTAAACCCTTACATTAATGCTTCTATTATTTTGCAATTACTTACTTTTGTGGTTCCATCTTTGGAGGCACTTCAGGAAGAAGGAGAATTGGGACAAGAAAAGATCAATCAATATACAAGGTTTTTAACAGTTCCGCTTGCTGCTCTTCAGGGAATGGGAATGTATTTTTTGCTTAGAGGACGCGGACTTATTACTACCCTTACTCCTTTAGAATTAGTTGCATTTCTTTTAACCATGGCAGCAGGAACTATGTTTGCTGTATGGCTTGGAGAATTAATTACTGAATATGGAGTTACTAATGGAGTTTCATTTTTGATTTTTGCAGGAATAGTTTCAAGACTTCCTGTTGCAATTTCTTCTTCAATTAATCAGTTTTTGAGCCCTGAAATGATTGGGAAAACTGCAATATTTGTAGTTGTGGCACTAGCTATTATTGGACTAGTTGTATTTATTAATGATGCTATGCGGCAAATACCAATTCACTATGCAAGAAGAAATAGAGAGGGGAAAATGATATCTGCATCATATATTCCTTTAAGGCTTAACCAAGCAGGAGTGATACCTATTATTTTTGCTGTTTCTTTAGTTCTTCTTCCATCCTTAATTGGACAGTTTGCTGGATCAATTAATAATCCAGAAGTTGCTAAAGTTGCCTTACAAATTGTTGCACTTTTTAATCCTCAATCATTGGTCTATAACTTGGTCTACTTTTTCTTAGTAGTTGGGTTTACTTATTTTTATACAACAGTTGTTTTTAATCCAGAAAAAATTTCAGACAGACTTCAAAAACATGGAGGATTTGTCCCAGGAGTAAGACCAGGAACACAGACAACTAAATATATTTCATTTGTACTTTCTAGAATTACTTTGTTTGGAGCTCTCTTTTTGGGATTTGTTGCTATACTTCCCTCTTTGATACAAACATTTGTAGGAATTCCTAATTTAGTTATTGGAGGAACAGGAGTGCTTATTGTGGTTTCTGTTATTTTGGAGGCAGTTAGGGATTTGGAAGCCCAGCTTGTAATGAGGAGGTATGAAGGCTTCTTGCAATAAAAAAGAAGCTTTAATCTAAATATGAATATTTTAATGTTGGGTCCTCAAGGGTCAGGTAAGGGAACTCAGGCAAGACTTCTGGCTGATAAATTTGGATTTTTCTATTTTGAAAGCGGGGCCTTTTTAAGGGACTTGGCCAAAACAAATGAGGTTGTACGAAATATAATTGATTTTGGTAAATTGGTTCCAGACCGTGAGATGTCTTCATATATACAAGCATTTTTTGATGCAAAAGGAAGTTATGACAATATTATTTTTGATGGATTTCCAAGAACTAGCGAGCAATATGAGTTTTTTAGAAAATGGCTAACTGACAAAGGAGTAAAACTTGATTTGGCATTTGTTCTTAAAATAAGACCTGAAGAAACCGTAAGACGCTTGTCTGCAAGAAGGCAGGATCCTGCAACGGGGAAAATTTATAATCTTATAACAGATTTACCACCTGATGGAGTTAATGTTAAAAGTCTTATACAAAGAGAGGATGATAAACCTGAGGCAATAGAAAGAAGGCTTCAGATTTATGATGAACTTACTGTACCTTTAATTGCTAAGTTAAAAGAAGACAGCAAAGTGGTTGAGGTTAATGGAGAAAGGCCAATTGATGAAATAAAGGAAGAATTGGCAAAGATTGTGGAGGAAATGAAAAATGACAGATAAAATCCATTTAAAAACAGAGCAGGAAATGATCATGATGAAAGAAGGAGGAGCTATTTTGGCAAAGGTTAAAAAGGCTGCTGCCAAAAAAGTGGTTGCAGGGGCAAGTGCATATGATGTGGAAGAGTTTGTGACAGACATGATTGAGGCACAAGGAGCGGAGTCTTCTTTTAAAAAGGTTCCTGGATATAGCTGGTCAACTTGTATTAATGTTAACGACGGAGTGGTACACGGCATTCCTAGAAAAGATGTGGTTTTTAAGGAAGGGGATGTGGTTAGTGTTGACCTAGGGGTTTACTACAAGGGGTTCCATACTGACACAGCTCTAACCGTGGTTGTAGGTAAAATGGATAGCCAAAAGCAGTTTTTCCTGGAAGCAGGGAAAAGGGCTGATAATGCAGGCATAAAAGTGGTAAAGGAAGGACGTACTGTGGGAGACATCTCAGAAGCTATTGAGGAATCACTTAAAAAGGCCGGTCTTAAGCCCATAAAATCGCTTACAGGGCATGGAGTAGGCAGGGAGCTACATGAAGCCCCTTCCATACCTAATTTTGTGTCTGGGAGCCCTGATGAAAGGGTGGTTCTAAAGAAGGGAATGGTCTTGGCAGTTGAGGTAATGTATACCGCAGGACAGGGTGAAATCACCATGGATAAGGATGGGTGGACATTACGCACGAGGGATGGTAAAATAGCTGGACTTTTCGAAGAGACCGTAGCTATTACTGGCCACGGTCCTATTGTGTTGACGGCTTGATAGACAAAGAATGAAGGATAGCAAAAACCAGATTATTGAGGGACAAGTTACAGAAGCCTTACCGAATACTATGTTTAAGGTAACGCTAAGCGATGGAAGAGTGGTTTTGGCAACCTTAACGGGAAGAATGAGAAGGAATTTTATAAGAATATTGCCTGGGGATAAAGTAAGAGTGGAAATGACACCATATGATAGGGATCGAGGAAGAATAGTTTATAAAATATAAATACTATGAAAGTTAGATCATCTATAAAACCAATGTGTAGGGATTGCAAAATAGTCAAAAGACGAGGCGTTTTATTTGTGGTTTGCAAGAACCCAAAACACAAACAGAGGCAAGGGTAAATAATTAAAATGGCACGTATTTCAGGAGTAGAATTACAAGACAATTGGAGGGTAGATTTTGCCTTAACCCGCATAAAAGGGATAGGCTGGTCTTTAGCTGAAAAAGTTTTGGCAGAATTACAAATGAATCCTTCTAAAAGGGTTTCAGATTTAACTGGAGAGGATTTAAGTACCTTGGCAAGCAAGGTAGAGGAATATCCAATAGAGGGAGATTTGGCAAGAAAGGTAAGAGGAGACATACAAAGATTAAGAGATATTTCTTCATATCGTGGTATGAGACACTCTAGAGGACTTCCAGCTAGAGGACAAAGAACCAGAACAAATGCACGTACAAAACGAGGAAAGAGAAAGACAGTAGGAGCATTTAAGAAAGAGATGTTGACTAAGATGACAGCAAACAAGAAAGAGGAGGAGAAGAAATAAGCGAAAGCTTAAGGTAAATCAAAATGGCAAAGAAATCTGAAGTTACAAACGGAAAAGTATATGTTTTAGCTAGCTTTAACAATACTTTAGTGACAGTTACTGATGAGGAAGGAAGAACTATTTCTTGGGGAAGTTCTGGAAAAGTTGGTTTTAAAGGAACAAGGAAAGCAACACCATTTGCTGCAACAAGTGCTGTTGAGGAAGTCATAAAAGTGGCAAAAGAAAAATCAGACTTAAAAGAAGTGGAAGTTTTTATTAAGGGACCTGGACCAGGAAGAGATGCAGCATTAAGAGCAATTAAAGCAGCAGGACTAAAGATTTCCATGATTGCAGATGTGACACCAATGCCACATGATGGACCCCGCCCAAAGAAGAAAAGAAGAGTTTAATTAGAAAAAAATTATGGCAAGATATACAGGACCTAAAGACAGATTAAGTAGACGTGAAGGATTTGACCTTTTCTCAAAAGGGGCAAAGCTTACACGTCTTAATGTTGCACCTGGAGTTCATGGACCAAAAGGTCAAACCAGGCAGCCTTCTCAATATGGAAGACAATTGAGGGAAAAACAGAAAGTAAAAAGGATGTATGGATTAATGGAAGCACAGTTTAGGAAGTATGTTGACAAGGCATTAAAGACAAAAGGAAATACTGTTAACAAGTTGTTCTCACTTCTTGAGACCAGACTAGACAATGTAGTTTTTAGGCTTGGATTTGCAGCAACTAGACCACAAGCAAGGCAACTAGTTTCTCATAGACATGTATTTGTAAATGGAAAGAAAGTGAATATTCCTTCATATGAGGTAAGAGTGTCAGATACTGTAACACTTGATACAAAGGCTACTTCTATTGCATCAGTTAAGAAACTACTTGAAAGTAAGGAAAAGAAAACCCCAGCTTGGCTAGTTAGAAAAGGACCTGCTGGAAAAGTTGCTAGAATACCGTCAAGAGAAGATGTAGTTGAACCAATTTCAGATCAGGATATAATTGAGTTTTACTCAAGGTAAATTAAAGGAGGTGATATAGATGGATCCAATGTTCGAAGTACAACAAGAAAAATCAAAGGGAAATTACGCATCTTTTGTAATTTCTCCGCTTGAGGCTGGTTATGGAGATACACTTGGAGTGGCATTAAGAAGAGTACTTCTTTCTTCCCTTCCAGGAGCAGCTATAACTAAAGTTAGGATTTCAGGAGTCAAACACCAATTTTCAACCCTTAAAGGGATGAAAGAGGATGTTTTAGATTTTCTTCTTAACTTAAAGAAAGTTAGAATAGCCTACACTGGTGATAAATCAGTAAAGCTTAATCTATCAGTTGCCCGTGCAGGAGAAGTTAAAGCAGGAGATATTAAAACTCCAGCTAATGTCAAAATTGCCAATCCAGAACTAGTTCTGGCAAATTTGGCCAAAGGAGCAAAACTTGAAGCAGAGATGGAAGTAGAGGTAGGAGTTGGTTATTCACCATTTGAGGAAAGAGAAAAAGAAGGTGTTGGGATAATCCCATTAGACGCTACTTTTTCACCAGTTCTTCGTGTGAATTACAAGAGAGAAGAAACTCGTGTTGGTAGACTTACCAATTACGACAAATTAACTGTTGAAGTTTGGACAGACGGAACTATCACACCTAACCAGGCACTTGAAAAAGGAGCACAAATCCTTCTTTCATATTTCAACCAAATAGTTAATCCTAAAAAGGTTGTAAAAGCTAGTGCACCTGCTGTTAAGGATGATTTAGGTTCTGCTGGAAAACTTTCAGTTGAAGAAATAGGACTTCCTACTCGTGTTGCCAATGCTTTAATCAAAGCAGGTTTTGACACAGTCGAAAAGCTTACTACAGCTAAGAGAGAAGATTTAATCAAGGTTAGAAACCTTGGAGAAAAGTCTCTTAAAGTTATTAAGGTAGCTTTGGCTGAGAAAGGAGTTAATTTCAATGCTTAAAAAAGTTTACGGAAAGAAATTAAGCCGAGCACAAGGTGCAAGGCGAGCACTTTTCAGATCTTTAATTAGAGCTATAGTTATTGATGGCAAAATCATCACAACTTATGCAAAAGCTAAATCAGTGCAAGCTGATATAGATAAGATTATGAAAAAGGTAAAGAGGAATGACTTGGCTAGCCGCAAGCAAGTACTTGCAACTTTAGCAAATGACAAAGTTACTGTTAACAAGTTATTTACTGAGTTAAAAAGTGTTGCTGAAGGCAGAAAGTCAGGTTTTACCAGAATTAGCGCACTTCCACCTAGGAAGGGTGATAGTGCAGCTATGGTAAGACTAGAATGGTCAACACCTGCCCAAAAGAAAACAGAGAAAAAAGTAAAAGTAGAGAAAGAGGTTACAAAGAAAAAGTAATATGAAAACTATACAACCAAGAAAAATTACAAGGCAGTGGCATCTAGTAGATGCCAAAGATCAGGTATTGGGAAGAATATCAACCCAAATTGCCCATATTCTTATGGGAAAGCATAAAGTCAATTATGCACCACAGGCTGATATGGGAGATAATGTTGTAGTTATTAATTGTGAGAAAGTAAGAGTAACTGGAAACAAAGCAAGTCAAAAGAAATACTACAGCCATTCTGGATATCCTGGAGGATTTAAGGAAGTATCATATGAAAGAATGCTTAAAGAACATCCAGAAAGAATAGTTGGATTGGCAGTAAAAAGAATGCTACCTGAAAACAGGTTAAGAGATAAAAGAATGACAAGATTATTTGTTTTAGTAGGAGAAAGAAATCCTTATCAAGACAAGTTTAAACAAAAAGAGGCAACTAAATAAATATGGCAACTAATCAAAAGAAAAACTATTCATATGCAGTAGGAAGACGAAGAGAGTCTTCTGCAAGAGTCAGAGTGTTTAGAGGATCAGGGGATAATATGGTAAATGGTATGGTTATTGGAAAGTACTTTGAGGGAGATGTGGCAAGACATTATTGGAATAAACCATTTGAAATTTTGGAAGTTGAGGGTAAGTATTATGCTACTGCAAAAGTAGTAGGTGGAGGAAAGAATGGTCAGCTTGATGCATTTGTACTTGGATTATCAAGAGCACTTTCTAAAATAAAACCAGACAAATATAGAACTCCACTTAAAAAAGCAGGATTACTATCAAGTGATCCAAGAATTAGAGAAAGACGCAAGGTTGGAACTGGTGGAAGAGCCAGACGCAAGAAACAATCTCCAAAGAGGTAAAATACTACAATGTTTGAACGGATTCGCGGCTATCTTAATAGAGGGAAAGATAAACATGCAGGCTTAAAAGAATTTGAATGGAATGTAGAAGAGGCAAGATCTTTCCTAAGCGAGTTTGTGTATTTTTACTTTAAACAAAATCAGGCAGATTTGGAATATTACCGGTTGATAGGTAATGAAGTAACTCAAATACACAACAGAGAAGTTGATTTGTCTAAAGATGAGGAATTGGTGGAGTGGTTTATTAGAAAATTAGGTCCAAATGTCTATTTTGGCAATTACAGACTTTCTTTTAGGGCAGCTCTAGAAGATTTTAGCGATCATGAGCAAATTAATATCCCAATTCCATTTCCAAGGTGTGCCCCATTTGGCAGAATAGGGGCAAAAGGATTGACTGAAGTTGATTATGCAAGAGTTGAGGAAGATGTAAGAGGAGTATTGGGGGAAGAATTGAGAAATGTAATTGGATTTGATGAAAATTTGACTAATGAGTTTTCTCAAATGATGAGTTTTGGAAAGAAGCAGTTTCCAAAGAAATAAATATTTGCTTAGCTTCAGCTTCAATATAAGACTTGTATCTGTTAAAATATAAACACTTTCAGAGCGTAGCGTAGATGGTAGCGCGCCACTATGGGGTAGTGGAGGTCGTGAGTTCGAATCTCACCGCTCTGACTATAGGCATTTATAATATTTTCTTCGGGTAATATATTGACTTCGTTGTTTTTTCGGTATAGTCTTAAATTAGATATGTACCCTGTCCATTGTTTTTACTGTAATAAGATATTTTATCGTTCTTTGGGAAGAATTAATGAGAGTGGAAAGGAAGGATGGAAATCTTATTGTTCAGAAGAATGCCAATATAAATCTAAAACAACTTCAATTATTCTGAAATGCCAGAGGGTGGGTTGTAATAAAAAAATTAGAAGGGCGCCAGCTGAATTGTCGAGAAATAATGGCGCTTATTGTTCACGCACCTGTGCTGCAATTGTTAATAATGTGAAGTATCCGAATAGACATAAATTGGCGATTGTAAAGAAGTGTTCTTATTGTGGTAAAGATTTTACTAGGAGGAAAAAATATTGTTCTGTTAATTGCCAACACAAGGGTGCTGTAATTGGTAAGGAATTTATACTAAACCAAATAAAAGAGTTTGTTAAAAGAGAAGGTCGAATTCCTATGAAGAGGGAGTTTTATCACTATCATGCTGTAAGAGGAAGATTTGGTACATGGAATAATGCAATTAAAGCTGCAGGGTTTGAACCAAACCCTGTAATGTTTGCTAAAAAGTACGTAGCTAAAGATGGACATAGGTGTGATTCTTTAGCTGAAAAGATTATTGATGATTGGCTTTACAAAAGACATATTAATCACAAGAGAAGTTTTCCATATCCTGGAAATAGAAAATTTACTGCAGATTTTGTGATTAAGGATTACTGGGTAGAATTTTTTGGATTGCATGGAGAGCTTAAAAGGTATGATTTGCTAATGAAGAGAAAATTGAGATTGGTTAGAAAGAATAAAATTAAATTAATAGAGATTTATCCAAAAGATTTATTTCCAAAAGGGCACTTGGAAGAAAGGTTGGGTTTTTTACTTAAGGGTTGAGAGCCATGTGTGTACTAAATAGATTGTTGTGATTGAAGTTACTACTGTTACACACTGCCAATAGATTTGAAGTACAAACCAAATTGAATCATTATGAAATACTTGTCTAAAGGGAAGTGTTTCTATGGGGTTTCTATTTTTACTTGAGAATTGCTGGTTGAACCAGTAGATTGTTTCTCCAACACTTCTTACTAACCAGAAAATTGAAAGTGTAAGTAGAAAAAGAATCCAACTATTAAGGTATAGAAGAAAGGCAGAGACTATTGTCCAGAATAGTCCAAATACTACTCCATCTGCCCAAACAAACCCTCCAATAGGGTAAATAAGAAAGGCTAATCCAAATGAGTTATTTTTGTCTTTTGTGTTGTGGAGTGACTTTAAAAAACAAAATGCAGAGAAAAGACCGTAAATAATAACTGTTAGTTTTTGTACTTCATCCATATTTGATAATTCTAATCTATTTTTGTTTTTTGTTCACCTTGTTTTTTACTAAAGGGTGTGCTAAAAGTATTTGATGGCCAAAAGTAAAAAGACTATAGACACACCAAGACAACAAGAAGGGGCATCCCAAAAACTTCAAGCAATTAAATTAGCAATGGACCAGATTGAGAAACAGTATGGACGCGGTTCTATTATGAGACTTGGAGGAAAAGGAACTGCAGACCGGTTTAAGATAGATGTAATTCCTACTGGTTCTATTGCACTTGACTTGGCATTAGGAGTTGGGGGGTTACCACGCGGCCGTATTGTAGAAATTTATGGACCAGAAGCGTCTGGAAAAACTACTCTTGCTCTTCATGTAATTGCTGAAGCACAAAAGAAAGGTGGACAGGCAGCATTTGTTGATGCAGAACATGCTTTGGATCCAGGCAGAGCTGAAGCAATTGGAGTTAATGTTGATGATTTACTTATGAGTCAACCTGACACTGGTGAGCAGGCTTTAGAGATTACTGAAACTTTGGTCCGTTCAGGAGCACTTGATGTAATTGTAGTGGACTCTGTTGCTGCACTTGTTCCACGGGCTGAAATAGAAGGAGAAATGGGAGATGCTGTAATGGGAATGCAGGCGCGTTTAATGTCTCAAGCTTTAAGAAAGCTGACTGGTGCAATTTCTAAATCAAAGACAGTTCTTATTTTTACAAATCAGTTAAGACAAAAAATTGGAGTGATGTTTGGTAACCCTGAGACTACCCCTGGGGGATTAGCTTTAAAGTTTTATTCATCAGTAAGAATTGATATAAGACGAATTGAGGTACTTAAGGATGGAGACCAGGTGATTGGTAGCAGGGTAAGGACAAGAATAGTTAAGAATAAAGTGGCACCCCCACTTCGTATTGCTGAATTTGACATTATGAACGATGTAGGGATTTCAAAGGAAGGAAGTTTAATGGATGCAGCAGTTGAACTTGGAATTGTTGAGAAGAAGGGGTCATTTTTCAACTATGAAGGTAAAGTGATTGCACAGGGAAGAGAAGGAGTAAAGACTTATTTGAAAGATAATCCAGATGTGTCAGCTGAAATAGAAAAGAAAGTTAGGGCTGCGGTAACTTCAGGTAAAGAACTTCCTAAAGAGATTGGTGAAGAGAAAGAAGAGGAATAACTTTTACAATTGGCAGTAAAATAGAGTGTGCCAAAGATTACTTCAATTAAACAGCAGAAAGACAAAAATAGAGTGAATGTTTATTTGGATGGAAAGTTTGGATTTGGGTTGGATTTAGAGAACTTTGTAAAGCTTGGGTTAAAGGTAGAACAGGAGCTAACAAATGAACAAATTGATGAAATTGTAAGGAAATCAGAACACCAGAAGGTGTTAGATAAACTTCTTAATTTTGCAACATTTAGATTACGATCTATTCATGAAGTAAGGGTGTGGCTTAGACGTAAAAAAATTCCAGAAGATATGCATGAAGATTTGTTTAACACATTAAAGAGATTGGAGTTAATAAATGATGAAAAGTTTGCAAAGTGGTGGATTGATCAGAGGATGAGTTTTAGGCCTAAAGGAAAAAAGGCTTTAAAGTTTGAGCTTTTAAAGAAGGGAATAGATAGAAAGATTATAGATGCAGCATTTGGAGAGGTGGTTATTGATGAAAAAAGCATTGCTTTAGAATTACTTAAGAAAAGGAAGAGTAAATGGGAGAAGTTGGAAGAAATGGAGGCAAAACAAAAGATGTATTCATATCTAGGAGCACGGGGATTTGATTGGGAGTTAATTAAGAATGCAGTGGATGAGTATTTAAAGCTTAAGGGGTATTAGGATCATTGAGGGGTGGCATATACCCTTTTCATTGATTCTTACCCTAATTAATAGTAAAATACCCGTTAGGAGATCAAAAAGATATGTCAAGAGATCTACATTTTGTAACTTTTTTGGCAGGTAGGGCTATCTGAGTTCTATTCTTTTTTGGTCTTCATTTAGTAAGTATTTATGGCAAAACAAGATGAATATGTAAAGAAACTTGAAAAAGTGGCAAACATGACTAAAGAAGAAGCTAAAAAAGCTCTTCTTGATGAGGTTGGTAAGGAACTATCAGGAGAAATTGCCAAAAAGATTAGGCAGGCTGAGGAAAGAATAAAACTTGAGGCAAATGAAAAAGCAAGAGAAATTTTGGTTGATGCTATGAAACATGGAGCAACAACCTACACTGCAGAATACACTATTTCTACAGTTGCAGTTCCTTCGGAAGAAGTTAAAGGAAGAATTATAGGTAGAGAGGGAAGAAACATTAGGAAGTTTGAACAAGAAACTGGGGTCGAGATTGAAATGGATGAGGGAGGATTGATTAGGTTATCGTCATTTGATTCTATAAGACGTGAGATTGCAAGACGTGCACTTGAGATATTAATTAAGGATACTAGAATTCAGCCAACCAGAATTGAAGAAGTTGTAAGGCAGGTAAAGGCCAGTATGGATGACGTACTTTTGGAAGAAGGAAAAAGAATATCTTCTGAGTGTGGAGTATTTAACTTACCAGTTGATTTAGTAAAACTTATAGGAAGATATAAATTTAGAACTTCATATGGACAAAACTTAGGAATACACACTATTGAAGAAACAAAGATGGGTGTAGCAATTGCACAAGAATTAGGAGCAGATGTAGATACTGTACGCCTTGGATGTCTTCTTCATGATATTGGAAAGGTAGTAACTGATGAAGAAGGGACTCATGTTCAGGCAGGAGTAGCTACTTTAAAAAGATTTGGGATGCCAAAGGCAGTTGTTGCAGCTGTAGCTGAGCATCATGAAGACAAGCCATTTTCTTCTATTGAATCTGTGGTTGTTTGGACAGCTGATGCAATTTCAGGATCAAGGCCTGGAGCTAGATATGAGCCTCATGAAGAGTATGTAAAAAGAATGACTAAGATTGAAGAGATTTCTTCAAAATTCCCAGGAGTTGAACAAGCTATAGCATTTCAGGCAGGACGCGACGTTAGGGTTGTAGTAAATCCAAGTGAAGTGGATGATGACAAACTAACCATAATTGCACATGATATTGCAAAAGCTTTGGAGAAGGAAGCACAGTATGCCGGACAAATAAAAGTAACTGTGATTCGCGAAACAAGGGCAACAGATGTTACTGAAGCTCACTAACGCTTGACATTTGTGCGTGTTTCTTCTAAGCTTCCTATTAATCTAGCCCAAGAATATGACCAAAAAAGATCTTGTAGACCAAGTAGCAAGAAAAGCCCATTTAACTAAGAAAGCTGCAAATGAAGCAGTGGATGTTTTCTTAAATGAAATGGGGAGAGTTTTGGCAAAGGGAGAGAAAGTAGTTTTGTCTGGTTTTGGAACATTTAGAGTAATTTCCATGAAAGGAAAGACTGTTAAAATTCCTCAGACAGAAAAGTATGTAACTATTAAGGCTCATAGGTCTCCACGTTTTACTCCGGGAAAGAAACTTAAAAGACAAGTTTCAAGATAATTTGAGTTTGTTTTCTATTTCTTCTAACTGACCTTTACGAAGTGTAAGGTTTGGATTTGATTCGATTATTTGTCTTGCTTTTTCTAAATGCTCTTTCGCCTTTTTAGGGTTGTTTTTGCGGAGTGCTTTGGCTGTCCTCATGTGGGCTCCTGATAGCCAAACATCTTTGGTATATTTTCCTTCATCTGAACTTTCAAGTTCTTTTATTGCTTCTTCAAGTTTTGTTATCGCGCTTTTATTTCCACACATGTATTCAATAAAGGCTAAATGTGCTTTTATATCGGCTTTTAGAGCGGGACGGTTATGCCTTTCAGGCAAGTCCTTGAGAGATTTTTTGAATGCTTTTCTGAACGGAGTGAGTGCTTTTTTGTAGTTCTCTTCCTCTTCATATGCTTTGCCTAAATTAAAATATGCAAGTGGCAAAGCTTGGTTTATTTTGTGTTCTTCAGCAATTTCTACGGCAGCTTGAGCTGCAAGAGTAGCAAGAGTTAAGTAGGCATCTTCTTTTGTCCTTTCGTATAAGTGCTTTAGAGCAATGAAGCGGGACCCTTGGGCTTCGCTTGCTCCTAAATAGTCTTTGTCTTCAAGGTATGCAATAGTTGCTTCATTGAGAAGATTTAAGGATTTTAGAAAGTTTTGTTCACCTTCTCTTGCTTTTTCTGCAAGAGCATGGATTTCCCTACCTCTTTTTGATTCTGAAATCATGAGTATAATATATCATATAAATGTGAGGAATAATTCTAAGATTCTCGTTATTTGTGGTCCTACTGCTACTGGTAAAACTGCTCTTGCAGTTTATTTGAGTAAACTTTTTGATGGGCAAATAATATCGGCAGATTCAAGACAAGTTTACAAATATATGGATATTGGAACAGGGAAGGAAAAACCGGAAGGGGTAAATATCTTAGGATATGATTTAGTTAGGCCTGATCAGGAATTTAGTGTTAAAAAGTATACTGATTTTGCATATAAAGCTATAAAAGATACTTATAAAAAGGGAAAGATACCTATTTTGGTTGGAGGAACCGGGCTTTATATATCAGCGGTTGTAGATAATTTAGAAAAAATTGGAATACCAAGGAATTTAAAATTAAGAAAGGAATTAGAAGATAAAAGCAGAGAGGAACTTTTTAATCTACTTATGAAAAAGTCTCCTAGTTTTGCCATAGGTTTGAATGAATCAGATAGGAAAAACCCAAGAAGGTTAATTAGAGCTCTAGAGATAGTTTCTTATAACAAAGTAGGAAGTTTGGGTGAGGATGCCATCCAATTTGATAGTGTGTTGTGGATCGGACTTAAAGCTAGTAAGGAAGAACTAACCAAGAGGATTGAGGAGAGAGTGGATGAAAGAGTAAAGATGGGATTTGGAAAAGAAATGGAATTTTTGAAAAGAAAGGGATATTTGGGAGCTATTCCAAGTAAGACTTTGGGATACAAAGATTGGCCTGATGTTAAAAAGTGGAAAATTGAAGAAATTAACTATGCCAAAAGGCAAATGGTGTGGTTTAAGAAGGAAAAAAGAATAAAATGGTTTGATATAGGTAAGACTGGATGGGAGGAAAAGGTGGTGGAATTGGTCAAAAAGTGGTATTCTACAAGTTAAGCATGCCTCGAAAAATTGAAATTTCTCACAGAACGATTGTATTTACCTTTTTAGTAATTGGAGCAATTTGGGTTTTATACCTAATTAGGGATATTGTTCTTTCCTTGTTTGTTGCACTTCTAATTATGTTTATTCTTAATCCTTTGGTAAGAAGACTTTCAAAATATAGAATTCCAAGAGGAGCTTCGGTCTTAGTTGTTTATCTTACCTTTTTTATTGTAGTGGGAGTGAGTTTGGCAAGCATTATTCCACCTCTTGTAGAACAAACTGCTAATTTTGCAAGCGGACTTCCTCAGTATATAGAAAACCTTAGAATAACCAGTCCTATTGCTGACCAAATATCAAGGCAAGTTTTGGCACAACTAGGGAATGTTCCAGGACAGGTTGTTGGGTTTGCATTGGGGGTAGTTTCTAATTTCTTAACAATTCTTACTATCCTTATTTTTGCTTTCTATTTCCTTTTGGCCAGAAACAAGCTTGATAATGAACAGATAAATGTGTTTTTAGGAGAAAAATGGAGCAAGGAATTTGCTGGCCTTATGGATGACTTGGAGGTAAGGCTTGGCAGATGGGGAAGAGGACAAATAACTTTGATGTTAACAGTTGCTTTGTTTAACTATATTGGACTTACACTACTTGGGATACCTTTTGCACTTCCTTTAGCAATTCTTGCTGGATTATTGGAATTTGTTCCATATGTAGGACCGATTTTAGCTGCAATTCCAGCAGTTATAATTGGTTTTGGAATTTCCCCTGTAATGGGGCTTGCCACTTCTGCTTTGGCCTTCTTAATTCAGCAAATGGAGAACTATGTGTTTGTTCCAAAGATTATGGAAAAATCTGCAGGTGTTTCACCTGTAATTACTCTTATTGCCTTATCAGTTGGCTTTAGACTAGCTGGGATTACAGGAGTACTTATATCTGTACCAGTTGTAATTACTTTAGAAGTACTTGCAAAGAGACATTTTCTTACTAAATAAGCTTAGAAATTAGCCTTCAAAATACCCCTTTTATGATATAATAGCCTTGCTCTGGAGGAAGGGTAATCGCGCTTTCCAGGCTCAAACGAGCCTAGAGAGTGAGGAAAGTCCAGGCAGCATAAGGCACGGTGCCTAGCTTAATATGCTAGGACGGGAGCCTTACAGAAATGTAAGGTGACCGCTAGTTAGAGCAACAGAGACTACGACTCATTCTGAACCGAATAGGTTTGGAAAAGAGAGTGAAAAGAGCAATCCTCCCGGCTGCAACCTCCGAATGGGACGTTTGAGGTGCCTTACCGAGTCCCGAGGTTTGAGGGCATAGATGGATGGTTACCTAAAACAGAACCTGGCTTACTATCCTTCAGAGCACAAAAAGATGAGTTCTGGTACAATAGCTTCATGCGTTTGGTGGTTCAGAGGGTTAAAAAAGCTGAAGTTACAGTAGTTTCTTCAGGTAAAGTGGCAGGGTCAATTGAAAAAGGATTATTTGTTTTAGTGGGTGTTAAAAAGGGAGATACCAAAAAAGAGGCTGAGATACTTGCAAATAAAATAGTTAAATTAAGAGTAATGGCAGATGAAGCAGGAAAGATGAATTTGTCTGTAGTAGATACTAAGTCAAAGATTTTGGCTGTTTCTCAGTTTACTTTATATGCAGATACAAAAGGAGGGAATAGGCCTTCTTTCATACAAGCAGAAGATCCAGAAAAGGCTGTAGAAATCTACAATCATTTTGTAGCAAAAATTAAAGAGCTAGGAGTGGAAACTGAGATAGGTAGTTTTGGGAGTGAAATGAAAATTGATACAGAATTAGATGGTCCCGTTACAATAATTTTTGAGACTTAAGGAATTCTTCTAGTCTTTTCTTTGTTCTAAACTGTCTGCCTATTGATACGAATAGTCTGTTCATTTCTGACCAATATTTTTTTGGCACAATCTTTTCTAATTCTTTTTCAGTTTGCTGGGGAGTTTTTGTTTTTACCCATCCAAGAAGATTTGTAATTCTATGGACATGAGTGTCTACAGCAATTGCTGGAATATCAAATGCCCTATTTAAGACAAGATTGGCAGTTTTGGTTCCAACACCTGGAAGTTTTATTAGATCCTTTTTGTTGTTTGGAATTTTTCCCTTAAAATCAGATATAACAATTTGAGCAAGCTTTTTAAGGTGTTTTGCTTTTGTTTTATGAAAGCCTACTTTTTTTATTAAGTTCTCAATCTCTTTTTCTGTAAGTTTATTTAAAGAAGAAACATCAGGAGCTTTTTTAAAAAGGTTTTGGGAAACTATAAGAGTAACTTCGTCACGGGTTCTAGCTGAAAGAACAGTTGATACCAAAGTTTTGTAGGGATCTTTACCAAATATTTCTAAAGGAACGAGCTGGTAGTTTTTCTTGAATACAGTAAATACTTTATTGAAGTTATACACTTTTCTTTTGGTATACAAAAGGAAACCCTGTGAAACAAGTATTAACTTGTTAGTAGGATTTCCCTTTGGTTAAGTCGAGATTGTGGTTAGCCCCCAATCTTGAACATTGTTGTGCCACACACTTCACACTTTCCTTTCTTAGCTTTCTTTCCATTTTTCATGGTAACATCCTGAATATCTTTTCCTTCTCTTTTAGCGCGGCATTTTACACAATACATCAAAATAATCACCTCCCTTCAATTTGAACCAAGTAAAAACTTGTCAGACTCAGTATACCATCTTTGCGAGGCTAGACACGCACAGAGCGAGGCTAAAGACTTTTTTAGTGAGGCTAAAGCAAGTTGGCTTCACAATTTTTGTGCCAGATCTTAGGCATTTTTTCACGCACGGGATTTTGAAAGTACAGGCTCAGGTGTTTTTTTAATTGCCTCTTGACAAGGCCTTCATCTCATTGACGATTGGAGTGAAAAGAAATAATCTTAAAATACAACCTTGACAGCAGTTATAATGCTCAAATACAATGTTTGAGTTAAATTGTTACTCAAGTTTTGAAAGCAAAAGCTGACTTTGAATCAAGTACTACCATTACTAATAGGAATAAGTATTATCTGGCTTTTGGCCTTAAGCTTTTTGTATTGGAAAATTCTTTCTCATTACAATAAACTAACAAAGGGTACAAAGAAGGAAGATTTGAGTTTGATTTTGGATAAAATTTTGGAAAGACAGAATCTTAACAGAAATGAAATTGTTAAGATTGAAGGGGAAGTAAAAAAGTTAATCCAAGAAGGAGCAACTCATATCCAGAAAGCTGGAGTAGTAAGATTTAACCCATTTAGTGATACAGGGGGAGACAGCAGTTTTTCTCTAGCATTACTAGACGGCAATTTAAATGGTATAGTTATAACAGGGTTACATACTAGAGAAAGAACAAGAGTGTATTTGAAAGCAGTAAGTAAAGGAAAGAGTAGGTATGAGCTATCAAATGAGGAAGAGAAGGCAGTAGCAGATGCCATTAAGCACTAGAAGATAAAGGATGAAAAATATGAATAATTTTTTACAAAGCAAAAGGTTTATGACTGTTGTGACCTTTTTGGGACTTTTTCTTATTGCTACTGGAATTTCCTGGGCTGCATTTACATTTTTAGGTAAGGGATCAAACTTAGCTTCTCAGGGAGGCATAAGCGGAGCTAGATCAAAACTTAATCTTAATCTTCCAAAGACTGAAGTATGTCCTATTAATGGAGCTAAGTTTACAGTTGCTGAGAGAAATATTTGGGAAACAAGAAGGCCTATTACCATGATGGTTGAGAATCATGTTGATTCACGTCCTCCTAATGGAATTTCAAAAGCTGACTTTTTCTATGAAACAGTTGCTGAGGGAGGAATTACAAGGTTTTTGGCAATCTTTTACTGTGGAGCAGCTGCTGAAGATGTAAAAGTAGCACCAGTAAGAAGTGCAAGAGTTTACTTTATTAATTGGGCTTCTGAATATGGAGACAATCCAATTTTTGCTCATGTAGGAGGAGCTAATAATTTCTGTGCAGATTGTCCTGGACAAGTTAAATCATATGGAACTACTGCTAAAGAGGTAAGAGCAATTGAAATGCTTGAGACAATTGGATGGAGAGTGCCAGGAGGAAATGATTTTGATACATCATATGATTCTGGATACCCGGTTTTTTATAGAGATGCTGAAAGAAATAAAGATATTGCAGGGCATTTGCTTGCCACAGAGCATACTATGGTTGCATCAACTGATGAGATGTACAAAGAAGCTCAAAAAAGAGGATTTGATGCCAAGGATTCAGATGGAGTGGCTTGGGATAAAAACTTTAAACAATATAAATTTGCAGAGGACGCTAAACAATCAAGTCCTGCTGCAACAGATATTTCTTTTGAATTCTGGTCAAGCCAGTCTGATTACAATGTGGAGTGGAAATATGATTCGGCTAATAATCAGTATTTAAGATTTGATGGAGGAAAAGCTCATACTGATATTGGATATGAAAATGTCCAACTAACTGCAAAAAATGTGCTTGTAATGAAAGTAAAAGAGACAGGACCGGTTGATGAGGAAGGACACATGATGGAGCAAAACATTGGAACGGGCGAGATGACACTATTTCAAAATGGAGGAGTAATAAAGGGAACTTGGAGTAAGGCAGATAGAACAAGCAGAACTATATTTAAAGATGAAAATGGAAAAGAAATTACATTTGTTCGTGGAGTAACTTGGGTGGAAGCAATTCCATCTGAAAATACAGTTACATATAAATAAAAATTATACGGAGTATAATTTAAAAAAAAGAAATTGATTAACCTGCCCCAAAAGGTTAAAACATGTCAAGACTTGAAGATATAATTACCTCAAAAGTTAGAGTAAAAATTGTAGAGCTTTTCTGCTCTAATCCCCGTGAGATGTATCATGTGCGTGGAATAGTTAGAGAAACTAATGAAGAAATAAATGCAGTAAGACGTGAGCTTCTAAGACTAGATGAAGCAGGAATGATTAAAAAAGAAAATAGAGGCAACAGGGTTTACTATTGGTTAAGAGATGATTATCAAATGTATGGGGATTTGGTTTCAATGGTAGCAAAAACCACGGGGCTTGGGGCAGCTCTTATTAATAACAAGGCAAAAATAGGAAAGCCTGCTTTTATTATGTTTTCAGGAAAGTTTGCAAGACATAAAATGCGAAAGAAGGATGATGAAGTAGATATTTTAATAGTAGGAGATATAACTTTGCCTGAACTTGCAAGTTTAGTAAGAGCTGAAGAATCAAAGAGAAAAATTGAAATTAATTACACTGTAATGACAAGAGAGGAACTTAACTTTAGAAAACAGCGACGCGATCCATTTTTGATAAGTATTCTTTCCCAGAGCAGAGTTATGATAATTGGGGATGAAGATGATTTAGTTTCTTAATAATGGGGTTTCTTGAGAATTATAGAGCAAACAGAGAACTATATAGGCATAAAGATGATTTTGGAGGAAAAGGGGCAAGGTGGATTACTTTTGACTCAAATGTTAATTCCCTTTTGAGGAATGTGATTGTGAAAACCTATAGATTAAGTGATAGTTATTTACAAGATCCCTGTGCTTTGGTGTTTCCCCCTGTTAAAGGAGCTGAGTGCCACCCAGGGGCTGTTGTAGTTAATAACCTTATAACTTGCTATGAAGGAGAGTTTCCTAAAGGAATGGAAATAGGGTTTTTAACATTGAGAGGTGTTACAGGAGGAATTTTTGTTTTTGGCAGAGACAAAGATACTCCACACCAAGCTTACATTGCTGCTAAGAAGGCTTTTTCAATAAGAGTAAAAAATAGGCTAAAGGAAGAAAACTAGGTTAAATTTCTTTTATTCTTTTAAGCAAAATACTTTTCTCATTTTCAATTGTTTTTTCTTCTACTTCCTTAAATAATTTTTCTAGAATTTCTCCTACTTTTGGACCTGGTTTTAGACTAAGTTCTTTCATTACATCCCGTCCATTTATTTTTAGGTCTCTAATTGAGAATGGCTCTTTCTGAACTTCAATTAACCTTTTTTTGAATTCTTCAAACCTCCAGGAAGTTTCACTTGCTCCTCCGCCTAATCTGTCTCCTGTTCTTAAATCAAGCATGTCGGGCAAATATTGAGGAGTGACATTTCTAATGAAACGCCTTATGGCAGTATCTGTTTGATGTTCATCAACAGTAAATTGGTGCCACCTAACTAATGTTAGAAGTTTTTCTGTTTCTTTTTTAGAAAATCTTAACCTTAAGGCGATTCTTTTTGCAATTTGAGTGCCTACTACTTCATGATTGTAAAAAGTTATTAATCCCTTATTGTCTTTTTTAAAGGTTTGGGGTTTGCCAATATCATGAATGAATGTTGCAAAACGGGTAACAGGGTCAGTAGATGGCGTAAATTTGAGAGACATTAGAGCATGGGTTCCAACATCATAGATGTGATGACGGCCAGGGGATTTTTGCTCTACTCCAAACATTTTGGATGCTTCTGGCAAGATTTCATCTAGAAGGGTTGATTCTTTTAACATTTCTACCCCTTTTTCAGGATGAGAAGCTGCAAAGATTTTTATTAGTTCATCTTTTACTCTTTCTTTGGCAATTTTGTTAATTAAAGGAGCGTTGGCTTTGATTGCATCAAAGGTTTTCTTTTCAATAGTAAAATTTAGCTGGGTTGCAATTCTAATTGCTCGAAGGAGACGGAGTGCATCTTCTGAGAATCTGTCTACTGGATTTCCTACTGCTTTTATAGATTTTTGCTTTAGATCTTTTGCACCTCCAAAAGTATCTATTACTTTAAAACCATCTTTTTGAGGCTTTAATGCCATTGCATTAATGGTAAAGTCACGGCGTTCAAGATCTTCTTCTAGAGTTTTACCCCACTCCACTTTGTCAGGCCGGCGAGCATCAGAGTAGCCGCTTTCAGTTCTAAAGGTTGTAATTTCGTGGGGATCTAAACCAGATTTACTTGGAATTCCTACAGTTCCAAATTTATTGTCATAGTAGGCATCCTTAAATACTTTTACAATTTGTTCTGGGGTGGCGTTTGTAGTGTAGTCCCAGTCGTCTACGCTTTTACCCAAAAGAATATCCCGGACAGCACCACCTACGATATAGATTTCATATCCGGCACCTTCCATCTTTTTTAGTATTTCACAAACTTCCTCGGGTATATTAAACTGCATTACAATTAATTATACGATATGGATGGGGGTATTGTTTTTGCCAGATGGGAAGTCTTAGGAAAAAGTGAGGATTTAATTGATTCTCTACTAGAAAGTAGAGGTTTAAAAAGTAAAAAAGAGAAAGAACTTTTTTTAAATCCAAAATCTCCATATGATCTTTCGTTGAAAGAATTAAAGATAAGTGAGGCACAGGTTAAAAAGGCAGCTGGGAGGCTAAAACAGGCAAAGAAGAAAAATGAGAAAGTAATTGTATATGGAGATTATGATGCGGATGGAATTTGTTCTACTGCAATATTGTGGGAGACTCTCTACTTGCTTGGTATTGATGCAATGCCTTTTATTCCAGACAGGTTTAGCGATGGATATGGGTTGTCCAGTGAAAGCGTTAAAAGATTAAAGAAAAAAAACCCTGATCTTCGCCTTATTATTACTGTTGATAATGGAATTGTTGCAAATAAGGCAGTGGAAACTGCAAATAAACTAGGAATTGATGTAATTATTACAGATCACCATTTGCCTGGGAAAGCTAAACCAAAAGCCTACGCAGTAGTGCATACCACCTTGATTGCAGGGTCTGCAGTCTCTTGGGTGTTTTCGCGTGAGATTTTACAAAGCTTTAAAGAAAAAAAAGAAAAATTAGGGCTAGAGCTAGTTGGCATTGGGACAATTGCAGATCAACTTCCCTTGGTTGGAGCAAACCGATCTTTTGCAAAATTTGGGTTAATAGATTTAAACAAAACTAAAAGACCTGGCTTTGTTTGTTTATTAAAAGATGCTGGGGTAAAAGAGGGAGAAGTAGGAACATATGAAATTAACTACATAATTGCACCAAGAATTAATGCAATGGGAAGGCTTTCAAATGGACTAGATTCACTTCGCTTGGTTTGCACAAAGGATGTTAAGAAAGCACTAGATCTAGCTAAAAATGTAAATGACACAAATATAGAAAGACAGAAATTGGTAGATACTGTTGTAACACATGCCAGGCAATCATATGCAGATATAGGAGGCAAAAAAATTATTGTCCTATCACATGAGTCATACCATGAAGGAGTGATTGGACTGGCTGCAAGCCGCTTGGTTGAGGAATTCTATAGACCATCTATTGTAATTTCAACTAAAGGAAAAATTGCAAAAGCTTCTGCAAGAAGCATTTCTGGATTTAATATAATTGAAACCTTAAGAAAACTAGAAGATTTGTGGGTTGAAGGAGGAGGACATCCAATGGCAGCTGGATTTAGTATTGAGACAGCAAAGATATCAGAGTTTACTAAAAGATTAGAAGAGTTGGTTGAACCACTTTTAACTGAAGAGCTATTAACCAAAAAATTAAGAATAGATTTAGAAACAGATTTTGAAAAATTAAATTGGGATTTGGTTAAGACACTTACTTTATTTGTACCAATGGGATTAGGAAACCCTACACCTACTTTTTTAACCAGAGGAGTTGAGATTAAAGAAGTAAAGCCGGTAGGGCAGACAAAGAAGCATCTTAAATTAAAATTATCTAAAGGAGGAAAGTTTTTTGATGCAATTGCTTTTGGGTTTGGGGAATATTATTCAGAGCTACTGGGAAAAGAAAAAGTAGATGTAGTATATGCTTTGGAAGAAAATGTTTGGAATGGAAGTAGAAGTCTGCAGCTTAGAGTAAAAGATCTGAAGGTAGGTTCATAAAAAGATTATCAACTTCTTCTTCAGTTAATTTGTATTTGTTTTTATCTTCTGCATTTAGGGTAGCGGGACTAATATTTATTTGTGCCCCTTTGGAAGTAAAGTTAAATTGAGCATCATAGTCTCCACCATTCTTGGCGTAAACGTCGAGTAAGGTGCTTAGGGCGCGAACAGCTTTTAGTTGTAATCTTTCTTGGGACACAGCTGTATTATAGCTGAGTTGGGGTGTAGCTTGTCAATATTGCCTCCAGCAACTAAAATACAAGTATCTATGGAAAGAACTCTTATTTGTGAGACTCCCAAAAAGGCAGGAGAGAAAGTAAAACTGGCTGGATGGGTAAATATTAAAAGAGACCACGGCAAAATTACTTTTATTGATTTAAAAGATAGAAGTGGGATTGTGCAGCTAGTTGGAGATGGCAAGAACTTAGGATCTTTAAGGGCCCAGGATGCAATTGAAGTAGAAGGCAAGGTAAAAGAAAGACCTGAAAAACTAATTAATCCAAAAATTAAAACTGGTAAGGTGGAAGTTGAAGTGGAGAAAGTTAAAGTTTTAAGTAATGCCCATGAGCTTCCTTTTGACATGGGAAAGGAGGAACTTACTTTAGAGTTACCTACACTTTTAGACCATAGGCCTTTAACACTTCGTCATCCTAAACAAACTGCAATATTTAAGGTACAGGCCCAGGTTGCAGAGTCTTTTAGAAAAGCTGCAATTGCACTTAACTGCACTGAAATATTTGTTCCTACAATTGCAGTGTCTTCAACAGAAGGAGGATCTGAAGTATTTAGGGTAGATTATTATGAACACAAAGCATATTTAACTCAGTCTCCACAACTATATAAACAGATAATGGTTGGAGCATTGGAGAGAGTTTATACATTTTCTCATGCTTATAGAGCAGAACCATCAGTTACAACCAGACATATTTCAGAAACAGTACAGATGGACTGTGAAATTGGATTTATAGAAAGTTTTGATGAACTTCTTGATGCAGTGGAATTTGCAGGTAAAGAGATGATTAGTGATGCAGCAAAAGAATGTGAGAGCGAACTAAAAATATTAGGGGTTGAAGCACCTTTAATTCCCCACAAAGTTCCTAGGCTTAAATTAAGAGAAGCACAAAAAATAGTGGAACAAAGAACTGGGAAAGATTTATCTCATGAAATGGATTTAAATAGTGAAGATGAAAAAGAGCTGGGAGCATGGGCAAGAGAAACCCACAAGTCAGATTTAGTGATAGTTACTCATTATCCGACTAAAAAGAGAGCATTTTATACAATGCCTGATCCTTCTAATCCAGAATATAGTTTGTCGTATGACATGATATTTAAAGGATTGGAGATTCTTTCAGGAAGTCAGAGAATTAATGATTATGACCAGTTAGTGGGTGCAATTAAAGATAGAGGGATGAATCCAGAAGATTTTGAAATATATTTGCAGGCATTTAAATATGGAATGCCACCTGAAGGAGGATTTTCTTTTGGATTGGAGAGAGTTACAATGAAACTTCTTAATTTGGAGAATGTGAGAGAAGCATCTTTATTCCCAAGAGATATGGAAAGAGTAGACATTAGGCTTTCTACTTTAAATTCTACAAAACCTAATAAAAAATGAATCTTTTTAAACCCAAGGGTGACAAGCTACTGTATCTGTCTTTGGCATCCTTAGTTTTTGTAGTGTCTTTTGCACTTTCTATTGGACCTGAAGGACAAAAACAAATTTTTAGACCTCTTCTTCCTACAATTGCAAAAAGCAATCTGCCGGTTTTAACTGGGAGCACTTCTTTTCCAATTCTTTCAGCCCAGGGAGCAATTGCAGTAGATGAGGGCAGCGGAGTGTCTTTATATGAAAAAGATGCAGATCTTCCTCTTTTTCCAGCTTCCACTACTAAAATTGCAACAGCACTTGTAGCAATGGATCACTACAGAGCTGATGAAGTGATTGAGATAGGAAGAATAAGTGCTGAAGGACAGCAAATGGGATTATTGATGGGAGAGAAATTAACTGGGAGAGATCTTTTTGATGGGTTATTAATATATTCAGCCAACGATGCTGCTGAAGCACTTGCTAGCGCATACCCTGGAGGAAGAGAAGCATTTGTTGCTGCAATGAATAAAAAAGCAGCTGAACTTAATTTACAGCACACACACTTTATGAACCCCAGTGGACTTGATCAAGATGGGCATGTTTCAACTGCAAGAGATATGATCAGGCTAGCTCAAGTTGCGATGAAGAACCCAACTTTTGCTGAGATTGTAGGAACAAAGGAGAAAGTTATTAAAAGCCAAGATGGAAAAATGGTTTATGATTTAAAAAATATTAACCAACTTTTGGGAAAAGTAGATGGAGTTGATGGAGTGAAGACAGGTTGGACTGAAAATGCTAGAGAAAATTTAGTAACTCATGTAAAAAGAAATGGACGAGATGTAATGATTGCAATTTTAGGGAGTCAGGATAGATTTGGGGAAACAACAGAGGTGGTTAATTGGGTATTTTCTAGCTATACCTGGAAAGAAGTAACTCCTTCTCTTACTTTTGCAAATAGTAAGAATCAGTAATTGCAGGGACATAGGCTATAAAGCCGTTGTCTCCTTCAAAAACATAAATAGGTTGGAAGAAATCCATTTGAGTGTCTGGGTCAAAGTGAGCTAGGTAAACTTTTCTAATTGTAACGTTTCCAGTGCTATTAAGACCCAGATCTGCAATATATCCTTTGCCAGATGATAGTTCTTCATATGCTACTTGGGGAGTTTTGATTGGGTAGGTGGAACTAAGTGTTGCATCAATCGGGAAATAGTGGAATTCTCCACCTATAACTATTTTTTCTCTTGTTTGGCTTCCAGCAACAAGAAACCAGATGTTTCCTTGAGCTGGATGTGGAGTAAGGCTTGGCATTTTGTCATATTCTTCTCTAAAGAAGTTAACTTTAATTAGAGAACTTTCCGAAAGAGAAATTGCAGGAACTAATTGTTTGTTTTCAATTTTTAAGAAATCGTGAGTGGAAGTACCGGCCTCGATGTCATCTGGAAGGAGCCCTGCTCCTTTAAGATATGATTTAACATTGTCTGCTGCTACTTCAGGGCTTGGCGGTCTTTGAGAAATAGGAGTGGGGTCTTTAGAAAGATCATAGCTTACTGAAAAAACTCCTGTAACAATATTCATTTCAAGAGTGGCTGGAACAATGGGGTGGGTAAATTTATAGAGTGTTTGGGATTCAGAGACAGGTTCATTTGTAAAACCTAAGGCTGCTGCTTTTCTTTTGGTAGCATCTAAAGAGGAAAGATTACTTGCTTCTTTAGGCATTCTATAAACTGTTGCTTGGATAGGCATCTTAGGAAGTTCTCCGGTTGGGGTTTGGAGAGTATAAGTTAGGGTTGGAAGGTTTTTATTATCTGGAAAAGTTATCTTTGGAAGTGGTCCAAAGGCAATTGTTGCAGGTGGAGGAGGAGCTGGAAAGACTTTATTAAAAATTCCAATCCCAATTCCCAGTATAATTCTTCCAATTATGAGAAAAATTATGAAAAAAATTGAGTAACGGATAATTTTTCTTGTTGTGACTGCAATTTGGGTTAAAGATGCCATATGTTACTTTGAGTATAGGTTATGCGGGTGCTACAATTCAATTGCTATGGTACGCACAAGATTTGCTCCTTCCCCAACCGGCAATATCCACATCGGAGGATTAAGAACTGCTTTATATGCATATGCACTTGCAAAGCACAACAAAGGTGAGTTTATTTTAAGAATAGAAGACACTGATAAAAAAAGGGAAGTAGAAGGGGCAACAGAAAAGATTAAAGAGCTCCTTAATCTTTTTGGACTTATCTGGGATGAATACTTTATTCAGTCAGAAAGAGTAAAAAGCGGGATATATAAAAAAGCTGCAGAAAAACTTGTAAAGGAAGGACATGCATATTATTGCCAACATGAGGGGAGAAATGCGAAGAAGGAAGGTTTTAGTAAAGAGTTAAGGGATTCATGCAGAGACAAAAATCTGACAAGCGGAGCAATTAAACTTAGGGTGCCTGATAATGAAAAGGTTTCCTTTAAAGATTTTGTTGTTGGAAAAGAAATAAGCTGGAATACAAGCGATGTAGCTGATGCGACACTTTTAAAATCAGATGGATTTCCTACATACCACTTGGCAGTGGTTGTAGATGATAATGATATGAAAGTAAGCCATGTGTTAAGAGGGCATGATTGGATGCCTTCCACTCCAATACATTTATTGGTACATAAATACTTAGGATTTAAATTGCCTGAAATTGGACACTTAACAGATATTTTAGATCCAGAAGGAGGAAAGCTTTCTAAAAGAAAAGGCAGTACTTCAGTTGAAGGGCTACTTAAGGAAGGGTACTTACCTAGCGCACTTCTTAACTATGTGTGTTTACTTGGCTGGGCACCAAAGAATAATCAGGAAATATTTAGTTTGGAAGAATTTGTTGCTATGTTTGATCCAAAAGGATTTCAGAAATCAAATCCTGTTTTTGACAGAGCAAAACTTGATTGGATGAATGGAGAATACATTAGAAAGGCGGACCTTGAAGGATTTATTAGAATGCTTAAATCAGAATCAAGCGGATTTAGTGAGGAACTATTAAAAAAGATTGCTCCCTTAATTAAAGACAGGATTAAGAAGCTGAGTGAGTTTGGAAACTATACTAGATTTTTTATTGAGGAGCCAACAGTGGAAAAGAAACTATTGGGACCAAATTCTAAAAAACATTTGGAGGCAGCTAAGAAGGCATTAGATAAAATTAAGAAGTGGGACTTAGAAGAAATAAATGAAGTATTAATGGAGGCAGTTAAAGATAATGGTTTTAAAATTGGAGATTTTTTCATGGATTTAAGAATTGCAGTAACAGGGACGCGCTTTACACCGCCTATTAATGATTCTATTGTAATATTAGGAAAGGATACCACTTTAAAGAGACTATCAAAGGTAACTTAACATATGGGAAAACTGCCCACACAAACATATCAAGATATTGATTTAAGAACTCCTGCTGAACTTTCAGAACATTTAAGGAACAAACTTAAGCTCAAAAACTTGCAGGCAAAAGAAGCTTTCAAAAAGAAGCATCCCCATGCAGATAAATTCTTGCAGGAAAAAGGAGTAGAGCTTGCAAATATTAGAACTCATTCTGCAAAACTACTTGGAACTGGAGCTTTGGCTGCAGGACTACTTTTAAATAATCCAAGCCAGCCTTTAACATTTCCAAGTCCTAACCAGATAGTAGCAAATATAATAGGTCAAGGACAGCTTTCATCTTTAATAACTCCACAAGAGCAGGTGTTAGGTGCATTAAAGCAGATTTTGCCTGAGAAACCGCAGCCACTGGATAGAACAACTGAAAAGGCGCTTGAAAATTTGTTTAAGAATGAAATTGGGATACCGGCAAAGGCTACTTTAGAAGGAGAGCACTTAAATACTACCTATGGCTTAATTGGGGCTGAGCAGCATTTGTACAGATACCCAGGAGATACTTTGGCACAGCATGGAAGTGGAGCAGTACTTGATGAAGGGATTGCTCCAGGACTTGGAGCTTGGGGATACTTTGCATATTCAAAGGATAAACTAACTCCTGATTTGGAAGAGGATGAGAAATGGTATGCAGTAGTTCAGACACTCTATCTTCCCAATTGGAACCAAAGAGCAAGGTATTTGATAGGTTGGTATAAGTATAGAAAAGTATTAATTGTAAATACTGTTAATGGAAAGGCAGTGGTAGCGGATGTAGCTGATGCTGGCCCTGCTGCTTGGACAGGAAAACAGTTTGGAGGTTCTCCTGAAGTAATGAATTATTTGGGAGGTCCAAGATATAAAAAAGGACCTGTTATTGTATTTTTTGTGGATGATCCTGAGAATAAAATACCCTTGGGGCCAGTTGACTATAGTACTATTAAACTGCCACAAGTTGTGGGACAGGCTATATAATGAAAGCATAAATAAAAATCATGAGTGCAATTTTTTACGATCACTTAATAATATTAGACGAGCTGGATTCTGAAATTAAATCAGTTTCAGGCAGTAGAGAAGAAAAGGAAGAACTATGGAAGATAGTAGATGAAACTATCCATCACAGAGTGATGGATGTTATTTTATCCAGGCTTCCAAGGGAAAGTCATGAAGAGTTTTTGGAGAAGTTTACACAAAGCCCTCATGACAGAGCACTTATTAAGTATTTAAGAGAAAAGATTAAGGATGATGTAGAAGAGATAATTCATGAGGAGATACAAAAACTTAAAAAAGAACTTCTAGCAGATATCCACAAGAAAAAGTAAAGAAAAAGAACACAAAAAGAAAAAACGAGCAGTTTTTCGTTTTTAGAGGAACTTTTTCCGTTATTCCATCTAGTTAAAACAATAAATTAGAATCAACTAGATGGAATGTAGGTTATTTTTTGCTGAAAGCCATCCAAAGTACGTATAGACCGGAAAGTCCGACTAAGACATATACTATTTGGACTAACACTGGCCAGACACCCAAAAGAGATTCAACCAAATTAAGGTTTGCAACTCCAATAAGTCCCCAGTTTATAGCTCCAACAACAACAAGAAGCCAAGCTAACCAATCTACTGTAGTCATTTTCATCTTACTTCCACCTGATGTTTTTCTTTTTGCCAATTTAATCACCCCCTTTAGCCTTTTCTTAGAAATTCCTGAAGAATAGGCAGTACTATTCAGTATTGAGAATTGGTAGAGAGGTTGTCAAGAGGAGTGTAGCTGGCCATTTTCTTTTACAGCCCCAATGAAGTCAGCAAGTCTTCTTGATTTTCCATCTTTATCCATGCCTGAGCCAAAGAGCCATTTCTTGCCATCTAATGTAAAAATGGAGTAATCAATTTTTACAGAAACTTCTTGGTTTCCTTCCTTTGTTGCAAGAACAAGGAGTTTTAGAGATTCTGGATCCATTAGATTAAGTAGGCAACGGACATATTCAAGGGTGTATCCTCCATCTTGAACATCATCTACTCCAAGCACATGTTTCCCTTTTATTGCATTTGGTTCTATTGCCAAAAGAAGCTGGGGCTTTCTGGAAGATTTTTTGGAGTTTCCATAGCTACCTACAGCAATGAATCTTAAATCAACATCTAAGCCATTTTGTTCTAACTTTTCTCCCAGATGGACTGCTGTTACAACGCCTCCATTTAAAACTCCAACTAGAACTATTCCTTTGACACCTGATTTTAGATAGTCGGCAGAGATTATTTTGGCTGCTTTCTCAAAACCTCTATTTCTTTCTTCTGAAGTTACTAATACCTCTTCGTTTTCAAGGACCCTTTCGTGTGCCATGAGGCATTTTAAACAGATGAGTTATAGGTTGTAAAGAGGAAAATTACCTAGACTTTTTAACTTTTTTATCTTTATAGAGAAGAATATATATTAAAGGCAATATTCCAAGAGTATTGAGAATAAGAAGAGCTATAAACCAACCTTTTTGTTCTCTTTTTGAGGCAAACCAGAGAGCATATCCTTTAAGGACTATTTCAACAACTGCAATAATCATTATGAAAGGCCAGAGGGTAAAGAATAGGCCTAAATTTGGAAAACCTGTACTCCAGTAATTATTTCCCCACATCATAATTTAATAGTAGAACTTTTAAAAATTTTGTCAACATTTTTATGGCTAAAATGGCAAGCAAAGCTTGCGACTTTGTCTAGACTAGAGCTTGGCCATTTGCTTCGGCAAATGGTAAAATAGTGCAATATTGCGGGATCGTATAATGGCAGTACCTATGACTCTGGATCATAGTATCTTGGTTCGAATCCAAGTCCCGCAGCCAAGTGGTGAAGCTTAACAATAAGATGGTTTTTTCTAAATCAAAGGGAGATGACGTTTGTAGTGACCAATTTCGTTGGCTTGCTGAAAACTCCATGGATATAATTCATGTTTTTGATACTAGGGGCAACGTTATTTACATTAACCCTGCAGTTAAAGATAGTCTTGGTTATGAACAAAAGGAAATGGTTGGAAAGAATGCTTTTAGATTTGTTCATCCAGGAGACTTGCTAAAGGTTACTGAATCTTTTGCTAAAGCAAAGGTAAAAGGTGCGGTTGGAGGAAAAATGTTGGAAATTCGTATAAGGCACAAGCAAGGCTTTTGGAAAACATTTGAAGTTGTAAGTAGGATTGTTTTTACAGATTCGGGAAAAATGAATTTAATTGTTAATTCAAGAGATATTACTGAGAGAAAGATGGTGGAACAGATGAAGGAGGAATTTTTGTCTTTTGTTGCTCATGAGCTTAAGACGCCTGTGACTGTAATGAAATTGGCTTCGCAAAATGTTTTTTTAAAACTGAAGAAGCAAAATGCATCTGATGGTCTCCTAAAAAGAATTAGAGATATTGATAATGAGACGGATCGTTTGACCGGACTTATTAACGACATATTAGATGTTACCAGGTTGGAGTCAGGTAAAATACGGTTTAATGTTACATTTTTTGATTTGACTGAACTTTTGACAGAGACGGTTGAAGGTTTGAGATCACTTGCTCGGCAAAAAATTAAATTGTCTAAAAAGAGGAAAGTTATGGTTAGGGGAGATAGAGGTAGGATTAAACAGGTACTTATTAATTTGTTGTCCAATTCTATTAAATATTCTAAACAAAATGGCGAAATAATTATTAACAGTTCAAAAGGAAAAAGATTTGTTACAGTTTCGATTAAGGATGAAGGAAGTGGAATTCCGAAAGAAAAGTTGTCTAATTTATTTAAAAGGTTTTATCAGATCGAAAAGGGTTCTGCTAGGGGATTAGGATTAGGTTTATATATTTCAAAGGAGATTATTGATAGGCATGATTGTAAAATATGGGTTGAATCTAGGAAGGGAAAAGGAAGCATCTTTTACTTTACCTTGCCTTTGGTTTGATGCTTTGTAATATTGGAGTTATTATTTATAAAGTTGGGGGGTGAGATGGATGTATAAGAAAGTAGTTTACAATAATACTTCAGGTGCTATTTATGGGCTTGGTTTTGTAGGGGCACTCATATTTGAAATTCAACACTCTATTACTATTGGAGACATGATAATGGGAATTTTAAAATCAATTGTTTGGCCAGCACTTGTAACTTTTAGAGTATTTGAATATTTTAGGATTTAATTTTTAGATATCAAGTTAGTTGCTTCTATCTATATTTGATATCTGTATAACAAAAGTAATTTCTGAGATAATGTTTGTGTTGGTTGTACTTTTATAATGTTCTCAGTCCTTTTTAAGAGACTGAGTTGATACTAAAACTGCCTATGATTAAATTTTTGTTTATTTTGAGCCTTATTGCTTGTTTAGTTTTAGTTGGTGTTTATACAATAGTTTCAAGTAAAGAGAAATTAAAACCTACTGTTCAGGTAAGTTTGCCGATTCCTACATCTATTACGCAGCAGGCTGTGGTAACTACTCCCTTATCTTCTACTCTTAAAATAAAAGATAAAGTGAAAGCTGAGTTGGGTGGTATTGGTGGAACTTACGGAGTTGCAGTTAAAGATTTAAAAAGAAATGCAACTTATCATGAAAATGAGCATATTCCATTTGAGGCAGCAAGTTTATATAAGCTTTGGGTAATGGCTGTAGCTTATCAACAAATCCAAAGTGGGAAATTAAGTGAAGGTGAGATCCTAACTGGAGATGCTTCTGGTTTTAGTTATGAGTTTGGAGATTTTGCTACACCTGGTGAATCAGGAGGATCTTATACAGTTAAAGATGCACTAAAACAAATGATTACAGTTTCTGATAATTATTCTGCTTATCTGCTTTCAAACAAAATAGGTTTATCAAGTATTACTGACTTTTTAGATAAGAATGGGTTTCGTGAGTCTTATATAGAGGTTGATAACCCGACAACTACTGCTTACGATGTAAGTCTTTTTTTTGAAAAGCTATATAAAGGTCAGCTGGCGAATAAAACTAATACAGATAAGATGCTAAGCTTGCTTCGTGATCAACAGTTAAATGGTGGAATACCTAAGTATTTGCCAGAAGGAATTTTGGTCGCTCACAAAACGGGAGATATAAATTCGTTTACCCATGATGCTGGAATTGTATATGGAACTAAGAGGGATTATATTATTGTGGTTTTGACTAACTCGGGTGAGAAGAAAAATGTTCAAGAGGAAATTGCTAACTTTTCAAAAGCAATTTACAACTATTTTTTAAATTGAGTTATTAATTAAATCTGTTGGAAAGGATTAAGAAAGATTGGCTTGGTATTTCAAACCAGAAGGAAGGTCCTTGGGTCCCATCAAGTTTGTCTGTGTTTATTATAATTAGAGTTGGACTTGCCCAGCCAGTTGCCTCTGTTATTTTGTAATCAGGATATTTAGCTGCAAAGAGATCTGAGAAATTAATCACAGAGTTTTCTTTGGTAAGGGGAGTGCCTTGGGAATTTAGTACTATATAGCTTATTCCACTTTTTGTAGTTTCTTTTAGGAAGACATATTTATCATCAGGAGAAAAGGTATTAAAGGGAAGAGAGATGGAACTACCTTCTTCCAAAGTTTTTGTAAATATTTGTTTTTGAGTTGGATCGTTTGAGGTTGAAATTAATACTGTGTAGGTGGTTGCACTTTTTCCTTTTTCTTCCTTTAAGGTTAATGTGTGAGATCCGTCTGGAGCTTCCATGGCAGTAGTTTGTGGGGCTGCCTGAGTGGTAACGGGGAAAGTAGGATTACTTGCAACTGATGCAGGAATAACAGGTTCTTTTTGAGTTATTTTTACAAGCAACATACCTCCTGTTATTAAGGCTACAACAAAGAATAAAAGTAATAGTTTAAGGTGCTTTACCATATATAGTTATTTTTGTACCTGGATGAGTGCTATCTACGTTGGTTGTGTAACCTGTTGTTGGCGGATCTGCCCAGTCATATATTACTTTTGCATCTACTTCTCTCATATTTACACAACCATGACTCATTGAGTGTCCAAAATTATTGTGCCAATATGCCCCATGAAGGCTAAAGCCTGCACCTGCACTTGCATTAGGGCCTGAGAAAAACATGGTATATGGAACATTGGGTAGGTCGTAGAAATCTGCTCCCTGGCCTCCTGTCATTCTTGTTGCTCTTAGCTTTACCCAGATTGTGTATTCTCCTGGAGGAGTGGGTGCCCACTTCCCTGAGGAGATTGGGGCTTTAAGAACTAGGGTGTCTCCCTGATAAGCGGTCAGGGTTTGGTGGGTAAGATCAACATAAATATGCTTTTCTCCTTGGAGAGTTTTATCTCCTAAGACTTTTGAGGGTTCTTCTTTTTGAGTTAGGTCAATTTTAGGAGGAACTACTTTTTGTCCATTAAAAATACCTATTTCATTGTTTTCTACTTTAAGTTTTGTACTTTCAGTACAGCTAATGGAGTTGGCACAGAAAGGCTGTTTTGGAAAGAGAATGTTATATGCAAAGCCTGCAACTAAGGCAATTATAAAAACAAAAGATATTAAATGAAGCTTGGCAGGCTTTAGTGTCATCTATTTAAGATTAAGTGAAGTGGAAGGAAAAGTAAAGACAGGCTTCTTAAGCTATAGCAAGTTAAGAATAGAAATTACATTTTTAACATTGATATATAGTAAGCTATATAATAATTATTATGGTGCAAAAGCTGGTAATTATTTTAGCTGGACTTGTAGCTGGTGCAGTTGGTGTTTACTTTCTTTTAACACAGACAACTTTACTTAATTTTAATCCAAATAGTTTAACAGCAACTCCCACACCTAAGGTTGGGGTTAAAGCAACTAATAAGCCTACTCCAAAGCCAAATCAAAAGCAGGTAATTGGGTTTTTACCTTTCTGGCTTCTTGATAAAGCAGAAATTGATTATTCAAGATATATTACAACTCTTAATTATTTTTCTTTGACTATAGATAAAGACGGAACAATACAGAAATATACTAATGCAATTGAAGGTGAACCTGGATACTTTGCTTTAAAAACAGGAAAAGCAGATCCTTTTCTAAACAAGGCAAAAGAGAAAAATATCTCTCTTTCTTTGGCTGTTTTTAGCGGAGATGAAGCAGTTATTGAAGAAATTTTAAAAGATCCTGTGAAGAGTGCAGACAATCTTGTAAATGATGTAGTTCCTATTATGGAGGAGTATGGGTTTAGCGATCTTAATTTGGATGTAGAAAGTGTAAAGGATGCAACGCCTCAAACGAGGGCGAATTACACTCAATTTGTTAAGGAAGTTAAGAAAGGGTTGGCTTCCCATAATGCAGGAACTTTAACAGTTGATGCAAGTGCAATTGCTTTTGTAAAGGACACTAACTTGGTTGATCCAAAGGCAATTGCAGAGAGCATTGATTATATGGTTTTAATGGCATATGACTTTCACAATCCTGGATCATATGTGACAGGAGCTGTTGCTCCACTTAGCGGAGCAGGAACGGTTAGTGAGTTTGATACTGAAACTGCGGTTCAAAGTGCAATTAAAATTATGCCTTCTTCAAAAGTAATACTTGGTATGCCTTTATATGGATATTCTTGGGAGACAATTAACAACACGCCCAGATCAGCAATAGTTCCCGGATCAGCTATTATTATTAGTACTCAAAAGGTAGAAGAGTTTTTAAAAACCTGTACAAACTGTGAGAGCGGCTTTGATAATCTTGACCAGGAAGAATATGTAATTTATAGAGACACTGATACTGGAACATATCATCAGATCTTTTACCCAACTAGTGCATCAACTGGTGTTAAAGTAAGCTATGCAGCAAGCAACAGATTGGGTGGGGTTGCTGTCTGGGCTTTAGGATATGAGGATAGTTCTATCTTAGGACCGCTTGCAGGGTATCATTATTGAAGACAAATCTTTGTCCTTCTTTGACTTCAACAACCTGGCTTACATTTTCAGAATCATTATATGCAACAGTTGCTAAACCTTTAGTGACATCAAGTGTAGTAAAAGGAGTGGTATCTGAAACTGTAAGAGTCATATTTCCCTGATTTAACTGTATAAGTAAGTTTTGAGATCTTACTGAAACTGGTATGGAGTTAAGAGAGGCATAATTAATTACTCCTTTTCCTTGTGAGAAAACTATATTAACAGGGAGAGTTTGAACAACTGCAAGGTCAGTGTTAGGAGAGATTGTAAGATTAGCTGCTGTTGGAAAAGTTAAAGATACTTTTCCTGTCTCTTTTGTAGAAATTGATTCTCCCTGCTGAATTGTTTGAGGAGAAGTTATTTTGGCCGATTCTGTTGCAATTCTACTTTGCCACTCAACGTCTCCTGATATGGTAACGATTGTGCCTCTAATTGATTGAGAAGGAGCGTTTTCAATGGAGAATTCACTTTGTTTTATAAATGGTGCTCTGGGTTGGGGAGTTGGAGTAGGAGAGTTGGTTTTGGGAGAGAGTTTTAGAACTGCAAAAATTGAGGCACCTCCAAGAACAGCAAAGACAAGAAAGAGAATTATATTTTTCATTATATTAGTATAGTTTATTTTAGAAGATTTTTTATATTTTTGTTATTGGTGGTGACCTGGGCTGTGTTTTTACCACAATGATAATCTATCATTTAAGTTTGAGAAGTAGCTTAGAATTATCAGTCTTTGCTATATTAAGTTAATGAGGAAGATTTATTTAATAGTATTTGGAGTTTTAATTGTTTTATTAGTTGGATCTAATTTAGTAAATATTTCCCGCTGCGACTATCCTGTTCACTATAAATTAGGGACTATTGATGAGAGATTTAATATTTCTTCAGATCAATTTAAAACTTACATTCGTGATGCTTCTAATATTTGGAATAAATTAGAAGGAAAAGATTTGTATGTTTATGATCCTAATGGAAGTTTAACCATAAGCTTGATTTTTGACAGCAGGCAGCAGCTTGAGAACCAAATTTCAACTTTAGAAAATCAGGCTAACAAACAAGGGACATCTTTAGATGCACAAGTTGCGGAGTATGAAAGATTAGTTAGTGAGTTTAATAAAAAAGTGGCTGATTTAAATGCTCAAATTGCAGATTGGAATAGTAAAGGTGGAGCTCCACCTGAAGTTTACCAGCAGCTAAAGAATGAACAGAAGGAATTAGAAAAAGAAGCGGCTAGTTTAAATGAAACTGCAAAATCACTTAATCTTAAGACCCAATCATACAATTCACAGGTAGTAAATATTAATACCACTATTGATACTTTTAATTCTACCCTTGCAGTTAATCCTGAGCAGGGAGTTTATAACGGAAATGCAAACACAATTGATATTTACTTTAGCAGAGATAAAAATGAGCTAATACATACTTTGGCACATGAATTAGGGCATGCTTTAGGATTGAACCATGTAACGGACCCCAAGGGTATTATGTATAAAGAAGCAACAAGTACAATTGTTAGTACAAAAGATGATGAGAATGAACTTATAAATGCTTGTAAGAAAAGAAGTATCTTTCAAACTTATCTTTCTGGAACACTTTTTAAGCTATCTTTTTTAAATATTATTAAATAATGAAAAAACATTTTTATGAAAGAGTGGGAAGATCTTTAGCTAAAGCGATGACATTTAGGGGAGTAATTTTGATTTCTGACAGCATTATTATATACATTCTAACTAAAAGGTTAGATATTACTTTAGGTGTGATGTTGTTTTCCAACCTTGCCAGCACGATACTTTATTTTTTGCACGAAAGATTTTGGAACAATATTCACTGGGGGAAAAAGACAAGGTAATTTTTTAATTATCCTTTTTTAGATAGGTGTTTGAAGAATTCAACTTGCCTTAGCCTTTTTTGTGCATCCTGCCTTTTTTTGTAAGGTCCTCCAAGATTTCTTTTTGTTTTTTCAGAGAGGACATAATATCCATCTTTTTTCTTTACAATCATATATGTTTTATTTTAGTGCTTTAATAGGCTGTAAAACATGAGAAGGGCACTAATGGATATAAATACCAAGGTGATATATGCGATACCTTTTATTTTTTTAGAAGTTCTATTTATTCCTACAACTCTTGGGTCATCTGCAAGTCTAATAATTATTGCAATAAGGGGAATTGAGATAACTCCATTTATAATTGCTGTGTAAAAAAGAGCTTTTATTGGATTAATTCCAATTATATTCATTAAAGCTCCAACTCCTGTTGCAACAGCTAAGATTATGTAGAAAAATTTGGCTTCTCTAAATTTTTTGCTTAATCCTTCTTTAAATCCAAATGTTTCTGAGAAGGCATATGCAACTCCTCCTGCAAGAATTGGTACTGATTGGAGTCCAATTCCAATTATTCCAACTGTAAAAAGAATAAATGCAAAGTCTCCTGCTAATGGCTTTAGGGCGAGAGCTGCCTGACGTGGAGTTTCAATATCTGTAATTCCACTTACATGAAGAGTGGCTGCTGCAGTAATTACAATGAATGTGGAAATTAAATTTGAAAAAATCATTCCTGCTACAGTGTCTTTCTGCATTTGTTTTACTTCAAATTTAGCAACGTGCGGTTTTTGAGCAAAGTCAGTTATTTTTCCTTCTTTAATTTCTTCTTCAATTTCCTCTGCTGGTTCCCAGAAGAAAAGATATGGAGAGATTGTTGTTCCTATAAATCCTACTAAAGTCATTACATAGGCTAAATTAAAGTCAATGTGAGGGATTACTGTATTTGAAAGAACTTGTCCCCAGTCTTGTTTCACTAAGAAAGCTGTGACCATATAGACAAGAAGGGTTGCACCCATCCACTTAAGATAGTTGTAATATTTTTTGTATGGAATAAATACTTCCATCAAAATTGTTCCAACTGCAATTATTATGAGCCAGATTACAAAAGGAAGGCCGAGTATCATTTTTACACTTTCCGCCATCATTCCAAGGTCTGCTCCAATATTTATAATATTTGCTATAGCAAGAAGTGAGACTGTGACATAGAGGAGTTTCTTGGAATAATACTTATTAATAGTTCCAGCAAGCCCTCTTCCTGAAACAAGTCCAATTCTTGCACTCATTTCCTGAACAGCAATCATCATGGGGATTAAAAAGAGTGAGAGCCAGTTTAATCTATATCCATATTTGGCTCCTGCAATGGAGTAGGTAGCAACTCCTGATGGATCATCATCTGCTGCTCCTGTAATAAAGCCAGGGCCAAGTTTTGAAACTTTGTCTTTTATAAGCTTAAATGGCTTTGGCATTTGTAATTAAAGTTAAGCATAATTTAGCTCAAATGTGAAGAGCTTTGCTAATTATTACTTGATTATTACAAAATAAATACAAGGATTTGAAAGTACCCTCTTGACAATAACTACAAGATAAAATGTATGATGATATTTGTAAACAAAAAAGAAAGGAGGTGAATAATTAATGTTAAAACTTAAAACAGTAGTTATGTCTACAGTTATAGCTGCTTTGGGAATCTTTACCGGAGTTCCTATAACTCAGGCAATGCATGCTGATTATCAACATGCATATCGTCCTTACACAGTAAGGAAAGATTACAATCAGCCTTTAACTGCATGGCCTAATTCACAGGCTAATTGGACTCATGCTAGGATAAACAATGCAACACTTATGCCAACCAATCCTTTGGTTTGTGCAGAGGCATTTAGAGTAGGAGGCGGAAAGCAGCATCTTGGTTGTTTAAACCTAAATCTTGGAGCAAATGGTTTTACACAAGCTAATTGGGCAGAGGAATTTAATGTTCCTACATCCTGGCTTGTTAGACCTGGAACCTACAGGATTGTTTATACATATCAAGACCAGTTAGGAAACTGGCATCAGATTAGAGGAGTTGGTGGAGAAAATATGGATGGTGTGTATGTCCACTAACTTTTTATGAATTTGAAACCCGGCCGGGTGTTGTTATTAAAAAATTGACTTGGAAGTTGCTAGTTTGTTAGGCTAAACCATTCTAGTTAGTTTTCTGGGTTAATTTTATGGAAAACAAAAGTGACGAGGAGCTGGTCAAAGAGATTCAGGCAGGGAATGTTATGGTCTATGAGGGTATTGTAAAAAGATATCAAAGACCATTGTTTGTTTTTCTTCATCATATAATTAGCGACCCTGAAACTTGCGAGGATTTAGTACAAGAAACTTTAATTAATATCTACAGATTTATTGAAAGAATAGATACTTCAAGAAAGTTTTCTACATATGCATTTACTGTTGCTAAAAATAATGCATTTTCCTATTTAAGAAAGTATAAAAGGATGGTTTCTTTGACAAAAGTTGATGTTGAAGATGAGATTGATTTATATGAAGAGATAATACAGGTCCATGACGAGGCAAGAATTAAAAAAGCACTCACTAAGTTAAGAAAAGAATACAAAGATGTGGTTTACCTTTATTATTATGAGGATTTATCATATGAAGAGATTTCTAAAAGATTAAACATTGCCTTAAATACAGTTAGGACTCACTTAAGAAGAGGAAAAGATCAATTAAAAAATATATTGGAGGAAGATAAATATGAAAAAGGAAAATAAAGTCAACAAGAATACAGATCTTACAAAATCTGTAATGGATAAAGTAGTTAAGATAGAAAAAAGAAGAAGCTGGGCTTGGATATCACGGTTTGTGATTCTTAATCTTATTTTATTTTTGGGAGGATTGGGATTTTTAATAATTGCAGGAAAACAAATTTTTGATATGGATACTTTATCTATTCTTTCATTATTAGGAGAAGATAGGGAAATTATTTCTGAATTTTGGCAGGACTCTGTATCAACTTTTTGGGAAGAGCTTCCCAAAGCCTATATTGGATTAGGAATAGGTCTTTTAATAATAGTTGTTATTCTTTTTTGGATAAAAAGGAAAAGAATAAAATTAATGATTAAGAAAATTAAAAATATTGCAATGTATGCAAAAAAAGAATAATATCTTTTTTTAAGTTGCTAAAGCTATTTATATGAAAAAGAATTTAGTTTTAATTATTGCTGGCATACTAGTACTAATAGTAGTGGTTGGAGTGTTGGTAGGAGCTAAAATTTTAAGGAAAATTGGAACTAAATTAGGTGGAACACCACTACCAACTGCTTCTACACAAAATGGAAAATATAATCCAGCAACAGAAACAGTTTCTGGAGATATTACATTAAGTGTTAATGCTCCTACTAATGGATCAACTACAACAAAATCAGATATTGAAGTTTCTGGTAAAACTTCAGCCAATGCTGAAGTGTTTGTAAATGATTTAGAAACTACAGCTGATGCTAATGGAAATTTTAAAACAACTGTAACTTTAGATGAGGGAGAAAATACAATTACAGTAAGTGCTAATGATTCAAATGGAAACTATGCAGAGAAAGATATTACTGTTACTTATGAGGTTCCTGCACAGTAATTTTACTTCAAGTGAAACTTTTTATTTGAAATTTACGTATTAGTGAGTATAAGTGATTTGGGGGTGAGTAAAGATGAATTTAAATAAACAAAGTTTGGCCAGTTTCACTGGTAAAAAAGTAGCAGCATTTATCGTAACCTTAGTTGTACTTGGAGCAAGCTTTGCTCCAGCAGCATTGGCTGAAGATAAAGATAGCACTTCAGGAGCAAGACCAGGTCTAGCAAAAATTTTTAATATAGCAGCAAAAGCTGCAGTTGGATCTGGAGTTGCTGCTTCTAAGGCAGACAACAGTTTTGTTGTAACAAAAGATGGTAAAAATATAACTGTTAATGTTACTGACAAAACTCAGTTTAGAAGAAGATTTTGGGGAAAGAGTTCTCTAAATGAAATTCAAACTGGTGATACTGTTAATGTAATTGGTCTTTGGAGTGATGATTCTCACACAACTATCAATGCACGCTTGGTAAGAGATTTATCAATACAAAAAAGAGCAGGTGTCTTTTTTGGAACTGTAAAATCCAAAACTAGCGATACTGTGTGGGTGATTTCTACTGTAAACAGAGGAGATCAGACAGTAACTGTTGATACCACTACTAAATTGGTTAATCGAAAGGAAGAAACCATTAGCCAAAGTGATATCAAAGTTGGAGATAGAATCAGAGTGAAAGGACTTTGGGATAAGTCGGCAAGCACTATAACCCAGGTTACTCATGTAAAAGATTTTGATCTTCCAGAAAAAGTTAATCCAACTGCAACTCCATAAAAGGAGTGTAGAAAGATTAAATTAAAGAAGCTTCCTAACAAGGGAGCTTCTTTTTTTTGTTTTTATCTTTTCTTCAAGAGCTTGTAAAAAAATAATGGTTAGTTATAATGAGAAATATGTTTAAATTACCTGATCTTCCTTATCCTTATGAAGCACTTGAACCATTTATAGATAAGGAGACAATGATGTTGCATCATGACAAGCATCATGCAGCTTACGTTGACAATCTAAATAAAGCCTTGGAAGGACACAATGGGTTTGGGGATATGGATGTTATGGAAATTATTTCTAACTTAGACAAAGTTCCTGAGGAGATTAGAACCAAGGTTAGAAATAATGGTGGAGGACACGCAAATCACAGCATGTTCTGGAAGATTATGAAAAACAACAATGCAGCTGGAGAGAATAACAAACCTACCGGAGAATTAATGAGTGCAATAGAGAGAGATTTTGCTAGTTTTGATTTACTAAAAGAAAAGTTTACCAATGCTGGACTTGGTCGTTTTGGAAGCGGTTGGGTGTGGCTAATAGTAAATGGAGGAAAATTAGAAATTGTAGATACTCCAAACCAAGATACACCATTAATGGAGGGAAAGAAGGCAATTTTGTGTCTTGATGTATGGGAACACGCTTATTATTTAAAATATAAAAATGTTAGGGCGGACTATATTAAAAACTGGTGGAATGTTGTTAATTGGGAAAAAGTTACTGAGTACTTCCAAAACCTAAAACAATCAAGCTAATTACCAAGCATGAAACTTGGTGGGTAATAAGATAAAATATCTTTATGCTTCTAATTGATAAACCCAAGGGAATGACTTCACATGATGTGGTGGATGTTGTAAGACGTGCTACTGGAGAGCGAAGAGTTGGACATGCAGGAACACTAGATCCTAACGCTACTGGACTATTAATAGTAGGAGTGGGAAGAGAAGAAACAAGGAAATTGGAAGAACTAACGCGTAATACTAAAAAGACATATGTAGCAGATATTTATTTAGGAGAAGAAAGAGATACTGATGACATAGAAGGAAAGGTTGTTTCTACAAGTGAGGTAAAACCAGATTTAGAAGAAGTTAAAAAAGTAATGCTAGAGTTTGTTGGAGAGCAAGAACAAACTCCGCCACAATACTCTGCAGTTAAGGTAGGCGGGAAAAAAGCATATGAGCTGGCAAGAGGTGGAAAGGAAGTAAAGATAAAACCTAAAAAGATTACTATTTATAAGGCAGATATTCTTTCCTATAAATATCCAACTTTGAAGGTTGAGTTTGAAGTAAGTAGCGGCACTTATATCAGATCAATTGCACATGATTTAGGAAGAAAACTAGGATCTTTTGGATATTTAAAGGACTTAAGAAGAACAAAAATTGGAGAGTTTAGTGTAGATACTGCCAAATCCTTGGAAGAAATAAAACAACTCCAACAATAACAGCAAGTATTGCTGAAATTGCTACAGCTCCTGCTGAAACATCTTTAATTATTTTTGCTCTTGGAGAGTAACGCGGAGAAACAATATCTGTAATTGTTTCAATGACAGTGTTAATTAATTCTAAAATTATTACTAGAGTGATTGTGAGAGCAAGTATTAACCACTCTGTTTTTGTGACTTTAAAGAAATATGCTGTAAGAAGGGCTAATACTCCTGCTATTAAATGTACTTTTAAATTTGGCTCGCTTTTAAAAGCTTTTGCAATTCCAGCAAAAGCATATCCAAAACTTCCAAATAAATTTTCTTTTTTACTCACACTACATTATACAACGAATTTTGACCCCATAT
>DASVCV010000003.1:0-71664 GCA_036381415.1 Patescibacteria group bacterium
GTAAAGATAGACTTAGGAATTGGAGACTGCGAGATATTCAAGGAAGCAGTTGAGAAAAGTATTAGTTTAATGAATTTAATACTAATGGGCAGTATGGATACTACTTATGAAACAAATACAGTCCCAGCTGTTGCCGGGACTGTAATACCCTCACTGTCGAGCCCACTGCCTTAAGTGGACATTGACCTATTTCTTGCTCGTGCTCGTCCACCTTCACGGCCGGCGCGTCGCGCTTCCTCTGATGTGAATTCATGGGCTGTACCTTTTTGGTGAGCTGCTTTGCCGCCTTTGCTTGCTATCTGTCGCCTTTTGTCCTCGTCCATAGAGGCAAACCCGCGTCTTGATCTTCCATCAGAATATAAATTATTTTTTGCCAAATCTCTCACCTCCTTCCAAATTTTTATCACTATTCATATCTAAAATTAACAACTCAAAGCCTGTGAAATGATAAGGATGAGTAATAAATATGTAAGAGATATTTTGTCGATAAGTGAGGAATCTGGGATATGATATTCTTGTCCTAAATGAAAAAAAGAACTTTTTTTCTACTTACCACTGCCATTCTTATTTTTGGTTTTGTTCTTCACATCATATCTGTCAGCAACAACAATTTCTTTTTTACTGTTGATCAAGGAAGGGATGCTACCTATGTAAGGGAGATTTTGAATTACCACAAAATTTTTTTAAGTGGGCCTGAAACTACAATACGGGGAATATACACAGGACCTTTATGGTATTACTTTCTTGCACTAGGATATTTTATTTTGGGAGGAAACCCTTTGGGAGGAGTAATTATTTGTATTTTATTAAATTTGGCCGCTACTTTAGTAGTTATAACTTGGGCTAGAAAGAAAATTGGTGAATTAGAAAGTTTAGTTTTAGGTCTGGCACTGCAGTTTAATTGGGGGTTTTACTACACTTCTCTTTGGGCATTTAATCCTTTTCCATTGGTCTTTCTCTCCATATTATTTTTAATATTATTAACAAAGTTTTTAAAAGGAAAAAGAGCTTATTATTTTCTAGCTTTAATACCTGTAATACTGGCATTTAATACTGAAATAGCAGGAGCAATTGTTTTTTTACTTATCTACATTGCAGTTGGATTGTTTGGATATTATAGAAAGATTTTATCCTTAAAAGCTTATTTAATTTTTGCTTTTGTAATACCAGCTGTTGGAATTGCAAAAATTGTGTATGAGGCTTTAACTACTTTTTTAAAATCAGGGTCAGTTCTTGGAGCTTCCACCGGGTTGGGTGTTATAAGCTCAACAAACTTTAAAGGAATTTATGAACAGTTTGGGAAAATATTAAGCGATGCTATTATTCCGGAAAATTTAATACTAAGCTTAGGAGTTATTTTTTTAACAATCTTTCTTTTAATTCTTAGTAAAACCAGACCTAAAAAATCTGTTTTAACTTTTTTTAGCTTAACAATTGTTATCACAGTTATCTCATATTTGTTTTTTGCAAGTAATAAAGGATATCGGGAGTGGCATACAGTTTATCTTACTCCCCTAATTTTTATATCTATACTTCTTTTTGTTTTATCACTTCCTAAAAAAATAGGATTATTTATCTTAATTTTTATTATGTTTTTCCAAGTTAAGAATTTTTATTTTAAATACACTGATTATTTAAGACCATCTGGGAATTCCAGTTTATTTTCAAATCAAATAAAGGTAATGGATGCCATATATAAAACAAGTGAGGGAAATGGATTTGATGTCTATACATACACAAATACTTTTTATGATTATTCCTACCAATATCTTTTTAGCTGGTATGGAAAAAATAAATATGGATTTTATCCCTGCAGTTATTCCAACTTCCCCTACTCTCTTAAATCTCTGTATATAGTTGGATATGAACACTACACTGAGCCAAAGCTAGGATGTGACAAGTTAAGATATTTAATTATTGAAAGTGATACTAATGGAGAGAAGAATAAAGATTGGATAAAGGAATTCAGACTTGAAACAAGACTTCTTGAAACTATTGAAGTAGGTAACACCAAAATTGAAAAAAGAGCTGTAAGAACTGATTAGAAAAGAAAAAATACTATACTAACTATAATTCTATAGATACCAAAAAGAGTAAGGTTAGAATTTTTAACAAAGGCAAGAAACCATTTAATAGTAAGGTAGGCTGCTATAAAAGAACCTAAGAATCCAATTGCAAGTGTCCCTATTTCACTACTATTAAATTCATGTATATTTTTTATTAGGTCATATCCAGTTGCTGCAAGAAGAGTTGGTATGGCAAGAAGGAATGAAAATTCAACTGAAGCTTTTCTTTCTAGACCTAAGTACTCTCCCCCAATTATGGTAGCTGCTGCACGAGAGACTCCTGGAATTACAGAAATTGACTGAATAAGTCCAAGAAGAAAAGATCTTTTTAAGGATAGATCTTTTATTTTTAGCTTGCCTTTGTTTTTCTGGAAATATCTTTCAAAGAGAATAATTACAATACCTCCAACAAACAGTGAAGCAAGAGTTAGGTTGAGGTTTCCCAGAAAAGAATCTTTAATAACTTTATAGGCAATTAGTCCAACAATTCCTGTTGGAATAAAAGAGATAATTATTCTTTTAAGAACATTACGGTCAAAGGCTAATACTTTCCAATAGAGAATAATTGCAGCAAGGATGGCTCCTGACTGGATTGAAATCTCAAATGTTTTTGTGAAAGTGTTTTGAGATATTGCAAGCAGCTTTGCAGCTAGAACTAAATGACCTGTTGAAGAGATGGGCAAAAATTCAGTTAATCCTTCAACTACTGATAATATTAATGTTTGGAGTATGTTCATGCTTTGATTTTAAAGTATAAAGTAATGTTATCACTCTTTCTAATACTTCGCTTTAAGAATTTGCTCTAGTAAAAGTTCTTTATTCATCATATTATAGTTATTATGAATTTGGGATTTGAAGTTAAAAGAGTTCCTGGAAAAGATAGAGCAATATTTGCAACGAGAGATTTCAAAGAAGGAGAAATTATTGAGGAGTGCCCTATTATCAACCTCACACCAACAGAAAGAAAGCATTGCTCAAAAACAATTCTTAATTTCTATATGTATCCCTGGAGAAGCACAAGAAGTGCATCAATTGTTTTAGGATATGGATCTATATATAACCACTCATTTGAACCCAATGCTGACTGGAAACAGAATTTTAAAACTCAAAAAATGGTATATAGGGCAATTAAACCTATTAAAAAGGGAGAGGAAATTACAGTTAACTACAATGGAGAGCCAGATGACCCAACAGAAATTGATTGGTTTGAAGTAGTTAAATAGTAAATGTCAGGCAAAACATATGTTTATATTGGAGCTTTTGTAGGGTCTATTATTGGAGGATTAATTCCAACTTTGTGGGGAGCAGGATTTCTTTCTTTTTCTTCAGTGATATTTAGCGGAATTGGAGGAATTATTGGAATTTTTGTGACACTTAAGCTATTTAGAATTTAGGGTACTTCATTTATTTGATCAGCATAAAGGGTTGTTCCTGAGTACTGGCCTGTTATTTGTACTTTTTTGCCTGAAAAAGGCTTCAAATCAACTTTGGATGAATTAACACCAATTGTCTGGCTATTTACAATTACAATGTAGGAATATTCAGAAGTAGATGGAACGGACTGCAAAACTCCAACAATAGTTACTTGAGGACTATTGCTAGTAGTAGGAGTGCCACTTGTTTTTAAGTTTTTAAAAACAAAGAAACCAGCAACTGCCAGAATAATTAAAACTAAAATTCCTACGACAATTCCTTTCATATTTACTTTAACTTTTGGTCTATTAAACTTTTAAACTGTTCTAGAGCTGGGAGACCTTCTATTTTTTGTCCATTTAGGAAAAAGGTAGGGGTTGCACTGATGGCAACTGTATTTCCATCACTTTGATCCGCAACAATCTTGTCTTTATACTTCTCCCCTTTTACATCAGAAGTAAATTTGTCTACATCTAGGTTAAGATCTTTTGCATACTGGGCAAAGGTGTTTATGGGGTTTGCCTCACTACTCCACTTGTCTTGGTTTTCATACAATTTGTCATGCATTTCCCAGAATTTTCCCTGGGCACCGGCTGCTTCTGCTGCTTCTGAGGCAGGAAGTGCGTTGGTGTGCTGTGGAAGCGGAAAATGCCTGAAGACAACGTTAAGGTTATCTCCATAATCTTTTTCAAGCTGCTTAACTATTGGGTAGGATATTCCACAAGCTGGGCACTGAAAATCTCCGAATTCTACTAATGTAACTTTAGCTTTATCTGGACTTGTTTGATGGCTGTCTTTTTTTACAAGAAGAGAGGTGTCTGAGATTACTTGGGGAGGAATGGGAGCTGGAGGTTTTGATCCAAAATAAATGAAAGCTAAAAAGATTAAAAAGAAAAATGCTCCAATTGCAATTATTATTTTTGTTTCTTTATTCATTTTTTATTCTTTCTTTTTGGTAAGGCTTTGGCTCCCCTATTATACCTTTTTGCCAGGAACATGCAGATATTTACCACTGTAAAGGCAGTTAATGAAAGAAGAGGGATTGTGATAATTCCAAACCAGGCAAAGAAACGAGTGGTACAAGGAACATTTAAGCTACAGGGGGTAAGATTTTCTGAAACTATATGATAGTAGAGTAGGTTGTGATAGAAAGCTATCACCCAACCTACTATTGTTAAGGGTAAAACATAGTAAGGAAGGTTTTTATCTTTTCTATAAATTCCAACTGCAATTATGAAAACTTGAGGATACATAAAAATACGCTGGTACCAACAAAGAACACAAGGGGTGTATTTTAAAACTTCACTAAAATAAAGACTTCCTAAAGTTGCAACAAGGACTTGTACCCAGGCAATGTAGTAAATGTTTTCCTTTAAATATTTCTTCAGACTTAACATGCTCTTTATATTATCAGATTAGAAAGAAGAGTTGAAATAGAGGATTCTAACGAGCAAAAATAATTGCATTGGGAATATTTCTTCCAGGACCTGCAAGATAGCTTCCATTGTAGTAGAGGGCAGTGGAGCCTCCGGTATCTAAGTTTAATGCACCATCTGCACTTAAACTTTTGAAAACAAAGGCGAACTCCTGCATGTTTACATTGTAGGCTACAACAATCATTACATTCTTACTTCCTCTTACTCCAATCCCTACTTTTGTTCCTTTTGCTTTTTGTTTATCAGCAAGTCCTGATTGATTGTCATCAATCTGTACATTTCCACCATTTACAAGTCCAGGATAATTTACAATCCCTGCAGTTAGTCCACCACTAAATCCATTGGCATTTTGAATATAGTGAGCACCTGATCCGTCTACGTATACCATTGATCTACTGTTCCAAGATAAATTTCCTCCATTAATCCATTTTCCGAGTCTTGTGTTATAGACTGGAAAATCATATGAATTTTTCTTACTGCTACATTCTGGATACTCAGCTGGACAAAAATATGTACCGTTTACTCCTGCAAAACCTCCATCTCTAGTTACATAATCTTTTAAAGGAGACACTGTACAGTTATCAGTGCATTCTGAATCGTTACCGGTGTCTGTAATCATTCTTGCAGAATTTAAATCGATTGAGAGAACACTAGCTGCAAAGTCACCTTTTTCAGTGTGAACTGTAATATAGCTATACCCTGCTCCTGGAGGACCTGTAACAGGTGCAGGGGTTGGCTTAAATGTAGGCGTAGCTGTTGCAACAATGGTCGGGGTTGGAGTTAGTGTGGGAGTCGGGACAGGTGTGGGAGAGGAAGTTGGGGTGGAAGTTGATGTTGGTGTAGGAGAAGAAAGATTTATATTAAAAGGAATTACCTTTTTTTGAATCAATATTGCTAAAACAATAATAATGCCTACTATTAAAAGTAAGGGAAGAATTTGTATAAATCCCCTTTTTCTCATATATATTATTTATACTATATTTGAAGTTTGAAACCTAAAGTTGAATTGATATGAAACAGGTGTCTTTGTAAAGCTTTTCCTTTATATATTATTTTTAGATTGCTCTTTTATATATCTTTCAATCTCAGTTGGAGTTGGAACTCTTGTTGTACCGTGGAGTGTCGGTGTTGTTTTTGAAAAGGTGCTTCCACTACCATTACCATTGTATTTGTTCTTTTTGTTGAATCCATATACTCTTTTTATTTCTTCAAGAAAATCATTTTCTTTCATACTTATTATTTATGGTTTACCTGGAAGCTAATTTCAATTCTGTATTTATATCAGGAACTTAATGTAGAATGGTGCTAGCCCACTTTTTTTAACCTTCTTATTTGACTGGTACAGCAGATAACCATATAATTGCCCACAATGGAAAGACTTAATAGAGTAATACTTAAATTAAGTGGAGAATTATTTGGAGAGAATGGAAATCATATTGATTTTCAAAAATATGATGATGTTGCTAATAGGCTTATTGAGATTAAACAAAAGTCAGGCACTCAACTTGCAATAGTAGTAGGCGGAGGAAATATCTTCAGAGGCAGACAGGCTGACATAGAAGTTGACCACACTGAGGCAGACTTCATGGGAATGCTAGCAACTGTAATTAATGGGGTTGGCTTAAGAGAAGCACTAGTTAGAAATGGAGAGGCAGACACACGACTTATGACTGCTTTTAATTTGCCTGAGATGGCAGAACCATATATTAAGCACAAAGCAAGACACCATTTGCAAAATGGAAGAATGGTTATTATTGCAGGAGGATTAGGAATTCCTAACTTCTCAACAGATTCAGCAATAGCACAGTATGCAGATGAACTTATGTGCCAAATGGTTTTAAAAGCAAGTACTGTGGATGGAGTTTATGATTCTGATCCTAGGAAAAATCCAGATGCTAAAAGATTTGCTGAAATAAGCTACCAGGAAGCTTTACAAAAAAGACTTGCTGTAATGGATGCAACAGCATTTGCAATGTGCATGAGATCTGATATTCCTATCTTTGTATTTAATATTAAGGATTTAGATAGAGTTCCTGATGCAATTGAAGGAGATCTTTCTTTTGGAACTGTAGTAAAAGGCTGACTTCTTAGGCTGTTTTGCTAAAGGTATTTAAAGCATCAATCTGATTTTGGCTTAAATGAATGACAGGACGTTTTGATTTTAGGTAATTAATTGCTTCATCTGGCTTCATACCTTTTTTAATTAGATAGGCTATAAAAAGAGTTGGAGCTCTTCCGTGTCCATTTTTACAATGGATATAAATCTTGATATTTTTATTTATTAAACTCTCTAGGACTTCTACCCCAAAGGATAATTTATCAGGACTTGGAGCCTCATGGTCAAATGTTGGCAGCCAAATAAAATAGTCTACTCCAAGAGGTGTGTCTATTCTTTCATCTTCCAAACTAATGTCTGCACGGACATTTTTGGCAAGCAACTCTTTATTAAATCCAAACTGACAACACATATTTGTACCGAGAAAAACATTTTCATCAATTTTTGTGTAGTCAAAGCCGGGACGGCCTGAGATGTGGTTAAATTTATCAACTAGAAGATTGGGCATGTACACGTAAAGTATAGCAGAGGAAGATGCGAAAGAAGAAAAAAATTAGTCTATAAAGGTATAGGCTTTACCTTTTTTACCAGCACGGCCTGTACGGCCAATTCTATGAACATAATCTTCATATGATTCTGGAAGATCATAGTTAATTACATGGGTGACATTATTAATATCAAGGCCACGAGAGGCAATGTCTGTTGCAAGCAATATTTGAATGTAGTCATTTTTAAAGTCAGTGATTGCACGTTGTCTTTGACCTTGAGTTTTATTTCCATGAATGGAAGCTGCTCTAAATCCCCTATATGAGAGTTCACGGGATAGATTTTCAACTCCATATTTGGTTCTACCAAAAATTAGAACTTTTTTAAATTCATCTTTAATGAGCATTTCATGGAGAACTTCAACTTTAGGTTTTCCATTTAATCTAATAATGTCCTGGTCAACATTTGCAGTTGGGGCATTTGAGGCAATTTGAATTATGACCGGGTTTCTTAATAATCTAGCCATGACTGATTGGATTTTAGGATTAAGGGTAGCTGAAAAGAATAATGACTGACGAGAAGAGGAAAGCTTTCCTACAATATCATTAACATCATCAATAAATCCCATATCAAGCATGTGGTCTACTTCGTCAAGAACTATGTTCTTAAATTCACTAAAGTTTAGCTTTCTTTGTCTTTCTAGGTCTTTTAACCTTCCTGGTGTTCCAATTACAAATTGTGGACGACGGGAAAGGATTTTGATCTGTCCATACATACTTACTCCCCCAATACAAAGAACAGAATACATATTTAATCCACGGCTAAATTTTTCAAATTCATCTCTAATTTGAACTGCAAGCTCACGGGTTGGAGCTAAGATAAGGACTCTTTCCTGTGGGTTTTTAATGAGTTTATTAATTAAAGGAATTAAAAATGCAGCAGTTTTACCTGTTCCAGTTTTTGCAATTCCTACCAAATCGCGTCCATTAAGAAGCTCAGGAATTGCCTGGTCTTGGATAGGAGTTGGGGTTACATAGCCACAAGAGACTATATTGGCCTTTAATTTATCTGAAATGGCAAATCCAGCAAAGGTGTTTTTTGCTACATATTCTTGATCTGCAACTGGCTTTTCTTCATGGGCTGATCTTTGGATTAGGACAGTTGGGTCAAATGATCTTTGACGCCTTCCTCCTCCACGACGAGGCCTTCCGAAGCCTCTTTGGCCACGGAAATTAGAATTAGAACGAAAATTTCTGTTATACATATCTTTTATTTTTTGGCTGCTTAACTAAATACGTATCTAATTTGGAGAAAAGATACAATTAAAAAAACTGGGGTACCTTTATCTATCAAACTCAAATATTACTTAACAAATTAAGCAGTGGAAGGAGTATATCAGTAGAGGTCCAAAAAAGCAATTTTTAGGGCTTTTTAAGCTTTTCCAGTTAAAAGAGCATCAATAACATCATGGGGTAAGGAGGCTGCATTTAGGAGCGCTTTTCTAACTAAGCTACCTGCATCGCTTCCTACTTCATCAGCTGCTTTAAGGGTTCCAACTACTGCACTTTTGGCAAGGTCACCTGAGTTAGCTCCAACGTCCCCTGCTGCTTTAATTGCTCCTGTTACTGCTGAAACTGCTACTTCTCCTAAATCTGCTCCTACTCCTGCTGCACTTTTTACTACATTGTGTGAAGCTTGGGTTGCTGTTGTACCTAAATCTCCTCCAACTTCCTTTACTCCACCAATTACTCCTGCTACTAAACCTGTAGCTGCTTGAGAAACAGAGACTCCTGTTTCTGAGGCAACTTTAACTCCTTCTGAGACTACTTTTCCAACAGTTTCCACTGATTGGGAAGCAACTTCACCTCCTGCTTCTAGTGTTTTTACAATTAACTCTTTGGCAACATCACGGGTGGTAGTAACTACATCGCCTGCTCCTGCTACTAAAGAAGTATAGGTCTTTTTAAAATCTTCAACGATGTCCATGTACTTTTAAAAGTACATGTTTAGAAAAGTCCTGTCAATTATTAAATTTCTATTTCCTGGTTTAGTTTAGGTAGAGCTACATCTTCAATTCTTAATTCTTGGGAGATTTTTTTGGAAAGAGCTGTTCTTGAAACATCTTCCCCATGGGTCAAAAACACTTTTTTGACATTCTTAATGTGGCTAAGCCAGCCTAGAAGCTGCTTTTGGTCGGCATGAGAACTCATGGCTTGAGTGTCACTTACAGTTGCCATTACATTAACTTTTTGTCCTTCAATTACAATTTTTTTGCTTCCTTCAAAAAGCTGCCTTCCTAAAGTCCCCTCTCCTTGGAACCCAACGATTAAAAGACGGGTAGAGGCAAGAGGCAGATAATAGGCAGCATGATTTAAGATTCTTCCTCCAACCATCATTCCGCTTCCTGCAATAATTACTTTTGGTCCTGGTTGTTTGTGCAAAGACTCACTTTCCTGAGGGCTTTGTATTACCTTTAAACCCGTAAATTCAAAAGGATTTCTTTTTTGTAAATCAGCTTGAATATGACTGTTAAGAAGTTCTTTATAATCCAAATAGAAAACAGTTGCTTTTTTGGCCATTGGGCTGTCCATATAGATGGGAGTAGTGGGTGCTACTTTTTTTTCTTCTTTTAAGTGCATTATCATATGCAAAAGTTCCTGAGTTCTTTCTAAAGAGAAGGCTGGAATAAGAAGTGTACCTCCTGATTTTTCAATGCTATTAATTTCAGATTGGATAGCATCGGACGGGTTAAGATGAGGGTGAAGACGGTCCCCGTAAGTTGATTCTAGAACGACTGCATCGGAAGTACTAACTAATTCTGTTTCTTTTTCTAAAGGCTCTGGAGAGTTGCCTAAGTCTCCACTAAAAACAATCTTTCGGATTTGAGAGTTAGGATGTTTGTCTTCTATTTCAAGACTTGCAGAGCCTAGAATGTGGCCTGCATCAATTGCATTAATGGTAAAGTCACCAATTGTTATTGGTGCGTGATAATTGAAAGTTTTAAATTTAGATATTGCTTTTAGAGCAAGATTTTCATCATATAAAACCTCATGATCTCCATTTTTTGCAATTTTTGCACTATCAAGAAGAGACAATTGAGTTAGATCGCGTGTTGCCGGAGTCATCCAGATACTTTCTTTAAAGCCTTTGGATAAAAGGATTGGAAGCCTGCCACAATGATCAAGGTGGGCATGAGTTAAAACCATTCCAGATAGGTTTCTTACATCATAGTCAAATGGTTCATAGTTTAGCTTTTCCACTTCGGGAGTGCCTTGAAACATTCCTAAATCTATAATAATGGAAGATCCTGCCCCTGATGTGAGGACATAACTTGAACCTGTAACAGTTCCTGCCGCTCCAAGAAATTTGATTAACATTTAAGTAACTTTACAGTATCTTTCGTATAATTGTCATTATAGAAAACTGGGAGCAAAGATTATTCTTTCCAAGGAGTTACAAGCTGGAAGTAATTTCCGTCTGGGTCGGCAAAGGTTGCAATCCAAGCACCCCCCATTTCATATGGCTTGGCAATAACTTTGGCACCTGTTTTTTCTATTCTTTCAGATTCCTCCTTCACCTCGGTGGTTTCTAGATTAAACATGAAACGTTCTGGGGTTTTATTTTTGCCTTTTACTTTGTCATGGGGGCCGATAGTTAAGAAGGTTTTTCCTACTAGAAATCCATAATAGCCATTGTCATCTGCCATTTCTGGATCTTTTTGAAAGACTTTTTGATAGAAGCTACTTAAAGCTTTTGGATTACTAGATGAAAGTAGGATTGAGTTTAGGTTTAACATAATTTTTTAAGATTATCCTTCATATGCTTCTTTTAGCTTTTGGGTGTCAATTTTCTTCATCTTTAACATTGCAGTCATTACTCTCTTAGATTTTTCAGGATCTTTATCGGCGAGCAGTTCATTTAGAAGAGTAGGAACTATTTGCCAGGAAACTCCGTATTTATCTTTTAACCATCCACATTGGCTTTCTTGTCCTCCATTTTCAGTAAGCTTCTGCCATAATTCATCTACTTCTTCCTGGGTCTCACATTTAACAACAAAAGATATTGCTTCAGTAAACTTAAAGACAGGTCCGCCATTAAGAGCCGTAAACTCCTGGCCTTCTAAAACAAAGGCAACTGTCATTGCTGTTCCCTCTTTCATTCCTGCAGCTTTAGCTGCCTCACTATCATACTTATTTACACTTACTATTTTGGAGTTTTTAAAGACAGAAACATAGAAGTTGGCTGCTTCTTCTGCTTGGTTATCAAACCAGAGAAATGGAGTAATTTTTTGCATTTTTAAATGATACCAGAAAAAATAAATTTATACTAATGAGCTTGGATTTTATTGAAATTAGGACTTATTCTTTGCCCCTACTCTCATTTATCTTTACTCTTGCCTTTACCAGTTTTTCAATGAGTTTAATTGGCAACTTCTGACTAAGAGGAAACTGGACAGTTGATTTAGCAGTGACATATCCTTTCAATTCATCTTTATGTTCCTCAATGACAGGAGGAGGAATATAAAGGCCAATGTGCTTTTTGGCAAGCCTAAAGTAGGCTAGTCTGCCTTTGTAGCCGTAATACGGCATGCCATAACTAATTTTTTCTTCTGCTTTTGGAGCTGCCTTTTTTATAACTGATCTAATTTTTTTAAGACTAGATTGAACATCACTAGGACAACTAGCTATATATTCATCAACATCCTTTGGCTTCATTTAAACATTATATCTTGCTATTTACTTTTAGCCAAAATGAATCCAGCAATATATGCTGCGATAAATCCTTCAACAGTCCAGACTCCAACCATTAAGGCCGATACATTAAAACTAGTGTATGTAACAAACATGCCTGGAATTGTTGCTATCAAGAAATAAAGGATGGCAAAATTTAGAGCTTTTTGAGAAACTTTCTTTCCTTCAATGTGACTACCTAATTTGTTCCAGAAATAAGCTAATACAAATCCAACAATAAAGGGATGTAAAAAGAAAAGCATCATTAATGGATCTGTCCAAGGTCTAAAAAGACCACTTTGATACTGACTCCCCAGACTAGGTATTAGAAAACTTAAACCTTGAGAAAGGATAAAAGTAACTATTAAATTTATTACTCCAATAATTAATCCTTGTTTTATGATCTTACCCATTTTCTCACCTTCTTTACTCTAATTTGATAATGGAACAACTAAGGAATGTTTTCAAGTTTTAAAGAATTACTACTTTGTAAAGATCTTATTTTTCTTTATCAATCAATTCTTGGAGTTTAGGAGGAATTGGACGGCAATCACAATTTTTAGCATGAGAAATGTGCCATTTAATCCTTTCTTTAATAGTAGGGTTTTTTGGCATTTTATTTTTAAGATGCCAGTTTTTATTTATAGGCATAATTAATGACAGCACTAGAATCTAGGAATAAAGGGCTTAAGAATCTTTAATTAAACTCCAAGTTGCATATTCTTCAGGAGTAAGAGAGAGCTTTTTGGCTGATTTTCTACTGTAGGATCTTTCAAAATGCGGAACTAAAATATTTTTCTCGTAAGAAGTAATAATTACTGGGTGGATATAGTAGGTACGACAGACTTTCTTGGTATTTCCTAAATGATCTGCTACTTCAGATACAACTTCTACGATATTTCTCTTAAGGTCAGTTGGTGTGGGGGCATTTCCTTTCTTGTACAAAGAATCTCCTGCTAAAACACTTCCTCCCCAGGTACGGAAATCTTTTGCAGAAAAGTCAGCTCCTGTGTGGACTTGCAAATAATTATTAACATCTTGGGAATCTACAACTTTTTTATTGTTGTCATCATCTACATATTGGAAGAGCTCATAACCTGGAAGTTCAATACATTCTTTTATTGTTTTGGCAATACGAGGGTAGGTAACATCAATGTCATGGAAGACACCACTTTTTCCTTTAAAGCTAAAAGTTACCGTGTTGCCTTCTACTTCTACATGTTTTTCCCGCATGGTTGTTAGACCATATGATTCATTCTCCTTGGCATATGTTTTATTGCCTACTCTAATGAAGGTGTGCTCTAACAACCAAACAACAGTTGCTACTACTCTATTCTGAGTTAGAGAACGTTCACTCATGTGAGCCTTAACTGCTTTTCGAAGAGTGGGAAGGCGCTCACCAAAGAGGACCATTTGGTCAAATTTACGTTCCTGGCTTTTTTTGACCCATTCTGGGTGATATATGTACTGCTTTCTGCCTGCAGCATCTATTCCTATTGCTTGAATATAATTCTTGGGATCTTTACTAATTTGAACATCTTTCCAGGCAGGAGGAATGACAAGACCTTTTATACGGCTTGCTGCATTTTTAGAAACAGGTTTTCCACTTTCTGTTACAAACCTAAAGCCACTCTCCTTTTTAACTCTTTTCCAGGCAAGTTCTGTATCTTTACCATAATGAATATGGGTCATTACTTATTGTAGTTCAGTTTGGTTTTGTTAAGAAGAAGAAATTATATTTTTGATTTATCTTTTATGTGGAGGGTGTTATTCAAGGGAATTTACGTTGTTAACATAATAGTCTTTGATTTTCTCATTCTTACCAAACAGAAAACTTGCTTTCACTAAAGATCCTGACAAAACTTTAGGCAACCAGAACTTATCATCTGGCCACATTTTATTATATGGAATGTCTTTTACTTTAAACCATTGAGGCTTCATTTCCTCAGATTCAACTGGTTCTCCTTGCCACTTGGTTGCAGTAAATACATGAACTTGCTGGTGTTCACCCTTATCATGAGAGGAATAGAAACTTAATACTGCTACTTTTTTTGGTTCTAAAGGGATAACATCAATTTCTTCTTTTGATTCTCTAATTGCTGTTTGTTCTATTTTTTCACCGGGATTTGGCTTTCCCCCTACCCCATTCCACTTATTAACTCCAAAACCTCTTTTCTTCATTGCAAGTAAAATTTCATCACCTTTTAAAAGAAAAACAATGGTAGCTTGTCTTAGTGGAGCCTCTAGACTTTGTTCATATTCAACGAGTTTCATTTGAGGCATTCTATTCCAAAAATTAAAAGGAAACAATACTTTTTTTAATTTGTACTGCGAGCTTTTTTCTTTTTACTGAGCACATACTTCACTGAGGAGCTTATTGGTTTATCCTTACGATGAATGCATCCTATCCAACAACATGGCCTTCGCATTCCTTCCTTGAGTTCACTAACTGTTCTTTTAACATGCTCCTTCCTTGTTTCATCTTTCTTAACGAAGGTAACCCAGCAGATCCACTCATTACGAGCAAGAGGTGTAATGTCTTCCCAAATTGCAAGTGCTTTTGTATCAGCAGTGAGGGCTTTTCTTAAATCTGCTGGTAATTGGTGTACTACTCCAGCTGATATTTCTTTGGCCATAATATTTAAATTATTAATTCCTTCTAATTATTTTAGAACTTATTTTACTAAAATGAACCTGTTTTAACTTTTCCAGCACGTTTGTAGTTTGCAAATATTACTCCACTTGGAGAAGTTTTAGTTTCTATTAGTTTAAATGCTTTGGGAATTGTTCCATCTTGGAATAAATGTTTTCCTTTTCCAAGAGTTATTGGGAAAATTTTTAACCAAAGTTCATCAACTAAATCATTTTTAAGGAGTGTTTGAACTAAATTTCCACTACCATAGACTTGCATGTCTGGACCATTTCCTTTTTTAAGCTTTTTTAGTTTCTCAACAACATTGTTATTTATGAATACAGAGTTATTCCACTCATGTTTTTTTAGAGAACTTGAAACAACATACTTTGTAGCAGCATTAACTCCTGGCCACTCTTCTTCATGCTTAGGCCAATATGAAGCAAAAATTTCAAATGTTTTTCTTCCAAGAAGCAGGCTAAAAGGCTCTTTCATTTGCTTGCCCATCTCTTTTCCTGCAAAATCATCAAAATAAGGAGCAGTCCAACCTCCATATTTAAAACCACCCGATGTGTCTTCTTTGGGTCCGCCAGGAGCTTGCATTACTCCATCCAGGGTAATAAATTCAAGAACGAGAATTTTTCTCATTCGTTATTATATCATGTGATTTTGAAGCTAATTTGCTCCAGCTGGCGGATGAAGTTAGAATTCATTTTGATAATCTTTAATTACTTCTAATCTACAAATATCAAATTCGCAATTTATTTCATGTCTAATATTGATCACCTTGACTTATAAAATTGAAAGGATGATGCTTCTTAGTAAGAAAGAGGGTGATTTATATGGCAGAAACACAACAAGTGATTCGGGAAAAACAATCTGGGGTAACTCCAAGTGGTAAACAAGTGGTATCTGAAAAAACTCAAGTTTCATCATCAAGTGCTGAAAAATACGAGACTGTAGGTGTTATTACTAATTTGGTTCTTTATGGTGCTGGTGTTATAGAAATCTTACTTTTGTTCCGATTTATTTTAAAAATATTAGGAGCTAATCCAGGAAGCATGTTTGTATCATTTATCTATACAGTATCTGGAATCTTTGAAATGCCTTTCCGAGGAATATTTCATTCAACAGCAACTCAAGGAATTGAAACATCGTCAATTCTTGAGCCATCTACTGTAGTAGCTTTGTTTGTATATTTAGTAATTGCAGTAGGGATAACACAACTAATAAGGTTGCTTACAGCAACAAATAAAGGAGATTAATTTATTTTACTTACTAGGAGCATTTTAGAACGTGGTTCTTGCTGGGACGATTTTGGACTAACCCTTGTTCAATCAATCCCCTATCTGTACCACAGTATCAGCCTCAAATAAGAATGCTTATTAGTAAAAGTAAATCTTATTTTTTGTTCGGCACTAACATATAAATGACGCTGCTAATAAGTGACAGCACTATGCCAAAGACGAGCGCCCAAAGTATTCCATCTACCTTAAACCCTGGGACAATGGCTGCAACTAGCATTATCATAAGAGCATTTATAACTAAACTAAAAAGCCCTAAAGATAGAATATTTATTGGAAGTGTCAAAAGCGAAACTAAAGGCTTTATAAAAGTATTAACAACAGCTAACAATACGGCTACAATCAGTGCTGTAACAAATCCATCAACCTTTATACCTGGCAATATATAAGCACTAATAAAAACTGCAACCCCACTTAGTATTAAGTTAATTAAAATTTGCAAATTTATCACCCCCTCACGGATTTGATTGTTGAACATTTACATCAATTTTACTAGGTACATTAATAGTCGGAGTTCCCAATTGCACATTTTTAAGTGCAGGGAGTCCGTATACGAAAAATAGATATCCCACAACAACAAGGACAACAAGAACAATGATTAAGGTTATGGGTCCGCTTGAATTATCTGAGGATTGTGGATTGTTTATAATAGTTGCCATATTTCAATCACCCCCATCCCTGATAAGCTTCTCATATATAAAATATGTGGTCAAATTTTATGCTGAAGTTGTGCTTTGTCTGGTGGATGAAGTTAGATGTATTACCGGTGTTCCCAATCTTCTGGAACTGGGTGTATTTCTAAATTTCTTCTTCTATAGTCTGATTCAATTTGCTTTAAGATTAGTAATCCATTTTGAGCATCATTTAATGACGGAAGCGTAGCAGGTACTATCATTCCATTGCTGTCAAGACTAACTGTAAATTGAGAACTGCCTTCTTTGTCTTTGAAATTAATACCTATTGTGCTAATTCTTCCATATTTGTCATAGACTTTACCAACAACACGGGCAACAAGATTTATTAAAACAGATCGTCCGTCTGGGGAAGTAAATTCCATTTCTGGTGTAGCGGCAACTCCACAAGGCAATTCTCTATATTTTTGCTTATGGTCTATTTGAACGTATTCTGTAGGACCGTAATCTAGCATAATCTTTTTTGCATTACTAACAAATGTTTCAGCAGTTTCTTGTCTTTTTAATTGTTCTTGTTCTTGAAGAATTAAAAATGATACTTGGTCAAGGTGAGATCCTGTTCTATCAGTTATCATTTGGCTGAATAATATCTATTTGTTGAAGTTGTGTCAATGTTAAAAAAAGCTCGCTTACTGGGAAGATTTTAGAAAAGTTGATTTATAAAAGTCAGAATCTGTTATCTCTTGTGCAATCCTCTTCATTTCTTCTGTAACTTCATCAGAGCCTGCCAGCACCCATTTGTTTTTGTCTAAATGAGCAAGAACTTCAGGATACATGAGCATGATACCTATTGGAATCCAATTAACACCCTGGCTACTTACTAAAGGGGAATGTCCCTCAACGCAAAAGTACTCACCATAAGTATGTTCAGGATATTTTTTGATCAGTTCTTTCCCCCAACTTCCTTCAAAAGGAACAACTTTTCTTAATGCTCTATATGGAGAGTGGTCTGCGTCAGGTTGAAATTCTGTATTTGACATGAGGTATTTTAATACAAGTTTACAATACTATCAATGTAAAATAAGTTGGCTCGCTTACTGGGATGATTTTAGAACTTTATGAAAATGGATCTCTAACGTCTTTCCAATCTGTGAACTGAAATTGTGTTCCAAATATTTTACCAATATAATCTCCTATATAATTAATTATCTTAGGAATATCTTTAATCCCTTGTTGTCTTGCTTCTTTTGCTCCTACTCTCATTGCATTACCAATAACTTGTTGAGACATACTCTTATCTCCAAATTCTCCTTCTGTTTTTGGTCCTCGATTTTCAGCCGGCCAAAAAGCAATTCTGCCGAAGGTATTAAAAATATAATTGATTTCTGCTCCACTTGATTTGGAGGTTAAATCACTTGTCGAAGGCAGACTTGAGAAAAACTTAGATTTTTCTTCACTACCTTCGTTTGCAGGTATATGAGTATGAGCTATCAAGATTACTTTTCCTACTTGTTCCTTGAATCTTTCAAATTCGTAGCCTTCTTCCCATTTTGTTGAATATTTCTTATTATCCTCGGTAACAATAAATATTACTTCAAATGGATTTGAAGCTATCTTGATAATTTCTTCTTTAGTAGGTAAACGGTCAATTTCTACTAGTTGGTTAACGAGCTGATCTTTCAATTTCGAATGGAAAACTTCAAAAGTCATGGTGGATGGGGTTGTAACTTGTGGATCCTTTTTATCTTCAGTCATATCGTAAGAATTATATCAAAGAAGTTCTGAAATCGTCCCGCTTACACTAGTCTTAGCTCCCTAGTCCTGAGATTCTAATTTCATCTTCAGAAGCCATAATCCGAGCATTCTCTAACCCAGTTCAGCTCGAAGCAATCAAGCATAAGTGGGAGGAAATAAAGAAACTTAACATGTTTAATGAAAAATTGTGTACAAACTTGCTGCCAAGACGGGGTCATTCCCCGTCTTTCGGCAGCAACTCATAAACCCTTATTGTTTTTTGACGCTTATCTTTTTAGGCTGAGCCTCTTGAGATTTAGCAAAAGTAACTGTCATTACACCATTCTTGCATACTGCCTCTGGCTCAACATTGTGATCAACGTCTGAAGGGATAGCGACTCTATACGAAAAAGACTGAGCTGATTGGCGGTAATACTTCCTCTTCTTGTCTTTTTCTTCCTCCTTGGTCTCGCCGTGAATCCAGACATAACCATCCTGATATGTTACTTCTATATTATCTGGATCAATTCCGGGAACAGCCGCCTCAACATACACACTCTTGTCGTCTTCCGAAACAGAAAGACCAGAATTTGTCATTGCTGGTGCTGTTAACCAATTGTCATCATCGTCCCAAAATGAAGAAATACTTGGGACTGAAAAAAATCTTTTTGGTACAAGATCAGTGATCATACTTTCTTCACCTCCTTTCCTGTATTTAGCACTCATAATAATCAAGTGCTAAACGTTTGTCAAGAGTCTTTTGCTAGTCTAGGAAGGTTACCAAGGGCTTCCAAATCCGAAGAAATCCGTAGAAAATGCTCCCAAGTTCTGAAATACTAATTCGTATAACTCAGTCTATTATAACAGCATTTTCAGATTCAGTTTCTTTTGAATCAATGAAAATAAAATGGAAAGAAATTAAGAAAATTCAATTTACAAGCCGAACCGTTAATCAAGAGATTGCACTTCTGTAATGTAATAATCGTCGATACTGTCATTCTCCCCAAACATAAAGCTTCCAGTTAATAACTTTCCTGCAAAAACTTTAGGCATCCAGACTTCGTCATCAACCCACATCTCCTTAAACGGAATCTCATCCAATTTGAACCACTTGGGTCTCATTTCTTCTGTTTCTACAGGTTCGCCATGCCATTCGGTTGTAGTAAACACCCACACTTTCATACCAAAATTATTGTGTGGAAAATGATACTTGAAAACAGCTACATTTTTAAGATTTGATGGAGTAATTCCGATTTCTTCTTGAGATTCTCTTATTGCAGTGCTTTCGATATCTTCATTGGGATTTGGTTTACCACCAACACCATTCCACTTACCAACGCCAAAGCCTCTTTTTTTCATTGCCAATAAGACTTCGTCGCCTTTCAGTAAAAGTAATACGGTTGCCTCTTTTAGAGGAATCGTTAATGTCTGCTCATATTCCCTAACTCCCATTGATAAATATTTTACACCTTAAAAGTAATAACACCATTGAAGGCTTACAAATCCGAAGAAATCCGAAGAAAATGCTCCCCCTAAAGGACTTATTCATCAACAGAGTAATTGAATTTGATATTGATTTAGAGGGACTAAAAATATTATTCAAACATCTAAATTTAGAGATCTAAACAGTTGGCAAATGTAAATATTCTGTTCCAAATACTTGTTTAAAATCAAGATCGTTTAGTGCTAAGGGGAATAAATTAGGCTTGTTATAAAAATTGTGGAACGCTAGAGCTTTGCGCTTAAGAACCAGTTGAGTCTCGGTTAATTTATAGCTATATTCAATTTCTTTGTTTAGCAAACCAAACTCCTTTGACCAATACTCTAGTTGAGGAATTAAATCTGGATTTAGTCTCTTTTTTGCGCCTGCTAACCAATTAGACATCGCGTCTCTGTTAATAGTAATTTCTGATAGAAAGATTTGTTCTGGATATTTATTTTTGAGATGTCTTCCCACTAGATGAATTACTTTGTGGTCTTTGTTTCCATATCCCCCATTTTTGTCGTAGGACACAAGTGAAATTGGCAGTTTGATATTATTCTTTCCAAGCGCTTCAAGAAGTTCATTACCTACATCTTCTATTTTTTGGTTCATAAGAGGAAAAACGTTTGTCCCCTGATACTTTGGCTCACTATATTTTAAGAAAATAACCGAACTTATTCCTAATATTGAACAAGCCTCGATTGTTTGTTGTTGACGTATAATTGTTTTTTCTTCTCCCTTAACTGAAGCTGCTGCCCCATATATGGCTACACATTTTCTTTTTTTTCTGGAAAGCTCATTTAATAAACCAGCAGATAAAAAAGATTCATCGTCGCAGTGAGCATGAAAGAATACGACAGGACGATTCTTTGGAAAAATTTCATCTATTTTTGTATTACTCATTTTTACTTAGATTTTCAAACAATTTAGTATCTAATCTAGATACTTCTTTTACAGATTTAAATGATTTAATAAAGTTAAGAGCTTGGGTAGAGAGGATATTCCTTTCTTTTAGAGATTCTACTGCTAGATTTGCGAATTTCTGGAAGTTTAATAGCTTAACTTTTTTAACCGCATTTGTAGCTGAATAATTAAGTTTGGAAAAAGGAACACTCCATGTAATGACAGGTAATCCAAGGGCCAATGCTTCATTCACTACAGTTGGATAATTGTCATAATGAGAGGGATACAGGAAAACACCACAGGAAGGCAGTATAGAATTTTTAGTTGAATCATCAGCCCACCCTTCATAATCTGCCTCAAAGTGTTTACTTTTATTTGAAACAAGCTTAGCTAAGGCTTGTTTACTAAAAGAATCGTCTGCCCTACCTAAAATAACTATTTTTACTTTTCTTCCAATCTTTATAGATATTCTTTTCAAAATATCCTCTAAATATTCCACACCTTTACCTTTTTCCATTCTAGCCATATAGGCAAAGTCATATTTTAAGTTGCTACTGATTTTGTAAGATTTATCCGCCTCAACTACAGATGAAGCAGGCAAAACTAAAATTGGTAAATTTTTGAAATAAGTATTGAAGTAAAAAGCAACTGTTTTGTTGTTTGCTATTATTCTTACATTTTTAAACACTTCTTCAACTTCTTGATAGTGATTTAAAAGATAGTCTTTACGGTAAGTTGATATTCCTGAATTTGCATATTTTTCAACATCTTTTTTGAAATCTCCGCTAGGATTAGTAGGTGAAACCAAAAATGGCATAGCGTGCACTACTGTTGCGAAAGGTACTTTTCCCTTTAGGTTTTTGCCTAATTCTCTCATTAAGTCCCATATTTCCATCTGCAGTATTACTGCGTCGGGCTTAAATTGGGTAATAAAGCTATTTATGTTTTCAACTACCTTACTCTGATCTTTAACTTCCCAACCATTAAATTCAACTGGATAATGAAAAAAGGTAATATTTTCGTAATTCTTCTTTGTGTTTTCATCATCAGGATTTTTGCCTAAACATACAATACTAATTTCATTTAATTGAGAGAGGTATTTTAATTCTCTTGATAAACGAGCTAGGTGGCCTGCATTAGAAGATAAAGTTGAAAACGTAAGAAACATCAATCTCATAGCTGAGACTTATTATTTTCATTAAAAATATAGATGGTTCCTACTTTTTCCTCCATTTTTCCTTCAGAATCCAAAATCATACCTGAATCTTCAGGTAGGGCTAGAACTTCAGATTTTGTCTTTTTAATTGTTTTATATACGTTTTTGTCGGCCTCTTCCTTGTAGTGACAAATTACAGACTTACCACCAAGCAGATTAAGTCCTTCGTAATATGAATAGTTGCTATCATTTTCCTCTTCAACTGTTCTTATATCTTTGCCCAATATTATTGCTCCTGCACTTCCTCCATATACAATTCCACCATTTTTGATAAATGTTTTGATTTTTTCATCCAATCCACTTTTTTTAATGTAATTTAGAAGTTTATAAGTGTTTCCACCACCCATATATATGGAATCATATAGCTTAAGATCTGGGATTTCGTCATCTTCCAAAAGCATTGTAAAATCTATATCTTTTTGGTTTGAGTGCTTTACAATAACTGTAGAAAACCAATCGTAGCTAGCTTCAAATCCAGTTTTGGTTCTGTTTAGTGCTATTGGAATATAGAGTATTTTTGAGTTGTTTTTAAGTAGAGAGAAATATTTTTTATCAATTCCAACACTAATATCTATGTCTCCTCCACCTCCTAGGATAATTTTTCCCTTCTTCATGCTATTTTTTTAACTATCTCATCTATCTTATCTTTTGGCAACGAAAAACCAACTTGTTTTAAAAAGTCTTGAGTTGGCTGATTTATATCAACATAAATTTCGGTTGTTCCCTCTCTACCCAAGGTCTCTAAAAACAAACCATTATAATTCCTATCATTTTCTAAAGATACAACCTTTAGCACCTCTTCTTTACTTACGGTCGGCTTATATCCCCATTTTTTCCAGAACTCGTAAGATGTATCTACTAATTCTGCTACATTAGTATTTGTCCCTATGCTTCTTTGAACAAACCGTTTTGAAAGTTGTCTTAATCTATATCCGTGATCGTGAGAGGAAGGTTTTGTTCCTTCACCTGCTATTAAGACCATTGTTCTAATGGGGTCTATTATGGAAGCAATTTTATCTGCATCTGCTTGATCGTATAGTTCGTCAAATTCAGTAAAATAATGTTTAGTGGCGTTGATTGCCCAATTTAGCCTTTCTATTCCAAAACCTATATCAACAATTGATATTTTTTTGTCTTCTGTAACAGGATAATCATGAATATACACACACTCGCCTAATTCAATTCCGCCTGCATATATTGTAAATTGTGTCTTTGTGAACTTTCTACTACCCCATCTGTCGGGCACATTTTCTACTTGGAATCTTAAACTGCTTGCACTTACACCCAAACTTGTAATAAGTTTTATAAATTGATTAGACAGTTTTATAAAGTCATCGGGTTTTGCATCTACTGATTCTACTGAAAAATTGATGAAAGATGATGAAGTTCCTTCTTTTATTTTATCCATAAACTGGCTCCTTATAACTGGCTGACTTACAACGAATGCTTCTCGTTTTAAATCACTACCTGTTCTTAGTACTGTTTCTATATGCTGAACTCCTGCTGAAGTAAAAAATGTCGTATCGCCTTTGGGCCTACAAACGGCATCAGGCTCTATTGACTTAACTCCATCAAAATATTGGAATATATCTTCTGGTTTTTCCAATGGTTTTCTTTCGCTTGTTACTTGGGGTTTTTCATAATGAGTTGAGGGTGATAGCCTTAGAAAATCTTGCCTTTCTTCATCTGCGACTAATCCTAAGTTTTGTGCGATAAAATCCTTGTTTAATTCAGTTTCTTGTGGGTATTTATTTTTAACCCTATCCATGTTCATTATTTAATAAAGTTGAATTTTTTCTTGTAACAGCAATTTTGTAATTTCAGGAATAGATTTAACTTCCTTTTCAACTAGTTTTTTAACGCCATCTTTGTCTTTGAAATCTTCTGGAAGTGTTATAAATATTGCCCAAGGATCAAGTAAGTCTCTACCACTTTGGCTAATTAAGGCAACTTCGTTAGGAACTTTAAATTCTTCATATATTTTTTTACTTATTTCATTAGCAGTCACATAATAAACTTTTCCAATATGATAAACAGGGTTTTTACCACATGCTCCTTCCATGCTCATTGGTCTAGTTGGTGAAATAACTCCATTTATTCTATTTCCTCTACCAACCAATCCTTCATCTCCACTTTCAATGGAAGAACCTATTGCCGTAAGGTAGAGCTCCATTGTGTTGAAATTGTCTCTGGTGTTGAAGTTAAGTTCTAAATCTTTTATTCCTAAATCTTTGGAAATTTTAAATATTACTTTCCTTGCCTTTTCCATATTAGTTTTATATTCACCAGCAGATTTAACATGGTCTGCTATTTGAGGGATGCACATGGTAATTCCAAACTGGTCATGGTTTCTGTAACCCATTATTTTTATGTCTGAACCAATCCAGGGATTTTCCTTTTTAAATTCTTCAGAATTTAAGGTGTTTTCAATTTTTAGTACTAGCTGCTCTAAGATTGTATGTGGTGCATAGCCTACCCCAAGAGATGTGTCATTTGAAACTAATTTCTTGGTTTCAGGTAAATCTTGTAGTGTTCTAGGTTCAAACCAATGCTTTCTTGGAGCATTTGTAGATTCAAATTCTTCTGTTTTTCCTGGACTACTTTGGCTACTTAAATTGTAATGAAACTCTAAATCCTTGTCTGGATTTATCATTGGAAATCTAGATTTAAGAAACTCTTTTGCCCAAGAAATTAACATTTCTTTAACAGGTATTTCTTCATCCCCAAACTTGGTTGATGCACGACCATTTAGTAAAACTCTAATTGGCTTAATCAGATAACCTTTACCAAACGTTACAAAAGAAGCTCCACCTAGAAGTCCCACTTTGTCAAAATTGTGATGTAAAACTGCTCCAAATTTTTCAAGGGTATAGTTAGAGTATTTGACAGATAAAACCTCTGCTAATGCATCTGATAGGGTGTCTGGATGTCCAATCCCCTTTCTTTCAACAAACTCATAATCTGGGCTGTCTTTAGGCTTTTTAGTAATATAGATATTCATAGGAGCTCAATTATAGCAGTACTCATCTGTAAAACCCAAATAATAGGGTCATTTTAAAGTAGATCTAGCTTTAAAGAACCGTAATCTCTTATTCTCCTCTGGAATTAAGGATGAGTTTGTGATATTATCTTTACCCAAAGGGTGAAGAAAAACTTGATTCCAATTACTAAACAATGTATATTGAATTTGTTAACAGTAAAATTCGAAAGGTGTGTGAAAAGCGTTCAATTGCCATTAAAAAATTAGGTTTGAGAAATGCAGACTTGGTGGTTCAAAGAATAATGGAAATGGAAGCGGCAGCAAGTTTACAAGATTTAAGGATTTTACCAGGCCCAAGATGTCATCCTTTGAGCGGAGATAGAAAGGGACAATATGCTGTTGACCTTGTTCATCCCAAAAGATTAGTTTTTTTGCCAGTAACTAAACTAAACGAAATTGCAGAAAGTTTGATTACAGAAATAATGGTTATCGAAATAGTAGATTATCATTAACTATGATTAAGCAAAAAATAAATAATTACACACCAGATTTTATTGTTCACCCAGGTGTCACTTTGTCTGAAACGCTGGGTGCTATTGGTATGAGTCAAACCGAATTGTCCAAAAGAATTTCCCGACCAGAAACGGCAATTAGTGAAATTATAAACGGTTCCAAATCACTTACTCCCGAGACAGCAATCCAATTAGAAAGAGCTCTGGGCATCCCAGCTTCATTTTGGAATAATCTTGAGAAGAATTATCAGGAACTTAAAGCTAAATCTGAGTCTAAAAAAGCTTTACTTAAACAATCCGACCTAGCTGCAAATTATCCTTATGCTGAAATGGCAAAAAATGGCTGGGTGCAACAGACCAACAGTCTAGAAGAAAAAATTGAAAATTTGTTGTCCTTCTTTGCAGTGGATAAATTATCTGTAATACCTGAAGTCATGCCTACTGCTTTTAGACAGCATAATGGGCGTTCTATATCCCACTACTCTATACAAGCATGGCTGAGGAAGGGACTTATAGACAGTCAAATGGTAGATACAAAACCGTTTAATAAACAAAAATTAAACAATTTACTTGACGAGTTTAGAACGCTTTCAGTTGAAACCCCCAATATTATAGTGGACAAATTAACAAGATCCCTTGCAGAGTGCGGGATTGCTCTTGTATTCACAAAGGATTTACCAAACACTTATGTCTGTGGAGCTTCTCGTTGGATAACACCTAACAAGGCAATCCTACAACTTTCATTAAGAGGACTTTATGCAGATATAATGTGGTTTACTTTTTATCATGAATTAGGACACTTGTTGTTGCATAGCAAAAAGAAATATTTTGTAGATTTAAATCACACGACAAATAACACTGAGGAGGAAAAAGAAGCAGACAATTTTGCTTCGGAACACATTATCCCTGAACAAAAATTGTCTGAATTTATTTCAAAGAATGAAATTAGCGTCACATCAATTACAAATTTTGCTAACGAATTAGGTATCCATCCAGGAATTATTGTAGGTAGGCTCCAACACAAAAAGAAAATAGAATACAAGGATTTTAATCACCTAAGAGCTAAATATTATTTTGTAAAATCATAAAATTATTCTGAAGATGTAATGAATTATGATGACTGGAAAAGAAAAACTCTATTTTCTTCTTGATACTATTGATGATGCAAGGTCTGTATCACCTTCTGGCCAACCCTTAATTATTGATCCTGCGAATGACCTAAACGACAGACTTAGAGGTGTTGAATTAGAACAACTATTCACAAAGCTAGAAAAAGACGAACAAGTCTTGAAAATTTTGCAAATCCCGAGCGGAATAAAAACTATTAGCATAGTTGAAGATGCTGATCCTTACGATCAGCTTTATGAAAATGACGATGGGTGTTGGCACATAGAACTTTTGCCTGCTTTTGATGACTATTTTTTAAAAATTCAAAATGAGCTTGAATATCAAGAGTTTACAGGCAAAAAACCGAGTTTTGAAACAGACATCCAAAGATTGTATGAAAAAATTCAGAAAGTAGATGAGCAAATCAGCATAAGAAGAGAGGCATGGGCTAAAGCTCAATCTACGATAAGCGACAATTCTTATTATTCTGAAGCAACAAGGACTGGACACCTTGCAAAACTTGAGCAACAAGCACAAACGGATATTGGTAATTTCATTAAACAAAAGGAAACATACTTAGTAGAACTTAATCTTAGAAAAACAGATGTTCCAAAAAGCTCCCAAGCAAAACCTTTCAACGAAGAAGATAAATCAAACTCGGACAAGGTGTATGAAATCACGTATATCTCAAGAGATATACTGCTTAATAATACTTTTCATTTAGCTAAACCAGATTTTGATAGCGAAAATGAGGTAGTTTTTTCATTTCTGTTTAATAATCCAAATCAGACTTTTAGTCGAACTGAAATAGAGGTGGAGATCCGAAGGAAAATAGCTAAGTCGCTTCATAAAATTGTAGAGAATCTGGGATTTGTAGGTGATCTGAAAAAAGTTTTTTTTAACGTAAGCAAGGATTCTATCTGTTTCAAGAATCCTGTAACTAGACCTGATTTAGACAAGCTAGGGGTTGTCCACATTAAACTCCCCTAGCGGTTGATAGGCATACGCTCCTTTTTGTACCTAAGTTTCCCTACCACGACGACAAACTACCAAATCGTCCTTATTCTCCTTTTATGGAAACAAAAAAAGCGGAACAAACCCAAGAGGAAACAGACAGGCACAAAGATCGTTTGGCCAAATTTTTTAATCTTTTGATTGAAATTGACCAGAAGAACAAGAGGAAAGAGGTGAATAAAGATGTATAAGAAATCAAATTTTCAAAAGAAACTACAGGAATTACTAGCAAAAGAATACAAGCGAATGCTAAGCGAAAACATAAAAAAAGGTTTCAAGTTGGCTATAGAAAGGAAAAATAAAAATGAGAATAAGTGAAATTCAGATTATTCCGATCAAACCGCAAAACGGCCTTGTTGCCTTTGTGAGCTTTGTTTTAGACAGTAACCTTTATCTTAGTTCAATTGGTGTAATCACAAGACCACAAGGTGGTTACAGACTTACCTACCCTACTAAAAGAGTGGGTGTAAAAGACTTAAATATTTTCTATCCGATAAATAAAACTTTTGCAGAAGAAATAGAAAAGGAGGTGTCAGCAAAGCTTGAAGAAGTAATGAATAATTATGATAGATACAATAAAACTAGTGCTTGATAGCAGTATGTATACAATTTTAGGTATGAATTTTTTTGAAAAAGGTAAAACAAATATGAGTCGTGGTTATTCAACATTTGTTCAAAATCCTACACAGAGTGAGTTGAAACGAGGTATATATAGACCGAGATTAACTGAGACTCATAGATATAATTGTTCTGGCCGTTCAGGTAAGACTTTAACTATTGAACTTTCTCTTCCCAAACTTATGTATGGAAATAATTTTGATGAATTAAAAGATGAAGATTTTCCTGTCGTATTTGAAAAGCTAAGACAGGTGTTAAAAGATGTGTCTGTTCGTGTTTATGAAAAGAGTTTAGAAAATGCACCTGTTTCTGCGGCTCACTATTCAAAAAACATTCCTTTAACTGATGGTTTAACTCCTCACTTTCTTATAAGTAAAATTAAAGAAGCGAATATTAAGCTTTCTCTTGATATTAGCGAGACTAGTTACAGTAATGATGGCCACATCTACAAATGGCACAGCAATTCCTATGAAGTTACTTTTTATGACAAAATTCATGATTTAGGAAAAGCTAAGGTTAGTGACAAAAGAGCAATAGAAAGAGACAATGCAATTCAGCTTGGTCTATTTGATAACTTTAAAAATAGAAAAATGTTTGAGGTTTTGCGAATGGAGATACGTTTAAAAAGGCCAAAGATGCGTAAATTATTTAGCGAATTGGGTATAGAAAAAGAATTCACATTTAAGAAACTGTTTAGCTCTCAAATCTCACAAAAAGTATTGCTACATTACCTTAATGAGATTGAACAGCAACGACTCCCCCTTCTTGACTATTCAACTTCAGACAAAGCTTTGTTGGCTGATTTAGTTATCAATAATCCTTCACTAGGAATAAAAAGAACCCTGCAATTATATGGGTTTAAACAAGCGTTAAATAACGTGAGTATTCGTGAATTAAGGACGATGTTTGGGAAATGCAGTTCAAATAGCTGGTATAGATTGATGTCTGATGCTAATAAAGTTAAGCCTCTTCCCCATCCAAGTCCTTTTAAAGTTATTAGAGATAATTTAGAAAGATTTGAACCGCTAAACATTGTTGACTTTCAAGATGACAAGATGTTAAATAATGATAAATATAACTGATATGGCACAGGAGTATTACTACTCTATCGAGGAGGTAGCAAAAACGTTAAAAGTTGCCTACCTTACTGTTTATCGATGGGTACAAGCAAAAAAATTAGCAGCCTTCAAAGCAGGCAAGCAGTACAGGATTAGGAAAGAAGACTTAGATCTGTTCTTAAAAGGTTATGAAGAATAAAGGTATGAATAACTCATTTAAAATTCCAATTGAACAAGAGGATTATGACTATTGTTCTCAATTAGTAAGAAAAGAAATCAGTAAAATAATTCAAACAGCTATTGAAAAAGGTGATAACAAAATATTTATTCATACAAATCTACGCAGAGGGCTACCATTAGAAAATATAAACAAAGTTGCAGGTCCTTTTGTGGAAGCATGGGCATTGGAAAAGTTTGAAAAAATAGCTGAAAATCCTTTAAACGAATATAACTTAGTTAATGTTGAACCTGGTGTGCGTTTGGCACCATACGATATTATTCTTCAGTTTAAGAAGAAAAAGAGTAATGCTTCAGAAGTAGCGACTGCAAATGTGGATGTGAAAGCTACCTCAGACGATATTCCAACCTCTGGCCGAAGTCCAAACATAACTTCCTTTGGCAGGATACGAACAGAATATATTAACGATCCAGATTACATTTTTATTATTTTGTCATTGAAACATAAAGTCTATGGTGAAAGAAATGACAAAACTGGGATGACAAATGGAATTATGGAAGTTACAACCTACTCAGTTTACGATTTAAAATATGTAGATGAAAAAGATATTAGTTATAATCCAGCTCTCGGAACAGGTCAATTGCAAATACGAGACATTCATTATGTGTCTGAGACAAAAAGAACTACTTGGGAATTTCTCCAAATATTGGATAGGAAGTTTATACGCTCAAAAGGCCAATCTGCTTGGGACAAGTTGGCAAAAATACATGGTTGGTTAATCGGAACAGAACCAAAAGTAGAAGTTACCGCAGAAGAAGTTCTATGAAGACTAATTATTTCATTGTTGGTGATGCCATTGAAAAAATGCAAAGACTCCCGAACGAGTCTATTGATTTAGTGGCAACTGATCCACCTTATAATCTAGGGAAGAATTACGGCAATAACATCGACTACAAGGAGTGGCATGATTACCAACTGTTTACAGAAAGATGGCTGTCTGAGGCTGTGAGAGTTTTGAAATCATCAGGTAGTATTTATGTGTTTATGGGGGTAAGGTTTATTTCTAAGCTATTTACTTTAATGGAAGAAAAAGGCTTATTATTCAATGGTTGGATCACCTGGCACTACACTCAAGGTATGGGTAGAACACTTGGATTTTCCCCACGACATGAAGATCTTTTGTATTTTACCAAATCATCTAATTTTACTTTTAATTTAGATGATATAAGAGTTCCACAAAAATACTTCCGAGAAAGAAATAACATGAAGGGTGCAAACCCTGGTGACGTTTGGCTGTTTTCTCATGTTCATTACTCAAATCCAGAAAGGCAACCTCACCCTACACAAAAACCCTTGGCTGTAATGGAAAGGATAATTAAAGCAAGTTCAAATAAAGGTGATCTCGTTTTAGATCCGTTTGTAGGAAGTGGAAGTACATGCGTTGCTGCAAATGCACTAGATCGAAAATGGATAGGAATTGATACTAATCCAGATTATATTAAAATGTCTAAAAAAAGAATATCGGAAATTTATTCTCCTGACTCCTTTGACCCTCGTCAAAGCAGAACTCCCCGAGATCTTAAAAAAAATGTTAATCAGAAAGGTTTACTTTTTTGACAATGAAAGCAATAATCCTAGCTAGAGTATCTACTGAAGAACAAAAAGAGGCTGGAAATTCTTTACCTGCTCAACAAGCTAGGCTAAGAGCCTACATAGATAGAAAGTCCGATTTTCAATTAGTAAAAGAGTTTATATTTGATGAGTCAGCATATCAAGATAAAGAAAGGAAAAAATTTCAGCAGGTTGTTGATTATATTAGCAACCAAAAAGAAACAATTGCAGTTTGTTGCGATAAAGTAGATAGATTAAGCAGAGATTTTTTACTTGGTTTGCCTGCCTTAGAAAAGCTTAGAAGAATTGGTAAGATTGAATTGCACTTTCCTTCTGATAACTTAGTTATTCATAAAGATTCTCCTGCAACTGATCTATTTCACTACAATATTGCTTTGAGTTTGGCTCAATATTTTTCAAACGCTATTAGCGATAACGTCAAAAGAGCAATTGAACAAAAGCTCCGCAATGGTGAGTGGCCAGGTAAAGCTCCTTATGGATATAAAAATATAAGTATAAGCGAAGATAAAAAGGATATTATAGTGGATGAATTTACTTCAAGAGTTGTAAAGAAAATGTATGAGTGGTATTCAACGGGTGCCTATTCCCTACTCATTATTAGAAAGAAACTTAAAGAAGATCATAACATAGATTTTTCAAAGGGTTATATTGATGCAATTCTTAAAAATCCTTTCTATTGTGGTTTAATGCGTTTCAAAGGCGACCTTTACCCTCATAAATATGAACCTTTAATTTCTAAAGAGCTGTTTGATAAGGTGCAACAAATAAAGGCTGGGTATAACAAGAAGCATCATAAGTTTGCAGGGCTTCCCTACGCATATAGGGGCTTAATTCGCTGTGCTGTGTGCGGTTGTATGATAACCCCTGAGAAGCATAAAGGTCATATTTACTATCACTGCACACAATACAAAGGTAAGCATAAGATGGAATGGCTTAGAGAAGAAGATATAACCGAACAGTTTGCACAGTTATTTAAAAAGCTACAGATACCACAAGAAATATTGGAAGATATCACAAACTCGCTTAAAAGCGTTCATAAGGGAAAAATTGAATACAGAGAGGAAGAGTTTAAAGCATTAAATGCGGAAAAGAATAAATACGCGAAAAGAATTGAACACTCATACGAGGATAGACTTGATGGGCGTATTACTGTAAATGAATATGACAAATATCACACTGAGTTTAGAAATAAGATAAACGAAATTGATAGTAAATTAGCAAACTTACAGAAAGCAGAAGATGACTATTATTTGAGCGCAAAATACCTTCTGGAATTGGCAAACAGAGCTTCTGATTTATTCAAAAGTTCTGAAATTGAGGAAAGACGCCAACTTTTGAAGCTTACACTTCAGAACCTTACCTTGGATGGTAAAAAAGTCCGATTCCAAGCTCAAAAACCCTTTGATACAATCTTAAATTTCGCAGATAGTCCTTCTTGGCTCCCCCGGTAGGATTCGAACCTACAACCTTATTCTTACAGTACCCCTTCTGTTACCAAAAGGACTGGACTATCTCATCTCCCTTAATGGGAGTCGGGTATATAGTCTCTACACATTTACTCTATTTAAAAATAGAGATTTAGCTCGGGATTATCCTTTTTACAGGATTTCCCCGAATTAGCCCGATTTTACATTCTGCATTACTACAGAACGCTGCCTAACTTGACAGGAATCTGCTCTGCCGTTGAGCTACAGGGGAATGTTAATGAACAGGCTTATTATATCAGATTTTAGTTAAACTGCTATTGCTTTTAACTCATCTATGATACTAAAATGAATTTCCAGAGCATAGTAAAAGCTCTGGGTTTTTTGTGCATTGAAAGGAGGTGAAAAATGGAGAGACAAGATTTGATTTTTGAGCCGTCTGGATTGGTTAAGGATCCTAATAACAAAGAGGAACTTGAGTTTTGGGGGCATGATGGAGGTGAATTTGTTCCTAAAAAGAGCGAAGAAGAGTCTGGGTCTAATAAAGAAAAAAAGTTAGAAACCGTAGGCGCTTAAAGGAGCATTGCCTATTCTAATTCTTGGAAGAGTAAATCTTTTCTGTTTACACATAGTAGAACCTGGAACAGTTGTAAAAGCTAGTTTGTAATTTAAAGACTGCAATATACTAATTGCATAATCTGCATAATTTCCATATGGATAGGCAAAAACAAGACCCTGATTTAAACCATGCTCCTTAAGCTGAGTATCTGCTGTTTCTATTTCTTTTTTGTCTACATCAAATGATACTGCTACAGAGTGATGACTCCAGGTATGATTGGCAATGTATACAAGTCCTGAGTTTGCAGCTTCTTGTACTTGGTCCCAGGTGAGAAATTCTTGATTGTTTACTAATCCAGTGGGTAGAAACAAAGTTGCTTTAAAACCAAATTCTTTTAAGACGGGAAGGGCATTTGCTGCAAAGTCATCATACCCATCATCAAAAGTAATAAGTATTGAGTTGCTTGGAACAGATGCTCCACTATCAAAGAAGCTGGTAAGTACTTCAGGAGAAACAGGAGTGTAGCCTTTGTCTTTAAGATACTGCATTTGGCTTCTAAAATCTCCTGGGTCTACTGAAAGACCTAGGTCCCCTTTTGATCTAGCTACATCCAAGTTTCTAATGTGGTGATACATAATGGTTGGTAAATGAACACAAGGTCCATATAGTTTATTTCGTTCTTCAAAAGTAAGAGGCTTAGGGGTAGGAGTCGGAGTTGGGACAGAGGTTGGTGTGGGAGATGGTGTAGAAAGATTTGCATCACTTTTTTGAAGGAAGGGTGGCAATTCTAACCTTCCTGCTTTTGTAAGAGCCACTCCTCCAAAGCCTAAAAAGAGACCTATTACTACAAGAATAACTACATGCTGAGAGATGATGATATTTTTTAATTTTGGCAACATTTTGTCTACTTAACAGTATATATTATTTTCTCTTTACTCTGCTAAATAATCTTGAAGCTTTCTTCTTCTTGAAGGGTGTCTTAATTTTCTTAGCGCCTTTGCTTCAATTTGTCTTATTCTTTCCCTTGTTACACCAAATACTTTACCTACATCTTCCAAGGTCTTTGGATCTCCACCTTCAAGACCAAACCTATAGATAAGAACTTTGGCTTCTCTTTCTGAAAGAGTAGAAAGAATTTCATTAAGGTGGTCTTTAAGAAGCTGGCGGGAAGCTGCTTCAACTGGGGAAACCTGGGATTCATCTTCAATGAAATCTCCAAGAGAGCTTTCTTCATCTTCACCAACTGGTGTTTGGAGTGAAGTAGTTTCTTGAGAGATCTTAAAGATTTCTCTTACTCTATCTCCACTTATTCCTAATTCTTCTCCAATTTCTTCAGGAGTTGCTTCACGGCCAAGATCCTGCATAAGTCTTTGGGAAGTCCTATAGAGCTTATTTATGGTTTCCACCATGTGGACTGGAATACGGATGGTGCGAGCCTGATCAGCAATTGCACGAGTTATTGCCTGCCTAATCCACCAGGTAGCATAGGTTGAAAACTTATACCCTCTTCTCCAGTCATACTTCTCAACTGCTCTTATAAGTCCTTGGTTTCCTTCTTGTATAAGATCAAGAAGAGATAGACCACGGCCTATATACTTTTTAGCAATGGAAACAACTAAACGAAGGTTTGACTCTGTAAGCTTGTCTTTTGCTCTTTTGTCAGCTTTTTCAAATCTCTTGGCAAGTTCTACTTCTTCTTCTGCATCAAGAAGAGCAAACTTACCAATTTCTCTTAAGTACTGCCTAACAGGATCTGTTGACTCTGGGCCTTCAATTTTGGAAAGAATTTCAATTTCTTGTTCAAGGTTGGCTTGGGCTCCTTCTTCATCTTCTTGTGGAGTGACTGATTCAAAGACATCTACACCTTCATCTAGAAGCTGGCCATACAGAAGATCTAATTCCTCTATTCTTTTTTCAGCATCGGGAAATGCAACCAGGATATCTTCCTGAGTAAGAAAGCCTTGGTCTTTTCCTTTTTTAATTAGGTCTTGGGTAATTTTTCTAAGCATAAGTTTCCTTCCTTGCTTATTAGCATTATTTACGCAAGAAAAGCGAGAGCACACTCTCGCCTACTTGGTTTTCCCTATTATACGCTCAAAATCAACGTCTTTAAAGCCCTTTAACTTTGCAGACAGATTTTCATACTCTTTTTGAGCTTTAGGGTCATTGTTTTCGGCTATACGCCGTAAGACTTTTTTAAGCCTTTGCTTGGTATCAAGGGTAAAAAGTTCTTTAAAAGTGAGCTTTAGCTCCTTTTGACAATCAACACCATCTTCTACCCCTTTAAACACTAATACGCCAAATCCTTCAAAAAGTTCCACTGGAAGGCTTTCAGAAAAGCTTTTAAGGTTAAATTCAGAGTGAGATGAGAGAAATAAAGAGGCTTCTTGGACTATTCTTTTTATGAGAGGAGTTGTAAAAAATGAACTAATTTCTTCATTTTGAAAGATATGAGGATCATACTGAAAAATAAGACTGGCAAAGCGCTCTTCAATAAGTTCTCTTCTTGTTTTTGATTTTTCAACTTCAGGTACAGGAAGTGTTTTTTCATCTTTTTTAGCATCATTTGCCTCTTTGGGAGTATGTCTTACAAGTTCTTCTACTACTGCTTCATCTGGAATATCAAGTCTTTTTGCTACTAAATCAATGTAGTGAGCTTGAACAATTTTATCTGGAATGGAGGCAAGAATAGGAGTTACTTCCCTACTAATTTTTGCTACATCTGCATCTTCTTTTCCTTCATGCTTTGAAAATACTAAGTCTAAAAGGAAATCCCAAATTCCGATTGTTTTTTTAAGTGCATCTTTATAACCTGCAGGGTCTGCACGAGCTGCATCATCTGGATCTTTATATTTAGTAAGTCTTAAAACTTTAATATCAAATCCAAATTCATTAAGAATAGTAATTCCACGCCTTGCTGCTTCTCCTCCTGCAAAATCAGAATCTAGTGCCAAGACCACTTCTTTTGCAAAACGGGAAAGGATTCTTCCTTGGTCAGCAGTAACTGCAGATCCTTTAATTGCAACAACATTTCTAATTCCAATTTGCCAGGAAGAAATTAAATCAAGCTCTCCTTCAACAATCAATGCAGTGCCACTTTTTTTAATGTCAGGACGAGTAATGTTGAGTCCATATAATGTGGCACCTTTGTGATAAATAGGAGTTTCTGGGGAATTTATGTACTTGGCTGAATCTGGTCTTTCATAGTTAGGTAAAATGCGTCCGGCAAGAGCAAGAGTGTTGCCACGGTAATCAAGAATTGGAAAGATTGCTCTTCCTCTAAATCTGTCTAAGTAACTTCCTCTTACTTTAATAGCAAGGCCTGCTTTTTCAACATCAGCGGGTTTAAATTTCTTTTTGTTTACTAGGAAATTAAAAAGAGTGGAAGGATTATTAGGGGCAAAACCTAAATTAAAAGTTTCAATTGTTTCTTTTTTTAGTCCCCTTTTCTCACTTAAATAAGCTAGAGCATCAGTTCCAATTTTATGTTTAGTTAAAAGAAAATTATAGAATTTGGCTGCAAGAGCATTAAGTTCATATAACACTTCTTTTCCTGACTTATCCTGAAAAGAAGACCTTTCAAGTTTAATACCGGCTCTATCTGCTAAATACTTTAAAGCTTCTCCAAAATCCATTCCTTCCTGTTTTTCAAGAAAAGAAAAAACGTCCCCACCCTCACCACATCCAAAACATTTATAAATTTGAAGTTCTGGAGAGACCATGAAGGAAGGAGACTTTTCAGAATGGAATGGACAGAGTCCTTTAAAGTTAGATCCAGCTTTTTTTAAGACAACATGCTCTCCAATAATTGCAACAATGTCTGTTTTTTGTTTTATTTCTTCAATCTGATCTGCCATGGAGTTAGGTTGATTTTAGCACAAATACCGAAAAAATAATGAAGCTCTAGTGAAATTATAAAAATGTGGAGTAGAATACTTGGAAAAGATGAACGAGAGAAAAGACCGCGCACAAACTAACTTGCTTAAGGATTACTTTATAAGAAATGGAGTAGAACTTGTACTTTTTGACTTGGATGATACGCTTTTAAAAACCCACCAAGTTTTTGTTGACCAGATTTCAGCTTATTATAAACATATTGCTTCATGCATTCCTGATATAGACATGGCACGTCTTATCCAAATTTTTGAAAAGGCAAACATAGATGTTTTTAGCATAAGTAGTGTTAATCCAAATAGATGGGAGCATGTGGTTTATAGACTAAAAAGTTATTTTCCTTCAAATCCAGCTCCATTTGAATCTGGCAGGGATATCTTAATGCAGATATACAATGTTGTTCCTGAATTGGAAGAAGGAGCAATTGAAACCCTTGAAGTTTTTTCAGAGACTGGAATACCTTTAGAATTAGTAACTCATGCAAACGAAGCTTGGACATATTTTAAACTTGATAATACAGGGCTTAGGAAATATTTTAGAGAACCTAATGTTATCAGTCAGGATGGATATAAAACTTCTGAAGAGTGGAGAAGGGTAATATCAAGAAGAAAAGTAAATCCAAATTCAGTTATGGTGATTGGAGATAACATTGAAGGAGATATTATTTCTTCAAACAAGGCAGGTGTAACAAAGCTAGTGTGGGTGAATTGTAAAGACGGGTGGAGCCGTTTTAAACAAGGAGAGGTGCCAGAAGGAACAATTAAGATTAAAGGGGTAAATGAATTAGTTAATACCTTATTGAAGTGAGCGGAAGGGACAGGATTCGAACCTGCGAGGGCTTGCGCCCACACGCTCTCCAAGCGTGCGCCTTGAACCGCTCGGCCACCCTTCCCTATTTTTTCTTTTTCTTTTTTTCTGCCTCTAATTTTTTAAGAAGGTCACGAGCTCCCCTTAACATGGCTTGGTCTCTTTTGGTGGTAAGCTTTTTAATAGCTTTTCCATATTCAAACCAATCATATGCAGCAAAACCTAGTACTTCTTTTCCTTCTTTATTAATCATTAAGTAATAAAGATACCTTTGAGGAACGGTGCGCCCTCCAAGCATTGCAGCTCCTCCACCACGGCCTACTTCTTCAAGGACTTTTGCTCTCATTCCACCTTGCTCACCCATGGCTCTAATTACTGCTCTAACTGAAGACTCTCCCCTTCTTGCAGTGGTTTTGGGAAGTTCCCAATCAGAATCTTCTTTTTGTTTTACAAGAAACCAAGTTGTTTTACCATTTGCCTTGCGGTAAACAACTGCTGCTCCTACTAATAATATTTTTTCTTTCATTTTTTCAATTATGTGTCCCTGGTCAGAATTGAACTGACATCAAAGGTTCCGGAAACCTTTACTTTATCCATTAAGCTACAGGGACTTATTATACTCTACTTTGTAGCCTAATGCGGAGAGGACAGGACTCGAACCTGCAAGGGCTTACGCCCGCCGGTTTTCGAAACCGGTACCTTACCATTCGGTACACCTCTCCTTAATTTTAATTTGTGCACCCGCCCAGAGTCGAACTGGGATCAAAAGCTCCGCAAGCTTGTACTCTATCCATTGAGCTACGGGTGCAAGTTATTTATTACCCGGCATCCTTTTTGAAACCCAGATGGTTGCTTTATCTATATATGAAGGTGGAATTTCTTCATGTACTAAGTACTCTGAAATTTCCTTTTTAATTTCATCCTTCACACTAGAATTAACAACCACTTCTAGACGGCCAGGCAGAGTTACTGTTTCTACAACCAAAAGTTCACTGTCAAACCTTTTAGTAAACCAAAATCTTCCCATTACATCCCAAGATGTGGTCTTACCTGCCACATTTATTCCTTTATTAGTAATTTTGTACTGGATGTTTTCAGGCTCTACAGTACTCATTACATAGAAAAGAAATACAAGAGAAATTATTAGAATTACAGGTAAAAAGCCTTCTATTAAAAAAAGAACAAATCCGGCAACAGCTGCCATTGCTATCACTGTTACAAAAAACTCTTTGTTTCTTCTTTTAAAAGGCCTTGCTGGCGCGGTCCAAGTTACCAAGTCTTTTTCAGGCTCAGATTTCATCACTTCTGGCTTTGTATTTTGGTTTTCTGGTAATGTGCTACTTTCTTTTTCAATGGCAGGCATATTAACCCATATTATACGCTAGTTTAGGGTACGTTCCAAGCTTACAATCTGATATAATGTGCTTGTTTGGAGGGTATCCCGAACGGCTCAGGGAATGGTTTGCTAAACCATAACGTTTAATTGCGTTAGGTGGGTTCGACTCCCGCACCCTCCGCACTAAGCCAAATTTGCTATAATCTACTATAGGGTGAGGTGTCCGAGAGGCCGATGGAGTTAGTCTTGAAAACTAATGTAGCGAATTTCGTTACCGTGGGTTCGAATCCCACCCTCACCGCCAACTTACGAGGCCATAGTTAAACCTATTGTTTCTTTTGCTCCATTTTCTTTTAATACTTTTTCTACTTCTTTAATTGTTGAACCAGTTGTAGCTACATCATCAAATATAACGTAGAAAAAATCAGGCTCAATTTTTTCTTTCCAGGCGTGATTTACCGCAAATTTACCGCGTAAATTCCGCAGCCTTTCTTCCTTTGCCAGTTCAACTTGAGGCTGACTGGCTTCAGTTTTTGCTATGAGGTCTGGGTTGAATTTCCAACCAAAATCTTTAGCTATCTTTTTTCCCATCATTTCAGCCTGATTAAAACCTCTCCAGTTTTGTCTTTGTTTGTGGAGTGGGACTGGAACTAGAATTAGGTTTTTTGGAAATGAGAAGTTTTTCCTTTTAAGTTCTAGAATGGTTAGTTTTGCTAATTCTTCCCCTACTTCAAAGGCAAACTTGTATTTTAAGGCTAGAATGGCCTGTTTAATGACTCCTTCATAATTCCAAATGGAGATTATATTTTCTTGGTTTTGAGAATACCTTACTTTAGATAGACAGCTGCCACAGATATACTTCCCTTCTTTTTTACAGGTTAAGCATCTTTTGGGAAATACTATATCTAGGACAGACACCTCATGTACAATATACCTAATATGAAAACTAACAGCAAAGCTAAGCCAGTAAGACTATTTAACAAGAGGGCTAAGTTTAACTATGAGCTTGGGAAGAAATATGAGGCTGGAATAGTACTTTCCGGAGGGGAGGCTAAATCAGTGCGTACTGGGCACTGTGATCTGTCCCGCTCATACGTTAAGATCATGAATAATGAGGCTTATTTAATTAATGCCAATATTCCTGTAGCTGGGGCTTTAAACTATGACTCAACAAGAACCCGCAAGCTCCTTTTACATAGGTCAGAAATATCAGATATTGAGACTAATCTGAAGCAGAAAAAATTGACTATTGTGCCTATCAGTGTGTATACTAAGGGACGCTTAATTAAGGCTGAAATAGCCTTGGGTAAGCCCAAAAAGACGTTTGAGAAAAAAGCCTCTATAAAGCAAAAAGATATCAAAAGGGATATTGAGCGGGAGGCAAGAGTTAAAGAGTAGTTCATGGGGACGATCGGTTTCGACGAGAAGCACTTTAAAAAAACTGCAAGCCAAGTTTGATTCACACTTGTAAAAAGGGGTCAAAAAATAACAGCTAAATCTAACGATTCAGCTTCAGTTAATCAAAACTTTGTTTTTGCTTAACTGACATCCTGAGATTTGATTCTCGACCGAATTGAATGGGTGTAAGAAAGATCGAGATATATATTAGTTTTCTGGCTTAGAAACTAATAATGAAAAAATTAAGCCTTACTCTAAATTATCCTGTTAGCTGGTAAGATTTAGAGGAAATAAATAATAACTAAACAAGCTTGTAGAGGTTTTTCGAAGCACTTTTACGGACGAGGGTTCAATTCCCTCCGTCTCCACTAGATTTAAGAAATATTAATTAAGAAGCCTAATGGTTGGGCTTCTTTTTTGTATTTTAGAAATGTTAGAAATAAACTCTTGTCTTGCCCAGAATGGTCTTTTGACCCCTGATTTGGTGCCTTACAAACACACTCCTATTTTTTCACTTAAAATTAAGGCAGACTGTAAAAAAAGAAACTGTCTGCCTTCTATTATTGAGGCTTTGGACCTTAGCTATTCTGATCACCCTGTTGCTAAAGATTTACTTTTTAGTCTAAAAAATCCTCAAAATTATGCTTTTAGAGCTTTCATAAGATCAAACAAAGCCTTGAGGGCAGTAGCTGAATCAGAAGTTGTAAAAGATAATTTAAACAAATTTGGAATTGAAGTGCCACTTACAGAAATATATCAAGGGGATGTGTTTATGCAGATAGGAGGAACTGATTACCTTCCTGATTATTTATGTCCTAAGTGCGATTGTTCTTTAGAAGCCAAAAAGAAAAAGTCATACCTTGTTGTCTATCACAATAATGGGCTTGAATATAATGGACATGCCTCAGCAGTTAAAATAACTGATGGAGAATCTTTAAAAGATAAAGTATTAGGTGCTATAGAAGTAATTTGGTCTTAAATTAGATCAAAGGTGTTTTATATCAAGGTAAAACAGTTTTGTTCCTGTAAGAAATATAATCTTTTTGTCTTCTTCTGAAACAACAATTCTTTTTGCTTCCTTTAGCTTGTCAGAAATATACTGGGCTTTAAATACTCCATTTTTATCTACAACTACTACTCTTCCATTTTGACTATCTAGGATATAAATATCCTGGGTTTCATCATTGGTAAAAATATCAGTTGGACTGGCAACTGGATTATCCATATTTGAAATAGTAAATTCCTGGGGAGATCCAAGAGAAAACTTAAGAACTCTTCCAGAATTAGTAAGCATCCAGATTGATCCATCAATTGCCATTCCCTTAACATTTGATAGATCTGGACTGACTCCGGCTCCAAACCAGTTTTGCTTGGTTCCAAATGTTCCTCCATCCCCTGCAAATCTCCAAACTATATTTTTTCCTTTTTCTAAAACATAAATATTTCCAGAGTAAGCAGCTACTAAAGTATCACCATCCCAATCTTTTTTAACTGCTATTTCTGCTTTGTCCCCTACAGTCCAGATTCCATCATCTGAAACAACAAAGTTTCTGTCTGAATAAACTGCAAGAGCAAGAGCAGTTGGCATGGTGTCAGGACCTGCTGCAATTTCAGCTTTTTTGGTGTCTACTTTAATGCTAATGATAACTTTTTTACTTTTATCTAGAGCTGCAATTCTTCCTTCTGAAATTCCAATGTCATCTCCAATAAACCCACTGGTTTGAAGAGATAAATCAAAATAAAAATTAGAATCCTGTCTATAAATACCTGCAATTTTTCCTAACCCACTTGCTATATCTTGTGAGAGAGCTACTAACCTTTCATCTTTTACTCCTTGAGCATTTAAATCATCAACTGCTGTTTTTGCTCCAAGAACTAAGTCTCTTGCACGGGATGGATTAAGTGAGGATAAAGAAAGAGATTTTGCTTCTTCAAAATCATGCTGGGCTTGAATTAACTTTCCTTCATATTTTGATTTTGAGAATTTTGATGCATTTTGCTTTGCTCCAAAAGCAATGCTTACTGCTAGTAATACAAGAAGTACAAGACCAATGGAAACTGCCATTTTCTTTTTGTGAGTGGGAGCAAAATCATTTTCACCTCTTACAAAAATCCTTCTTTCAGGCAGGATTGCAATTGCTTTATCTAAGACTTTAGCAAGAGATCTTCTAACAGGAGATATTGCTATAGTTGTTGGCTGATATGAATTAATTTTGGGTGAAGGCGGAGCATTTATTTGAAGAGCAGGATTAATAGCTACTTTTTGGGAAACAGCTTGTGGCTTTATTTTTACAAGATAAGTGCCAAGGGTTGCAAAATTAGAAGATGAGTGGACTTTGGGTGCTAAGTTTTCTACAAAAGACTGGTGAGAAGGATTGGCAAGAGAGGCTTGCACAACTTTTAAGGGTGCAAGTTCAAAGAGATTGGTTGTTGTAAAAAGGTATGAATCTTGGTGGGATATTTTTCCAGATGCTGCAACAACTTTTTCAAAATTTCCTTTAAGTATTTGTCCGAAAGATCCTTTTCTTGAAACAAATGCTGCAACATTTCCTGAAGCTGCAAGAAAAACTGCATCATCAAGAAAAACTACAGCAAGAAGGCTTAGTTTTTCTTTTTGAGATCCAAATTCTTTAACTACTTGAGAGACTGCATCTTTTAGTGAAGTAAATGCAGGGCCGGTTTTACCAAAATATTCCTGATTTAATCTTCCTAGAATATTTCTTGCCTCAATTACTTCTTTTGCAAGTCCTGGCTGAGAGGGAGCTAAACTTTGTCTTTCCATTGAAACAACTGCTATTAAGTGGCCATGGCTTTTAACTAAATTACCTTGAGCTGGTGTGAAATCATGGATTTGCGCCCAACCACCATTGTTTGGGTGTCCTGTTAGTTTATTTGAGGCAAGTTCAAAGTTCACAATATTAGAAAAGCAATTACTAGAACGCCAAGAGCAAAAAGGAAATGCAGGTAGGCAAGAACTTTTACTGGAATTTCAAAACTTAAATCAAGAGTGTCAGTCATAATATTTACCTGCTTAATTACAACAAGGGCAAAAATAAGGTATATAACTAAGGCAATCAAGAAAAAGATTTTGACTATTATCCAAATGGATGTACCTATTAAAGGAATTGTTTCCATATTATTCAACCTTCATTCTAAGCTCAGAAAGGATTCTTCCAATCCTGTCTGGGTGCGGTACTGCATCAAAAGTTACTTCTGGGATTTCAGCAGCTGTTTGAATTATTAAATCTCCATAATCAAAAAGAGTTCTAATGACAGATCCCATTTGGACTGTTGCATCTTCAATATGAGTAATTTCTGCATCTGTTATTTTTCTGTATATTAAATTTTCAAAATCAACATCCACTACCCTTTTGGTTGTAATTATATTTACTGTAAAAAACCAAGTTAAAAATCCCTGGATGAAAATAACAAGGTCAAGAAGGTACCAACCAAGAATTGCAACTTCTTGAAATCTAAATGGTAAAAAATCAAGAAGTGGAAAAGAAGAAAGGACTAAAGGAGCAAATGCCATGACTATTACTAATAAAATCCAAGGAATGTTTGTAATTGGATGACGGCGCACAAGAAGAATTACTTTTTCATCAGGCTCTTGTTCACTAAAAGAAACTCCATGAGGGTAGAAAGAAAATGCTGCAAAAGGGTTATGAGTGTGACCTTTTAAATCCTCAAGATGATCAGGGTGAGATGGATCAGGTGGAACAATACTTTCAGGACCATTTGTCTTTAAAGAGACTTTTGGTTCAGCAACTGTCGGAGCAGAAGATTTTTTCTTGGGTTTTTTGGATATAAAAACATCTGGCATTTCACAATGATTGTATCATTTTGAACTTAAATTTTAAATGAGTGTACAAAAATTAATGCAACACTTCAAAGAGTACAAACTGAGCAATTAAAGTTTTTCTATATTAAAAAGAGAACTTTTTAAACCAATATATCCTGGAGCTCTTAAATTGAATGCTTTTTTAAAGTCATCTCCTGATATAGTTACGCTTCCTTTATTGGTTGAAAAGGTAACTGATTGAGTTGATCCATCATTTCCATATATAACTGAGACTCCACTTACACTGGTAAACCCGCCTAATCCTGACAACTCAGAGACAGAATATGGATTTCCTCCCCAACAATCAGTGTCAGTTGGAGAAATACGGCTTTGATCTCCCCCTCCCTGGGTCAAAACAACATTGGCATTTAGAATATCTGCCAATTGTTCTGATGTTAACCAAGGATTGCTTTTACCGCAGGTGGCACCTGAACGAGATTTATACCAGCCTTTGTAAAACCAAGGAGATCCACCTACTTTTTCATATGCAGTGTCTGGCCAAGAACCTGGTGCGTCTTTAATTCCAGACCAGCCCCATTGGGAAATTGTCCAACCCCCTGCAGTTGAAGCATAAAAAGCGGGTGCAGGAGATCCACCTTTAAGAAGAACTACTCCTCTTGTTGCATTTACTGCATCTTTCCATTTGCCTGTTTTTAGAGCTGGCTTATAGACTTGGCAGGATTCATCGGTACAAATTGATCTTGCTCCATTTCCTGTTGCATACAAAGAATAGGTGCGGGCTGCAATTGCCTGGGCTTTAAGAGCTTCAAAACCACCTGAATCTCCCCAGGATTCAGGAATTTCATATATTCCCATTAAATAGTTGTCTTCAAAAGAAACTGTTCCAATCCCTGCAACAGTTATGTTTGCAGGTTCTGCATACCCTGTTGCAAGCTGAGATCCCTGATAGTAGGCAGAAAGAATATCTTGATATGATTGGCCGGCTTTACTTCTTCCATATGCTCCATATTGGCTCATACCGGTTCTATGAGGAGCTCCAAAAGAAAAGGCTGCAAAGGCAGGACGAAATCCTGGATCACAAAAGTTTGAAGAGTTTGGAGATCCTGAACAGGGCTCTAAAGTATCAGGAGTTTCTCCAACTGAAGTTTGAAATCCTCCTGCTTTTAAGGCTGCTAGTTCCTGCTGCTTTGCTGACAGCTCACCAAGGTAACTATCCACTTTTGCTACCTCACTTGCTAGAAACTTTGCTCTTTCATCTACTTTTGATTGAAGAGAGGCTAAACTAGCTTTATTTTTTTCTAAATTGTCTTTATCTTTTTTAAGATTACTTAAATCAACAGCGTATTTATCAATTGCAAGTCTGTCTTCATCAGCAGCACGCTGCCTAAAAATTAACTCTCTAAAGACAGTTGATGCATCACTTGCTGAGAAAAATGGAGCAATGGGATCATATGTACGAAGGAATTTGTAATGGTTTGCAGTTTTTTCTTCAAAGATTTTTCGGGTAAAAGCTAAATCCTCTTCCCTACCCTCAATCTGGGAGGCAAGATCATCTAATTGACTAGAAAGACCTAAAATTCTATTTTTAAGATCTGCAAGTTGGGAGTTAAGGCCTGATAATTCTTTTTTGTTATTTTCTTGAGCAGGAGTTAAGGCATCTATTTCTCTTTGGATTTTTTGGATTTGACAGTCTAGGTCTGCCCCACAATCTTGTGCTTTAACTAAAGAAATGGAGAAAAAAAGTATTAAAGAAAATGAGAGCAAAAAAAGAAATAAACGTATGGGCTTAGGAAATTTCATTGCTTTTACATTATACCAGTCATTTTCTCTATTGGTTGTGATAAAATTTAATGAATGAGAAAATTTTTTTGGTTGGGTTTTGTTTTTTTGCTTTTGGGCCTAATATTTCCCCTCAGCGTAAGAGCTGCAGACTGTTATGAGTCTAACGTTCAACCTGGCTACAATGCCTGTATTAATTCATCAGGCCATAATAGTTGCGGGAAGGGAGCTGATGGTTTAGATGTATGCTGCAATCCTGGCATAATTGTTTGCCCGCCCGATACAGCTAAAGGCAAAACACAGGATCCACACCAAACTGTTGGTACAGAATACACAGGCATAACTTGTGGAACAGATGGAGAAGGAATAAACACAGCCATTGGTTGCATCCCATTTGGTGATTCAACTAAATTGATTTCATTTTTCCTTGGATGGGGTATGGGAATTGCAGGAGGAATTGCATTTTTATTGATACTTTTTGCAGGTTTTCAAATTATGACATCTAGGGGAGATCCCAACAGACTTAAGGCTGGACAAGAGCTACTTACTTCTGCAATTGCCGGACTAATTTTACTAATATTTTCTATATTTATACTAAGAGTGATTGGAGTTGATATACTACAAATAAAGGAAATAAGTACAAGTACATCAACACAAACAACAGGAGGTAAACAGTAATGACCACAAAACTAGCACAAATTGACTTTAACGCACTACAAAATGCAAATGGAGGGACTTTTCAGCCAACTAGTATTGGAGACTTAATCTCCAGGCTTCTTCCGTATCTTTTTACAATAGCGGGGTTAGTACTGCTTCTTTATCTTATATTTGGGGGTCTTCAACTTATGCTTTCAGGCGGAGATCCTAAAGGAGCTGCTTCTGCAAAAGCACATATTACAAATGCGTTGATTGGCTTTGTAATAATTTTTATTGCTTTTTGGGCAGTACAGATATTTGGAGCAGTATTGGGACTAAAAGGTATAACTGCAATATTTAGATAAATTAGGCTCTTTTCATTGCTATATAGTAGAGAGGTTGATAAAATAAGGTGTGAATTACTTAGCGGTTAACATTGGAAGTCAGTTTGGCTCTCCATTTGGAGTTACAAACACACTTGGAGATCTTGTTTCACTTCTTTTAAAAGCATCTTTTACAATTGCAGGGCTTTTAATTTTATTTTTTATAGCTTTTGCTGGATTTCAGATGATTGCTGGAGCAGGGAGTGGAAATCCAGAATCTGCTAAAAAAGGAAGAGAGGCAGCAACTGCAGCAGTTCTTGGATTTGTAATTATATTTGTGGCATACTGGATAGTAAGGATTATTGAGATCATTACAGGATTAAGATTAATATCATAAAAATGAAATTTTTAGCACAAGCTGATAACATCTTTGGAACAGTCACCCCACCTTCCCCACTTGCTGCTGGAGGTAAATTTGACTTATTAAATGGTGGAATTGGAAATTTTTTAAATTTGATTTTAAAACTTTTAATTGTGGGTGGTGGAATTTATGCTCTATTTAATTTGGTTTTAGCTGGGTATGCATTTATGTCAGCTGGAGATGATCCTAAAAAGATGGAGGGGGCAACCGCTAAAATCTGGCAAACTGCAATTGGACTTGTTTTTATGGCAGGGGCTTTTGTACTGGCAGCAATATTTGGACTATTAATTTTTGGAAGGGCAGATGCGATACTTAATCCAAGTATTCCTACGATTTAATTAATTATGAAAAACTTGCTATCTGATATAAATATAGGACCCCTTCAAGGGGTGGGTCCTCTTGGGACGGGAATTAGTGATGCTAATGCTGCAACTAAGTTTAACGATGTCATATCCAAAATAATTGGAGTTATGACAGTTGTTGCTTTTATATGGTTTACTTTTCAAGTTGTAATGGGAGCCATAAGAATTGTTACATCTGGTGGAGATAAAGGAGCATTAGAGGGAGCAAGAAAACAAATTACAACAGGCATCATCGGGTTGGTTGTAGTTGTTGCAGCAATATTTATAGTAAAGCTATTAGGAACACTTCTTGGAATTCCCGATATTCTTAACCCAACAACAATTTTAAATACAAAATGAAAAACAAATTACTAGCTGCTGATTCCATAAGTAATCCCGCACTTGGCAATCTTAATACCAATTCTGGTGTTACTTTTTTCCAAAAACTTATTCCCTCTTTAATAGGACTTGCTTTTGTTGCAGGAGTTTTAATATTTTTTTTCATGCTTTTATTGGGAGCAATTCAATGGATAACTTCAGGTGGAGATAAGGGAGCTTTAGAGGGAGCAAAAGGAAGACTAACCAATGCTTTGATAGGAATAATTGTGCTTTTTGCGGTTTTTGCTATAATAAAACTTATTGAAGGGTTTTTTGGCATATCAATATTGACACTTGACATAGGACCTTTGATAATTAAATAATAAATTATGTTGAATAGATTATTAGCAGCAACTAATCCAACCTCAGGTGCTGATAAAACCATAAACATTGCTCCTGGTGGTGGTGGAGAAGCTCAATTTGGTGCTTTAAAGGATATAACCATTGGAGGTCTTATTTCAGGGGCAATTTCACTTGCCCTTTTGGTTGCAGCAGTTGTTTTCTTCTTCATGTTGGTAATTGGAGGCATTAAATGGATAACTTCAGGTGGAGATAAAGGACAAACTGAAGCTGCAAGAAGCCAAATTACAGCTGCATTGGTCGGGCTTGTAATAGTATTTGCTGCTTGGGCAATTGCACAGTTAATTTCAAGCTTGTTCGGTATTACAATCTTTAGCGGATCTTTCCAACTTCCCACTTTTACAAGTGGAGCTGCAAAATAAATAATTGGTTGCTTCAAAGATTGTGTTGAGATAAACTTACATTAATGGGTTTAGTTAAAACTGTTTATGCACAAGGTACTGGTGCTCCCCCGGCACAGCTATCTGGATTAGAAGGTATTTTTTCAAACATTATTTCTCTTGCAATTGGTTTTGCTGGAATTGCTTTTTTTGTAATGTTTCTTGTTGGAGGATTTCAATATCTAACTGCAGGTGGAAACCCTCAACAAGCAGAGGGGGCAAAGAAAACTTTAACTTATGCAATTTTTGGGCTTGTCTTTATTGCACTTGCTTATCTTATATTAAGATTCATTGCATCTTTAACTGGAGTGGACAGCATTCTTAACTTTAAAATTTCTCAATAACTACTATTCTGACACTTCTGCCTTTGCTATATAATTAAGATCATGCTGAAGAAATCTTTCAAATTGTTTTTTATTTTAACGGTATTGTTTTCATTCCTTAGAATTGTTAATTCTAAAAGCAGTTTTGTATATGCACAGGCTGCTTGTAGTACAGCAGGTGCTACGTGCTGCAAAGATACTTCTAATAAATATTTCTGCAATAACGGACTTAATCCCACCTCACAGACAGCACTTTGTACATGTAGTGGCAGCACACCTTCTACCCAAACTCCAACTCAAAATTCATCTACCCCTGTGACTCAATCTCATGCAAATGGAGATAAGATTGGACCTGAACTTGCAGACCCGGCAGCTGGGGCAAATGTTGTAGATAGAAATGGATTCAAAGGAACAGTTGCTGTAATCAATAGCATTGGCGGTTCAGTCCAGAATACTGTTCCGAGCAAAAGTAGCAATCCGGTTGCCTTGAGGCTTCTTATGGATTCAGGTACAACAATTGATTCAATGATACTTTATGCAAATCTGCTAAATGGATCGGGTCCTAGTCAATTTCCCAATGGGGCTATCATAATCCTTGGCAATGAGCTTAATAACCTTAAGGGAGAATGGAAAGATACAAACTTTACACTTAGAGACGCAGGTGCAAGATATGCATTTATGTTTAACTCATTTGCGGACAATGTAACGCTTGATCGAGGAAAGTTTAAAGTGGCTCCAGCTCCACCTGATATGTACAATGGCGATTTTGATCCAGTGGAGTGGCTAAATGGATTTTTATACGGAGACGAAAAACACCGATATAGCTACGGCGTAGATTGTGACAGAATAGATACTTTAATTGCAAATGTTTTTCAAGTTCAGCCGGCGGCAAAAGTAGGAGGACAATGGGATCAAACTTATATTTTTCTTCAAAATTATATAGGCAAAAAGTGTCCTGGAAAAACTGTGACTCATTTTGAAGGCTGGGGAGCTGATCCACATGCCTCTGTTTCAGATCAAGTAAACTTTTTAAACACACAGCCTTTGCCTGTTAACTCAGCTGCTACCTTAATAGTTGATAACTGTGATGGAAGTTTTGGAGGAAATGGCATTAAACCGTGGCTTTACTATATTCCAAAAGCTCCTTTTGTTTACAAAGCTGATGGAACTCCCTTAGATCCTCAAACTTGTAGTGGAAGTTCAAATCTTGCAACAACTAAAAATCCTTATACTCCAAAAGACGTGCCATGTGATTCAAGAATTGGTGAATACTCTGATGAGTACCACTCACTTCGACCCTACCCTGCTTCTCCTTGTAAAAAAGAAGTGAGTGAAACAGCACTCATGTGTGGAAATGATTTAATTGTTAAAAAAACATTTAGTGATTTGGCTCCAAGTGGCGATTGTACATCGCCGGGAGCTGATGGATCATTTTTCTGCAATTATAAATATTCAGGACTAACCGACAATGTAACCATAAATCTTAAAAATGCAGAGTTACCAATTCTTGGGAACACTGAGTTAGTACCAAATTCAACTGATAGAAACGGTGCTAAAAGAGCTTATATAACTTATGGTCAGAGAGTAAATGAATATGTCAGCTGGTACTTAAATGGAGCTATAGACAGAGCTGAGGAAAACTTTATTAAAATTCCATCTGATATTGACACTCTTCTTAACTACTCTGGACCTTTAAGGAAACTTTTTCCTTGGAGTGTTCAGATTAATCAAGGAATGAAAACAGTACAGCAGGTTTTTGATACGAGACACGATCAGACAGTTGGCTGCTATTCAAATGGCCAACCTGTTTCTTGTGCAACACCTGAAGCTTTAAAGGATACACAAGAAGTAAGGGCAAGTTTCTGGAAGAATGCATCTCCCCCATTAGAATCTGCATTTAGTGATTTTAGAGAATACTGGAAAGCTTATATGACTTGGAGAGGACAATTTTGCACTCCAAGCCTTTTAGGATTTTTTCTCTGTAGCCCAGATCTAACTGCTGGGCCAAACTGGCTTGCTTCATTTTTCCCTTTTATTCCTCAATCCTCTACTGAAGATAGGACAGGGCAGGTTATTACTGACAACAATATTGTAGTGAATGGAAAGCAACAACTTGAACATACTGTGCAACTTAAGGATGGACAAGGAAATGGAGGTACAGTGGAGAATGTTTCATTTACACCTGTAAGTGATAACCACAATCTGTATTTTGCACACACTGAAGAAGTAGCAACCTTGGGACAACTTTTACAAAGTACATTTGCTACTAAAAGTGATCCAATCAATGACTGGGAGACAAGACTTTCTCGAGATGTAGCAATTCATGATCCTGATGCAGTTGGAGGAATGCAAAAATACCAAACATATGGATGCAATACCCAGGATGTGCGTATAAATCCAGGAGACAATCTATATGGAGACTTGCCAAAAGATGGAAACCAGATAACTGGAAACTTGAACTATGATGCTACTTTTAGCTGCAAGTTTGAAAGGAAAACTGATCAAGCTTGTGTAGACAACTGTAAGGGAGATCAGACCTGTGCTGCAGCTTGTACACACACAAATGGGTGTAGTAAAGATATTTATGTTTCCCTGGCAATTTATACTAAAACTCCCAAAGCACAAGAGATTTGGGACAGACTCGTTGACGGGGAAATGTCTGTTTTTAAAAAGATATTTCCTAAAGCTGGTCCAAACAGCCCTGTAGAATCTATTAAAGACATTCCTGCTGCAAGCAAGGTTGTCTATACATCAACAACTGATGAAGCAAAAGCTGGAATGACTGGAAGAGGTGGAGCTGAGGCACAGCTATTTTTCCCACATATAGGGAGCTTGGAAGAATATTTCTTAAAAGGTATACAACAGGCACTTAGACCGAAAGATGTAGGTGAAACTGCCATTGCTGGAAAGCCAGGAGCAATGTGTAGCCCAACAAACCCAACTAACAAATCAACATTTAGGGATACTGAAATTTCAGATGGAGTAATTGGACTTGCCCTACAAGTAAGCAGATACACTTGCACCCCAGCTGAACTTTTAATTGGAGTTTTGTCACAGGAAACCAGAGGAAGAACAGTTACTTCATTTAATCCCCTAACCCAAGAACCTATTACTGGAGATCCTAATCAAAAGGTTGTAAGAACTGAGAGGTGTTTAAATGGAGATTTGAATGATCCAAATGGGTGTGGTCCCTATTCCTGGCATCCTTTTGTGACATATACAAACATGGCTGGCCAATGGCAAAAACAAGCTGCCGACTGCATTAACCACTTTGGTGTGTCATCCCCTCTTGACCAAAGAATTATTGCACAGGCAATGTGCTACACTTCTGCTCATTTCTGGGGGTCAATTAGACTGAAGGATAGTTCTTTGCCTGATTGCACAGGAGAAAATCAAAAACCTTATACGCTTGACCAAGTTGATCCGGCTGGAGTGAGGCTTGCAACACTACAATTTTGCGGAGAAGCTGAAAATGGAGTTTTTACTCCAAGGTGTCAATCATATGCTGATACCTACAATACAATGATTGAGGGATACAAAGCTTCAGTTGGAATAGTAAGAGATCAGATGAAGGCATGTTTGACTCCATAAAAGAATCTAAACGGGACTTTAGTTTTTGGATCAAGTATAATATGATAAATCAATGTCCAAACTATTCAAGAAATTTTTAGCTTCGTTTTTGGTTGCATTTTTTTTGCTCATAACGGTTGCAACACCTTTTGCTCATGCTCAATCAAATGGTACTTGGTATTCTCAGGGTTTTGACCAGTGGTATGCCAAGGTTTATGACACAAGTAATCCCCAAGAAATTTTTGGAGAAAGGTATACTGCAGCACAAGTACAATGGGTTTTTTATGGAGCTGCTTCTTTTTTCTTAAATTTAGCCTTGGGAGGCAATACCGATTTAGTTCAGTGTTCAATTCTACATGACGTAGGAAAATGTAATGCAGCGGTTCAAAAAATGTTTTCATTTAGAGACAATGCCATACCTGTAGCTGAAAAAAATGAAACTCTTTTATCACAAATATTTGCTGACCGTCCCCTTTCAGGCATTACTTATGTAAAAGATTTAGGACGAAAATTCCATCTTGTTCCTGAGGCAAAAGCTCAGTCTGTCGGGTTTGGATATCAGGCACTCTATATTATTCAGGATGCATGGAGGGCAGTACGAGATCTTTCATATGTGTTCTTTGTGATAGTAATTTTAGTTTTTGCCTTCATGATCATGTTTAGAGTAAAGATATCACCCCAAGTGGTAATTACTGTTCAATCAGCGCTTCCAAAGCTGGTTGTTGGACTTATTCTTGTTACTTTTTCCTACGCTATTGCAGGGTTTTTAATAGACTTGATGTATGTGATTATTGGTTTTATCAGTATTATTTTCTCCCGAATCGATGTGATCGGGTTTTCTAAAAATGCGGTAGATTATTTTAATTTGTTTACCAAAGGACCGGCAATTGGGCCAGTACGAGGAGGGGTTGTACTGTTTTTAGTCTATTATTTCCTTTATTTCTTGGTAGCCTGGGTTCTTACTTTTTTCTTTGGCTTAGTCAGCTCCCTAACAAGTTTAACAAATCAGAATCTTAGCGGATTTATAGGTGGAGAGAGTATGAGTGCTTTAATACTTCTAGTAGGAATAATTTTGCTGATTGTACTTATAATATTAATCATCATAAATATTTTTAAAATTTTGTTGATGCTTGTAAAAGCTTTCGCATCGATACTTCTTTTGACGATATTTGCGCCTCTTCAGCTAACGGTAGGTATGGTTGTCCCAGGCCTAGGTTTTGGTTCGTGGCTCAAAAGTTTTGTCTCTAAACTTGCAGTGTTCCCTGTAACTGGAGCTCTTTTTATGCTGGCTTTCTGGTTTTTGAATCTTGCAGTTGGTATAGCATTTGATCAAACTCGTATTAACCTGGCAAGCGGAGCTCTTTCTGGGCTTATTGTTAAGGTTGACCCCAATGTAATTAGTGGATTTAATGCAAGTTTTACTCAAGGTTGGCCTCCCCTTCTAGGCGGACTTCCCCAAATGGCAGCACTTGTAATGTTAGTTGTAAGTTTTATGGTTTTTGCAATGATACCTAAAGCAGGAGATATGGTAGAAGGACTTATTTCAGGAAAGTTTGCATTTGGTAGTGCAATTGGAGATTCATTTAAGCCATTCACAGCTTTTGGTGGAGCAATCTATGGAACAGCCCAAAAAGCTGGTGCTGAAGGAGCTGTTGGCTATATAGGCGGCAGGCTTGCACAACAAGGAGGCTTAGTCGCTAGAGGAGGTAGATATCTAGAACAAGCCGTAAGAAGAGGTAGAACAGTGAAGGAGGAAGAAGCTTAACAGTATGAGAAAAAAAGCTTTCACTCCAAAGAATGTTGAAGATGGTGGGCAAAATGTGAGAAAGGGAAAAGTATCTCGTGAAATTTTAAAATGGATTAATATTGGAAAAAAGCAGAAAGATGTCTATGTCCCAACGAATGAATAAAAGATAGTTTACCCTCCTCTTGTACGTACGATTTTCTCTAGTGTTGCTACGGCTGAGTTTATAGCCAAGCGCCTATAAGGGTGAACAATTTTTACAATCTTATCTATTTGTGTTGGGGTTATAAGCATAAAAGGTTGGCGTGTTTCTGGATCTATACCTACAGGTCTTTGCAACATATTAAGAAATGTTCCCATTTGGGGTGCATCCCAAGTAAGAAGAGTTGCTTGTCTTGTAGCTTCTTCAACTATGCCTAATGCAAGATAGTAACGAAGTCTAAAAATTTCTTTGGTTGGGTAGGCGGGTATATTGGCATCGGGGATATCAGGAGGATCAGGGGTTTCTGTTGTATCTGCTCTCATAGCGGCTCCAATCCAGCTGACGGCGTTGTCTTCAGTTGTGTCACTTGGTTTATAGTCTGATTTCAACAAATTCACCGAGGTATTAACAACCGATGGCAGATAGACAGCTAAATACACAGCATAACTCCCTCCTGGAAGGTTTTTGTAATTAGGTGCGGATGTGTCTAAATGAAAATCAGCGTAGGTTTGATCATCGGGTCTTCCTGTTTTACCCATTAGCTTTCGTATACAAGTTATTTTGTAGACTACGTCCATAGCGTCTCTCATTTTGTGCATTTTGTTTAATCTCCCTGCTTCTTGCCATTTTTGTTCATTAAAGAGGTGAGCTTTGTTTGCATAAGCAGCTCTTCTTAAATAGGAGGTTGCAAAACCGTCAATAAGTTCGAGAGTGATAGCAGGCCCAAAATCCCCACCAGTTTTAAGCTCTGTTCTTCTGAACTCTGAAAAGTAGGCAGCTTTTGTAATTGGATCTTGAGCATTAACTTCTTTCCACAATGAATATTCAAACGTTGCATGAGCGAGTCGTTCTGCAAGCGTAACAGCTTTGCGTATTTCTGGAGTATCACCACCCAATTCGCTCCTAATAAATTCATCCATTCTTCCAGCTTGATCGCTAGACATCCTTCCTGCGTACCTTATCGGTTTCCCTTTATCATCTACTCCAACAGAGCGTGCTCCTTCAAAGGCTGTTCTTTCCAAAACAGCGTGAGCTCTGGATATTCCTAAGTCACTTTCTTTATATAGATACTCTAAATCTTCACCTTCTAAAAGCAGTCCTCTAACTGTCATTTCCTTAACTATATCTCTCATCGAATTTACGAAGTCTTCAGGCCTACCGCTTACTCTTTCTACCAGAGTGTAACATGCGTGCAACCGAAGTCTTGCCTGGACTTCTTTTGCAACTTCAGGAGATAAATGCTGATTCTTTAAAGCATCTGCTAACTGCTGATAGTTGTGTGCATTAATTTGGTGATCTAGAGGATAGGTATTTGCTTCTATTTTATCCAATACTTCTCTAACCTTTTGACGCTGTAGCTCCGGATTTCCCTTGTCTCTTTCTATTTCAGATAAGTTCAGTCCTCCAATTTGAGTTGCTGACTCACCTACAGCTTTTCTAACTTTCTTTAACTCTCTTACAACAGGGTCTTCATGGGGATTTTCTTGTCGAGCTTGTCTTATGCTTCCATGGCCGGAAGTTTGTGCGAGTCTTTCCTTTTCTTCACCTATTACACCTGCTAATTTTGCCCAGTCCTCAAGACTAATTCTTTTTGATGGGTCTTTGTCCATGACCATATCATTACCCCTATCTAGGATTTGATCTAAAGTCTTTAAATTTTTACTAGAAGGAAGCAATGCTACTCTAGCAAGATGTTGGACATTCTCGTCTTTTATTTCAACTTCTTTGCCTTTTTCAGAGTAGATTAAACCCTTTACTTTCTCTTCAAAGGACTTCGGGGATGGCAATTCTGGTGTGCGATTATTTTCTACTGGCATATTTCCCTCGGGCATGGCCTATTTTAACATTTTGTAAACGGTTTATCTAATTAACTTCTTGTAGTTTCTTTATAATACTAAACTCTTTTATGTTAAAGGTGTTTGAAATTGCTTAAAAAGGGATTTGAAAGAAATGTTTCTATTATATATTTGGTATTGGTGTCACTAACGCAGCTATTGCAAAAGATCGCCCAAGTGGATCTCTATTCTCTGATCTTATGTATAAATTGCCACTTTCATCAAAGGGGCCAACGGTGGCAAAGTTGTTTCGCATACTGCCTGCATCATCTGCAGGAGTGGAAGTTATTATATGTTGGTTTTGGTCAAATAGTTTTTCACCTGTTTTTTCTAGATGTAAGATTGCTAGCTCTGCATATTGATTTACTCTGCCCATCACAGCGAATGCGCCTGTTTTTAAATTTATTTGTTCTGAAAAGTGAGATATTCTTTTGGGCCAATCCCACCAAGGCCAGGCGTTACTTCCCGGAAGAAGAAAGGTGTTTGGTTTTACTGCTACTTCAACAGCCTTTGAAACATCCTCAAAAAAGCTTTCACGAGAGTAGTCCCAACCAAACTTTTCACTGCTATTTTTTGCAGAATCAATAATTGGCTTACCTGCTTCCATTAATTCTGAGATGGATGAACCTGTTAGTGTATAAACAAAGAATCCAGCCTGTTCCAGTTTTTCTAGCGTTTCTGGATTAAATCTAGAGACATAAACTTTTTTCTCAGAACTTCCATAGCCAGTAACAGGAATGTCTTTCCCCCGCTGCTTCAAAATTTTATTGATAACATCGGCGTGGTTAGAGTCATCTAGATTTCCAGTAGATCTTAGCTCTTCTTCAATTCTTCTCAGCATAGCGAGATTATAATAACGGTGGCGTAGAAAATCAAATATCAATATGCGTATTAGTTGGCAGGGGGGTTATGGAATATTTAACACTTAACATTTTCTCCACAGTGTTTGCAGTTAGATAGCAATTTATGAGGTTCTCTTGTGTTTATTCTATGGCAATATGGACACTCAAAATTTAATGATCCATATTCGTCTTCTTGTCTAACAATCTTTACCATTCCAAATAAACTTTTGTTTTGCATTGAAAGAAGATCTCTGTTTAATACACCACACCCACCCCGAGAGAGGTTCCATCCCCTCTCCTCCATTCCATTTTCAATTCTTGCACCTCTGTGCAACAGATCCTCCTTACTAACTTTGGCGTCATTTAATACTTTTTTGCTTTCTTCTCTTGCATCTTTAAGGGCCTTCATTTTTAAATGGTGAGCTTCTCCATGGCTAATTTTTTCAAACAGGACTGACAGTTCTGGAAAAGTTGATGAAAGGAAATTAACCCAATTGGAGTTTTGAGGTGGCAAAAAGATAGAGATCTTATCTCTTAAGTCTTCTGGGGCTTTTATTTGCTGACTTGGTTTATCAGAAAACTCTTCAAGCATTAAGAATAACTTTTCACAATATTCTGGAGTTACATCTTTTAATGGGATCCCATATGATTGAAGTACTTTTACTCCTAATATTTCTCTAACTTTTCCAATTTCAAACCTACCTTCCTGATAATTAAATTCTCCTCCGGGCGGACTGACCCAGGCTAAAACTGTTCCAGGTTCTTCATCAACTAAAGCTTGCCTTATTATTAACCCTGCAATTTTTTCTTTTTGAGTTTGAGGTGTTTCATCTGAATAAAAATCTTTGACATCTCTTGTCTTATCTAAGCTGGGATTAACTACTAGTCCATTCGACAGATGAGCAAGAAAAAAGCTGTGTATATTTCCTGAAGATTCTATGACTAAAGCTGCAGTATCTCTTTCAAGAGCCTTTCTATTAAAGCCTTCTGACTTTTGATACCTTGATAGATCAAATGCTTTGCGTGATTCTAATATTCTTTCCATATTCCTGCTCGGGATATTAGATTGTTAGTTTTCTGGCTTTACAGTTGCGGCACAGCTAGGGATTTGCACCCTATTCCTTAAACACAATCTTTAAGTCATCATAAAATCTTTGTGTTTATTTTCAATAGGCAAATTGACAATAAAACCTATAATATCTATAATCCAGACCATGAGTGATTTTGAAAGAGCAAGACATAGACTGCAACAAAAAGCAGAAGAATCACAGAGAAGAAAATTAGAAGAGACTGAGACAGAAAAAATCTTCCAAGAGACAGAGCAGTCAAGGTTGAAAAATGAGGCTGAACAATTAAGATTAGACCAAGAAGGGCTAGAAGCAAGAAAAAAAATACTACCCGCAGCCCAATTAAAAATATCTGAATTTTTATCTGAAATTAATGCTAAGCTTTTTTTAAATAAAGGTGCAATATCAGGCTGGAGAGTAGTTGAAGATCTACATGATCACACTACTTATTACGAAGAGGGCATGTATGATAACTATTGTAGCTGGTCAGAAACTGAGCACCATAAATCTAAACAACTTGTAACCAGCCTCCATCTGGACGCCAATCAATCCCTCTTCTTTTCTATACCTGTAATGAGTTCTACATTGGTAGAGAAAGAAAAATTCATAGAAGAGAGAGACTGGTTGATGCGTAAAACTGGGGTTGTCTTTTCCGATGGTTATGAAAAATTGTGGGAAGACAGATTAGCTTTGGATAAACAGTTGGGTCAAGTATCTTTAGGTGGAGAAAAATGTTACAGAGAAACTGCAAGGGTTCCTATTAGTTATTATAATGAGGAAGAGAGGAAGAAACTCTTTATTGCAGGTGAACCAATAGTTTGCAGATTACCACTTAAGGGTGACGAGTGGAATAAATTTAGAGAACTAGTTCTTTATTATATTGCCGAAGAGTTGAATCTTCCTGATTAATAATTTGTGAAAAGGGCAACTACTTGCAATAGACACTTCACGCAGTAAGCTAAACATAGCCGTACAAAGTATTAATAATGTAATCACTGCCTATCATGGAACAGCATCCAGTACCACAACAAATTTCATCCTATCAATTCCATTTGGTAGGAGACATGACTCTAAAACAGTTCCTGCAGCTAGCAGGAGGTGTTGTTGTGGGAATAGTTTTCTATGCAACAGGGCTACCTGGAATTATTAAATGGCCACTTATTCTAATTTCAGTAGCAATAGGTGGAGCAATGGCTTTTATTCCTTTTGAAGAAAGACCACTTGAACAATGGTTTATTGCATTTTTTAGATCTATTTACTCCCCTACTATTTTTGTTTGGAGCCACCAAGCAGGTACTGCCAAGATTTTTCAGGATGAAACAGTAGTGGGTGAAGTAATTGAGGCAAAATCAACAGGTCCAAAGATTCCATTTCTTTCTAATTTGGAAGATAGTGAAAATAAATTCCTCTCTAAGATTTCATCATTTTTTACACCATCTTCTGCACCTACTCCACAGGTTCAATTTCATCCTACTCCTGTTGTCCAAGCCCAACCTCCTGCTCCTACTCCTCAAGCACCTGTTCAAACTTCCCCTTTTGGAGGAGTACCTACTGAAGGAGTTCAGGCATTTAGGCCTGCAAGTGAAGTGCAAAATGTGCAGCAAGCTAAACCTAGTCTTGTAATAGAAGATAAAGTTACAACTCCTGGAGTGACTGCTGATATTGCACCTTTAAGGCAATCTATAACTACTCAACCTGCTATGAATTTACCACAGGCTGCATTTTCAACTCAGGCTGCTCCCCCTTCTCCTCCAACAATTCCTAACACTATTGTTGGACAAGTTATTGATCCTGATGGAAAAATCGTTGAAGGTGCAATACTTGAGATTCGGGATACCTTAGGAAGACCAGTCAGAGCTTTAAAAACTAACAAAGCCGGGCACTTTTTAATTGTTACACCTTTAATGGAAGGAAGGTATGAGCTTATCACTGAAAAAGATGGACTTTTGTTTGATTCAATGGCTTTTGAGGCACAGGGAGCAATTATTCCACCTATAGCAATTAAAGCAAAAGGAAGACAAGTTGCTCCAGAGGAGGTTAAAAATTAAATGAAAATCTCACCTCCAAAAACCAATCCTATAGGGAATGTGGTCAAGAATGTTCCTTTTTTAAGCTTGCCTGATAGGCCACTTGTTACTTCTACTCAAGAACAAATGCCTATTGCTGATATTACAGATGAAGGCTTGGTTCTTTTTAAAGATGGAGGAGCTTCAGTAATACTTGAGTCAACTTCACTTAATTTTGGATTGTTGTCTGAGAAAGAACAGGAGGCAGTTATTTATGCATACGCAGCACTCCTTAATTCTCTTTCCTACACAATACAGATTGTTGTAAGGTCTCAAAGAAAGGATATCTCAAACTACTTAACCTACTTAGATAGGTCATACCAAAAACTAACAAATCCTAAATTGAAGGAGTTGATGGCAGGATATAAAAGCTTTATCTCAGAAACTATTAAAAAGAAAAATGTTTTGGGGAAAAGATTTTTTGTTGTAATTCCCTTTTCTCCACTGGAGCTTGGAGTAACTAAATCTTTTTTGTCAGTTACTAAAAGGAAAGGGCCTCTCCCCTTTCCTAAAAGCTACATTATTAAAAAAGCAGCAGTGGCTCTTTTTCCAAAAAGAGATCATTTAATAAGACAGGCAGGAAGATTAGGAATAAAACTGACACAAGTGCAAAAAGAAGAAATCATTACACTTTTTTATGATGTATTTAATCCTAGTGCACCTGTTATTAGATCTAATGAGCAGGCAACAAAAGCTTAAGGAGTAATTTTAAAATATGGATAAACAAGGCTTAACTACACAAAAACAAGTATTTACAAGTGGCACTGTAAATCCAAGTACAGGAGCTGTTGTACAGACTACTACTAGCGAGCAAAAACCAAATGTGGCTAATCCTGCTGCTGCAATTAAAGAAGGCAAAATTGGAATACAGGATTTAATTTCTCCAAAGAGTATGGAGATTGATTTTGAATATTTAAAAATCGGAGATGTTTATCTTAGAACTCTTTTTGTAGCAGGATATCCCAGGTTTGTTTCTGCCGGATGGCTAGAACCTGTTATTAATTTTGACCACTCAATGGATATTTCTTTTTATGTATATCCAGTAGAGGGAAAATCAGTACTTGATGATCTTAGGCGAAAGATTGCTGAGATGGAAGCTGAGATTTCAACGGATATACAGCGTGGAAAAGTAGTTAATCCTTCCACTCAGGCAAAACTTGAGGATGCATTAGTACTGCAAGAGCAGCTTGTTAAAGGATCCGAGAGATTTTTTGAGTTTTCTTTTTACATAACAATACCTGCTGCAACTTTGGAAGAACTTGATCATGTAACAAGACAAATTATTTCAACACTAGGTTCCCTTCTTATTGTTGGCAAGAAGGCAACACTTGATATGGAAAGCGGATTTTTATCCACTGCTCCATTTGGAGTGGATAGACTTTCCATAACAAGGAATATGGATACAACTTCACTTGCCACTACTTTTCCATTTACATCAGCAGAGCTTTCAAGTGACACTGGAATTTTATATGGAATTAATCCTCAAAATGAATCTTTTATTATTTTTGATAGATTCTCTTTGGAAAACTACAACATGACAATATTTGCTACCTCTGGAGCTGGAAAATCATTCTTTGTGAAGCTTGAATCAATTAGATCTTTAATGCTTGGAAGCGATGTGATTATTCTTGATCCTGAGGCAGAATATAAACCTCTTGCAGAAGCTGCAGGAGGAGAATATATATCTTTTTCATTTAACTCCCCTTCTAAAATAAATCCTTTTGATTTATCAGCAATACAGGAAGAAGGAGAAAATCAACTGGGACTAAAAATTCTTTCACTTCATTCTTTGTTTAAAGTAATTATGGGGGAACTTAATGCAACCCAGGAGGCACTACTAGATAGAGCTTTGATTGGAACATATAGGGCAAAAGGAATTACACAAGACCCTGCAACTCAGACAAAAGAACCACCTTTAATAGAAGATCTATACAAAACTTTAATTGGAATGGAGGTGCCTGAGGCACTTGATTTGGCAGCTAGAATAGAAAAATTTGTAAAAGGCTCATTTGTAGGAATATTTGACCAGCAAACAAATATTGATATTAAAAATCCTTTTACTGTTTTTAGCGTAAAGGATCTACAAGATGTACTTAGGCCAATTGCAATGTTTATTATCCTAGATTTTATTTGGACCAAGGTTAAGAAAGACATTAAAAAGAGACTTCTAATAGTTGATGAGGCATGGCACATGATGAGATATCCTGACTCAGCACAATTCTTGTGGTCTGTTGTGAAGAGGGCCCGCAAGTACTACCTAGGACTTACCACAATCACCCAGGACGTGGAGGACTTCCTTGCACAGGACATTGGAAAGGCAATTGTTACTAACTCATCTTTGAGAGTGCTTTTAAAACAATCTCCTGCTGCAATTGATAAAATAGGAGAATTGTTTTATTTGTCTCAAGGAGAAAAACAATTATTACTTGCAGCTAATGTGGGTGAAGGAATATTTTTTGCAGGGCCACACCATGCACCAATTAGAGTTGTTGCATCACCTAGCGAATATCAATTAATTACAACCAAACCTGCTGACATTATTAATCAAAGACAATGAATAAATCTGTAGGAAATTTTTTATTTCAAGCTTCTCAGTTTTTTGCTACCAATCCTAGAGAAACTGCATATAAAGATATTTTTCCAAAAGACCACATGCTTTCTCTTTTTTTCAAGAGACAAGAGTTTAGGAAAAAGCTACTTGAGAAAAATGAAGATGTAGAGAAAAGAAAAGATAAACAGATGCAAAGGATCAAACAAACTTTGCAGACAATTTCATCTACCCCAGAAGAAATTCCTTCTGTCTCACCTGAAGCAGAAAATATAGTAAGTGAGTATGCAACTTTAACACAAGCTAAGGATTTGGGAGGAATAGACCAAGAACAAATTAATGCAAGGAAAGGTCAGATAGATCAGAAGTTTAATGGCTTTATAGACAAAAATCCTGCACCACTTTCTGCATTAACTAATTTTGCATTACAAAAAGCTGGAGGAAAAATTGCAGAGGCAGCTGCAACAAAGGCAGTTGCTGCAGTTGCAACAGGAATCAATCCAGCATTGGGAGCTATTGTTACTTTTATAAGCAAAGAGGTAATTTCAAGAGTCATAACCTGGCTTGCAAAGAACAAAGAAAGGTTTTTTGAGGTATTGGGTGGAGGAATGATTTTAGGAGGAATACTTGTTGGAGGAACAGGAGGAAGCGTATTGGCTGTTGCAGGAGCAGGAGTTGGAGCAGCAGGAGTGATAAGTGCTGCAGGCGGAGTAAGTGCTGCGGCCGGAACTCTTGGAGCTGCTTTCTTCACTTTTGTTGGAGCAATTTTAGGAACAATTATTGCGGCAATTATAATTCCTTTAACAATTGCCTTTATTGCAATACCAATAATAACTGTTTTAATTCTTTTTATAATTAATTCAGGAGCTTATGTAGTACCACCTGCTCCATCTCTTTCTGGAACATCGGGCAGCAGTACTCTTGGAATTACTATTTCTTCTCCCTATATAGATGTTGTAAAGACAGCATCTCCTGCTGGACCATTTGAAAATAGTGCACTTACTAACGGTCTTACTATTAAATATGATGTTACAGTACGTGCAAAAAAGGGTGCTTTATCTAACTTGAAATTCGAAAATACTTGCCAACAGGTTAAAAAGGGAGGGTCAGCTGTTTGTGATGCACAGATTCCAAGCAAAGATGCTATGCCTCAGTTTGTTGATCCCGGCAAACCTTATACATTTTCTTATTCTGAAACATACTTTTCACCTAGCTTTGAAGATTCTTTTGTAGTTGACACATTTAAAGTTACCGCTGATGCTGTTCCGGAAAAAACAGGGGCAATAGCTGCAGCTAGTGCGGTAGTTAAAATTGGAAAGCCGCCTGAAGATTGCCCCTCGGGGTGGCCAGTGGATGGAGATATTGTTATTACCCAAGGACCAAACGGTTCCCTCTCCCATTACGGCTATCAAGCAATAGATATAAGTAAGCCTGCACTGACTCCTATACATGCAACACATGCTGGCACTGTTATATCTCAGTACTGGGAAGTGTCCTATGGGCATCATGTCAGAATTGTTTCAAGCTGTAATGGAAAGACTTTTGAGTCAGTATATGGGCATATGGATACAATTGCAGTTAAGACGGGAGATTTTGTGGCACCTGGAGAAATTATAGGGACAATAGATAATACTGGCCGAAGCTCTGGGAACCATCTTCACTATGAATTCCGGCCAGTTACACCTGGGTCAAATGATGGTCCAGTTTTCCCACAATCTAATCAGCCTTTACTTATGAATCCGCCTTATATTCCAAAGTCGGTGCAGTAAACAGAGGTAAAGCAAAGTTGTAAAATATGTTTATGAATTTATCAAGCAGAAAAAGAATAATTATGTTTTTAGCAGCCTTTACTTTTTTTGTGGCTGTAATGGGATTTTTGTTCATAAGAGGAAGACAAAATGTTTCTCCTGCTAATCCACCTGCTCCTCCCCAGATTTCAACATATGTGAATCAGACTTTTCCTATAAAAGTACAGCTTACTAAAGATGATTTTAATTTCCCAACTTCCCTCCCCCTTTTATATAAAGGAGGTTCTAGTCCAATAACTTTAGCTGAAGCAAAAGAAATTGCACTAAAGTTTGGATTTACTGGAGAGGTGCAAGAGCTTAAGGATATTCAGGAAGGAATTGTCTACTCCTGGTCAAACGAGACGGCAGGGTTATCTATCAGACCTAATAGAAAGGAAATCAAATACACAGTAAATCAGGCTCTCTCAACTTCGATTAGAAAACTATCAGAACCTGAGCTTATAGAAAAAGCTGCTACATTCTTAGAGCAAAAAAATCTCTTGGGAAATGACCAGGCAAAAACAGCCTTTGTTTATTATTTTTCTACTCAGGCTAGTGGAACAGATGAATTAAAACTTACCACTATTGATAAAGCAGATTATGTTGAAGTTAATTTTTCAGTAAAAGCTTCAGACTATAAACTCCTTACTTTGGATCCACTTTCTTCCCCTATTGGGGTTCGACTTTTGCCAGATGGGAATATCACAGAAGTTGATTTAGCTAAACTTCCAGAAATTACAAAAGGAGGAGATTTGTTTAAGATTAAGAACTATGATCAGTTTGTATCAACTATCAAGGAGGCAAAAATAGTCAGTCTTAATGAAGGTGAAATGTTAAGCACAGATCCAAATGCCAATCCAATTAACAGTGTAAATGTAACTGAGGTTGAACTTGTATATTTAATTGATTCGTCATCTTCAAATTATTATCAACCTGTTTTTCTTATTAAAGGGACGGCTGATATTGAGGGTATTGGAAAATATATTAGTAGCTATATGTACCTTCCAGCAATTACGAAGTAACTTTTACAGGCATTATTAAGTGAAGAAAATCAGGGTCTTTTGAATCTCTAAATACCCCGGGAGAGGAAGTATCAACTAAGGCAATTTCTATTTCTTCTCCTTCTACTGCATTTGCTACTTCTTCAATAAATTTCCAGTTAAAGGATATTTCAACAGATGGACCAACAACATTTGCATCTAGTTTTGTTTTCTGGTTTCCAACTGATGAGGATTCTGCACTTACGGTCAGACTCCCCTCACCTGTCGTGAGTTTAACAATATTTCCCTGATCTTTTGCAAAAACAGATGCAATTTTTACAGCTCTTACTAGATCTTCTCTTCCTACCTTTACTTTTGTATTTGAAACTTTGGGGATTATTTTTTCAAAATTAGGAAACTCCCCTTCTATAATTCTTGTAGCTAAAAATGCATCTGACTCCCCTATTCCAAAAACAACCTGGTTGGCTCCGGATTTTATTTGAAAAGAAAGAGAATCTGAACTGCTTGCAATTTTTACTAGTTCCATTAATGCAGGCTTTGGAATAACAACTTTCCCCTCCCCTTTAAGTTTGGCTGGTATCTTTTTTTGAGAAAGACGAAAGCCATCGGATGCAACTAAAGTTAATGAGTCTGGTGAGAGTAAAAACAACACTCCAGTTAAAACAGGTCTTGTTTCATCTTGGGAAACTGCAAAGGCGACTTTAGAAAGACTTTTAATTAGGTCATCTTTGGGAAGAGTCAAAATGTCCCCTTTTTCAAAAGATTGAGGAATTGAGGGGAAATCATTGGTATTCATTCCTGCAACATTTCCTAGAAATCCTTCTTGAGATATAGCAAGCTGCTCTTTGTTTTGAACAAGATCAACTGTTCCTTTAGAAAGATGGGAAACTAATTCAACTATTGTTTTTGCAGGAACTGCGACTTTGCCTTCTTTTTCTACTTTTGCTCCAATTGAAGTAGAAAGGGACATCTCAAGATTGGTTGAAAGAACATAGAGCTTTGTTTTATTTGCTTCTAAAAGAATATTTCCTAGAACTGGAAGCTGGGCGTGGGGGTTTACAAAGTGTGAGGCTTGGGAAAGGGCTTTGGAAAAGTTTTCTTGTAAAACAGCTGCCTTCATTGTGGAAAGAGTATATGTAATATTAGGTTCTTTGTCAAAATGAGTGGATATTGTTATTTAAATAGTAGCAGTAGTAGTAGAGGTTGTGGATATGTTGATAGATGAGCTTAGTCAGGCATTAAATTTGTGTGGATAATCGTGCGTAGGTCTTTGTTGATAGAATTGTGGACAAGTGAGTTTTCATTGGGGATAAGTGGATAAATAAGGTTTTTTCCCCAATTTGACCTCAGAAAGAATTTTTTATCCCCACTAAATCTTCACGGATCTTCACATTTTCTGAAGCTAGGTGGGTAATAGTTTCCACAGCGTGCATTACTGTTGAATGGTCACGGCCACCAATTAATCTTCCTACCTCTTGGAGTGGGAGCCCAAGCTCTTTTCTTAATAAATACATGAGAATTTGTCTGGGTCTTACAACAATTCTTGCTCTTTGGGGACCCATGAGAACTTTTTTATTAATTGAGAAGTGGGATGAGACTGCATCAATTACTTTGTCTGGAGTAACTGCTTTTTTGGTTTCTTCAAGCTGGCCAGCACCTTTACTAAGGAGCCCTTTTACTAATTCTTCAGTGATACTGACATTTTTAAGCTTTGCTTCTGAAGTAAGCCTTATTAGAAATCCTTCTATTTCACGAGCTGTAACAATATTGCCTGCAACAAGCTGGACAAGACTGGTGTCTAGCTCAATCCCCTTTTCTTGGCATTTAATTTGAATAATTGCACAACGGAGTTCAAAGTCAGGCGGGGCAACGTCTACTATGAGACCAGCTTGAAATCTGCTTCTTAATCTTTCTGCTAGTTTAGCAATTTCATGAGGAGGCCTATCTGAGGTAAGAACCACCTGTCCTCCTGCTCCTGTAACGGCATTGAAGGTGTGGAAGAATTCATCTTGAACTGCATCTTTGCCTGCAATGAATTGAATATCATCTATAAAAAGAGCTTTTAGCTTTCTATATTTATCTCTAAAACCCTGAGTTGTTTTGTTTCTAATTCCTTCAACAATATCGTTTGTAAACTCCTCTGCTGAGCAGATTAGAACTTTGGCATCTAAATCCCCCTTTATGATTGAATAGCCAATTGCCTGCATAAGGTGGGTTTTACCTACTCCTACTCCACCCCAAATAAACAAAGGGTTGTAGGCAATTCCTGGTTTCTGAGCAACTGCCTGGGTTGCTGCCCAAGCCATTTGGTTTGAGGCTGATACTGCAAAGTTTTCAAAAGTAAAACCAGGACGGACCCTACTTTGAGTGAGTTTGGCAGTTAGAACTTCATCTTTGTCTTCTTCTTCCTGGAAAAGTGGAGCAAGAGTGGGTTTTGAGTTTATTTTCATGTCAGGAGTTTGTTTAACGGTAAACTCTAGATCACAAGGTATTTCTAAAATCTTAATTAGGCAATCTTGAATTAAGCCAAAGTATCTTTTTTCCACAGTTGTTTTTACAAAATAAGAAGCACAGCCAATTTCTGCTAGATATCTTTGATCTGAGACTTTTTTGAGGCTGACTAAGTGGGTTTGGCTAAGCCAGGTGGAAAATATTGCGGATGAAACACTAACTTTGACTGAGTCAAGAACTTCATGCCAAATTTTATCTTTATCAAATTTTCCCATATGTTTTTAAATCTATCTGGGCGCATGTTAAAAACTTATCCACAATTCGTCAAGACACAAAAGTAGCGAAATATTTACACGCTATTTTACTTTTCGTTTGCGTTTGAGTGTTTCACAATTTATAATAAGCTCATGCCTAAAAGAACATATCAGCCAAGCAAAATAAAAAGAGTTAGAAAATTTGGATACAGAGAACGCATGAAAAGCGCTAATGGAAAGAAAGTAATAGCAAGACGCATGGCTAAAGGAAGAAAAAGAGTAACGAATGTTTGAGGTGGACGATGCTCGATAGGAAGAACCGCTTGACCAAAAAAAGTGAGTTTGAGAAAGTTCGGGAAGAAGGCAAGGTTTTTGCTTCTGACTCATTTAGCTTATCAATTTTTAAGAGAGAAGACGAAGGTCCTACACGTTTTGGCTTTGTAGTATCTAATAAGATTTCAAAAGCTGCAACTATTAGGAATAGAGCTAAAAGAGCATTGAGAGAAGGGGTAAGACATTCACTTTCTTATGCAAAAGCTGGATACGACTGCGTATTTTTAGCTAAGCCTATTATAGTTAAAAAATACACTGATGAACTTATAAGAGAAGTACAAAAGAGTTTGAAAGATGCTGAGGTAACAAATTAAATGAAAAAAATACTACTTTTCATACTAACTTTCTACAAACGTTTCATATCTGGTTTTATAGTTTCACTTTTTGGACACTCCTGCAGGTTTGAGCCAACTTGTAGTGAATATGCATATAGTGCAATTAGCAAATATGGAGCTATAAAGGGAGGAAAGATGGCTGTAATTAGAATAATCAAGTGTAATCCAATGACAAAACCTCAATTTGATCCTGTACAATAATATAGATGAATATTTTTAACGTTATATTAATTCAACCTCTTGCCAATGGTCTTGTTCTTTTTTACAGGATCTTTGGTCAAAACATGGGACTTGCCATTATTGGTTTTTCAATATTTTTAAGAGTGATAATGGAGCCTTTGACTAGGCCTTACATGGAGTCGATGAAAAAAATGAGGGATTATGCTCCACAGCTTGAGAAATTAAAGAAAAGACATGCAGGTGACAGACAAAAGCAAATGGCTGCACAACAGGCTTTCTATAAAGAAAAAGGAATTAATGTTGGAGCAGGGTGTTTACCTATGATACTTCAATTTGTAGTGCTAATTGCTTTATACCAAGTGTTTTTAGCAGCTCTTTCAAATGGAAACATAAGTCATTTTAATGATTTGCTTTATCAACCACTTAAATTTGCACAGGATCAAGTAATTAATACAAGATTTCTTTTTCTTGATATTGTAAAGCCTGATACTTTTAATATTCCTGGTGTTCCTTTTCCAATTCCAGGAGTAATAGTAATTTTGGCTGCAATTTCACAGATGGTATCTGCAAAGATTGCTGCACCTTATTTGGAAGCTGAGAAGAAACTGGCTAAGAAGACTAAGGGTAAAGAAGATGACATGATGGCAGCAATGCAGTCTTCATCAATTTACACATTTCCACTTGTTACTTTACTAATTGGTGTAAGATTTCCATCTGGATTGGCAATATATTGGCTTGTCTTTTCTCTTTACCAGGCCTGGCAGCAATATAGAACTACTGGGTGGGGTGGAGCTACTCCTTGGGTGAGAAAAGTTAAAAACCTTCTTAGCTTCACTAAAGCTTAAATATTTGGTATACTTGCCTACAATGGACGAGAAAGCAAAGAAACTTCTAACTGAGTTGTTCACCCTTATTGGAATTAAGGCAGAATTTGAAGTTAGCGTGGAGGAGCCAAAGGATGAGGAAAAGGTAGTAAACGTAAAGATTGATTCAAAAGAGGAATCAGGACTTTTAATTGGAAGCCATGGGTCAACACTTGAGGCACTCCAGTACTTTTTAGGACTTGCTTTAAAGAACGAAACAGGTGAGTGGGCAAGAGTTAATGTAGATATAGCAAACTGGAAGGAAAAGCAAAATGATCACCTTATTAGTTTGGCACAACACACTGCAGAATCAGCTATAAGAAAAGGGGAGCCACAGTATTTATACAATTTAACACCAGGACAGAGAAGAATAGTTCATATGGAATTGGCAAATAATACTGAAGTAGAAACTAAATCAGAGGGTGAAGGGGAAGAGAGATATTTGGTAGTTCAACCAAAGGGGAAGTGAAACTCCACAAACTAATATTTCAGACATTAATTTTTTTACTACCTACCCAGCTTGCACTTCATTTTTGGCCTGATTGGGCATTTGTGTCAGGTATAAGGGTAGACTATTTAGCTCCAACTATTTATTTAACTGACATACTTCTTTTTTTACTAATTTCTCTTTGGCTTATTGAAGATAGGTCTTTGTCTGAATTTAATAAAATTAAAAGGGGAGTGAAGTATGTATTAGTAGGACTTATCTTTTTTGGTTTAGTTAATATTTTAACTTCTAGTGCGGCATTGCTGTCTTTATATAAATGGATTAAGGTTTTAGAATTTCTTGCTTTTTCTTTCTATATATATGTTAATTATAAAGAATTACTTGAACTTCTTAGAACTCCTTTGTCCTTTGCCATTATTTACTCAGCACTTATTGCCATAATGCAGTTTTTACTTCAGAGGACCATTGGTGGATTGTTCTATCTTTTGGGTGAGAGAAGCTTTACTTCACTTACACCTGGAATTGCTTTGTTTAATTTTTTTGGGAAGGCATTGTTAAGACCATACGGAACATTTGGTCATCCAAATGCATTAGGAGGATTTTTATTAGTTGCTGTTTTTATGCTTTTAGTACAAAGGAAGAACTTACTAAATTGGATAGCGATTTGTTTAGGAAGTATTGTTTTGTTTTTAACATTTTCTCAAAATGTCTCGTTTGCATTTTTTGCTGGAGTAATACTACTTTTGTTAAGAAACAAAAAAGAATGGGGGAGAGTAAAAAATATTAC
>DASVCV010000004.1:0-99913 GCA_036381415.1 Patescibacteria group bacterium
TGAACCTACTATTAACCAGACAGGGAGTGCTACCGGAGACTATACAGCACTTAATGTAAAGGTTACTGAAACTGCTGCAACTGGAGCAAGAAAATACCTGGCTGACTTCCAGGTAGGATCAACAAGCATGATGGTACTAACAAGTGCTGGAAATTTGGGGGTTGGAGTGACTAACCCTTCCTATTATGTTGATGCGGGAACTGCTGCAAATGGTGGTGTGCCTGGTGGAAGATTTGGATTAGGAGTGATAATCAGGCAAAATAGTACTTTTGGAACTGGATATGTTGACCTTAATGCAAACGGACATTTAATTATAGGGGCAAATGAGGAATTAGGAACACAAAGTAATGCTGCAGCTGCAAGCTGGCAGCTTTATATGAGTTCTTCTGCTGATACAGTTCAATTTAGAAGAATTGCAGCTGGGGGAGGTGCTACAACCTCTACATATGGTGAACTCACCACCACAGGTTTGGCGGTTGGTAATGATGTTTCTTTAGGCCAACATCCATTAAATAGACTTGATATATATAGATCCTCTACTTCCACAGCCAGTGCCATGATTAGGAACACTTCCACTTCTGCTGGGATTGCTGGACTTGCCATTAAGTTAAGCAGTACTACTTTGGACAACACTTCCAGGTTTGTTAATTTCTTAGACCTTAATGGAACTATTATTGGAAAGATACAGGCAGCAGATACAACTTCAGTAAACTATGCTGCCAATGGAACAGATATGGCTGAATACTTTACAAAAGATTCATCAGTATTTACTCCAGGAGATCTTGTTTCCCAGGGAACTAATGGAGCAACTCTTACTACAAGCACATATGACTCTAAGATGATTGGAATAGTATCTACTGCACCAAGTTTCACTGGAGGTGTAGAAGGACCAAACAAGGTACTTGTAGCACTTGTTGGACAAGTTCCTGTGAAGATATCATCCGCTTCCCAACCTATTAATCCAGGAGACTACATAACTTCCTCTAGTGAGGCAGGTAAGGCAATGAAAGCAATCAATCCAGGCTATACTATTGGAAAAGCTTTGGAAGCCTGGGACCCTTCTTCAGGTAAAACTACAATCAGTGTAGCTATACATAACTCATACTTTGAAGGAGATCTCACTGGTCAGATTGCACAATTAAAGACAGATATTTCTAACTTACAGACTGATATATCTTTGATGAAATTAAGTACTCAGTCTGCTAGTGTTGCTAGCGATTCTGCGACATTTAAGAATCTTACTGCTACTGGAAACACATTATTATCTGATACTGTAGTAAATGGAAAATTAAATGTAGGAATGCTGACATTAGATAATACTGACTCCTCTATCAATGCAATTGGAACACTCAAGATTCAATCACTTGCATTAGGAAGTGTTGATATTATGAATGGCAAGGTAGTAATTGATGCAAGCGGGAATGTAACTATTAATGGAGATTTAACAGTTCTTGGCAAAATGACAGTTGCTAATGATGTAGCTGGGAAGGCAGTAATTGTTAAAGGAGCTACACAAGTAACTATTAATAGTACTAAGATAACTTCCTCTACTTTAATCTATTTGACTCCTACTTCTGATACTGGCTCACAAGTACTATATATAAGAAGCCAAGGAGCTGGGTTTGCAAATGTAGGAATTAATAATCCTATTGGTGGAGATGCAACATTCAACTGGTGGATAGTTGAAACAAAGTGAGACTAAAAAGTTATTAATAGTTTGTATATAAATTAGATTAGAAAAATATGGAAGTTAAAAGTATTCAAATATTTGTAAATATTCCATGTTCTAGGGAATATAATCTGTTATAAATTACAAATATTTTTAGTACTTGTAGAGAGTTTGTTTAGAGAATAAAGTGGTATTGATTTTGTCGAAAGATATTGTTGACAAAGATTAAAAAAGCTGATGAACTTATAGATACAATAATTATATGAATATAGATTTAGTCATTGAAAGAGCCAAAACATATATAGTCTTAGGACTTGTAGTGCTTATGCCTATTTGGATTCTTTCTTCCTATCTTGATCCGGTGGGACTACCAAAACTTATTCTTATAACAATCGCCTCTTTGCTATTAGTTCTTCTTAAAGCAGTAGAAATAATTAGAAGCGGCAAGTTTCAAATCAGCTTGGGTTCTTTTGATTTAGGAGTGGTTTTACTAATGCTTGCATACTTAGTTGCAGGAGTGGTTAGAACTCCAAACAGACTTGATGCATTTTTCTCACCTGGAATTTCAACCTTTGTAATAGCAAGTGGCATCCTCTACTTTGCTATTAATGAATTAAAAAACAAAAGACTTGTATGGTGGGTGCTTCTTATTTCTGGAGTTGTTTTGGGAATTTCAACTATCTTTGGATTTTTGGGAATACTTGAGAAGATGCCACAACTGCCTGATTACTTAAAGAGTCCTTTGTTTAATCTCTCAGGAGACTATTTAACAGCTGCAGTTTATTTAGCAGTAGTTATTCCCTTCTCTTTATTTGCTCTTATTACTACTGATGATTTGCCAAAGAAAGTATTAATTGGATTTTGCTTAGTAATTGTAGCTTTAGGGCTTTCTCTTTCAATCTTTAGCATACTTCCTGGAAAACCAAATGCTCCTGCAATTCCTGATGTTACTACTTCCTGGGCAGTAGCTGCTGAATCTATTAAGGAAAATCCAGTCTGGGGAGTGGGTCCTGCTAACTATATTTCTGCTTTTAACAGATTTAGACCTATTACATACAATGCAACAAATTTCTGGCCATATAGATTTAGTGCAGGACATGATTACTTCCTAACTTTAATTACTGAGACAGGGCTTGCAGGACTAGTTGCAGGAGGAATACTTGGACTATCAGTTGTTAAGTTTGTAAGAAGTGCAGTTGGTACAAGAGGAACTATTAAAGTATCAGAAACTACAATCAGCCTACTTTGCCTAGTTGGACTCCTTATAGCATTAATTTTAATTCCTGCTTCTTTTGTAATTCTTTACATGTTCTTTGTTCTTTTGGCACTTAATTCTAAAGCACATACAGTAGAATTTAACTTAACTGCTGCAAAGACTCAGGGAGGAGCTCCTGCAAAGTTTCCAGCAATAATTACAGGAGTATTGATAGTTGTTGCAGTTTTATACTTTGCTTCCAGAGCTTTTCCAGTCTTAGGTGCTGAAGCCACATTTAAGACTGCATTTGATGCTTTAAATAAAAATGATGGAAAAGCAACATATGAACTATTACAGGAGTCAATTAATAAAAACCCAATGGTTGACAGATATCATGCTTCATATGCCCAGATTAACTTAGCTCTTGCCCGCTCTATTATTGGAGACAAGAAAGACTTAAGCGATGATGAGAAAAATAGCGTATCTCAGCTTATTCAGCAAGCTGTAAGAGAAGGACAAAACACAGTTGCCCTTAATCAGGAAAGAAGCGGAAACTGGGAAGTATTAGCTCGCATCTATCAGTCAATCATGCCTTTGGCAAAAGATGCAGATTCTTTTGCAATACAAGCATACAACCAGACAATTGCACTTGATCCAATTAATCCTAACTTAAGAATTGCACTAGGAGGCATATACTACTCTCTTTCACAGTGGGACAATGCAATTAGTACTTTCTCAGTTGCAATTGCAGCAAAACCAGATCTTGCTAATGCTCACTACAATTTGGCAGTGGCATACCGCGAAAAAGGAGACATTGATAATGCAATTGCACAAATGCAGGCAGTATTGCAATTAGTTCCTCAGAATTCTCAAGACTATACACTTGCCAATAGTGAGTTAGAATCACTACAGAAGAAAAAGCCAGCCAAGACCGGACAAGAAGGAACAGGAGAGAGTCTAACTGCCCCACAGGCCTCCACAGCCCCTGCTATTAACCCACAGCTTACTTTACCTAAGGATGCTACTCCTCCTGCAGCACCAGTAATTCCAGGAGCAACTCCTACACCTACTCCACAACCTTAAGGATCAATAACTTTTAGAGAAGGAAGGTACTAACTTGTAGAAATCTTCTTGAGGTTCTTGTCGAAGGTAAAAATCTCCAAATTTTCTAATTTTGCTTTCGCCAATATAAAGGAATCTACTAAGCTTAGGCTTGTTTTTTTGTAATAATCTAGCGCTTTAAGGAATATACTTTTGTTTTCTACTTCAAGAAAGCTTGCTGAAAGGATCGACTCTAGTTTGTTTACCACTAGATTCTTTTCAAAGCCGTAATAATTTCCTGATAACATATGTTTTGTTTCAAAAAATACTACTTCTGGTATGATGATTTGAATTTTACCCGCTTTGGCTTTTTCAAAGAGAACTTTTACCTCTTCAGCTTGGTTTGGTACATCAAGAAGCAAAAACCTTAAAATAGCATTTGTATCAATGAGAATCCTTTTCACTTTTTCTCTTAAACTTCTCCTCTTGCCATTGCCTCTGCAAAAAGTTTATGAATCTTTTCTCCTGAAAGAGGCTTTTTATTTGTTTTCAAGCTGCCCATCAAATCCATGACATCTGCGACAGGTTTTAAGACAAGATGGTCTTTTTCAACAGAGAGGATTGCTCTTTTAGTAAAACCCACTTTCTTTCTTGCCTTTGCAGGTATACTTATCTGGCCTTGAGAAGTAATTGATACTGTATAAACCATATTGCATTAATACTATCAAGTTACATTAAATTTGTCAAGATGCATTAAATAATGCTTTTAACCAGGAAGAGCATTTGCTGGGGATCAAATTTGCTTTTAAGAATGTATTTGATTGCTCCTTTTTCCAAGGCATATTTCTGGTCTCCCTCACTTGCATTGTTTGTTAGAACTACAATTGGAATTTTTTTGGTTAATGGATCAACTTTAAGCTTATCTAAGACTTCCAGACCATTAGTTCTAGGCATCATGATGTCTAGAAAGATTAGGTCTGGGACAATGGTGCGGGCTTTAAGAAGGCCATCTCCCCCATTTAAAGCATGGGTAAGCTCATACTTGTCTTTCTCCTGAGAGAGAGTGTCAGTGTAGAGCTTAGTCATTAATGGATCGTCTTCAATGATTAATATCTTTTTTGCCATATAAATTCTTTATTATGTGTGTTAATTAATATCCTTTTTTACCATACTTAATGCGTATATACTATTGTAGTTCCCATAATGATGAAAAAAACTAGAGTTGTCAACCTCATCCCTACCTACAATGAGAAGGAAAATATTCTACTAATGATTGAAAAGGTAGAAGAGGTGGCAAAAAAGTACAGGCAATATGATTTTGTCATACTTATCGTTGATGATAACTCCCCTGATGGAACAGGCAAGATTGTAGCTACCTTACAAAAAAAATATTCTAATATTGTTCTTTTGACTCACAAAAAAGAAGGGCTTGGCAAAGCCATGATTAGAGGGATTAAGTACACACTCAAGCACTTAAAAGCTGATATTTTAATTATAAATGAAGCTGATTTTGCATATAATCCTGAAAAGATGCCTTTCATGATTAAAAAAATTACTGAGGATGGATATGATGTTGTTGTAGCTTCAAGGCATGTAGGAAACGGAGGCACAAAGGGTTGGACAGTAGGAAGAACTCTTAACCACTGGTTTGCAAACTATGTCTGTGCAACCTGGCTTGCTGGAACTAGGCAGGTATATGACCATAATGGAGCGTTTCGTGCTATTAGGATTCATGGAGTATTAGATGCAATTAACTTTGATGGATTTAAAACACGAGGGTTTGGATTTTTTAATTACTTTCTCTTTAAGCTAACCCAGGTAACCAATAACTTCTTTGAGTTTCCTGTAACTTACCAGTTTAGGACTAGAGGAGAATCTAAAGTAAGCTTTAACCCAAAATACTTCAAGACTTACTTAAAAGATGTTTTGGAGTACCTAAAAATCTGTCTGGCAATTAGGCTTGAGAGATGGGGAGTTCAAAAGTAAAGGTGGTTCCTTTTCCTTCATGACTTTCAAAACTGATCTTGCCGTGCATCTTCTCTATCAGCATTCTTGTCACAAATAATCCAAGGCCGGTTCCTGTCACATTTTCTGTTCCAGGCTGAACTGCCCTAAAGAACTTCTCAAAGACTTTGTCTTGCTGGGAAACTGGAATTCCAACACCTGTGTCGCCTACTTTCGTTAGTAGCTTACTGTTGTTTCTAATTGTAATGACTTCTATTTTTCCTTCTTTTTTGTTGTATTTGACTGCATTAGAAATTAGGTTTTCCAACACTTCAGAAAGCTTTGCTTCATCAGCTAAAACCATCTGGCTTTTATCAAACTTGGTTGTGATTGATATTTTTTCTGCTTTTGCCTTTGGTTCAACTTCTTTAATCACTTTCTTAACCAGATCAACAATATTAACCGGCTTTACATCCACCTTAATAGTTCCTGAGTCGCTTCGAGCTACTTCAAGTAAATCATTAACCAGCTGCTTTAATCTTCCGCTTGCTTCTACGATTGCTTTAAAGCTGCTTTTAGTGTTAGCTGAGAACTTCTCTTTTCTTCTTTGAATGAGCTCTACAAAGCCATCTATGGCTGTTACAGGGGTTTTTAAATCATGAGTGGCAATAAATACAAATTCATCTTTAAGCTTAAGAAGCTGTCTTGCTTTTTCAAGCTCACTTTCATGAGACTTTCTCAACTCCTCTGTTCTTTCTTCCACTTTCTTTTCAAGAGTTCTATTAAACTCTTGAATTTCAAGGTAGGACTCAGCATTTTGGAGTGCAACTGCTACTTCTGGGGCAAAGATCTCAAGAACCTCCAGGTCTTTACTTTCCCAGGATTCTCCTGATGCTTTAGGCATGAGTACAAATAATCCCATTTTGCTGTCTTTTACTTTTAGAGGAAGAATTACAGAGATTTTTTTGTTTCTTAAAAATTCTTTGGTTTCTCCTTCCTCAAGATCTTCAAAGACAATCATTTCATCGTGCTTGTTTAATATCTTTAGGAATTGCTTGTCATTTAGAATTGATTCATCGGCAACTCCGAAAGACTCTATGTCTTTTATGCCATCAGTTCCTGCAATTATAAATGCACCTGCCGTTACTCTCATTTTGTCTAGGAGAGTTTTAAGAAGCTGGGTTGTTAATGGCTTAATGTGGATTTCTGAGGCCATAATGTGGGTAAGAGTGGAAAGGAGCTCTTCAGTGTTATATGTGTCTTTAAAAAATAATTTGTCTGTGATTTTGGCAAGTGTTGTTTTAATAAAATTAAAGCTAAAGGCTGCAACCATTGCCATTGCTATAAATAAAACATCTCTATTTATTCCAAGAGGGATAATAGAAAAGAAAGTATAAATAAGAAGGACATAACCACCTACTAGGGCAATTAAAAGTGATGAATAGAGAATGGCACGGGCAACAAGCACTCTAATATCAAGAAGCTTGTGCCTTACAATTGCCCAGGCTACAAAGCCTAAAAAGAACAAGGTAAGGGGCGGGCCAATATAGGTAAGACTTACTGTCTTAAAGACAACCACAGCTATGAAGTTGGTAAGAGTGGCTAATGAAAAGGTTAAAATAAGACCAATAAGAAAGTAGCCTGTTTGCTTTCTTCTTAATCCCCTACTTTTTTTGAATTTCTTTATTATTTCAACAAAGCCTGCAGTCATGAAGAAAATCAGGTTAATTCCAAATAGAATTATGGCTGGGCCTGGAAAAAGCTCAAAGTTGCCTCCTGGAAGATTAATTAGTCCTGAGAAAGTAAAGGGAGTTATTGCTAAAACTGCAGTAATGACATTTGAAATTATTATTGAAGCTAAAGGGGCTTTTTCTATTTTTAAATCTTTTTCAGGAAAGGCAAGAGCAAGAAGATAAATTATTGCTCCAAAAGGAGTTGTAACAAACATGACGGTCCTTACCCAGAAAAGCCTCACATCAGGCTCAGGAGAAAAAAGGGCTAGGTATGTAAAGAGTGTCCAGCCTGCACTAACAATGGTAAGTGCTGTTAGAAGAAGGTTGCTTGCTGATTTCTTGTTATTTATAAAGACAATTGAGGCAATAAGAAGATTAGCAAGTAAAGTAAGGGATACTACTATGAGGGCCAGACTCATGCTTTATTTTACATCTTCCGACGAGTTTTCTTAATATCCAGTTTTTTCTGAAGCTGCCTTACTGCTTTGTGCACTTTTTTAACAAATTTTCTATCTTTCCATTTAGCATCAATATCTTTTGAAAGATTTATATTTATAGTTTTTACATCAAGAGTTCCTTCAAGGAAGGATATTAGAATCTGGCCTGCAACAGGGCCTGTCATGCGGGAAGCCAGTCCACTTTGTTCAAAGCTTGCTATTTGGCCTGTAAAAAGCCTGGCAAGAGAGCCTAAAAGTTCTGGAGGGATTTTTAAATCTTGGGGTTTAGGATTGGAAGTGGAAGGGGTTACTAATCCATATGTTTTCATAATTTTGGCTATTGGATTTAAACTTACAGCATATGGGTCTTTGCCATAATTTAAGGCATTTCCATTATAGGGAGGGTCCTCGGGTGTCTCTATGACACCTCCGATTGAGGTTATTCCAGTATCGGCAAAGGAAATAATTAAAACTTTTTGATCTTTAAAATTTTCCCTTACATATTGCCTTAATTCATCTTTTGCTTTTAAGTCATCAAATTCTTCAATAATTACCCTTACTCTATTTGGATTTTGGGGCATTGTTCCTTTAAAAATCATGCCTGCATTTTCTTTACTAAAGGCAACTGGATAGGCATTGCATTTAATATATGGATTGGCTTCAAGGAGGTTGTGCCAGAGTGCAATTGCCTTTGATTTGCCATGAATAAGAGTACTTGAGTTTGCTACACGGCTACTTCCTACCCCATCCTGGGGTTTGGGATCTAGAATAGTAACGTGGTCAATACCAAGGGATGGAACAAGAGAGGCAACAATATTTGAACCAACACTTGCTCCAAGAACAAAAAGCTCCACATCATCATGAAGAGCTTTTTGGGTTTTCTCATCGATCATCTTATTCATACTTGCTTCCTGAAGCTTTCTTTGCATTCCTTCTGGGAGAACAGATACTACATCCCAAACCATTTGGCCCTTACTGTTTAAGCCATGAGGCAGGACTAATTTATTTAGACAATATAGAAGATGAGGGCCATCTTCATTTGAGACAAGACCGTTTTCTTTCAACCATTTTCTAAATCTTAAATTGGCATGGGCATTTTCTCCGGTGAGTGCTTTATCTTGAGGATTAAATCTTGTGTAGAGCTTAATTAAGTTAAGAAGGGTTGAATCAAAAGAAACAATTTCATTATTATTGCAGAAGGCTGCAAAAGAGATTCTTTCTTCTTTCTTTTCCAGATCAAACAACTGGGGCTGGTACTCATGATTGGCATTTAAATCATTTAATGAAGCTTCAAATGCTTTTCTTAATTTTGCTTGAGACAGTCTAAATTCTCTATCAACGTTGTTTTCAGAACTCATTGTATTAAAGATGCGTCAGACTCACGGGTGCGTCTTAAACCTTTAAGAAAGTTTTCTTTGGAAGGAGTAAGAGAAAGAAGCTTTTCTCTTTCTGCCATAATTACCATGATTCCAGGCTCACGCTTACTATAATATCCATAATGGTGTGAAAGTATTGTAGAAAGAATATCTGGAGTGGGTTGAGTGTTGTTGGTAACTAATTCCCAACCATAACCATTACTTATAAAATCAAGAAGTCTTGAATCTGTAATATCTCCAATTCCTAATAGAAGCTGTCTTTTTAAATGCTTTTCAAGAGCTTCTCTTGTTTGTTCTGCACTTACTACAAGCTCTGGAAGTATTCTTCTTCTTTCAGATGCTGATAGTCCTGCTTTTTGGTTTTTTGTTTCTGCAGTTGAAAAAAGCCTAGTTGCACAAAAGACTTGATTGGCATGGATATTTGCTATATGGGCTAATTCTTCTGGAATTTCAAAATTAAGAGCAGAAAGAGTTGGAATTGAAGCATCTGGGTTTCCAATAAGGCGAGATAAGGCAATATCTTCACTGCCTACTGTAATCATAAGGCCTCCAACAACAACTCTTGAACCATCTTTCCTTTCTTTATCTATACAGACAATTGCACAGTCTTTATTAAATCCTCCCATGAATGCTTGAGTAAGTTTATTTTCAGCAACCTTTGTCTCATACTTTGTCTTATCTTTTGGGAAATCTCCCATTGTTCCTAACTCCTTGTATGATTGCTGGGCAGTTTCAAGAAAACATGCCATTTCTTCTTGAGTAAAGGCTTTAGAAGTTCCAATTCTTTTCCTTAATCCATTTCCCAAATCCTCTTCTACAAACATTTCAGTTCTGTCGCCTTCACAAACTTCAAAATAAGGGCTTTTAACCTGGTTTGGGTTTAGAGTGTAAAGAGCATAATGCCTTGCAAGGAGTTGGTCTGATATTTCTTCAGTTTCATTTTTGATATACATGATTGGTCTATCAAAAATATATCTTTGTCTTTCTGCAATAGAAACCATGCCTTATTTTACTACATTCATGCTGAAAATTATAGGGCTATAGACCAGCCAAATGCCTATTTTTACTCTCAAATTTGGTGGACCGTGGCAGAATCGAACTGCCGTTTCTGCAATGCGAATGCAGTGCATTACCACTGTGCTAACGGCCCTGAAACAATTGCAATTATATCAAAAACAGCTTATTGAAGGATTGTTAGAGGATTAAATCTTACCCCATCGCGGCTAACTTCAAAATGAAGATGAGGACCAGTAGATCTTCCGGTTGAACCCATTCTACCTATTGCATCTCCTCTATTTACGCTTTGACCAACTACTACATAGAACTGGCTTAAATGGCCGTATAGCGTTCTCATTCCGTTTCCATGATCTATCATAATTTTGTTTCCATAACCTGTTGAGTCCCAACCTGCCCAAATAATACGGCCAGAGTCAGCTGCTACTACATTTGGCATGGCATTGTTGGCAATATCAACTCCGGGATGATACCAGGAGAAGTATTGGCTAATGATTCCGCCTGTCGGCCAGACAAAGGAGCCGGAAGCAACTACAGTTCCTGCATCAGGGGTTGATTGACGAGCGCGAGGTGTAGCAGGACCTGCAAAGAACCCAGTTTCAACTTTTCTTCCGTCTGGTACATAAACAGTTTGACCAATTGCTAACTCAAATGTTTCATCATTTGCAAAAGAGTTAAATGGAAAATCAACTATTGCCTGTGCAGATGCATCATACTGTTTCGCAATAGATTCTACCGTATCACCTTTTTGTACTTTGTGAACCATTCCTGTGACAGGAGGAATTTCAAGATTCTGGCCTACTTTGATGTTGTCTCCTGTTATGTCATTTTGCCACCTTATTGTGTCACTACTTACGCCAAACTTTTCTGCAATTGAAGAGACTGTGTCCCCTTCTATCACTGTGTAGTCTACTATCTCTCCTCTTTTATCAGTGAAACTTGTTTGAGTATCTGGCTTGTCGGTGGAGGCGGAAAGAACTGCTGATGGAGAAGAAACATTCCAAGGGTCAACAGAACGTCCTGGAAATTCTTTAGCAACAACAGGAGCTATCGCAATGCCAACTGCGGCAAGACCTGCCATGCCAGAGTGAATAAGACGCTTGGACATTTTTCCTCTTTGCTTATAGAGAACTTCAACAAAAATATTTTTAACTCCTTCAAAGCGTAAAAACTGAAGATGGAGGACATTAACTAAAAAAGTAAATAGTTCTAGGGAAAAGGATTTAATATCGGTAGCAAGGGTCAAAAAGTCCTTGTAGAGGTAATTCATTTTTCCATTATACCTTACAGTTTCAAACTACTTTGAGGGAAGTTAAGAACTCTTCGTTACTTTCCGTTTTACCAAGACGCTCTAGAAGAGTTTCAGTACGTTCGGTTTCCGGAACTAAATCAAGCATTCTTCTTAATGTGTGAATCTTTGGAAGCAATTCTTTACCGTACAAAAGCTCCTCCTGGCGTGTTCCAGAAGCAGTTACATTAATTGACGGGAAAATGCGCCTATCTGCAAGTTTTCTGTCTAAATGCAATTCCATATTTCCTGTTCCTTTAAATTCCTCATATATAAGGTCATCCATTTTTGAACCGGTTAAAACAAGACAGGTTCCGATAATAGTAAGAGAGCCGGCGTTTTCAATCTTTCTTGCTCCACCAAAAAACTTTTTGGCTGGGAAAAGGGCTTGAGGGTCAAAGCCTCCTGTAAGAGTTCTACCGGATGTTGGAAGAGCAAGGTTATATGCTCTTGCTAAACGGGTGATGGAATCAAGAACTATAACTACATCTTTTCCGGTCTCAACGAGTCTTTTTGCGTGATCTAGAGCTAATTCCCCTACTCTGGTTTGGGCATCTGGATCTTCATCAAAATTGGAAGCTGCAACTTCACCTTCACCGCCAGTTACATCCTTCATATGACGAACAATATCTGTTACTTCCTCGGGGCGCTCTCCAATTAGAACTGCCATTAAGTGGACTTTTTTACCTTTGCCTTTTCCATTTTCCGGATAGTTTTTGGCAATGCCTGTAATCATATCTTTTAATAGCCATGTTTTACCGGCTTTGGGTGGGGAAACAACAAGTGCTCTTTGACCAAAACCAATAGGTGCTATTAAATCAACAACTCTGGTTGTAAGGGGCTCTTTGCCGCTTGAAAGCTTTATTTGTTCATCTGGATAAATTGCAAGAAGGGTATCAAAGTCTGCTCTTTGTCCTAAACTTTCTACTGGAAGCCCATTTACTTTTTCAACTTTTAAAAGACCCCAATAACGTTCATTTTCTTTGGGGCGACGGGCAAGACCTTCAACCATGTCCCCATTTTTAAGATTGAATCTTCTTATTTGAGAAGAAGAGATGTAAATATCATTACTAGATGGAGCAAAGTTTGGACGAAGGAGTCCTGATCCTTCATTGGCAATATCAAGAACTCCCTTTACAGATTCTGTTGGAAGTCCTGAATCAGGGAGTACTCTATCATCAACAACTAAACCGCGTTCGTCTTTTGTGTCTGGCATAATATTCAAATTTTTTGTATAAACATCTAGAAACTCGTTAAAGAAGTAGCTTTGCAGCTTTACTGGTATTGTAAGACCCTACCCTATGCTTGTCAACTAACAACCGGACGAGCTACTACTAAAAGCCTATTTGCTGATGTTCCAGGAGGATCACAGGTTTGAAGAATTAGCTTTTCTCCATCCTGCTGGTCAGTCAGCCAGGAAACATCGGTTGGATTTGTGACAAATTTCTTTTCTACCACATATTCATATTTGTGGTCTGCAAAGAAAACAGTGATGTGGTCACCAGTATCTAGCTCACGAAGTAAGTAAAAAACAGCATTGTAGCGGGCAATATTCCAGGGGGCATCTGTTGAGTGAGAGAAAAGAAAGATGGTATGACCCTGGCCTGGAAAATAGGTTCCTTTGGCATGGGCTACTCCTTCTGAGAGAGCCTGCATATACTCTTTGCTATTTGCTGCATCTACATTTGCAATGACTTCTTCTTTGGCACCAATTTTAGGAATCACAATGGAAAAGTAGGAACTAACTCCAAGTGATTTTGCTTCTTCTTGGACTAGTTTCACTCTTTGGGCTTCTGCAATATTAACTAGACTGGTATTATCCTGCATCTTAATTTTATTTAATCCAAGCCTGTAGGAAATTTCTTCTTTAAAAATAGGACCATATGAGAAAAGAACTGCAATTATTGCAAAGCCTATTAGACCGGCTCCCAGACCGCGTAAAAGCGAATATGCAAGACGAACTTTGGCTGGGGCATGAAGGATGACTTCTCCATGGACCATGGCATTTGTTGAATCGTAGACAGTTCCTTTTGGATACATAGTGGGTATTATACCAACTTGAAGCGTTTCTTTAGATATATTCCAGCTCCAGCAACAGAAAGTGAAATGGGTGCTGCCAAGAAAATATCAAGTCCAGTAGCTGGAAGCGTGGTTGGCGTTTGAGCTGAAAGAACTTGCGGAACGGCATTTGCTGTAATTTGCAATCTACAGGCTGGGTTACTATCTACCCAAACTCCACGGCTGTCTTTGACTAATAAAGAAGCTGTATAGGTGCCTGGGTTGTAATAGATATGTGTAGCAGTGTTTGAGTTTGTTGTAACTATTTGCTGTTGATTGTTTGATGTGTCACCAAAGTTAAATTGATATTGTTGAATAGAACCTGCTGAATCATATCCTGATCCGGTAAAGTTTACTGTTAATGGTGCTGTTCCATTGGTTGTATTTGCGGTCAATGAATTACATTGGCTGGTTGGACTTACCGGAGTAGGCGTCGGTGTTGGGGTAGGAGTTGGTGTCCCAGTTGGAGTAGGAGTTGGTGTGGGTGTAGGCGTTGGTGTGGGAGTAGGAGTTGGTGTTGGGGTAGGAGTTGCAGTGGCAATAAAGTTAGTCAAAGTTGCCTTGAAGGCTACTTGGAAACTATTTGTTACGCCTGGATCAACACTGCCAATATTTACTCCAGTTCCGACTATATCATCAGAAAGAGGACACCCATCTGCTGGACATCCTGGGCCAATTTTTCTTGCATGGCCTAAAAGATATATTAACTTTTGAGGTTGAGTACCTGTAACATTAACTGTAGCTGTGTCGCTAACTAATTGTGCTTGGTCCCCTGTTATAAACCCGTTTGTAACAAGGCTTAATCCAAGATCACTGGGAAGTTGTCCTCGGACAACTACATTATTAATTTTTGCAGTTCCATCATTAATTACTGTAATTCTAAATTCAATTGTGTCTCCTGGGTTGGCTGGAATTGGATCTTGCCAATCTACTAATCTTTGAGTTCTATTTCCACCATCCATTACATTACCTGAACGGAAAACTGCTTGGGTTTGAGGAGCAGCACCTGCTGCATCAACATCAAAAACTACTTGATAGCTTTGAGTTCCACCTGAATTTACGGTTCCTACCGCAACTCCACTTGTTATTTGGGAATCAGTTAAGACACAACCTGAGGCACAGTTTGGGCCATATAATTTTGCTGATCCTGAAACTAAAGAAAGAGAGGATCCGGAAGGATTTAAAACTGCCACATCAGTGACGGTTACTCCTCCATCTGCAGTAATTGTTGCTGATGGCTGGGCTGGGTTTGAAAAATTAAATGAAACTTGAGTGTTAGTTGCCGGATCCGAGCCTTGATTTAAAACGAGCATATTGAGTCTGACCCTTTGACCAGAAGTAACTGCCACAGGGTCTGAATAGTCTGACTGAGATGTTGTTAAGTTTTTCCCTTGAAAAATGTCACCTGTTTGAAAAGTAACTGCTGCTTTTGTATTAAAGAAAACTGGAGCTGCCACAAAAGCAACAAGTGTAAAAATTGTTACAAAACCTGCTATATTTTCAATTAATAATTTTTTTAATCTTTTCATATAACTATATTTTACCCTGCTCTAGTTGGCTTAACATCTGCTGTTGGTGCCGGTTGAGATGTGTTGACTGGGAATGTGTCTTTATTTGTAGGCATGGGTGATGGAAGAGGTGGATTTGTTGGTCTTTGAGGAGGTGTGGTTGGCTGTTCAGGTTGTTTTGGCTGAGATGGTGCTGCCGGTTTTACTGGCTGGGGTTTGGCTATTATAACTTCTTCACCACAGGGAATTACTCTACCTAAATCTACTGCCACTTCTCCTTCTATGTTATCGTTTGGATTACTGATGTTTTTGTTTAGAGAGTCTTGATAGTTTGTCACTCTTACTTCGTCTAACCTTAGATAACCTTTATCGTTTGGAGAATAGGCACCATTAGTCATTGCGTCAGCATTTGAATCATAAAGAAAAAAAAGAACACTTTCACCGTTTGAGTCACTAGCGGAAATTGTTTCATCATTCTTTGGAGAAGTTTTTTCAAGATCTTCAGTGTAGGTAACTTTGTTTGATTTTTCTTTTTGACTAGCGCGGGTATTTGCTTTATCCATAGATGTCACGCACTGAGTCCAGTTATCAGGTTTAAAATTTGAATTAGATTTAAATAATGATGCCGCTCCTGGCCAAGCAACAACAGGAGTAGTGCTTTTTGTTGATAATGGTTTATAACCAGTGCTTCCGATAAGAGCTTCGGTTGTAGCTTTGATTTCTATATCAACATTTGGATCTGAAAGATAGGTTTGAATATCAGCATCTGAGTCTGTCAATTTTCCTGCTCCATGAAGGTATCTAAAAATAACAGCGTATGCAACGGCATTTTCAAAATCTTTGGCATTGGTTACTCTGACAGCAAACCTGAATGTTCCATCTAATTGATCAGAAAAGACTTGATCTCTTGGTTGTTGTCTTAATTTATTAAGATCATCATAAATATGATCTACGTCTGACTCTTTCCATCCCAATCCTCCAACTTCTTGATCCATCCAAAAATTAAGTTTGTGAGATTTGGGTACTCCATTTTTTCCAAATTTCGTTCCAAGCATTTGAGAAATAAAATCAACATCTCCATTTTGCAGATTTCCTTGTGTTGGTATATTTGTTTTTAAGTTATTTCTAAGTTTATTCATGTCAATTCTAGCTCGTCCTTCAGAATTAGCTGAGATTAAAAGATCAGGTGGAAATAGATAGCTTGTTATTAGACCTTCTTCAGCAGAGGTTGTAGAAACTTGGGTTGATGTTTCTGTTGGTTTTACAGGAGCTGTTAGTGTTATGCGGCCGATAGGAGTTTTTAATTCGATAATATCTTGAGCCACCTTTGTTTGTGTTGCAACTATGGCTGTGCCGGTTGATTCGTTTGCGCTCTTGGTTGCTTGTACAGATGTAGCAGAAAGACCCAGCTCTGGGTTATCAAGATCGGGCTTAGTTGTTGGTGTAATAGGAGTAGGAGTTGCTTCAACTTGTGAACCAATACTAGTTTGACAAGCAAGTGTTGTTGCAAGCATTGTTCCCGCAACTAGTGTTAATGCTCTTTTAGCTTCTTTATTCATATTTATTTGGGGCAGTCAGAGGCAATTCAGATAACTATGGGAAGTATATAGAAGAATTTTGGAAATGTCAAAGTTAATGATTTCTTTTCCCACAAAAAATCGGCTCCAAAAGGAATGGGTAGTACGCCTGCCCTACATACCACCCATCCCCTTCAAAGCCGATTTGGTCTTATTCTTACAAAAATCCCATTGACAAACATGGTGGTTTATCAATAGTCTTATTTAAATAAAATAGTTGCAAATGACTGCAAACATTAGTTTGTCTTCCAACTAGTCTGTCCTGAAGACAAGCTTAGTTTGCTGCCATAAGCAGCAATCTAATTGAAAGAGCATTTCTATTTGTGGCGAGCTCGTTCTTCCAGTTTACTGTTAAGAATGAATACCCAACGGTAGAGATGCTCTTTTTTTTAGCTCTTGGCTAATCTTCTATATGCTTTTAAAGTACCTAACGAAAATAATTTAACATCTAATAGTACGGTTGTCAAATCCCATAATTAATAGGTATCTCTACTTCTACTTTCCTATAGTATATTGACCTTTAAAACTGAAGCTAATCTTCGGTTCTTATATGATACATTTAAAAAATGTGGATAATTTGATGTGTTATCGAAGATTCTTTTTGACAGCCTCAGAAAGGGATTTTACTTCCTCTGGAGTGACAAATTTTTTATATCCTACCCTCTTTGCCTCTTTTATCCTCTTTGACTGGTTTGAAACTCCTCTTATTTCACCTAATAATCCTACTTCTCCAAAAACCAAGGAGCTTTTGGAAAGTGGCTTGTCAAAATATGATGAAGCAATAGCGAGTCCTACAGCAAGGTCTGCCCCTGGTTCTGTCACTGTAATCCCACCCGCAACGTTGACAAAGACGTCATTGTCAAAAATACGCAGACCAACTCTTCTTTGAAGAACAGCAAGTATTACTTCAACCCTTCTTGAGTCTATTCCTTGTACAACATGTCTAGGAAATGCCAATTTTGTGGGAACAACTAGAGCTTGCACTTCCACAAGGAGCGGTCTTGTACCCTCAATTACAGATGTGATGACTGATCCAGGTACATTTTTTACACTATCTGTTAAGAAAAGTTTTCCTGAGTCTTCTACACTTATAAGGCCTTTGTCTTCCATTTGGAAAATACCAACTTCATCTGTTGGTCCAAACCTATTCTTAATTGCTCTAACTAGCCTTAAAGAAAGGCTTTTATCTCCTTCAAACCAAAGAACAGTATCAACAATGTGGGCTAAAGCTGCAGGGCCAGCTACTGTTCCTTCTTTTGTAACGTGCCCAACTATAAAAACGGGCATGTGGGTAGTTTTGGCTAGGCGAACTAATCTATTTGAACATTCTCTTACCTGGCCTACTGAACCAGATAAACCAGAAAGATCACTAGTGTACATTGTCTGAATTGAATCAATCACAATGCAATCAAACTTTTGAGTACTTCTTTCAATTGTATTGATAATAGTATCTATGTTTGTTTCTTCTAAAAGAAGAATTGTGTTTTTATCAATTTTAAGTCTGTCTGCCCTTATTTTTATTTGGTTTGCAGATTCTTCACCTGAAACATAGAGAGAGTTTTTAAGTTTATTTACTACTTCTAGTAATAGTGTGGATTTTCCTATTCCTGGCTCACCTGCAAGAAGAATGACCTGGCCTGGAACTAATCCTCCACCCAAGGCTCTATCTAATTCTGAAATATTGGTTTTGGTTCTTTGGATTTTAGATGAAGTAATGGAATTTAGTGGAATTGGTTTTTTGTATTCTTTTTTACTTAACGACCTTCCTTTAGAAGTTTTTTCTACTACTGTTTCAACTAAACTTCCCCATGTTCCACAGTTAGGACATTTTCCTGACCAGCCTACCTGGGAGTAACCACATTGCTGACAGACATACTGGGAGTGCTTTGCCATTGAGGCCATTATACATGAAAGCTAAGTCTCTGTTTCTAGTATGTCGCGCATGTCACTTATGAAAATTTCATCAATTAACACTGGACCTCTACTAGGATAATTGATAAATATAGGATCATCAGTGTTATATGCTTCTTCAGCGATATCTAAAGCGAGGGTGTAATGCTTTTTCCAATTTGGATAGTTTTTGTTTAAAAACGGAAGTGTACTTAACGTATATTCTCTTTCGCTGATTTCACCTTTGATAAGCAGCTCGTAGAATGGATTCTGCGGCAAAGTCGTTTTCTTACGAAAGTCATTTTTTAATTCTTGAAGTTCCTCAATGCTTATATCTGGAGCTGGTATCCCTTCTGGAGGGATTTGTAAAACACACTCACCATCGCTACCAAGCCTAAATTCTTTTCCCATTACTTGTAGCCAAGAGGCTTCTGAGTAAGAATTAATCCTAAAGAAATTCTTTTTTCTTTTTGATTTATTTCTTCTATGTAGCAGTCAACCATTTCTCCTACTTTTAAGTGCTGGGCTGGTGGAATCTTTGTGATATGGATAAGTCCTTCAATACCTGGTTCAAGTTGAACAAATACTCCAAAATCTGAAATTTTTACAACTTTACCTTTTATCTTATCTTCTACTTTATATTTTTGTGCTCCTTTAATCCATGGATCTTCTTCTGCTTGTTTTACTGAAAGAGAAAGCTTTCCACCGCGGGCTGCCAATACTTTAACATCTAATTTCTCTCCTTTTTTAAAGGAATCAGATGGTTTTTCTGTCTTTTCCCAAGAAAGTTCTGAAACATGGACTAATCCTTCAACTGTTACCTTTTTGCCATCAACTTTAACTGGTATTCCCACAAATACGCCAAAATCAGCAACAGTTACTATTGTGCCTGTATAGACTTGTCCTTCTTTTAATTCCTTTTGAGCTTTCTGGTTTAGCTCCATATCTCCTGCTTCTGAAACTGCTTTTTCAGAAAAGACAACTCTTTTTCTTTTCTTGTCTACTTCGATGACTTTTACTTTAATTCTTTTACCATTTAGGTCATCAATGTGAGTTAGTGTTGTTTTTCCAATTTGAGAAGTAGGAATAAATCCTGAAAGATTATCTTGTTCTACTAAAATTCCTGAAGAAGTAACATTTTTAACTAAAACATTTAAAGGAGAACCAGTTTTTTTAGCTTCTATAAGGAAATCCCAAATAGAATCTGATGCTGCTTGTCTAAGGGAAATTAATACTGATCCATCAGAAGTTTCTGGATCCATTACTGTTGCAATTGTAGTATCCCCTGGTTTAAGTGTTCTTAAATAGTCTTTTGCTTCTTGGAAATAAGTGTCAATTAAAATGCCTTCTCCTTTGCCGCCAACATTAAAAATGGCTGAGTGAGGTGCTGCCTCAATTAAGGTTACTTTAATTTTTTCACCTTTAGTGAAACCTTTGATGTTATATCCTGATTTAGCTAATAATTCCTCCATGGTGGAGGCGTTTGAAGATTTAGATGTTTTTGTTTGTTTTGGTGGCACTCACTTTTCCTTCTTTCTAAATGATTAGGCAATTATATTACAAAAAGAGGAAGATAACAACTTATTTATGTAATTCACTTGAGTGGTGGCCAAAAGCACGTCCTAGTCTGGCCTTTGCCTGATAAATTATTTCAATATGATCTTGATTCATAATTTTTTTCTCAAAAGGAGCAAGATTTTCTAGAGAGTTATCTTTTGTTACAATCTCTTTGCCATTTGCATAGCGTCGGTTTGTATGAGCCAGGACTTCTCCGTTATCATCAATGGAAAATATATCTAATTCCTCATGTTTTCCTCCTGTAATCATTCTTATAATAGTTGGGTAGATTGCAGTGATAGTAACATTTCCGAAATGGCTAATTTCTATATAGACTGGAGTATCGTCTTCTTTTTCTAAATGAAATTCTGATATATATAAATCTACTGGTTTTGGCCGTAGACCTCTTGTATCAACTGAATCGAGGTAATCTCCCAGCATTCCAACTTTAAGGCCACGCCTTTCGCTCATACTAGCTTCAGGGTAATTTATGCGCTTTTATTTGTCAACTGAAATTTTTAAGCCAAAAAAAATGCTGGCACTGACCTATTTTCGCGGAGAGTTGCCCCTCAACTATCGTCGGCGCTGAGACGTTTTACTTCTGAGTTCGGAAAGGGATCAGGTAGTGCCATCTCGCTCTAAGCACCAGCAAACGTATTTTAGCACAAATATAAAATTTGTACAGAAAAACAACCTATTAATTCTAGGCTTGTACTTTCAAAACTGAAGAGAAAAGTTCGCAAAACAACGGATCTATTCGCACTGATAAACTTAAACGCTTGCGCGTCTTCCATTTTCAGCCGATTAACCAGATAGTCTGTCTGGGATCCAAAAGTTCTAATCTTGGAGTTGGCTTCCCGCTTAGATGCTTTCAGCGGTTATCCATGAGGGATGTAGCTACCCGGCGTTGCGACTGACGTCACAACCGGCACACCAGGGATTCCTCCGGCCTGGTCCTCTCGTACTAAGGCCAGCTCTCCTCAAAACTTTAACGATTGTACTGGATAGAGTCCGAACTGTCTTACGACGTTCTGAACCCAGCTCACGTAACGCTTTAATGGGCGAACAGACCAACCCTTGGAAGCTTCTTCACCTCCAGGATGCGTTGAGCCGACATCGCATATAATCCACTAATTACTTAGTAGCTTGACTATACCTTCATCCTATTAAAACAACTTAGGATGTTCGACGTATTATGAAGATTATAAATTTTAGGCAAATGCCCAAGAAATCTCCATCCATCTATAAAAGATGAGTCGATACGGGGTTATATCAGAATATGTCACTAATTAATTTTTGGAAAAAATAAACTAGTTTGTTGTTAGACTCCTGATAAACTTCCCACGGTATTACCCTCCTGTTCAATGGTAGGGCTCCACCGTTATGAGTCGAAAAATTAAAAAACATCTAAATTCTGGGGGAATTTAGAAAAACAGCACTTTGATGTCTCCATCAAAGGACCCCGATGTCAATGTTGAGGTAGCGACCCGCGCCGTCGCTGTGAACGCTCAGGCGCGACTACTCTGTTATCCCCGGGGTAGCTTTTATCCGTTAAGCTCCGTCCACACCCATTGTGGATCGGAGGATCACTAAAACCGACTTTCGTCCCTGCTTGGGCCGTCACCCTTGCAGTCAAGCTGACTTAAACTCTTGCGCTTTCCCCACGATTTCCATCCGTGGTAAGTCAACCTTTGTGCCCCTGCGTTACCTTTTAGCAGGGTACCGCCCCAGTAAAACTGCCCATCTAGCACTTTCCTCTTAGCCGTCTTCAGGCCAATTAAGTTAGTTTTGCCATATCCCAAAGAGAGGTATCACACTGACGATTTCTCTCCCTCCTATTCTTGACAATTGAAATATACAAAACAATGCCAAACTACAGTAAAGCTCCACGGGGTCTTTTTGTCCAAGTACAATTAGGCCGCGTCTTCACAGCCATCGCAATTTCGCCGAGTAGAGGCTTAAGACAGTTACTAGCTCGTGACGCCATTCGTGCGGGTCGGAACTTCACTTATCTTAAACGCTTGTTTTTATCAATTCACACGGTTTTGTGAATCCTCTATGTCGCCATAGAGATCGGACTATATCTTCTCCTGATAATTCAGGCTTTGGCATGTAGTCTCTGAGGATTCTTAACTTTAAAGTTAAGCCTTTCCTGCTGATTGACTCCACCAACAGATTTTCACCATTTCTGGTACTGTTGGATACTTGAGTTTTTCCAGCATTTAGCCAAATTTTTCACTTTTTCGGCATCTTCTATTTATCATCACGATAATTCCCAAGTGCTATATATTTCTACATATTCGAGCAAGTTAATGCATAACCCGCATTCTTACCCGACAAGGAACTTCGCTACCGTAGAACAGTTCATTATTGTTATATAGACGGTTGGTTACGTCTCTCATGATCGCCCATGAGATCGGACTATATCATCCCTAAAATTAGGGCCTGGCGTGTAGTCTCTGAGGATTCCTATCTGGAAAAATATCTTTAATTCCATATTTTCTAGTTCTACCCTTACCTATATTTAAGATTTCTCGAAGTTCGAGAATTTTTCTTAAACCAGATAAATTCCTGTGTTCTCCTTGACTCATAAGATTTGCTATTTCACAAAAGATTGTAAAATTTCTTTTCTTAGAATCTGAAAGAACTGGATATTTTTGAAAATAGGGAATAACTTTTTGAATTATATCTTTGGGATTTGTTACATCATAAGAATGAAGATTATCTATTTTGCGGACTTTTATAATTCCACAATCAAGTTCATCTTTTAATATTCTTAAGATTGTTGGATCTTTTTGGGAAACATTAAAACTCATTACGACTTGCCACTGATTTTTGTAATCAAGTTTGCGTCTTAATGAAACATTAAAGCTTCCTTCTCCTTCAACAAATCCTGCTAGAAAATATCCAAGATTATTTCCAGAAAGGCCTTTCCTGCTGATTCTCCGCACTGAACGTTTTTTCACTATATATTCATCATACATAGTAACGTCAGATACTTCAACTGTTCGTTATGCCTATTCTACATAGCATAACTACAGTACGGGATTTCCAGCATATAGCCAGGTTTTAGAACTACGACTATTTCATAGTTACTGCTGCCGTTTACCGGAGCTTGAGTTCAGAGCATATACACACGAATGTATATACACCCCTCCCCTTAACTTACCGGCACTGGGCAGGCGTCGGCCCCTATACTTCAGATTTCTCTTTTGCAGGGACCTGTGTTTTTGATAAACAGTCGACTAGTAAACTTTAGTTGCAACCATCTTGCGATGGTAACCCATCTCCCTAAGTTACGGGTAGTTTTTTTGCCGAGTTCCTTAAACCTCTTTCTCTCGCTCACCTTAGTCTTCTCGACCAGCCTACCTGTGGCGGTTTGCGGTACGGCTTACTTTAAATCTCACTGCGAGAATTTTCTTGTAGATTGAATGTTTCAAAATTGCCCACCTCTCGGCGAACTTTACATCACTGCTTAATTAATCATCTAAACGGATTTTCCAATCTAGACTATCTTACAGCTTATACCTAAATTCTTAATAGGCTTTGAACATCCCACCCAGTCAACCCCCAGTTAATAACGATTTAAAACAAGTACTTGAATTTTAACAAGTTATCCATCGGCTACCCCAGTTAACCTGGACTCACCTTAGGTACCGACTAACCCATAGACGACGAACGTAGCTATGGAAACCTTAGGCATTCGGCGGACGGGATTCTCACCCGTCTTGTGCGCTACTCATACCGGCATTCTCACTTCCGACCACTCCACTACGCTTTACAACATAGCTTCACTGCTGTCGGAACGCTCCCCTACCACTCCACCTGGAACGAATTCCAAATGAAATCTTTGTCTTCGGCATTATCCTTAATCCTCGATAAATTTTCGGCGCTCTCCCTCATCGACCAGTGAGCTGTTACGCTTTCTTTAAAGGATGGCTGCTTCTAAGCCAACCTCCTGGCTGTCTATGAGAAAAAACTGCCTTTCAAACTTAGGATAAATTTAGAGGCCTTAGACGAAAATCATGGGTTGTTTCCCTTTTGTCACATCAGCTTAGCCCGATGTGGCTGTCTAGCCTCGCATACATACTGCAATTCGGAGTTTGATTGAAACACCTCGGTTGCCCTTGGTGTCCCATTCAGTGCTCTACCTTCAATATGTTTTTCGAGGCCACGGTCCCTATAGACCTTTCGGGGAGAACCAGCTATCTCCGTGTTCGGTTGGTATATTGCCGCTAGCCACACCTCATCCCATGTTATTGCAACAACAACGAGTTCGGGCCTCCCTTTGTATTTCTACAAAGTTCACCCTGGACATGGCTAGATCACACGGTTTCGGGTCTGTCGCGGTTTCTTTTTATGCGCGCTTTCACACTCGGTTTCCCTGTGCCTTCCTATGTTATACATAGTTAGACAAGAAACAACGACAACTCGCCGGTTCATTCTTCAATAGGCACGCCATCACTGGACTAAATCCAGCTCTGACGGTTTGTTCGCAAACAGTTTCAGGTTCTATTTCATTGGGTGTCTCACCCAGCTTTTCACCTTTCCCTCACGGTACTTGTTCACTATCGGTCACGACAACATATTTAGCCTTAGAGGATGGTTCCCCTAGATTCCTACACGGTATGTGCCGCATAGTACTTGGGATACTCTTAAGGGTAATTTTAGTTTTATATACAAGGCTTTCACTTTCTTTGGCCAACTATTCCGAGCTGTTCTACTACCTTAATTACTCCTACATTAGAGTCCCGCAACCCCCGTTCATACCGAAGTACAAACAGGTTTAGGCTTTTACCTTTTCGCTCGCCGCTACTAAGGTAATCTCAATTGATTTATATTCCTCGTCTTACTTAGATGTTTCAGTTCAGACGGTTCCCCTCCACTTCTTAATAATTCTGATAAATCAGAATATTTGGGATGTGGGTACTCCAATAAATTGGAGTGGGTTGCCCCATTCGGATACTGCTGGATCATAGGATCGTAGCTCCTACCCAACAAGTTTCGCCGCTATGTGCGTCCTTCATCGGTGTGTCGTACCAAGGCATCCACTGTCTGCGTTTGATTTGATTTGCGACCTTTCTCTTCAGTTGTCAAAGTACAAACCATTAATTACTACTTAATAGCGGTTGAAGCAAAGTCAACCGCTCTTAGCTAGCAACTAAGTGGACCCGGGCGGAGTCGAACCGCCTACCTCTTCATTGCAAATGAAGCGTTCAGCCAGGTAAACTTCGGGCCCTTATCTACCTTTATTTTTTAAAAGTTCTTCCAATTCCTCTATTTCTTTGTTTAAGTCTTCTAAATATGCGCTGTAAACTTTAAAATCGCTTTCTGCTAAATCATGCGCACTCATAAAATCTAAGTGCGGATGTCCAAGACCTTTCTTAGCCCGACTTAACCTCTTCCGGGCTGACTCACGCTTTTTCAAAAGCTCCTGGTAGCGCTTCATTTTGTCCATTTTTAAAAAGTATAAAAGCTATTTAACTTTTTCACCTTTTAAAACTGCCAATTCCTCTTTAATACTATGAACAAAATCTTCCAAAACTTTAAGCTCTGAATAGGCTAGTTCTCCTGAGGCAGACTCGTGAGGTACTCCTCTAAACCTACTTAGTTTAAATTTGTACTTTTCCTCATACTCAGCTAACTTCTTTTCAAGCTCCTTAATTTTGGCAGTTTTGGCTTGGTCCATTTATTTAATGTGCAACAAAAAAACCGGCTCTTTCGAGGCCGGCTCATGTATAACGATATCTTCTAAAAATTCAGCCACAAAGCGGGCTGTTCTTCACTGTTTTTAAAAAATATCTTTTTTGCATCAACCTTAGTTCCTCAAAAGGTAAGGCTATTATATAGAGGTTTAACTAGGGAGTCAATAGGAGGCTAATCTCAGGCTGCTTTGGGAAGGCTTTTTGGCTGATCTTGAAAAAACACACTTTTTACTCCAAATATATGGTTGTCCAGGTCATGAGAGGTTTTAATTCTAGGGTTGTTTCTGGACATTAAATTGATAAGAGTTTGGTCAATACCTTTCACAATACTAATAGCTTTTAATCCCTTTGCTCTGAGCTTTTTCTCTTGAGACTCTTCAACCTGCTCCAAATGAGCTAGGTTAGTAAAACGAAGTTCTGCCATTATTGCGTGAGTTTCTTCTACAAAGCGAACTCCATCAATTGCCCCTGCTGCTAACATCTCAGAAAGCTGTTTGTGATAAGGATTAAGAAACACTCCAGTTTTTAGAGTTTGTTCTGCTACAGCTTGTGCATGCTCTGCAGCTTTTTCTCTATTTTCTTTACCCCCAAAAAGAGCATCATTTTCTTCATACAAAGGAGAATTGGCATGACCTAATTCATGAACCATGGTTCCCATTTGGCCAATAGGAGGAATTTTTTCTCCCCATAATTTATAGAGAGCATATTCCCCTTCTTGGTGGTTATAGTGGCCAAGAATAAACCACTGTCTTTTGGCATCTACATAAGAGTCTGCATTTATAAACCTTAGTGTTTTTATATTGTCTGTGGGTAATCCAATTGAAGTTAATCCTTCTTTAACAAATTTTTGGTGTTCTGGGTTTACAAACCCTTCAAATTTGATACTTGGTCTAAGACTTTCCTGACCTGGTTCCATCTTAATTAATCTTAATCTTCGCTCTTCCATATTTCAATGAATGGATATTAACATTAACCTGTAGTAAGTGTCAATAGTTTTTGTAAAATTATTTACATGTTTATCTTAATTGTAAATAAGGCCAAATTGTGGTAAATTTGAGGCATTCCAGGGTCAGTAGTTCACTGGCAGAACGCTTTCCTGATAAGAAAGAAGTAGATGGTTCGATTCCATCCTGACCCACTTAATAGAAGTCTATTTTCTTCAAACTCTTCAAAAAATCAACACCAATAAGGAATAGTAATATTCCCAATTATTCCAGATAAATACTGCAAAATGTACAAATTAATTTGTAATTGTAGATACATCAATTGCTGACTTTATTAATCCGAAAAATAGATGAACTAATTGAAGAGTTTTTGTGTACTCCTTTGACATCCAAAATATGATTGTAAGCGAGTTCGGTTTATTAACAAACTACTTGCAAGCAAGTGTTTGTACCCTTAAACCGTGACCGAAAAAGGGGGTGTTTTTTGAAAAACTCCTTAGAAAGGAGGTGATCCATCCCCACCTTCCAGTAGGGATACCTTGTTACGACTTAAGCCTTATCGCTAGTTTCACCTTCTGCCAGTAACAACTGACATTCGGGTGCCCCTAACTTTACTGCCTTGACGGGCGGTGTTCTGAGATGACTATTGTAGTTGCCTAACAATGTTTCTCTCCCCGCCGGACGCACGGTTTTCCCGTATCCTGGCGGACGACTGTTTCAATTTATTTCTTAAGTTCATTCTTGATTGAATTTCCCTTAATTTTGTTATTCCTTCTAAAGAAAGATGCTCTTTATTCTGGAACATCTCTGATGCTTCACAAAAAAGTTCAAAATCTTTCCTTTTTTTGCTTTGCAACTGATACTTTTTGAAAAATGGAATAACTTTTTCTACTAAATCCTTATGGCTTTTAACAGCAAACTTTGCGTGAGGTCTCCATCCATATCTTTTATAATTTAAGACATAAACTTGGCCACACCCAAACGCTTTTTGTAGATTTTCCAGCAATGGCTTGTCATCTATTATCATTTCTACTTCGAACAAAAGTCTTGGATCAAAACCCAATTTTTTTGTTTTATGCTTTGAAATGGTAATGCAAAAACAGCCTTCACCATCTATTAAACCTACTATATACCAAGGATCTAGAATCATTTTTTTTGAAACAGTAGTGTTCCTTCATCTTAAAAGACTAATATGAACACAGCAGACTTCTGATATTTAATCGGTGTTAGTTCGCACCAACACTTACTTCAGATTAATACTAATAAAATCCGAAGTCAACATCAGATCTCCCTTCGTAACCATAATCTCATTTTGTTCGCATCTTGAGCCCAATTATCTTATTTATTTTATTGACAAGTAGCTTCCTCATCTGTACGAAGAGTCGCTAATAAATAAGACCGTTTAAACTTCAAGCTGAAAACTGCTAATTTAGCCCTTCTCTCTTTAACATCGCTGTTAAAGGATGCTATTTCGCTTCAAGAAACTTATCTTTTCTTGCTTAAGATTTTCACTTAAGTAGATATTATGATTGGAAGGCGCAATTTGATTTGTACAAGACCTGAGAACGTATTCACCGCGGCATAACTGATCCGCGATTACTACCAATTCCGCGTTCATGAGGGCGAGTTGCAGCCCTCAATCCCAACTGAGAAGCCGTTTGATAGGATTAGCTCCGCCTTACGGCTTGGCAACCTATTGTCGGCTCCATTGTAGCATGTGTGTCGCCCCGGACATAAGGGCCATGCTGACTTGACGTCGTCCCCACTTCCTCCCAAAAAAAATTTGGAAAGTCCCATATGAATATTCAACATATGGCAGGGGTTGCGCTCGTTACCCCACTGAAGGGAACACCCTACGGCACGAGCTGACGACAGCCATGCAACACCTGTTCTATCATCTTTTATTTCTAAAAGATCAATCTCTGTTTCTAGTGATCTAAACGATAGAATGTCAAACCCGGGTAAGGTTCTTCGGTTCGTCTCGAATTAAACCACATGCTCCACTGGTTGTGCAGGTCCCCGTCAATTCCTTTGAGTTTTAGCCTTGCGGCCGTACTCCCCAGGCGCCTCGCTTATTGGGTTACCTTCCCCCACCAGAAAACCGGCGGGGTAGCGAGGATAGTTTACGGCTAGGAATACAGGGGTCTCTACAATTTGTTACTTAAAAACCACAAATCTGTGGCGGTTTAATATTTCTATTAAACTCTACATATTACTATGCAGTTCGGACTGTATCATATTCCGAATTAATCGGAACCCGGCATGCAGTCTCTACGGGGTTTGCATATTTAATTGAGTAAGGAACAAGTTTATATTTAAATTCTTTAAGCATAAATTTATCTATTTTATTTATTAAAATAGGCAAACTTGCTTTTGGAAAATAAATAATCCACTTTCCTTTGTTCAATCTTTTCGTAGTTTTTATCTTAAAATTCAACTCAATTACTTCCCTCAAAAAATCTACTTCATTTTTGCTGAATGAATGTGTTTGGATTGATAATCCTGCGTATTCTGCAGAACCATCATCCATAATCCACACAGCTAAACTTAATGGATTTATAAGTAAGTTTTTTATTTCCTTTGGAACTTCTTTTTTATGATTTGGATAAAAAAGACGATAATAATCTAAAAACACTGGGTGACTTAGAGTTACAAATTCAGCAAAACTGTATTCGGTTCTGCCTACTTTTTGTTTAAAAACTCTAGTATTCATTCCGGTGATGTTTGAAAATATTTCTCTTTTGTATTCAACTAAAGATAATTGACGCAGAGAATGCTTTATATGCAATCTCGCATATTTACCTTTTAATCGAATACCTCCATCTCCTAAAAGTGTTCCAATAAGAATATCTCTTTGAGTTGAGCTCAAAATAAAACCAGATTTAAGTTTTATGCAAACTTCCCTCGGGGTTGTCCTCACTCTTTCAGTTTACGAAGTAAATCCGAAAATTGCAAGGAGTTTCACCGATATAGCCAGTTTTACCTGTAATATTGCTACTACAGGGGACTAGTATGTTAATCCCTTTCTCTCCCCTAGCTTTCGTTCCTCAGCGTCAAATAATTCCTAGCTACCTGCCTTCGCCCTTGGAGTTCCTATCGATATCAACGGATTTCACCCCTACACCGATAGTTCCAGTAGCCCCGAAATATTTCAATTCTTACAGTATCACACCCCTTTCCGGGGTTAAGCCCCGGGCTTTGAAGTGTGACTTATAAGATCGCCTACGAAACGCTTTACGCCCAGTAAATCCGGGCAACGCTTGCACCCTACGTATTACCGCAGCTGCTGGCACGTAGTTAGCGGGTGCTTATTCTCCATAGTATCTCTACTATGGCAAAAGAGGTTTACAACCCGAAGGCCTTCATCCCTCACGCGGCGTCGCGACGTCAGACTTTCGTCCATTGCGTACGATTCCCAGTTGCTGCCACCCGTAGGTGTATGGGCCGTGTCTCAGTCCCATTCTGGGGGGTCATGCTCTCACACCCCCTACCCGTCGTAGGTTTGGTAGGCCATTACCCTACCAACTGCCTGATGGGAGATAGGCTCCTCAATTAGCGAGCAGTTACGCCCTTTCAACCTTAGTTCTTATGCGGTATTAGCTCATCTTTCGATGAGGTATTCCCCACTAAAAGGTAGATTCCTATCTTATACTCAGCCGTTCGCAACTTGCTAGCATTGCTGCTAGCTCGTTCTACTTGCATGCTTAAGGCACGCCGCCAGCGTTCGCCCTGGGCCAGGATCAAACCCTCAAATAAGTGACGATATATCCTAGACTCAGATAAAATGCGTCAGTGAAGCTGCACGCTTCACTTTTTAAACGCTTACAATCATATTTTGAATGTCAAAGTACGAAAAAATTCTAGAAGTTGTTACCAGCCTCAAATTGAGCCTGGAAGTTAACGTTCGAGTAAAGATATTATAGTGGGTAAGAAGAGGGATTGCAAGCTGGTATATTCGACTCTTAATCTATTTAGTTATTTTCCTTGAAAATAAATACAAAAAAAAGCTAGATAACAGGATTACTAGAGCCTTAATTAATGAAATATCAGCAGGTATTAAAGAAATGCTGTTGTTGATAATAAAATTATATTGGTAGATATCTCTAAACATTAAGAAAGGATACTCTTTGATTAATATGAGGTCGACAATTTTATCTAAAGTAACAAGGTTACTTCTATTGATGTTTCTTTTTAAATCTGATTCTGTGTCTATAATACATCATTTTTACGCTCTTTTCGTTTACCATACCACTAATTACATCTGAATCGTTTTGATTTTTCTCACAAATAAAATCTGCGATCTCTTGAAATGTCATTTTTGGACTGCCATCTCTTAATTTTATTATTTGCACAGCTCTATCAGCTTTATTTAACCTCGTGATACCTAATTGGTGCTCTTTTAGGTAATCATTAACAATAACGACTATTTCTTCCTTAAATTGACTAAACCAGCTTTCCAGATCACCTGCCGTAATCGCCTTTTTAACGACGAATCGTACTTGTATACCAACTAAATCTACTATTTCTTCATTTGTTACAGCATCTTTCCAAAATCTAAAAGGCCGGTAACCAATGTGAGGTGGATTGATTTTTCTTATATATAAGATGTGGTTTTCTTTCCCCAGTTGATAGAATGTTTCCCCAGATTCAATAAATATTCCAAGCTCGTCCTCTAAACCATCCAGCTTATACTTTTTGCATAATTTTCGGACACATACGGTGTACCTTTTATTAAATGCTGTGCTGCTAATTAATTTTCTATCAAATTCAAGAATTCTATTAGCGGGCACAATTTCCTCTGCACCTTGTGTGGTAATCCCAAGCTTATTTCTCAATTGTCTAATATCACTTTTAAATCTGTCATCCCGCAAATATAAAAACTCTATTGTCGGAACCTCCCTTTTTGTTGTTAACACAGACATTATCCCTTTATTATAGGTGATCGATGCTAAAGACAACAGTTGTTCTTGAACTAACAATCCTTGTACTCATCTGTATAATAGGAAGATGAATGACAAGGAAACATTAAATGATGTACCTGAGCAAAACCATCAGGATTCCTTTGGAAATGAGGGTGCTATTAATAGCCTGAATGACAAAGAAAAGCTAATTAGAGAAAGATTAATACTAAGTCATGTACCAAAGGATGACCCAGCTTTAGCAATGGCTATTCTTTATTTATTACCTGAGAACACCTACTCTAAATCTACATTTGATAAAGCAAAGGTTGAAGAATTAGCATCAAGAGACCCAGAGACATTTATAAAAGCTATGCTTGTTTACTTCTACTTTAAGGAATCTGAAGGAAGTGAAAAGGATTAACTTCTTAAGTACTTTCTAGCAAACTCATCTGCTTGTCTTTCTTGATTTCTTACTTCTTTCTTGGATTGAGGAATTCTTATTGCATTTTTGTGGCCTAAGATGACGTGGCCTATTTCATGTACTATTGTATATATGATTTGAGCTTTATCTTGTTTTAATAATTCATCACTTAAAAATATTAGATATTCATCTTGTCTTAATTCATCAGCTTTAAGAGTAAATGCCCAACCATCTTCAAATGAGCTTATAAACCAGCAGTGCTTTGTTATATGGTCAATCATTTCATCTGGGAAAACCTGAATTGTTTTGGCAACAATGTCTTTCATAAATTTTCCTCCTTGGAGTCTATGATGAAATGCCTTTTTAATTTCCTGGGTATTATGTAGCATCTATGCAGTTTACCAGATTTCTTTGTGAGGAGGCTTGTGGTCAGCAAAAAGACGAGTATCTTCTTCCATAGCTGGCTGTTTTATTTGCATTTCAATCCAGCCTTTAAGGTTGGTTGCAGAAAGATCAAAAAATTCTGGAAGGGAGATTGGTTCTTCTCTATATTTTCTTTGAAAGTTGGCTAGGTTTATAGAATTTATAACTGGAGTTACTCCAAACTTTGTAACTAAACTTCTTACAACTTTTTCATCCTCTGGAGTTAATTTTCCCAAACTTTCTTCAGCAAGATCAATTGCTGTTTGGCAATTTATTAGTTTTACCACAAAGCCATTATATTAGCCCATCCATAAAATAGTCAACAGTTTTTATCCTGCTCCACCTCCACCTCCACCTCCCCCTCCACCGCCTCCTCCAGAAAATCCTCCTGAGGAGCCAACTCCACTTGCTCCATATGAGGAAAAGGCTGAAGAAAGACTGCCTAGGCTTTGAGAAAAAGAAGAGAAAGAATTTTGGGCAGAACTAATATTTCCTCCATAACTTGATGAATAAATATAAAGGCCTGATGACTTAACAGCATTACTAAACTTAACAGGAAGCTCTGATAATGCCTTAAGTGAAATCCCTAAGGCTGCGCCATATACTAAATATTTCTCCCACAAAATAACTGAGTCTATTGAATAATTTTTTGTAACTGAGTAGTCTTTTAAGAATGACTTAAAAGCTAACCAATTTGCTAATTCCTTGTTACCTTTGGAAGTTCTTTTTTCAATAAATTGCTTAAGAATAACAATGACTAATCCTGAAATAATTGTAACCCCTATTGCAAAAAGCAGAATTATAAATAAAGAACCACCAAGAGATTGAATAAAATTAAAAATGAAAAAAGTTATAAAACCATATACAAAAAGGTACCCTATTTCCGTATTAAGCCTTTTTTCACCTTCATATCCTTCTTCTGTAAGTAAATCTTGACTCACAAATTCCTTTTGCACCTCATCTTTCCACCAATCCCAAAAATGACGAGTCTCAAGAGGTTTTGTTTTTGCAAAGTTTTTAATTGAATCAAAACTTACTTGAGTGCTTTCACTAAATATAAAATCTAGAAGTCTTTTTTCTAAACTTGTTAGTTTGGTGCTGGTATCATAGTTTTTGTCAACTAAACTAAGTGAATATTCTTCTTTGGAATTTCCAAAGAAAGTTTTCACTTTCTCCATATTTATTTTGATTTCTTTTTTTCTTGCTAGATCAATAATAGTTGCAACAATTGATTTACCTGTTGGTTTTAGATTCCAGTGAGAAAAGGCTTCTACTAAACTAGGCGGAAGGTCTGAAGGAGGCTCATGAAGTTTTCCTGAAAGATTTACTTCTGGAAGTTTTTCATCATGTCCAATTTTAGACCATCTTACAATCCAATAAATTGCCCTAAATATAGGAAATATAGAAAGTATAATTATTCCAACAATCACAAGTACTCCATTAAATCTTGTTTGGTTAATAAATTTTTGTTCTTCATCTAATATTTCTTTAATTGTTTTGTTTCCTTCTTGGGCAAAAGTAAAACTAGCACTCTTTGGAAATAGTACTCTTACCTCAAAGAACTGCTTGGGAGAAATATTTTCTGCTTCAAAATCCACTTCATGAGAAGAGGTAATATTTACTTTTCCATTTAATGGGCCATGACCAAACCCCCAAATCATATTATTTGGAGCATCAAAAGGAAGGATAATTTTTGCAGTTGCCCTACCAGTTCCTTTTGTCCAATCACTTCCAATAAGTTTCCAATAGAATTCTGAAGTATCTTTTTGGTTTGTTATTCCATTTATAATTTTATATTTAAGAGTAAAAGTTTTAGTTTCAGAATAGGCAGTGTAATACCATTTAACATAAAACTTCTCAGGAGAAATTTCAGTAGAATAGGTTCCTGGATTGTTGGACTGCAATTCTACGTACTTAGTTCCATTTTCCCAAAGTTCAAAATCACTAATTTGATTACCTTTTGTATTTATCCACTCATCTGCCCATGAGTAGGAACCACTAAAACTATATGTTCTTGTTTCTGTGACATCTATTACTCCATTTTTTTCAACTACAACTTGGAAGTCTGCGGATGGAATGGAATAATCTTTTGCAGATACTTTTGTAGTAAATAGAAAAAGTAAGACAAATAGAAAAATGACAACTCCAAATATTTTTTTCATGAATTGAATTTATTGTAACTTAGCAAGTGGAATTACACAAAATTATTCAAATGAAGCCCAGACAGGAAGAAGAGAATCTTGACTTATTTCATCTTCAGTTCTAAATCTTATGTATTCTGGAGTTATACTGGAAAGCCTATTTTTCCTTTTAAAATATGCACAGTTACGGTAGGCATCTTCTAAATTCGGTCCTTTATATGCGACACGTCCGTTAATAATTGCTATTATTTTTTCACCTTCAAAACATCTGTTTTCTTGTAAGATGTCGAATGCAATTTCGTTTGAATCTTTTAAATGAATTTCTCCTACTCTCTCAGTTGCCATTGGAATTAATATACACCTATATTTTTGACCCATCAATTGCCTATTCACAAATTTTGGGTTGATACTACAATAGGGCAAGTGAGAGAAAGATCAGTAGAAAAAGTTAAACCTGTCGCAATTATTAATATTGAATCTCCATGGCGTTCTGTTATTACATCGGAGCCAGAACAAATAGATAAAATAAGGCAAGCTGGAAATATAAGCAGATCTAAATATCATAATTACTCTCAACCTACTTCCAAGGATTTTGAAGTGTGGAGAAGAAGACCTACACCCCACTTACGACATAAACGATAAGACCAACAATTATCGCAATAACTAATAAGTTTGAAAGCCCTGCGAGTGCCAATATTCCAAAAAGAGACAGAAGCCACAGTATAAGTACTACTGATGCAATTTCTTTTAAAGGTGAAGGCAAAGCGGTTATTATCCAGACTATTACTCCAAAAATAAATAAATCCCACAGAGTAATTGTTCTACCATTAATTGCAAAAAGCCCCAGCCTTAAGGCAGTAAAAGGACCATACCCTAATAGCCAAAGCAAAAAAAGTACAATAATTAAAGCTAATAACATATATTTAGACTAAGATAGTGATCTTTAAATAAACAACTAAGGTTTATTTACATTCACATCAATTTTACCAGGAACTTGAACATTTGTAGTTCCTCCTAAATTCAGCCCTCTTAATATACCAGGTGCATAATTTATAACAATAACTGCAACTACTATCAAAAGTACTATTGCCAGGATGAATCCACCTAAGTTACTGTCTGATGTGCTTTGAACTTCAGGAGTGTTTCCTCCACCTGTATTTATGATTGTTGTAATATTTATCACCCCCTTTATTAAATTACATGCAATTCTTGTGAAGATAGGTTTAAGTATTAGTATGAAGTTGGTAAGCGGAGCTTAAGCAGGCAAAAGCGGAGCTTGGCCAACTATGCAGTTGGTAGGGTGAAAATGAAGGTTGAACCTTTGGAAATTTTGCTTTCAACCCACATCAGGCCACCGTGTTCTCTAATAATTGCTGAACTTATGAAAAGACCAAGACCAAGTCCATCCTTTCTTCCATTTCCTGGAACTTGATAGAAAGACTTAAAAATATTTTTTTGCTGGTTCTTGCTAATACCTATGCCAAAGTCTTTTACACTTACTAAAATATCAGTTTTTCTTCTTTTAATTGTTACAACCACTTTTTTTGTTTTTGGAGAGTATTTAATAGCATTTTGAATCAAATTTAAGAGAACTTGCCTAATTCTGTCTTCGTCCCCTATTACAGCTTTTTTAATTGTTCCTTTTTTAATAATTTTGTAATCTGCGTGTGAAGTTTTTATATCTGAAATTAAATGAGTAACCATTTTATTAAGATTAAACTCCGTCTTATGAATAGATAATTTATTTGTCCTAATTCTTGAAATATCCAAAAGATCATTAATAAGTGTTGTAAGGTGACTTGTCCCTTCTTCTATTTTTTTAATATATTTCTCTGTTTCTGGACTTTGCTGTATTCTTTTTTCTAATAATTTTGCATATGCTTGAATACTTGCTAAAGGGTTTTTAAGTTCATGGGTTGCCATGGACAAAAAAAGGTCTCTTTGCTTTTGAACACCTATCCCCATTTTTTCTTCTTCCTCTGCCATTTGTATAACTGTCTTAGAAATATTATTTAACACAACAAGAAGATATTTTTCTTTTCCTTTTTTGAAAACAATACTTGTAATGTCAAAAAACCTGGGACGGGGCTTGTGGTCTTTGGAAGCTCCTTGAAAAACTTCATGAGGAGATCTTTGTTTAAGAATAAGACCTGTATGGATAAATTCATTTACTCTCTTTTCCTCTACGGTTGGAAATAAACTTGAAAATTCTTTTCCAAGAGTTCTTCCAAATTCTTGCCTTGCCATTTTGTTGGCATACACAATTTTCCCATTACTATCAACGATGGTTGCAAGAACTGGGGCAATTTCCAAAACATTACCAAGAGTAAGGGATATTGGCATAAAATACTTTGTCTTAAAAGACACCCTATGATATTATATCTGGGTCTTATTTGGAAGATTTACTATATAGTTCAGTTTGTAACTTACCAAGTTTTATGATAAACATTCTTACACAGCAAATATATAAAGCAGTTTGGAAGAATTATCTTGTTAAAATCAGATTATGGTAAAAAATATATTAGTAATTGAGGATGACGAAGGAATTCGTCAATACTTAAAAGAACTTCTGACAGAAAACAGTTATTCAGCAAGAACAGCTGCTGATGGCACAAGTGGGCTTAATGAAATTGCAAAAATTGTTCCTGATTTAGTCATTCTTGATTTAGGACTTCCTGATATTACTGGTGAGTCTGTTTGTCAGCAAATTACAAAGGAACATCCTGATTTGCCTATTATAATTTTGACTGCAAGAGACTCTACTCAAAACATTGTCCATGGACTTTCAATAGGAGCATCAGATTATATTACCAAGCCTTTTGAGGCTGATATATTGCTTGCAAGAATTCAGGCAAGACTTAGGGAAAAAGGGAATATACAAAATAAATTAAAGGCAGGAGACTTGGAACTTGATGCAACCACAATGCAGGTTAAAAGAGCAGCTGAAGAAATAAAACTTACACCACAAGAATTTAGGTTACTGGAATATCTTATGAGCAATAAAAACCAGGTTTTATCAAGGGACATGATTTTAAACAGAGTTTGGCTATATGGAACTGATGTAGAAACAAGGGTGGTAGATGTTTATATGGGCTATTTGAGAAAGAAAATAGATAAGAACTTCAATAAAAAATTAATTCACTCAGTTAGAGGGTTTGGCTACATGATAAAAGACTGACTTCGTCAAAAAGGACTAACTGTATCGAAAGGACTAATCCCCTTTACCAAACTATTACTTAATCTTAATACCTCTTCTTAAATAGTTTCTTCACACTAGATCTAGGTAAGGTATAGAAGGGAGGTGAAAAATGGCAATTATATTTTGGATAATTTTTGGAGGATTAGTCGGATGGCTGGCTTCCATTTTAATGAAATCAAGCAATCAAAGCTTGATAACTGACATTCTAATTGGAATAGTAGGAGCAATGATAGGTGGATTTTTGTTTAATCTATTAGGGGCACCTGGAGTGACAGGTTTTAATATTTACAGCATTATTGTAGCTGTAATTGGAGCATCTGTTTTAATCTTCCTAACGAGAATGGTTTTAAGATAGGCTCCTAAAAAGTAATTATCCCGCTTAAGAATTAACTCTTAGCGGGATAATTGTGTGAGGGTAGAAAGAAAATAGCTTAATATCAATGCTTTAAAGCTGAGAGCCTCCTTGGCTACCCTCACAATTAAAGAATACCTAAGAAAAGTAAAAATAGAGGTAACGGTGTGTAAGAATTGTGTGAAGAAATGGCTGCGGGACTAGGAATCGAACCTAGATACTGGGATCCAAAGTCCCATGTCCTGCCTTTAGACGATCCCGCAATAAAAAGTGAGTCGGCTGGGGATCGAACCCAGGACCAATTGCTTAAAAGGCAACTGCTCTACCGCTGAGCTACCGACCCTAGAAAAAAGTTATATCATCTATGTGACCCCACTGGGATTCGAACCCAGGTACTTAGGCTGAAAACCTAATGTCCTAGACCACTAGACGATGGGGCCGGACAGGCCCTATTTTACCATTCAGGCTTAACAAAACCAAGTTTGCTATCCTTACTTATTTTCCTGCGTTTATTTTAAAGGTATGGGAGGGGCGAGATCTTCTTATTCCCATTCGGTTTAAAAGACTGGTGCACCCTGTTAAATCTGCCCATGATCCTATTCCTAATCCCCCACGAATTATAGGGGTAAGTGGATCAATAAGATCCTCTTGGAAATGATCTTGTCCAGGAATGGTATCAACATATTTTTTTACCTCTGGTTGAGGTTTTTGGTCAATATCTTTATTTTCCACTGACATGTTATTCACCTCCTTTCCACAAAAAAAAGACCCCTTTGGGGGTCTTAATCGATCCTTTTGTTATGTTTTTTTGTACTACAACTGAGAGTATATTTCTCACAGCTTTGTAAGGGTAATATACTCTCAATTTATAGTAGAGTCAAATAATCAAGGTTTTACCCTTGGTTTTTTGGAGGATATGCTTCTTTAACTACGATAGTTCTTTCTCCTACTTTTTTGTTATTTAACTTCTCTATAGCTACTTTAGCTTCTTCTTCTGTTGACATTTCAACAAAACCGAATCCTTTTGATCTATTGGTCATTCTATCCATTACAACAGTAGCAGACTCAACTTTACCTGCTTCTGAGAAAATCTCACTAAGTTCTTGATCTGTAGTTGTATATGGAAGTCCACCTACGAATAATCTTTTAGCCATTCAAATCACCACCAATCGACATACTAGGGCTTAGTATAACATATTTGTAGTAAAATACGCATATGGTCAAGCTTGGAGCAAAAGATTTAAGAACAACTAAACCTAGGTTGGAAGACCTTAAAGACATGAAAAGGAGCCCAATTTACCTTATTTTGGATGAGGTAATTGATACTTATAATATTGGTTCTTTATTTAGACTGGCAGATGCAATTGGAGCCAAGAAAGTATTTCTTTGTGGAAATATGGAGTATCCACCATCATCCCGGGTGCACCGTGCTGCTGTTGGCACTGAAGAGTGGGTGCCTTGGGAAAAGAAAGATTCAACCATAGAAACGATACGAGAACTTAAACAAAAAGGAGTTAAAATTATAGCTGTCGAGCAGGATAAAAGATCATTTTCTTATAAAGACTTTAAGCCTAGCTTCCCTCTTGCAATAGTAGTTGGGAATGAAACAACTGGAGTTAAAAAAGAGGTACTGGATGAAGCAGACACAATAATTGAGCTTCCAATGCTTGGAGTTAACAAATCCTTTAATGTATGGGGAACTGCTGCGGTTGTAGCTTATAAAGTACTTGAAGCTCTTATATAACCTATCTTTCTTTTGAAATATAGGACACTAATCTTATTTCGTCATCTTCTCTTACTGGACCTTTTTCGTTAGCTTCTTCTAATTCTTTTGCCACTTGATCATTTATTTCCTGGACTAATTTTGGAAGCGGTTTTCCGCTTAATTCATAACTTACAAGATGTATCTCTTTATCTTCGTCTGGATTTTGTTCTAGTGTCATGGAGTTATGACTTGAGTGCTGCATCAACTGTACTTTTTAGATCTGTATAGGAGTAGGCTCCAGGAAAGACATTTTGATTTACAAAAAAGCCGGGGGTCCCTTGGACATTAAGGCTTTTTGCTATAGTCATGTCATCACCTAATCTTTGGTCATATTTTCCACTATCTAAGCATCCTTTAAGGAAGTTTGAATCTATGGCTGGTTTTAGGAAATCTGCAAGAGCTCCCGATTGAGTCTTGTCATTTTTAACAGTGTTATTTAATAGGTCATACCCTTTATCACTCATGAGAAGATCATGAACATCCCAAAACTTTCCTTTTTCATTGGCACAGTAAAGGGCTTTTGTTCCCATTTCCCCATTTCCGTGTCCTGGGTAGTAAATCCAAACAAAAGAAGCTTGGCCACTGTCAACTAGTTTTCTCATTTCACTAACAGGTGCTACATATGTTCCACCATCTGAAACTAGTTTAAAGTTAGGTCCTAAGTTTTGGGCTATTGAATGATTTTCTCCTCCTGCTGCGTGGCAATAAGGACAGGATGGATCTGATATTTCGGCAAATAAGACTTTTCTATTTCCATCCCCAAATTTAATTAGATCTTTTCCAAATAAATCTTTAATTTGAGAAAGAGAGATTGTTGGAGCTGGAGCGGGAGTAGCTGTTGTTCCAGTTTGAGTTCCTGCTACAGTAGCTGTTGTTCCCTTTTGAAGAAAGTCTACTTTCTGCCAAAGAACTCCTACTACAAAAGCAAGAACAATCATTACTATAACCATTGGGGCTAAGAGTTTTTCAGCAAGTGCTGCACGAATTTCTTTAGAGGACATGGTAGATATTTTGCAGAAGAATTGAGGTAATGTCAACCTCTAATTTATTTTGATTCATCAAGATATTTAAGTGTATCCATTGCAGCCATACAGCCAAACCCTGAAGCTGTTATTGCTTGCTTGTAGTGATTATCATGAACATCTCCTGCAACAAACACACCTTCGATATTAGTTTTAGTATGATCTTTAACTAAAATAAATCCTTTTTCATCTATATCTATTACACCTTTAAAAATATCTGTCTGGGGTTTATGGCCAATTGCTATAAATAATCCATCAATTGGAAGTTCTGATGTTGTGTTTTCTTTATTATTTTTCAGAATTAGATTTTCAACTTTATTTATACCTTTTACTTTACTAACTTCAGTGTTCCAGATAACTTTAATTTTTGGATTAGATAATACTTTTTGCTGCATAACCTGAGAGGCTCTAAATGCATCACGCCTATGGATTATATATACCTCACTTGCGTATTTTGTTAGAACTAATGCTTCCTCCATTGCAGAATCTCCTCCACCTACAACTGCCACTTTTTTCTCTTTAAAAAATGGTGCATCACAGGGGGCACAAGAAGAAACTCCACGTCCAATAAGTTCATTTACTCCAGGACAGGTTAACCAGAGAGTATCAGCTCCTGTAGCTACAATTACACTTTTGGCTTTATAGATGACTCCAGAGGCTGTTAATTCAAATGGCTTTTTTGTAAAGTCTACTTTCTCTACATTTTTTTCTAGAAACAAGGCACCAAATCTTTCTGCTTGTTTTCTCATTGCAAGCATTAGGTCAGGTCCTTGGACTCCTTCTGGAAAACCAGGAAAGTTATCTACTGTAGTTGTGAGCATAAGCTGGCCTCCCCATTTTTCTCCTCCTAAAATTAAAGTTGAAGCAGCACCTCGAGTTGTATATATGCTAGCTGTTAAACTTGCAGGTCCTGAGCCGATAACTACAATATCCCAAGGTTCACCCTCTTTAGGTTGTGGTGCTAATAAATCTGCTGACATTGTTAAACTCCTGGTTGTTGACCACCTGTTGGAGGAACTGTTCCTCCTTGACCTGGCTCACCTGCTGGAGGAGTTTGTTCTCCTGGCACTCCGGCTGGTGTAGGGGTAGCTACTGGTTCAGTAGGTACATCAGTTGTAGGCACAGTTGGTTCAGGTGTAGGTGTTCCCATACCAGGAACTGCTGGTGTAGATGGCTCACCCATAGGTGTAGGTGTTCCCATACCAGGATCAGTTGGTGTTGCTGGGTTAGCTGGAACTGTTGGGTTAGGATTGTTTGGATCTATTGGATTAGTTGGATTCATCTATAATCACCTCCTTAGGTTAAGCTGCTTTTTTGATTAAATCTTCAAAAGCATCTTTTCCTGCAAAACCTATTTGACGCGATACTTCTTTGCCATTCTTAAAAAGGATTGTTGTGGGAATAGACATCACTCCAAACTTCATTGATGAAGCTTGGTTCTCATCTACATTAATTTTTACAAAATCCACCTTGCCTTTGTATTTTTCAGACAGCTCTTCAAGAACAGGAGCTGCCATTTTGCATGGTCCACACCAAGGAGCCCAAAAATCTACGATTATTGGAGTTTTGGATTTTAAAACTTTTTCTTCAAAAAGAGAGTCAGTGACATCAAGCATTGCCATATATTTATCGTTTTCACTATACTCATCAGCTCTAGGTTAAGTCAATAACTAAATTTTCACGCTTTTAAGTCTTAAAGAGTTAGCAACAACTGAAATTGAAGAAGCTGCCATTGCAAATGCAGCAAGTGCAGGATTAAGAAGCATTCCAGTAAATGGATATAGAATTCCTGCTGCAACTGGAATGAGAATAATATTGTAGCCAAAGGCCCAAAAAAGGTTTTCTTTAATAACATTTAAAGTGGACCTACTTAAATTAAAGGCTGTAAGAACACTTTTAATGTCTTTATTTAAGAGAGTAATACCTGCTGCTTCAATTGCAACATCAGTGCCAGTGCCCATAGCAATACCTACATCGGCACTAGCTAGAGCTGGGGCATCATTTACTCCATCTCCAACGAAGGCTACCTTTTTTGAATCATTTTTTAGTTCCCCTACTTTAGATGCTTTTTCATCTGGAAGTACATCTGAAAGGATATTTTTAATACCAGCTTGCCTTGCAATTGCATTTGCAGTACGAGAATTGTCTCCTGTAATCATCCAGACTTCTCTTTTTTGGTTTTGCAACTGTCTTACTACTTCAGGAACTCCATCTTTTAATACATCTGCTACGGCAACAATTCCTTCAAGTTTCTTCCCTCCCAAAAACATGACAGTTTTTCCTTCGTCTTCGAAATATTGGGCTTTTTGGGCATATTCAGATATGTTTATTTTTTCTTTAAGCATCAACTTCCTGTTTCCGAAAAAATATTTTTTGCCGAATAATGTGCCTTCAATCCCCATACCAGTATGGGCTTTGAAATTTTTGACAGAACTTAAGGCTACTTTTTTGGCTTTTGCGTGATTTACTATTGCTTCTGCCAAGGGGTGTTCTGAACCTTTTTCCAAAGAAGCAGCAATTTTTAGAAGCTTGCCATCTCCTAAAATGTCAGTAACTTGAGGAGTTCCTTTGGTTAAAGTTCCAGTCTTATCAAAAACTATAACTTTTATTTTGTTTGCGACTTCTAATGAAGAGGCATCTTTTATTAAAATTCCTTTTTCTGCAGCCTTGCCAGTGCCAACCATAATGGCAGTTGGGGTTGCCAGACCCATTGCACAAGGACAGGCAATAATTAGAACCGCAATCATATTTATGAAGGCATGGAGTGGAGTATTAAAATCAAACCAGACAATGAAAGTAGCAACTGACAACATTAATACTGCTGGTACAAAATAGGATGATACTTGGTCAGCAAGACGCTGAATTGGAGCACGAGATGACTGAGCAGCTGAAACCAACCTAATTATTTGAGAAAGCATAGTTTCACTTCCTACTTTTGTTGCTTTAAATATAAAGCTGCCGTTTTTATTTAAAGTGGAGCCAATCACAGTATCTCCTTTTATTTTTTCAACAGGAATTGATTCTCCTGTAACCATGGATTCATCTATTGAACTTGACCCATCAAGAATTATTCCATCAACTGGAACTTTTTCTCCTGGACGGACACGGATAGAATCTCCTACTTTTACCTCATTTATAGGAATATCAATTTCCTCACTACCTCGAATGACACGAGCAGTTTTTGCTTGAAGTCCAATTAACTTCTTAATAGCATCTGAAGTGTGAAGCTTTGCTCGGGCTTCTAAATATCTTCCTAATAAAATTAAAGTAATAATTACAGCGGCTGTGTCAAAATAAGTCCCTTTTGTAATTCCAATAACAGATAGAAGTGAGTAGCCAAAGGCTGCAAGAGTTCCTACTGCAATAAGGGTATCCATACTGGCTGTCCTATTCTTGAGTCCTGAGACTGTTGCTTGGAAGAAAGAAAGACCTGCCCAAAATTGAACAGGGATAGTTAACAACAGTAGGACTGGAAGCATTGTTAAAAATGGAGGCACAAAAGTGAACCATTCAGGAAAACTGCCTAGAAAAACGAGAGTGGAAAGAACACTTGAAATAATTACTTTAGTTTTTAGACTTGCTAACTCTTTCTTTTTTGCCTCTTCTTTTATTTCATCTGGACTTTGGTCGTGTTCACCAGCTGAATGGATTGCTTTGTAACCAGTCTGCTCTACTGCTCTTATCAGTTTATCTTCATTAGTGACACCAGGATCATACTCAACTGAAGCAATCTCACTTCCATAGTTTACATTAGCTCCTACTACTCCAGTTGTCTTTGTGAGTCTTTTTTCAATAAGGCGGGCACAGGAGGCACAGTGCATTCCAATTATCGGAAGAGATACTCTTTTCATTCAACTACCACCTTTCCTTCATACATATGCATTCCGCAATGAAAAACAATTTCTCCAACTTCTTTTGGAGTAATTTCAATTTTTACTTCTTCATTCATTGGTAAATACTTTTTGATTTTGAAATCAGGAATTACAATTTCTTCTAAGCAACTATTTGGATCTTTTCTTATAAATTTGAGTTCTACAGGTTTTCCTTTTTTAACTTTGATAACAGAGGGTTTATACCCTCCCTCAACCACAATTGTGGTTTCTCCTTCTGCTTTTACTTCTTCTTTTTTACCAAAGAAGAACCAATAGATAAAGCTAATTAAAATTAGCCCTAAGATAGTAACTAAAAATTTTTCCATTTTTAAATTTCTATAATTTCAAACTATTACTTATTTCCTTTTTTCCAAACCCATCGAATTAATGCTACTAAAAGAACAGCAAATAAAATCCACATTATTAGATTAAATACACCTACAAACTGAGCTCCTCCCATCATCCAGGCAGGATTATAACCCCATCCCATCATATTCATCACCTCCTTTACTTTCTAGTAAAACTATTATAAATTAATGCTCCTAACCAACCGGTTACCCAAGATACTCCTGTAAATGTTACTAACCCCACTAAGAATCCATCTTGACTTGGTTTCCAGACTGCAGACAAATTGACTGAATGGAACCAACTTTGGGCAACAGTTTTGTAAATATCAGGTGCAAAGGTGGCTAAAATAGCACAACCTATAAAATAAAGGGCCGCTACTATTCCAAAAGTGTTAGCTACTGCCATTTGATTTAACTTCATTTTCCTCACCCCCTTAAGATTAATCCTAACATTTTAAGCTCCACATCCTCCACTACTTTTTGCTGCATAGGGAAGATCTCCAACTTTTTGTGCAATATTTGCTGCTCCACTTCCTGAGGAAAATTCTGACCCAAGAACTTTTTTGGCGTCTACGTTTTCCCAGTCTATTCCCTGTCTTGCAAAATAAGTTGCGGCAGTCAAATACGAGCTTCCAAACCAGAATGAATTAAGCTTGAGAACGTTTTTGTAGACAGCTTCATCTGGCATATCCTGGGATACCATCAATTCAATTGCAGCGAGGGCTGCCATGCCATGATTACAATCCGGAAACCATGTGGAGTTACCACAGCAAGGACGATATATATTTTTTGCAATTTCTGCGACTTTTTTCTGTTGTTCATCAGTTAAGTTAATTAATGTATGTTTCCCAAGATGGCTAACTGCATTCCCTTGGGACAGAGTCCACCCTGCAGTTGAGGAGAAATTGCCGATGTCCTTTTTATATTCTTTGCCCATTGGCCCTTCTTCATATGCAAGACTTTTTTGTGCAAGACCTAAAGCCCAGAGGAAATCTACAACAAATTGGCTATTTTCTGATGTAATCTTGACAGGATCAGTTGAACCTTTTTCCAAAATATTTTTCTGATCTTCTGTTAAGTTAACAGCCCTTGCAAATTTTTCTTTGTCAATAACCCCTAAGCTTACAAGTCTAGGACCCAACACTCCCCAATTTACAGGGAGTACAAACCCTTCAGATGGCATAACTTTATCTGGTAAGTTTGATAAATCGTATAGTTTAAGCCCTGACTTTTTCCATTCTGACATTCCCCCTTTTAAATGAACAACATTGGTATAGCCCATTGTTTTTAAAGTTTCTAAGGCTTCTTTGCTCATATTGCCTGATTCACAATAAAGTACAATTTTTCCATTTTTATCTTTAGGAAGGTTATCCTCGTTTGCTTTCATTTCATCGAATGGAATAAATAAGTCTGTAGAAGGGATTTCTCCAGAGTAAGGAGTGTGAACATTAATTAATGTAAAGTTTTTGCCTGAAAGAGCGGAGTTAAGCTGAGGTGCATTTATTTCTGAGTTTGCATAATTTATTGTTAAGCTGCCTACAATTGGAGCAAAATTAATTCCTAAGGTAAACCCTGTGAAGAATGTTAAGACTAAAAGTAGAATTATCTTTTTAGTGTTCATAGAGATGTAAAGTTAACTATATAGAACATGATAAAAGACAAAATTAAAATGCTTCCAATACTTACAACTACTCTCTGGTATGGAAAAAATACTTTTTTATTTTTGGCGATTATTAAATCATTTATTACATCAACAAGATAAAAGAAAATTCCTCCAGCTAAAATTCCAAACGTTAATTTGTGGATTCCAAAAACTTCTCCTGAAAAACGAGGGATAAGATTAAATTTATAAAATGACCAGATGGTTAGGCCAAAAGTAAGAATGTAGACTAAAGGCTTTAGAAAAGGCAGCTGAGCTTTTTTCCTAATTACATTTGTTAACCACAGAGCCATTGCACCTAAAAATGCTGCCATCCAAACTCCTGTTACTGCATCATCTACTCCAAGAAGACGAGACAAAGAAAGTCCAACCGCAGCACCTGCTACGCAAAGTGGACAATGAGCTAGAGCAGATACAGGAAAAAGAATTTTAATGAGAAATAATAATAAAGAGGTGAGAAGTATTTTTTTCATTTGAGAACAACAATACCTTTAAAAGTAAGAGTTTTAATTCCAACTGGATCAGAGAAAGTAAGGTTAACTTGCCGATCTATTGGACCAACGCCTTGGGGACCATGTGCTGTTGGGTCAAATTGCATCGTAACGACTGCTGTTTCGCCTGACTTTATTTCATATCCATCAAGTACCGGGTTTATGTTTCCATGTGCTTCCAACCCAAAATATCTAGTTTCACGATCGCCAATTTTTACTTTTGCTTTTGTGCACATACAGGAAGTGGCAACTTTTCTTAGTCTTATGGACTTGTCAGTAGTGTTTTTTATTTCGTATTCTTTTGTAACAATTCCTTTTGAGTAAAGTATTTCACCTAAATCGTAATTTGGGGGGTTTGCCTCTAGACCTAAAACTTGATTGGTCGGAGTGGCAATAGTATTTTTTTGATTAATTTTTTGTTGGAAGTAAACTAATCCTCCAACACCAAGAACTAAAATTAATACGATACTAGCTAATAAAAATTTACTTTTCATTTATTACCTTTTTTAAATAGCTCTAATATCTCACTTACAAGTTTTTCCTTTTCTGACTTACTCCCATGAATGTCATGGAGTACACAACTATGGAGGTGCCCATGGAGAACTAACTCATCAACTTTTTTAAGGGCTGCTTGAACGGCTTGCGATTGGTGGATTACATCAGGACAGTAAGAATCTTCTTCAAGCATTCTTTGAACTTTCTCTAAGTGCCCTTTGGCAACCTTAATCCTTTGGAGGGCATCTTTTTTAAAATTATTGTTGTGCATGCCCATACCCTACCCCCTGGTGGGGGGTATGTCAAGACCCAATTTATTAGTTATTTTATTTCAAAAATCTCGCCATCACCCATTATTCTGAAAGCTGCTTGTATAATAACTACAAGACATGTAACTATGGTAGACAAATCAGAGATAAGCAGTTTACTCGAAAAGATTGAGTCAGCTACAAAAAACAGAAAGCTTGATTTATCAAGCGATGAAGATTTATCAATTGGAATAATGAATCTCATTTCAATCGAGGAACATTTGTTTTTTACTTCTCAAAAAACTGGAAAGAGCAAATATTTAGACCTACTTAACGAAGTCAGGCTCATGAGAACAGAACTCATGAAGAAAATTATTAAGGATTATGAAGGAGAAGTGTGGTGTATTAGTAAACATTTACTTAGTGCCACAATGAGATTAACTGAAGTAGGAACAAAAGAGCTAAAGAAAGGAAACAAAAAAGTAGCTTGGGATTTGTTTGAGAAGGCATACAAACTCTATTCTCTTTTTTGGGGAATTAATTTAGATATCTTAAAAATGGATAATGTTAAAATAAAAAACGATGAAATAAATTATATTAATGAAGGCGCAAAAAAAGAAAATACCACATCAATCTTTAGTAAAATGGGCAAGATTGTTCAAAAAGCAGTAGACTGTTGTAAAGAATAGTATAATTATATTTTATGAATCAAATTTGGCTGGCATTTTTAACAGGTTTAACAACAGGAGGAATTTCTTGCATGGCAGTTCAGGGAGGACTTCTTGCCACTTCCCTATCTCAAAAAACTGAAGCAGACATTACTAGAAATGAGAGATTTACCCAAGTTGGGATATTTTTAGCTGCTAAAATACTTGCTTATACAATTTTGGGGGCATTGCTTGGTGCAATAGGTTCCAAGCTTATACTTTCTCCTATCTTGCAGGCCTGGATGCAGATTTTTGTTGGATTTTTTATGCTTGCTACAGCTGGAAGGCTTTTAAATCTTCATCCTGTGTTTAGATACTTTGTAATACAACCGCCAAAGTTTGTTTATAGGTTTATGAAGAATAAAGCAAAAAGCGACTCATTTTTTACACCTGCACTCTTAGGAGTTATGACAATTCTTATTCCTTGCGGAGTTACCCAGGCAATGATGGTATTAGCAGTTGGAACTGGGTCAGCAGTAATTGGGGCACTAATACTTTTCGCATTTGTCCTTGGGACAAGTCCAGTGTTTTTTACATTAGGGGTTGCAGCGTCAAGCCTTATGAAGAAAAAGGCTTTTGTGTATATTTCATCAATTGTCATTCTAGTCTTAGGAGTACTTTCTATAAATTCAGGACAAATATTGCGGGGCTCTCCACACACTATTCAAAATTATTACACAGCACTTGTTTCAATATTCAAACCAACTGCTCAGGCCAAAGGATCTGTTGCTGGAATTCAAAATGGCAGCCAAGAAGTTGTTGTTAATGTAAAATCAAGTGGGTACACATCAACAGTTAACACTTTGAAAGCCGGGGTGCCTGTACGCATGAAGTTGGTAACCAACAACACTCAGGGCTGCGCAAGAGCTTTTAATATTCCTTCAATGGGCATTAGCAAAGTACTTCCTCAAACTGGAACAGAATTAGTAGAGTTTACTCCAACTAAAGCTGGAAGGTTGACAGCAACTTGCTCAATGGGAATGTATACAATTAATTTTAACGTTATTTAAGATATGGCAAAAACAAAGACATACAAAGTTAATGGTATGGATTGCACATCATGTGCAATGATGATTGAGTCTGATTTAGAGGATGAAGGAATAAAAGCAAAGTGCAGCTTTGCAAAAGAGACTCTTGAGGTGGAAGACAACGGAAAACTGGATGAAGACAAAATTAAAAAAGTAGTTGAAGATTCGGGATACAGTCTTTCTACGAACTAATTATAAGATTTGGAACTGGATTAAAATCAGTGTACCTCCACCAGATTGGTGTAAAAACTAAATAACAACTGCCTTCATTTTCATATCTTTTGTGATCTGGATATTTTTCAAAGTAGATTTTTCTTATTTCTTCAATTTTTCCTCTATCCTCCTCCATTCTTATTTCACCATCAGTTTGAAGAGTTATCATGTTTTTTTCATCAAAACCTAATACAAACGAGGCTTTGGCAGGAAGACCATTTAGAAGAGGTTCCATTTTTTTACTATCTTTATCTGTAAGAAAGTAAATCTCTAGGGGATCTTTTTTGTATGCAAAAACCATGCAAGAGGTGTGAGGAGTGTTATCTGAAAGGCTGATACTAAGAGCACAAGACCTTTCTTTATTTAGAATATCTATGACCTTATTATCCATTCCTAAATACTACATTAAAATACTAAAAATAAGAAGAATTGCTAAGCTTGAAACAAGATATATAACAGTTTGAGTGTTATCTAATACAAGGTTTAATTTGTAAATCCAATTTGAGAGTGTTTTCATATTCTGATAATCAACTATTTGATCAATTGTTAGGTGAAGAAGAAAGGCAAGGACTATTCCCCTACCTATTAAACTTGCAGAGGAAGTTAACACTAGAAATGCAAGAATAACAAAAATAATCTGAAAAAGAGTGGTGTGCAAAATTAAATTTCTTCTTTCTGAGCGGGTGGAAGCAAGCAGCTGCCAGGTTTTTAAAAGTTCTCCTTTTTGAGACATATAGATTGCTCTTTGAGAAGTAAGCTCATTGGGGCGGAGATAATAAACATAAATTATATGATCAACATCAGGAAGAATAGTTCCAATTAATCCTCCTACCCAAAGTGGCCAGTAGTTAATAGAGATCCAACCTTTAAGGAAAGAGAACAAAAGAAATAGAAGAATAAATGAGATTGTATGAATTAATATTTCTTTCTTCACAAATTAATCATACATTTTTTGAGATCTACATGCATCTGGTCTTTGAAAAGCACACCTTCTTTAAGAAGCTTTTCTTTTTGCATATCTGGTCCTCCAAAGGCATAACCTGGAGCTAGTCTTCCATCTTTGTTTACTACTCTATGACAAGGGACTGAAAGATCTTTATTAGCATGGAGTGCCCAGCCAATTTTTCTTACATCTTTTGTACCAAGAGACTTTGCAATTTCTCCATAAGTAGTTACTTTACCTTTAGGAACTTTCGTTACAATTTCATGTACTTTTTGAAATAAATTATCCATATTAGTTTAATAAATCATTTAATTGGCCATTAATTTTTGATATGTATCTTTCATAACCTGATTCTTTAGCAATAGCCATTGCTTTTGATCCTATATATTGAATATGACCTTTATTCACTTTTGACTTAGAAGATTGTACAATTTCCATCTCTGCACAAGCAAGCTGAACCTCTTTTGTTTTGAGTTGGACATCGTCATTTTCGTACACTTTTTTTGCTTTTTGAAGCATATCATATGCAGCTTTAGTTCTATTTAAACTTGCCTCAGAGCGGCAAATACCTTCAAGAAACTGAAATTGAAGGTTAGCATCATATCTTGGCAAATCTAGAAGTATTTTTTTGCTTAAACTATCATATTCTTTTTCTTTTCCTAGGTAGGCAAGACATAATGTGCTTTCTCTTAAAGGAAGAGAAATGTATTCTAGCTTTGAGGTTTTGGTTGCACCTAACTTAAAAAGAGATAAAGCAATTTCATGCTTTTTATCAATGTAATATGCACTTCCAAGCCTGAAGTCTGCTAATCCTAAAAGGTCTTTATTTTTTAACTGGCTACCAATTGATTTTAACTGTCTTGAGTGCTTTAGAGTTGAAGTTAAGAAATCTTTTTGATTTTGAAATTGACTTGCAAGATTGCTCTGTCTAAAAATCAATTCTGCAAGTAGTTCAAGGAGTTTTTTTCTATTTTTTAAGCTTCTTGTTTTTCCCATCTGGTTTTTGATTCTTACATACAACTCATCTGACCACTCATATGCTACTAGGGTGACGCTAGCTAACATCAACTCATTTATTTTTGAAACATTGTGTTCAAGAAGTTCTACTATTAATCTTTCATCTTTTTCAAAAAAAGAAGGGTCAATGCTATACCTGGATGCAATTTCTAAAAAAATTTCATTTTCCAGCTGCCTATACTGTCTGGCTGGAATTTTTAGAATTGAAGCAAATACTTTCAGTTGATTGAGGTTCAAAATTCTTTCTCCATTTATAACTCTGGATAAAACACTTGGATCGATTTCCTTATACCCTCGTTTCTCCCACATTTCCCAAGCTAATTTATTAAGTGACATTCCATTTGAGAAGACGATGCGGTTACCTTTACGTAAGTAATATTTTTGAAGAAGTGTTGCGAGCTTACTTTCCAACTTGCTGTTTATTTTAACACAAAAATTTTTTAATAAAAGCAGAACTTATTTACTTTTTTTGTTTTGATTTTCTTTCAATTGTTTAAGCTTCCACATAAAAAGTCTACCTTTGCTTTTTGCATTGTAGGCATCTGCAACATATGAGCGAGCGTCTTCCATTATTCTTCTTGGAGTGGTTTTGGCAAGTTTTATGTAGAGTGCTTTGTGTTTTAAATCATCAAGTTCAACTGCCAAATCATAACCATATTTTTGAAATTCTGCGGATACATATTTATCTCTGTCATTTTGAGAATCATACTTTTTCAAAATGTCTCCAATCTGTGAGAAGTTTTTGTTTCTTACTATTGCCATGTTTTAGTTATTTCCTCCACTATTTTACTAATCACAATTCCCAATTTTTCTTCTTCATCTTTTGCAAAATTTTGAAGAACATATACTTCTCCGGGAACTCTTAAGTTTTGGTCTCTATTATCAACTCCAACTCTAATTCTTACAAAATCATTGCTTCCTAATTCGTTTTCTACTGAGAGTAGCCCATTATGAAGGGCGGGCCCTTTTGCTTTTTGGATTTTATATTCTCCAAGAGGAATATCTAAATCATCATGAATAATATACAAATCATTTAAAGGTGTTTTAAACCTTCCAATTAATCTTTTTACAGCTAAGCCTGAGTCATTCATAAAGACAAGGGGTTTTGCTAGTAATGCATGAGGAGGATATTCAATAACAGTTGCTTGTAATAATTTAATTTGAGATCTTTGAGACAACGGAATAACTTTTTTATGCTCCCCTTCCATGTAGGCATTTAGGGAATCAATTACCATAAAGCCTACATTGTGCCGATTCTTTGCATAAGAATCACCGGGGTTACCGAGACCTACAAACATCTTCATATAGATGAAGTAATTCTACCACGGAATTTGCTTAGGTTATATAAGTTTATTAAACTTTTTGAACCATCTGTCTTGCAAATTTTCCAAGTACTGGTAGTTCCCACTCTTCACCTTGCCATGCTTTGTACATTAATACTAACCAAACTATAAATTCACCAATCCAAAGTAAGGGCAAAATTAAAGCTAAGATGATTGTAAAGCCTAAAACCATGTCTAATACTACAACTGCAATAGAGAAAACTATTGATTGCATAGCATGAAATCTCACATACTTATCTTTTTCTAAGGCCAAAAATAAAACTCCGCTTACTGGGCCTAAAACATAAGAAAGAGCTGCTGCTGTGTTTTTATTTAATCCTGTTCCGCTTGCTGCCATTAATAATCACCTCCTTGTCTATTAATGATTTCAAAAAAGGCTAGCTTGGTCAATACCCTAAATTGATAATATTGTTTTTAACGTTAGGTATCCAAAAAACGAGAATGCTAGAAGCATTATTAAAACTCTAATTAAACTAGGCCGCACTTCTTTGTCTAAACTTTTAAGATTAAGAAATAGTGTAAATAGGATATGAACAAACATGGCAAAAGCATTAATTACTGCACTTAAGGTAAGAAGAAATAAAGGTTCTCCAAATCTTCCCAGAAATACGATTACTCCAAAGATTATTTGAGCCCAAAGAAAAGAATAATAGATTTTAGGAAGATGTTTTGTTTTCCAACTTTCATGTCTAATTATTAATAAATTTTCTGACATAATTCTGCTTGTTGCATCAAGCACTGTCATTTGTGTTGAAAAAAGAAGAACACCTGCAATTAAAAGAAACATGGGAGCTACAAATGGAAAGGTTTTTTTAGCTATTTCATATGCTTCAAAAATGACAAAGTTAATACCTTGAGATGGAAGCATTTTCCCAAAAACAGAAGAGTAAGCCAAAAGCCCCAGAAGTAAAATAGTAGCTATACCACCCAACCAGAATACTAAAAAGTGTTCGATGTTTACTAACTTCCACCATCTTTTAAACTTTTTTAAATTTTCAATTGTCATTTCAAACCGAGTTCCTTCAAGTTTTATTTCCTCTACTTCCCCGGTCAAAATGCTTGTAATCCTCCCACTAAACTTTCCCATCCCATACCCTTTTTCTTTTATGTAAAAGGATTGGGCAAGATTTAAGTTACCACCAGCTCCTGAGAAAGCAAATGCAGCCAAAAATGAGATGATTGGAATATTGACAGGCAAGAACTTATATCCCTGTCCAGTTCCTACTATCCCTTGGATTAAAGAAATCCAGTCGGAATTTTTAGATATAAATAAGGTTATCGCTAAAATAAGAGGTATGGAAAAAAGAAGAATGAAAATACTTATTTTTTCTACTGTTTTATAGAGAATAGATCCTATGGTTAGTATTCCACCCATGGCTATTAGAAATGCTATTGCAAGGATCCTGTAATCATTTAAGCCTAAGACGCTACTAATAAGGTAGGCTGAAGAACCTACTATGCCTGGCCAACCAAAACCAACAAATGTGGACATTATAAACCAGAAAGGAGCTACTCTTAGTTTTCTAGCAAAGCCTACAAAAATGCTTTCCCCACGAACGAGAGAGTATCTCTCTATTTCCATGTTTATGAAAAACTGTAACGTGACACCAAGTACTGCTCCCCAGATTATTCCCATTCCAAAATTTGAAGTTAAATATGGCCAAAGAATTAATTCTCCACTTCCTAATCCAAGGCCCAGTAGAATAAAGCTTGGTCCAAGAAGCTTCCTAAAACTTGGAGGAGAAGGCATATCTTTTACTTTGTGTTTTTCTAGATTCACTACACCATCGTAGCATATCTTTTTATTTCTTTTGAAGTTTATATAATCTTTCTATTTCTTTTGTGGTTGTTGCATCTTTTGCACTTTTATCCTCTCTTAATTGGACAAGGCGAGGAAAACGAAGTGCATATCCAGCTGTGTGATTGGGGCTTTTGGTAATATCATCAGCTGCAATTTCTACAACGAGCTGAGGCTCAACCCAATAGTCTGGTTCTAGGATTTTGGCTACCTCATATTCTTTAGGTTTTTGGTTAACTTTTAGCTTCTGAAGTTTTTCATTTAAAGATTTAAACTGAATATCTGTTAAGCCAGTTCCTACTTTAGTTATTGTCTTTATTTGTTCACCATCTTTAACTCCTACCAAAAATTGCCCTAGACCAAAGCTTGCTCTTTTACCAAGACCTACTGTGTAGCCCATTACTACTCCATCTACAGTATCTGTTAACTTACCTTGGGTTAACTCTGTTTGCTTCATTTTTACCCAGCGCCACCCAGTTCGTCCTGGGACATATTCACTATCTATTTTTTTAACCATTATTCCTTCTAGTCCTTCTTTTCTTTTTTGAGCATATAAACTAGATATTACTTGAGGGTTATCTGTTGCAATTTCTTCATCTAATCTTAAAAGAGAATTTCCTAAAACTACCTTTTTTAAGATTTCTCTTCTTTCTAGGTAGGGTTTGTCCATTAGGCTATTTCCATTTACATACATGACATCAAAGACATAGAAAGTAATTGGAATTCGGTTGGCAAATTCATTTATCTCGTGCTTTCTTCTTCTGGTCATAGTTGTTTGAAAATCAAGAAGAGATTTTGTTTTTTCATCAATTCCAATTCCTTCAGTATCTAGTATTATTTCATTTGCATTTAGATGCTCCCCTACTTTTTCAAGCTCTGGAAACATTTCTGATATGTCATGCAAGTTTCTTGTAAAGGCATGAACTTTTTTGCCTTTTTTAAAGTGGATTTGAACACGAACTCCGTCAAACTTCGGTTCTACTGCAACTTTGCCCATTTTCTTAATCATCTCAGATGGGTTTCCTATTCTTTGAGCAAGCATTGGAGCAATGGGAATTCCTAAAACTGGCTTGGGATTGGAAGTTGCTTTTTTAATTCCTAACTCCTTTACTTTTTTGGCAAGAAGTCCAATATCAGGAAGAACTTCATATGCATGTGTTAGTTCCTTCTTTCCTGACTTATCCTTCTTTTCATACCAAGAAAGGGCATCAATTATAGTCAGATCTGAAAAACCTAACCTTAATTTTCCTAATGGAATTCTTGCAACAAACTTTGCTGAAAGAGGGTCTAGAGACTTAAAAAGATTAGACATCTTTTCCACTCTTCTTTCTTGGCTTCCTTCTCCCCCTTCTTTGGCAATTTCAACTAATTTGTCATACACACTTGATACTTCTTGGCCATCTCCTTTTGCTTTGGCATATTTATATGCAACAGTTCCTAAATCTCCCTTTTCCCTATATTGTTCTTTTACTTTTTCAATATCAACTGAGTATGCTTTTGCAAGAACTCTAATCATCATTTGATCAGCGATATTAAATATGATGTTTCTAAAAGATGGAGCAAGAGTACCTAGTGAAAGATATACTATTTTATCAATTTCTTCTTTACTTGATTTTTCAAAAAGACTGGCAAGAATTTCTGTTATCTCATTTCTTGAGGCTGTACTTTCTAGTTTTTGGAGGTAGTTACTAAACTCACTTATCTTCATATATTTTTAGTTTGATGCATTTATAACATATCTTGCAGCTTTTGTTGCTCCTTCTTTTTTAATTATACCCTTGTCCATGAGATCTTTCAGGTCACGAAGTACGGTGTCTTCTGAAACCATGGGAAGTATGCTTTTAAGATCTTTCATAATGGAAAATCCCTGGTCAGAAAGATATTCAACAAGTCTCATTTGACGCTCTGAGAGAGCTACTTGCTCACCAATTTTTACTTTAAGACGAGTATCAATGGAAAGCTTTCTTACCTTTTCTTTTATTTTTGAAAGTTCAACAGCAACCACTTCTGAGAAATACTCAAGCCAGGGAGTAAGATCACGTCCTGCAATATTTTTTGACTGAGTATCTACTACTGCAAATGCATCATAATAGGAAGCTAAGTCACGGTCAAAGTGTTCTTCAAGTGAGAAAAATCTTTTGATGTCATATCCTTCCTTAAGAAGAACTAAGAGTGTAAATGCTCTAATTGCCCTACCGTTTCCTTCTACAAAAGGATGAATGGAAACTAAAACATAGTGAGTAATGCCAGCTCTAAGAACTGGATGAATATCTTGGGAGAAAGGTGAATTAAGCCAAGTAAAAAAATCTTCAATTAAATAAGGTACTTCAACAAAAGGTGGAGGAGTAAAAATTACTCTTCCTGTTCCTTCTTCTCTAATTACAACCTGGCTTGTTCTTAGAACTCCTATTTTTTCAGGAGAGACTATTTTTTCAACAACATATTTATGAATTTCTAAAAGATCTTTTGCATTGTAATCCCCTTTTTCAGTTCTTACTCTTTCTAAAACATTCATTGCATTTCTGTAATTGATTACTTCTTGGACATCGCGAGCACGGCCGTAAACTTCTTGGCCTTCAAGTACTTTTTTAGTTTGAATCATAGTTAGATCATTTCCCTCAATGTGGGTTCCATGATAGATAGTTCTTGTTAAAGCATCTGTTTGGAACTGTTTTTCAAAGGAAGGAACAAGCGGAGCATTTTCAATGACTTCTTTGCTGGCTTCAATTGCACCAATATTTTTTAATATTTTATTTGATATTACAAACTTAGGAGCATACATAGCCATATTTTAACGCAGATTTTGCGGAAAACAAGATCAGATCAAAGAAGAAAGTGTCTGAGGGATTTTATTTGCTAGATCATCAGCATTGTAATAAACTCCTTTTTCTTTTTGCAGTTCATCTGCTGCTGCCTTAACTATGAAGGCACCTGCACAAGCTGAAAGGAGTGGATCATTTTTAGCTAATAGGGCGGCAGTTAGACCTGCTTGAACATCTCCTGTTCCCCCTTTTGTAAGACCTGGGTTTCCTCCATGTACTTCTATTATTTCTTCTTTAGAATAAACAAGAGTTGTTGGACCTTTAATAACAATAATGCAATTGTATTTTTTGGCTGCAACTTCTGGATCCATTTTGCCAAAAAGAATTTGGTATTCTTTTTTATTAGGAGTAAGAATTGCATTGGAAGGAATCCAATCCGGATCCATTGTTTGAAGTGATCCTGCATCAATTACCCATTTTTTATTTGGAAATTTTGTTAAAAGGGCTTTTGTTATTTCTTTTGTTTTTTGACACTCTTCATCGCATTCAATATGCCTTTTTCCATTTGGAGTTTTCTCACTTCCAAATCTCATAAAACCGGGACCAATTAAAATCGCATCTGATTTTTTAATATATTCCTCTTTATCCTCCCAAGGAATCCAAATAAAGGACATTAATTTTGATTTAAGATTTTGGGCAACCATTCCTACAGATTTTTCAGGAGTGGCAAAGAAAACCATATCTACAATTCTGGAAGCTACTATTAAAGGCAAAATGGGTGCTCCGTGGAAAAGGGAGGATCCGCCGATAATTGTTACTTGGCCATTATCTTCTCCATTTGAAGTGCCTGCAGGTTTAAAAAGTTTTTTTAGATTAGCTTTATCAAAATGATGAACTTGTTTATTAAAAATCATATTGGTTTTATAATAGCATACCCGACCTTAGTAATGGCTAAAAAAAAGGAGACAAAAAAAGAGAGATCTTTAAGAAAGGAAACTATTAATCAGTTGCTGAATTTAGTAACTGCAAGCTTTGGATGGTTGCAGCGCTCGCATGGAATCAAGTTATACAGGAACTTATAAATAACTACATAAAGCCTTTCTTTGGAGGAAATTCAGGATTAATCTCACTTGTTATATATGCTTTAATAATTACATTGATTGCAGTAGCTATTACGTATTTTTTAGCAAAATTCAAGAAGGATTAATTATTGCTTTGGTCTAGATGGTCTAGGAGTCTTTTCTCTCCATTTAAACTTCTATTTTTACGTGGGGGCCGAATGGTAAATACCGGTTCTGGTTGAATTGCTTCCTCATCAACTCGTTTTTCCTGGGTTTTGTCTAGTTTTGCTAGATCAAGAAGTGGTTGCTGATTTTCATCTCTGACTATTTCTCTTGCCATAATTGTCACAATTCTATTTTGATTAGCTCATCTGTGTCAAGGATGAAATGCGGATCAGCGGTTGTTATTATAGTTTGCTGCTTCTTTGCAAAACTTAAAACTACGTCTCTATGTTTGTCATCCAGTTCTGAAAATATATCATCTAAAAGGAGCGTTGGTCTTACACCAGCCTCTTTTTCAATGTAGGAAAGCTCGGCAAGTTTAATCCAGAGTACTCCCATTCGTTGTTCTCCCCTACTTCCATATTTTGCTAGATTTCTTTTTTTGCCAATCTCAAAGACAAAATCATCTCTATGGGGACCAACAAGAGTGGTAGCAGCTGCTACTTCTTCTTGGGCATACTCCACAAGTCTTTCTTCACTAATTGCACTTTTGTCATACAAAATAGTAAATTCCTGGTCTTCTAAGGCAGGTGTGGTATTAATATATGAAATTAAATCCTGTCTTTTTTCAGATATATAATCTCCATTTTTAATTAAGAGTTTGTCCCAGAAAAGAAGTTGAGAACGGGAAGCCCCTTCATCTCTTATTTTTTGTAAGATTCTGTTTCTTTGTCTTACACCTTTTTCGTATGAAAGAAGAGCACGCCTATATTCTCTATCTACCTGGGACATAACACTATCTAAAAATTTTCTTCTGATACTTGGTGACTCACTTACTAAATCCAGGTCTTGTGGAGCAAAAAGCACTACTTTAAAAATTCCAGCAAAATCTATGAGTCTTTTAGAAATTCCTTTTACAAGAAGCTTTTTTCTGGGAGTTTTTTCATACCTATCATCTCCAACTGACATCTGGCCTTTTGTTAAAACAACTTCAAGAGTGGATTTATCTTCTAGAAGTCCTTTTGCCCTTGCTAATTCTTCATTATAGTTAATCATCTCTTCTTCTAAACTTGCTTTAAAACTTTTCCCAGTAGAAAGAAGGAAAAGAGATTCTAAAAGATTTGTTTTACCTGAGGCATTGGGACCAATAATTACAGTAGTATTAGGAGAAAACTCAAATACAGAATCCTTAAAATTTCTAAAATCCTTGAGCCTTATTTTTTGAATCATTTAATCCTTTGGCAATTGGGACAGAAGTAAGTTCCGCGTCCGCCAACTCTAATCTTTTCTATTTTTTCTTTTTTGCATATGGGACAGATTGTTCCTTCTTTTCCATATGCTATAAAATGGTTTTGGTACTGTCCTTCTGTACCACCTGCTGTGACAAAAGAAAGCTCACTTGCTCCTCCACTTTCAATTCCCTTTTTCAAAACTTTTAATATATTGTCGTATAAAGTTTCTTGTTCAGAAGAGGTTAGGCTACTAGCTGGTCTTTTGGGGTGAATTTTTGAAAGAAGAAGGGCATCATTAGCATAGATATTTCCTACTCCACCTATTTTTTCTTGGTCCATAATTACAACCTTAATGGGAGTTTTAGGCTTAGAAACAATATTTTTAAATAAATCCTTGGTTAACTTTCCGAATGGTTCTGGGCCAAGCTTCCCAATGAATGATGATTTTTCTACATCTGTTGTTTTTATCACTTTAATCCATCCAAATTTTCTAACATCGTTGTAGTAAAGAAGACCATTTTTGTCTAATTTAAAAATTACGTGAGTATGTTTGTCACCCAAACCTTGGACTTTTTTAGATATTTGTGGAGGATTTGAAAGATTTGGCCCTCTATAAATAAGCTGGCCTGTTAATTTAATGTGAATTACAATTGAGTATCCATTTGACAGATCAATTGAAAGAACTTTGGCAAAACGTCTTACTACTTTTATTTTCCCACCAATTAAGTCTTTTGGATTTCCTGTAAAAACTTTTGGAGTGTGAAGATCAACATCAATAATAGTGTGTCCAACAAGATATTTGTTTAATCCTCTTTTAACTGTTTCTACTTCAGGAAGTTCTGGCATGGTTTAGTATATATTGCTTTATTTCTTTTTCAAATCTAGCTTTCTCAAATCTTTTTGCATTTTTAACACATTCAGAAGATTTGATACTAACTCTTTTTAATTTAGATATTGCAGAAACTATGGAATCAGCTGTTAGTTCATCAAAAAATATTCCTGTTTTTGATTCTATTACTGATTCTAAATATCCTCCACCTTTATATGCAATGACAGGAGTACCTCCCGCCTGGGCTTCAACAACAGTCATTCCAAAGTCTTCATCTTTTTGAGCTGCTATGAAAGCATTTGCGCCTTTGTAATATGAAATTAGTTCTTCATCATTTAGTTTTCCTAAGAATTCAATGTTATTTCCCGATATCTTTCTTAATTCTTCTTCTAATATTCCAGAGCCAAAAATCTTTAGATTAACTTTGGCTTTCTCACATGCTTTAATAACAAGATGAAAGTTTTTGGCTGCAACCATTCTTCCACCTGTTAGAAAATAATTACCATCTTTGGGGGTTAATTTAGAATTTATTATTCTTTCAACTTCAACAGGAGGATAGATTACATCTGCTTTACGCTGGTAGTATTTTTCAATTCTATTTGCGGTATTGGCACTATTTGCAATGAAGTAATCTACTTTTTTAGAAGCTTTAGCATCATATATTCTCATGAAACGGTTAACTAAAGCTGCATAAATATCAACTGCCTTTCTATACCACTTTTCTTTCCATCTTCTTGAAGTGTCAAAACCATATAAATACCTAGGAGGTGTGTGACAGTAGCAAATTTCTATCTGGTTCTTTCTGGTTTTAAAACCACGAGTGATTGCCCAACTTGAACTATCAATAATTAGGTCAAACTTTGAAAGATCAAAACTTCCCCAGATAGCAGGAAGAAGAAACCTTAAGGGAGAAATTAATTTGGAAGAAAATGGAATATACTGGAACCAGGAAGTTTTAACGTTTAGTTTTTCAAACTTCTCCCAGAACTTTCCCATCTTTTTTTTGTCTTTGATGCATACAAAAATTGGAGCAGCAGGATATATATCATGAAGAGCAAGAAGAACTTGTTCTGCTCCTCCATAATCTATTAAGTAATCGTGTGTGATTGCAATTTTTGTCATACCAGACTCATTTGTTTTTCTTCATCAACCTTTTTACCTACTTTTATTACTCTTTGAGTTAATGTTTTAAAGCCAAACTTCTCAAAAAGATTGAGTGTTTTTTTATTGTCTATATCCCATTTTTGCGCTTTTTCTAGATGAAATGTAACTGGAACATCACAAACAATGGTTGCAAGCTTTTTTGACATGCCTGCTGACTCTATTCCTTCTGCTAATTTTTTTGAAACTTTTGGAGAAATAAGAGCTAGGTTTTCATATATTTTTTCTAATGTTTGATATTTTTCAATTAGTGAGATTGCAGTTTTGGGACCCACTCCTGGGACGCCTGGATAGTTGTCAGATGAATCCCCCACTAATGCTTTGTAATCTACAATCTGATTTGGTTTTACCCCTAATCTTTCTACCACATCATTTTCTCCATATACTTTTCCTTCTGATAGTCCACGGACTGGCATGTATACTTTTACTCTACCATCAACCAACTGGAGAATGTCACGGTCACCTGTGACAATTACTACTTCATCTACCTTTTCAGTTTGTTTTGCAATAGTTCCTAAAACGTCATCTGCTTCATATCCTTCCTGTTTATAAATAGGGATATCCATTGCATCTAAAACTTTGTAAATAATTTCAAACTGAGAAGAAAGATCTGATTCAAGACGAGGTCTATGGGCTTGGTATCCTATATATTGGGCATGTCTAAAAGTTGGTTTGGGAGTGTCAAAGCAAACTGCAATATGAGTTGGCTTAAGAGTTGTGACAATACCAAGTAGCATTGAAATAAATCCATACACTGCATTTATCTGCACTCCATCTTTAGATGTTAATGGAGGAAGAGCATGATAGGCTCTGTGAAGAATGGCATTTCCATCAATAAGAATTAGTTTAGTCACACAGTTATTTTAGCAAATGAAGGCTTTGGACCTACAATTTTTTCAAAATCATCTCTATCAATTGTCTCTTTTTCAAGAAGTGCTTTAACTACTTTATCAAGAAGTTTTTTGTTTTTCTTCACAATAACAAGTGCTGTTTTGTGTGCTTTTTCCATTATTCCTCCTACTTCTTTGTCAATTTTTTCCTGCATGGCAGGTGATACTTGAGACGGCTCCATCCAGTTGGCATTTCCAAAATCATCATATCCAACTTGCGGACCAAGATTAACAGGCCCGAGATTACTCATTCCAAAATCCACAACCATTGCACGGGCCACACGGGTTGCATGTTCAATATCATTTGAAGCACCTGCTGTAATATCACCAAATATAACTTCTTCAGCAGCACGGCCACCTAACATTGCTGCAATTTGCTCGATAAGACGGGATTTTGTTTCATGGGTGCGGTCTGCAGCTGGGGGAATAAGGGTGTGGCCTAGACTCATTCCACGAGCAACTATTGAAATTCTGTGGACTGGATCCATTTTAGGCAAAATATGGGTAACAATGGCATGCCCTGCTTCATGATAGGCTGTTATTTCTCTGTCTTCTTTTGATTGAAGCCTGTGACGGGCTGGTCCCATTTTTACTTTGGTTGCAGCTTCTTCAATATCTTCCATTTCAATTTCGTGTTTGTCAGATCTGGCTGCATGGATTGCTGCTTCATTTAACATATTTTCAAGATCTGCTCCTGAAAACCCTACTGTTCTATCTGAAACACGGCTCCAATTTACATTTTTAGAAAACTTTTTGCCTTTGGCATGGATTTTAAGAATATCGAGACGGCCTTCCTTGTCAGGCATATCAAGAGTAATTCGTCTATCAAACCTACCTGGTCTTAAAAGTGCTGGATCCAGAAGATCTCCTCTATTAGTTGCTGCAATTACAATAACATTATCATTTGGAGTAAAGCCATCCATTTCAACTAATATCTGATTAAGGGTCTGCTCTCTTTCATCATGACCTCCAACATATCCTCCACGACCTCTTTGGCGTCCTATTGCATCAATTTCGTCAATGAAAATAATTGAAGGGGCTGAGGCTTTGGCTGTTCCAAACAAATCTCTTACACGGCTAGCTCCTACTCCGACTAACATTTCCATAAACTCCGAACCAGCCATTGAGAAAAATGGAACGCCTGCTTCACCTGCAACTGCTCTAGCAAGAAGAGTTTTTCCAACTCCTGCTGGACCAAAAAGAAGAACGCCTTTGGGGGTGCGGGCACCCATTGCTCTATATTTGGATGGGTGTTTTAAAAAATCAACTACTTCAGAAAGCTCTTTTTTGGCTTCATCTACTCCTGCTACATCTTTAAAAGTTGTTGCTTGTTTTCCTTTAGAAAATAATTTTGCACGGGATCTTCCAAAAGAAAATATGTCTTGAGCTCCTTTATTCTGGGATCTTAAAAATAAAAACAAAAGACCACCCATCAAAAGAAGAGGTATTATAATACTTGCTAATTCACCAACTGCTCTAGTTACTGTTTGGTCTGAGATACTGTAATTAACTTTAGTAGGGTCAATGTTTGCACGATTTAAAAGTTCTGGAAAAGAAATGCTGTCTTCTTTTGTTGCAACTTTAGTACTTTTATCTTTATAGGTAAAAATGAGTTTGTTTCCTTCAACTGATACCTTGTCCACCTTATCATCTTTCATATCTTGCAGAGCATTTGATAGATCTATGTGGCTATTGTCGATTTGGGTTTGAAAAAAGGCCAAAAAGAAAGGAGCAATTAATAAAATGGATAAAACTACTAAACCTACTTTAAAAAGATTAACTTTTAGTTTGACTACTGGACGTTTTTCTTTCATATGTTTATTCTAAATCTTTTCTTTAATACCAGATTATAACACGAAAATAGGAGCATTTAGCTTTATCTCACTTTTGTTCCATTAGGAACTTTTTGAGAAAGCTTAAAAAGAATTGGCTTTTCTTCTTCTTCACTTTTTTCGTCCTTTTCTAATTTCATAGATGCTGCAAGCATCATTCCATTACTAGTATCACCTTCGGGTCCCATCTTTTTAGGTTTCATATTTACTACAAAAGGAAACTGCTTCCCAACAAGATCTTCAGATTTGTAGAATTTCATTATTCCTGCAAAAATTACTCTTTTGCCCAATTCTTTTCCAAAATCAACTTCTAACTTCGTTACCCAATGGGACCACTCAGGAACAGAAGCATCCACAACGGTCCCAACTCTAATATCTAACTTTTGGAAATCATCAATTGAAATAGGATCCATTTATTTAAAATAATTTATCTTCATAGACTGGCGTACTTTTTCCATAGTTTGACTGGCAACTTTTCTTGCCCTTTGAGTTCCTTCTTCCAAGATTCTATTTAATTCAGCTGGGTTTTTACTGAGAGCTTCTCTTTTTTCTCTAATGGGTTTAAGGAAATTATTGAGAACTTCAAAAAGATATTCTTTAATTTCAACATCCCCTACTTTTCCTTCTTTATATCTTTGTTTAAATTCTTTTATTTTTTCTTTATCAGAACCGAAGGCATCAAGATAGATAAATACTGGATTTCCTTCTGGATTTCCTGGATCTGTGGGATGAATTCTTTTTGGATCTGTATACATCCCCATTACTTTCTTTTTAAGATCTGCTTCTGAATCAGAAAGGTAAATGGCATTTCCCAGACTTTTGCTCATCTTTGAGTTTCCATCAATACCAGGAAGTCTCTTAACTTCTCCTACCAAGGCTTCAGGTTCTACAAATACTTCTTTATATAGTGAATTAAATTTTCTAACTATTTCTCTTGTTTGTTCAATCATGGGGAGCTGATCTTCACCTACTGGAACTAAGTTGGCATTAAAAATTGCAATATCTGCAGCTTGAGAAACAGGATAGACTGCAAATCCTGCAGGAATGTTTTTTCCAAAGCCTTTTTGCTTAATTTCATCTTTTACAGTTGGGTTTCTTAATACTCTTTCTAGGGTTACAAGATTTAAATAAAAAACAGTAAGTTCAGCAATTTCAGGTATGAGAGATTGAATAAGAATTGTAGTTTTTTTAGGGTCTATTCCAACAGATAGATAGTCTAAAAGAAGTTCTTTAATATTGTCTGCTACTTTTTGAGGATTTTCAAAATTGTCAGTTAGAGCTTGGACATCAGCAATCATCACAAATTGGTCATATGAATCCTGAAGCTTTACTCTATTTTTCAAGCTCCCCACATAATGACCAAGGTGCATTTTTCCAGTTGGTCTGTCACCAGTTAATATTCTTTTTGTAGCCATACCGCAATCTTACATTAACTTAAGAGGATTTTAAAGAAGATGTGCCAACGATTGGGTTCGAACCAATGACCGATCGCTTATGAAACGATTGCTCTACCGCTGAGCTACGTTGGCATTGGGTAATGCCCTTATCAGACCTAATATTTTATAATAAAGTTCTCCAGGTTTCAAAACCAATACATCTAGCGTGCCAAAATGGTCATCATAATTGTCGTAAACCTTATGCACTTTAGACTTTTTAAAGCTGGTTTTGTGGAAATGAGACAGTGGTATTCCAGTTAATTCAGACCAATACTTTTTAACTACTTCTTCCCTTTCTTTATGCATCTCATTTATTCCCACCCTTAGCACAAGCCTATCTTTATCTATACCGAAACTCTCTTTTAACCACTTGATCATGAATTTAATAACATTTGGATCTGAATTACAAAATGTTAGTCTTCCATCTTTTTTGGATCCTTCTGCCCAATACAAGGCAAGTCCGGTTAGAAAAAGTTCTCTTTTAGATATGTTTTGGATTGTTTTTGAGCCTTCTTTGTTGCATTCTGCTATTAACTTAAGTCGTCTTTCTTTCTGTATTAAAGCTCCCTTTACCCTTCCCAGCTCACTTCCTTTGATCATACTTTTTTTAAGTTCTTCTAGCTGCCTCACAGAAAGGATAATATCTCTAACCCAAATACTTGCTGTGCTTTTTGATATATGAAGCTCTTCTGAAATTTTTTTAACGCTTTTCCCTCTTTTTCGCATCTCACGTGCCTTTAGTCTTAATTCGTATTTTGCCATTCGAACTTCCTCTTCTGATGTATATGCTCATATTACTCTCTAGTACTCTCTTAGTCAAATACAAATTGATATTTATTGCTTTCAAGACTATAATTAGCCTGTTCGTTTACATGCGGGGTAGTGTACGGATGCACGGAAGGCTAGTAGAATGGGCCCTTTGAGAAGTAATTTTCAAAGCAAACTTGGCTATATCGGTGGACAACCTAATTTTAGGTCAATACCGAGGGAACCTTATAAATTTTTAAGGACACCGTAGAGACTAAACGCCGAGCTCCTGAATTTCAGGATGATGATATAGTCCGACACTCACAGTAATGTGAGATTACAGATGCATAATCTTCCAGGCTGGGTTCAACTCCCAGCCCCGCAACACAGTAGTATTAGAGGAGGGATCTAACTTGGCTTTTGCGAAGGGATAATTGATACCGGATGTAATATCATATCTTTCAACTGTTGGGCCTTATCCATGAAATTCTCGACTTTATTTTCTTTTGCAATTTTAATTGCCTTATTAACTAAGTCCAAAGCCTCTTCTTTCTCGCCAAAGCCTCTTAACGCATTAGCAAAGTTGTGCATTAGTAATGCTAACTCTGCTTTATCATTGGCGTTTATTAAAATACCCTTTGCGTACATAAACGAACTCTTGCACACTTTCTTTTCAAATTCCGCCCTATCTTTTAGACCTAAATGGGTAAAATGTTGAGCTCTTCCACCTGCTGCTGAACCTATCATGGAAAAAATCCTCGAAACTGCCAAGTAGTTTTTAGACTCTATGGCTTTATTTATGGCAGTTCTGAATAATTCTTTAAATTCCAAATCTAATGACTTTAGTCGACCAATAATCGCTGCTTGCTCCTGCGGGGTTATGACTGGCCAGCCAAGGCTATTTGTCATTATTATTTTTCCCCAACCCTCCAAATCTAGAAGAACGAATTGAGTAGAAACATTGATTCCTTTTTCAGCTCTCAGAATAGCTTCAGCATCTTTAGCTTTCATATTTAATGCTGTTTGTATGCCTAAATCTATTAAAGTATTCTGATCTTCTGCTGTGTCAGGTGAATATTTATACCATGAAACTAAAGCCAATATTGCTTGTAAAATAGCCTCTTGATCTTCTGAGGAATAGACAATCTTTCTAACTTCTAATAAATCTTCTTTTGTGGGTTGCCCTTTATATAGGGATACAACCTTTTTATAATCTTCACTTTTACCTTTTTTAGATGGTGGTTTATTCCCTGTAAAACCTACCTTGATATCTCTTTGCTGATTTTGTTCTGCGGAGGAAGCTATATCTTTAGAACCTTCACCTTTTTTACCTCCTAAAAGCTCTTTTACTTCAGCTAGAATTTTACTGTCACCCAAAAGATTTATATCCAAAATGTAGTTAATTATGTCCTGAGGCAGATTAGAAATTTTATCCGCTATCATTTTGTGATCCCACAATTCTATCTTTAAATTCGGGTGTGTCTGTCTCAAAACGTCAGTCGATTTGTGTATTGCACCAGCTAGAGTATCATTTGTTAAATAAACCCACCTTCGAACACCACTATAATTAGCTCTGCAACCTGCAAGATCGCTTTTAATTTTTGATTTAGTCTTACTTAAACTCTCCCCTCTGGTAGCATGGGCTTGGAAAAAAATGCGAGCTTTTGGACAATATCCATCATTTTTAGTATCACCCTCGACCCCTCCTGGCCTAACAGGCGTGTAGTCATCTGGGAATAGGCTCAAACACAATCTATCACAAAATTCCTGAAATGAATTACCTTCTAAACCTCTAATTTTATCTTCTATTATTTTCCTTTGTGAATTTTTATCCATAAATTCTCTTTAGAGCTTTAGTCCACCATTTGGGGTCATTTACTTGGATAAAATTTGAGGGGTAATATTCAAAGGTATATTCCTCTAAATGTTTTAGCTGATTGTTATCAATAGAGGATCTAATAATCTGTTTTGCATCCTCAAGCAACTTCTCATCTTTTAAGTGGGGATGCGACATATGAAGCAACATCCCTCCATCTGTAAAAGCAAAGCCTGAAATTAAATTATCTTTGGTAACAATAAATGAGGCTATCCTCATAAGAGTGCCAGAGGAAATTTCAAATCCTTGGCTGTAGGGCATAATAGTAAATTCTTTGTATTTTTCAGGTAAAGAGCCAAATTTCGTCTTTAATAAATCTTCCTGCCTATACCAACGATCACCTCGATCCCCAACCTTCACAGCTGCTAGTTTTCCTTCCCTATCCCAACGTCTCAAGGTTTCAGGATGGACACCTAGAAAATTGGCTGCATCTTGAATTGAAAGTAGATTTTTCATAACTTATACAAGATTATACATTCGTACTCACTTAAAGTCAACATCCATTTCTGGTTTAAAATCTTAGAAGAATAATTACACACTCATAAGTTAAAAAATTTTAACTTCATTCCACCCCGTAACAAGATTTAGAAAAACAGTTTTGCCCATTTTTTCCAGTTAGGATCAGGCAGAAAATTTTCTTCTTTTTCAGGAGTGGGAGCTAAGAGTTTTAGAGTTTGGGCATCAGGAAGAACTACTATAATTTCTCCAGCTTTTGCTAATCCTAATTTGTTTCTTGCTTCCTTTTCTATAAATTCCTGACTTTTGGCTTCTGCCACCTTTTTTTTGAGTTCTTCTTGTTCTTTCTGGGCAGCTTCAATTTTGTTTTTAGCTTCTGTCAGTTTTTGATTTGCATTAAGGATTTTTTTAATACTTCCTAAGAGTGAAAGCGAAAGTAAAATTATTACAACAATAATTAAAATGTTTGTTATTAATCTAATATTATGAATTATTCTCTTAAGTCTTTCTTGAAACATAGGTTTTATATGATAAAATATAGGATATTATATGAAACAGCCCTTAAGTAAAATAGTTCCACAATTTATTGACAACCTTCGAGCTATTGGCAGATCTCCTGCCACTATTCTAGCTTACAGAGCAGACCTTGAACAGCTTGTTTCATACTTAATCAGCAAGAATAAAGTAATGGCTGATCAAGTCAAATCAGAGGATCTGGAATCATTTAGAGATTGGCTTCTTTCTCAAAAGTACACTCCAAAATCTACTTCACGTAAATTAAATGCAGTAAAAACTTTTTTTAGATGGATGAAAGATCAAAATATTGTAAGTGGAGATGTATCACATGATGTTGGGCATCCAAGGATTGAAGCTTCAATGCCTAAGTATTTATCTCAAATGGAATATAGAGCATTAAGAGATGTAGTAAGAGGAGACAGGCGAATTGCAGCAATAGTGGAGCTTATACTTCAAACTGGAATGAGAATTTCAGAAGTTGCCAATTTAAAAACAGCTGATGTAAAAGGAAATGAAGTAAGAATTGAGGCATATGCAACACAACCTGAAAGAACAATTCCACTTGATACTCCTGCTAAAGAAGCTTTGGAAAACTATCTTAAAGATAGACCAAAATCAGACTCCCCTTACCTATTTGTCAGTAAGAATGGAAAACCACTGGCCATTAGAAATATTAGAGCTGCTATTGATAGATATATGCAAAAAGCTGAAATTGGAAAGTTTAGCGTTAATGATTTAAGAACTACATTCATAGTAGAAAATCTTAAAAGAGGAGTTGATTTAGTTACAATTTCACAAGTAGCTGGACATAAAAGACTTTCTACAACAGAAAGATATCTTGAAATTGCACAAGTAAAAGAAACTGGAAAGAAACAAAAACTAGAAGAGCTTTGAAAAATATTCCCCAACCTTCTGGAATTTTATCTGATTTCTGCTATTAATTTTCTAATGGATAATACAAATACTGTCCTCCATTAATTTCTACCATTTCTGAGGAAACATTAAGATTTCTTATTAAATCTCTTACTTCATCAAGAGAATCAGATGATAAATACTTCTGAACTATCCCTAAACCACCTGAGTCTTCAAGGGCTATACATCCTTTGTCTTCTCTCGTGACTTCAACCCGACCGTTTGTATATACGCTTACCGTTCTTGACCCATTTTTGATTTCCCATCCTCCATGCACTTCTAATTGCCCAGTTTTTTCATTGATAGTTGGGTTAAACCTAACCCACTCTCTTGGTTCAGGATCAGGTCTTAAGGTAGGTACTGGCCCGCTACTTTCAGACAGGAATCTACCCAGAATCTTTTGGACACCATGCTCAATACTCATAGAGTGTATTATACCAGATAGTTGTCTTCTGACTGAAGCTGTGGGCGTGCATGGGATCGAACCATGGACATCTACTTTATAAGAGTAGCGCTCTACCGCTGAGCTACACGCCCATTAAACAATCCTATTTTACCATGGATTCTTTGATTTTTGGTTCTTTTTGAGGTTTTTTAGGAATCCATGTTTCTTCGTATTCATCCACTACAAATTTAGATGAGAGATCATAATCTGGATGCGGGTCTGTAGGTGTTCCATTACAGGTGTAAAAGGCAATGTTTTTGTGATCTGGAACTAGCTGTCTACCGCAGCGGATGCATAATTCTGGCTGTGCCATTGGAGTTATAGTTTAGCACGCCTTGTCACTTCTGCTTCAACTAGCCTCACATCTCTTCCATATCTAAGCCTACTCATTTCTTTAATGATTTCTGCCATCCTTGGGTTTTCCTGAGCACGTTCGGCTTTAATGTCTTTTGTTAAATCCATTGAAAAAGGCTGAGCTGGCTCATTATTAACTATGGTTTTAATAAATGCATGATATCTTTCCACATTTAAAAGATCATCTTCACCAAAGACAGGTGCGAATTCATGGGCTAAGTAGTTTGCATCTGAAACACCTACTCTAAAACAAACTATAGTTCCTACATTTCCAAAAACTGCATTCTTAACTTCTTCTTCAACCTGGCCTATAAATTGGTTGGCTACACAGAGCCCAAGCCTATATTTTCTTGCTTCAGATAGCATTACTGCAAAATCAGGGGTAGCAAAATTTTGGAACTCATCAACATATAAATAAAAGTCTGGTCTTTGGGATTCGTCAACATCTTGACGAGAAAGAGCTGCCATCAAAATTCTTGGAACTAAGATTAGACCCAAGAAGCTTGAATTTTCTTCTCCAATTTCTCCTTTTGCCAGATTAATTAACAATATTTTCTTTTGATCCATTACTTCACGGAGTGAGAATGAAGATTGAGATTGACCAATAATGTTTCTAATCATGCGGTTTGTGACAAATCTTCCAAACTTAGAAACAATGTAGTCCAAAACTTCTGATTTATGGAAATCAGCAGTCTGGGCAATTTGGTCTGTCCAGTAACGTCTGACAATTGGGTCTGTAACTTTGGGAAGAAGCTCTTGAACAAATCTGGAATCGGTTAAAATTCTCATTACTTCAACAAAAGTACTTCCCTCTTCTGCCATGGCAGTAAGCATTGCATTTCTTACAGCGTGCTCAAACCTTGGTCCTACAATTCCAGTTTTATATGGATCAAAAAGTTTATACATCATATTAATAACTGCTGTAGCTGCAAAGTGCTTTTGATCTTCTGTTTTGGCTTCTAAAAGATTAAGACCCATGGGTCGGTCAGTGTCACCTGGGTTAAAGTAAATTACGTCTTCAGCTCTCTCTGGAGGAATTAACTTCATGATGTCTTGGAGTGTTTCTCCGTGAGGATCCATGAAGCACAAGCCTTTACCTGCTTTGATATCCTGGAGAATCATGTCTTTTAAGAACTCTGATTTCCCAGTTCCAGTTCTTCCAATAATATAGGTGTGTCTTAATCTGTCTTCATCTCCAATGTAGACTTTTCTTTTAATTCCTCTGTAGCTACTCATTCCCAGATATAATCCTTCTTGAGGAATTTCAGCTGGAGCAGGAGCTGATTTGGCTGTGACCCAAAAAATATGGGGGGTTGTTATTTGTTTGTTTGGAAAATGGAAAACTGTTGCCAATTCTTCTGAATTAAGAATGGAAATATGATTTCCCCAAATATTAAACATTGGCTGATACCTGTATAGAAAATCTTCCATGAAGAATTCCTTTCTTCTAATTTTTCTTCCTTTAAAACCATTTTGTTCACCTGCAAACTGTTCAAAGGCAGTTGAAAGGTTTGAAATGTGGACTTTAGCTCCTTCTTCAGTTGGAGAAACTGCAACTATTCTAATAACTACCTCAAAGCCTGGTTTTGTAATTTTACCTTCAACGGCTTCTAGTGCTTTGGCACCTACTGAAAACTTTGCTTTTTCAGGATCTGATTCCTGTTTTTTAGTGTCTGAAATGAATTTTCTTCCTTCTTTTTGCCAAATTGCATCTGCTGGTGAAACTACAATTTGAATTGCAGCTGCCTCGTTTGGTCCCATCTTTGCTAAAGCTGAAGTAACCGCAGCTAATGGGTCGGTTGCCATATCTCTAAAAACTTTAATTGGATAGAAGTTGGCTTTTCTTAATTGAAGTGACTTGTAAGCTACTTTTCCTTCTTCATTAAAGAGGTTGTATTCTGGAACTTCTACAATTTCAGCATCTCCATATGCACCATTAATTTGTTTTTCAACAAGGTCTTGAATCTTTTTTGGACACCAGACATAGAATTTTATATCCTCTTGTTTAGCTACAATTTCAAAAGAAATTACTGGCTGAATATCATATTTTTGCTTCCATCCACCTTTTTTGATTGAATAAAGACTTGAAATAAGCTGGTCCATTGCATCAATTTTTATTTCATTGCCCCTTGGAACTGCAACTTGAAGAAGAACTGAGTCAATAGATCTTTTTTCTCTGTTTCTATTTCTGTAATAAGTAAGCAAAAGGTAGAAACCTGCCGCTAACCCAAACATTAATGCTCCAAAAATAAAAACTCCTATAAAAATGGCTATAAAATTGATTGATTGAACTTGGTATAGATTATCTGTTATTGGCATTTTGTCCTCCCCATACTACGGTCCATCCTAAATGAGCTGCTTTTTGAAGCATTCTTAACCAAAAACGGGCAAGCCATGTAATGGAATTAGTTATTGATCCTTTACTCCAAGCAATTAGATTACTCTGACTTGTTGGAATAGTAATTGTAACAGTCTGAGTCAAAGGTGTTTGGATCAACTGGCGTCCTCCATCTTGAACAGTTGCCTTGAAATTAGTTTCAACCTTTTTGATCTCTGGAATGGACTGTGGAACCTCAATTTCTTCAGGCCGTTCTTTAACTAAATCTGTAATGCGTGGTCCTCTTTCTGGAAATAGTGCCATATCTAAACCATTTTAACACTATTTACTTCTTCTTCCCTACCCAGATTTCTTCTTTAATTTTTTGGTCTGAATTTGTTAATCTTGCTAGCATGAAAAGGAAATCACTTAGACGGTTCATATAAATTTTAATTGAATCTGGAACCTTTTCTACTTCAGATAATGCAGTTACTTCCCTTTCAGCACGACGTGCCATTGAACGCGAAACATGAAGCTGAGCACTTAAGGGAGTGCCCCCTGGAAGGATAAAGTGAGAAAGCCTAGGTAGATTTCCCTCCCAAACATCAATCATTTTTTCAAGCTTTTTTGTTTTTGTCTTTGAGAAACGGAGCTTGGATCCAGCAAGGCAGGAGCCAATTGTAAGCAAATCTCTTTGGATATCTGAAATTATTTTTTGGATCTTTAAATCAAGACAGAAGGATTTGGCTAGACCTAAAAAAGAATCAAGTTCGTCAATTGATCCTATTGTTCTAATTCTTATTGAATCTTTTGAAATCCTTTGGCTTGTTGCAGGCTGTGAGCTATATAAACTTGTAGTGCCTTTATCTCCTTTTTTGGTGTAGATTGCCACGAGGGAATTATAACCTATATTTTAGCTAAAGTGGATCTATCAATTCTTAAAATTACTGGGGCCATTGCCGGGTCGTAACTTACTCAAATGACTGAATAGTTCTTTCGTTAAACGAAAGATGTTCGCCACAACAAGAGCCCCAGTTTCTTAGTAGAAAAATAATTTAACATTCGCTGTAGGCGCAGGAATAACATTTCTTGCAGCCTTCCTCATAAACCAGAGTCCCTTCTCCACAGGAAGGACAAATATCTTTTTGTTTTCCAAAAAGAGGTGGAACATCAGAATCAAGGGACATTTGCTTGGATTCTTTTTCTTTATCTTGGCTTGTTTTTGCTTCTAAAACGGGAGAGGAATCAATTACAGTATCTGTTGCATGTCCATTGCCTGCAGGCATTTCCATGTCATGAGGCAATCCCATAAGGCCAAAGTGTATTTCAATTGCCTTACCGACTGCTTCAGGAAGACTTCTAATCTTATTTGGGCCAAACCCAACTGATCTTCCCCCACTAATACCTTTGAGCTGTTCTACTATATTTTTTGCTCTTTCAATTGCTGGCAGATGATTTCCAAATCTTAAGGTTGTTGAGATTAATCTTCCTAAGGCTTCTGCCATGGCTGATACTTCAGAGCCGCCCTTGCCCATTGTTACAAAGACTTCAAAAGGATTTCCCATTTCATCATGATTTACTGTAATGAATGCACTTCCAAGAGGAGTTCCTATTTTATAAGTGGCTCCTTCAACTTTTACTGGACGAGGCTTAAGAACTGTGACATATTCTTCTTTTGGTTCAACTTTTGTTTCTTCTTTTGCCTTTTCCTCTTTTTTAACACCCAGGTTTAATACTTGCTCCTGCTTGCAGCCATCTCTAAAGACTGTGATCCCTCGGCAGCCTGTTTCCCAAGCCAACATATAGGCTTTTTTAATATCATCTACTGTTGCATCGTTTGGAAGATTAATAGTTTTTGAAACAGCATTATCGGTGTGTTTTTGGAAAGCTGCCTGCATTTTTACATGCCAATCTGGGTGGATTTCATGAGCTGTTCCAAACACTTTCTTTACATCATCTGGTATTTCATCAATACCTCTTAATGTTCCATGGTCGGCTACTTTCTTCATTAATTCTTCAGAGTAAAATCCTCTTTTTTTAGCTATATCTTCAAAATAGGGGTCTACGAAAGTAAGAGTACGTCCTTCACTTTTAACAATGTGCTGATATGCAACTGCAAACATTGGTTCAATTCCACTGTAGCAGTTGGCTAATATTCCAATGGATCCTGTCGGAGCAATTGTTGTAACGGTGCTATTTCTTACTGGATTATCTTTATAGATACTCTGTTTAACTAGTGGGAATGGACCTCTTTCTTTGGCAAGTTCACCTGATGCTAGATGGGCATGGGTGTTTATGAACTTCATTACTTTTTCTCCAAGCTTTAATGCTTCTTCACTGTCATATGGAATACCAAGCTGAATAAGCATGTCGGCAAACCCTCCTACTCCGAGTCCAATTCTTCTTATTTTTTTCACTGTATCTGCAATTTGAGGAAGAGGAAAAGGATTCATTTCAATTACAGAATCTAAAAGCCTTACAGAAGTGTTGACTGAATCTTCTAATTTATCCCAATCCACTTCACGTCCGTCAGGAGTTTCTTTGACATAGTACTTTAAAAAGATTGATCCTAGATTACAAGCATCAAATGGATAAAGGGGCTGTTCACCACAAGGGTTAGTGGATTCTACTTCCCAACCTTCTGCCCTTACTGGATTTGCAGAGCTTTGATTAATTCTATCTATAAATATCATCCCTGGATCCCCTGACTTCCAGGCTCCTTTTGCAATTTCATCCCAGACCATACGGGCTGGAAGCTTGCCTACCACTTCTTTTGTATGAGGGGCTATGAGATCATATTCCTTGTCTTCAGCTAGAGCTTTCATGAACTTATCTGTTGCAGTAACTGAAATGTTAAAGTTTGTGATGCTTACTCCATCATCTTTACAATGAATAAAATCTAGGATATCCGGATGATCTACTCTTAGAATTCCCATATTTGCACCACGCCTCATCCCTCCTTGTTTTATCTGCTGGGTTGCTTCGTTGTAGACTCTCATGAAAGAGACTGGACCTGAGGCTACTCCCATTGTGGACTTTACTCTTGATCCTGCTGGACGGAGTCTACTAAAGGAAAAGCCAGTTCCTCCTCCTGATTGGTGAACTAAAGCCTGATATTTAATTCCATCAAAAATGCCTTGGAGTGAATCTTCAACAGGAAGCACATAACAAGCACTATATTGAAGCCCATTTCCCTTTCCAGCATTCATTAGAGTTGGTGAGTTAGGAAGAAACCATCTATTAATCATTAACTTGTAGTAGGAACGGGCATACTCAATAATTTCTTTTTTGGTTTTTCCATATTTTACTTCTGCTTTAGCTAACTCCCAGGCAACTCTCCAACACATTTGGGGAACGGTTTCTACCGGCTCGCCTTTTTCATTTTTAAGGAAATATCTTTCTTTTAGAACTTGAATTGCTTGAGGAGACCATTCTGGAACATCAATATCTGATGGAACATCTGACTTAGGACCTGCTAACTTCTCGACAGCTTTTATCATTTCTTCATATGAGAGGTCAGACCAATTAACTTTATTTGCAGCTCTACTTTTCATGTATGAAAAGATAATCTAATAAAGATGCTTTTTCGTCAACTAGAAACAAGTAAATCAAAGATAATCAATATAGTTTTTTGCCAGGCTTGGGCTGAGGCTATATTTATGGAGAAAAAAGAGAATTGTAAGAAAATCTTTTGTTCCAGTAAGAAAATCTTCTGTCCCAGTAAGAAAATCTTCTGTTCCAGTAAGAAAATCTTCTGTTCCAGTAAGAAAATCTTGGGTGGCAGTTAAAAAAATGCGGTTAATTTTTAAACTCAAACTTTTATATTTATGTTAATTCGTGAAGGGATTTTTTGGAGCTAATACGCCTATTTGAGAAAGCCTAACTTTGACTTCATCATATGCTCGTTTTGGATAATTTCCTGTTTCAACAATCCTGGGCTTGGCATCTTCTGGAGCATATAGTACTAATTGATCAATTACTTCTCTATGTTTTAAGGAGCAAAGGCTTAATTTATGGAGTAAGTTAGAAGTATCAAGGCCTTGCTCTTTTGCTATTTTTTCTTCACCTACTGATGCTTCCAAGTATTTTTCAGCTTTTGTTAGAACAGAGGTTGCAAGTTCAGATTTGCCTTTTTGATATAGTACTTGGGCACTTGCTAGTCTTTTGTCTGCAAGAAGAAGATATAATTCTGATTTTTTAACTGGGTTGAAGGTAAAGCTTAACCAAATTCTGTCTCTTAAAACTTTAAGTGGCCAAAGAGGGCTATCGGGAAGGATTATTCCTGGATAGGCAACATTATAGACAACACCGACTGTAGGAATATTTGTTGTTGGCGCTGGAGATGGTTTTTGAGTAAAGTTATATTCTATGGCTGAAGCTTTGACTACTGAAGTCAATAACACTGCGACTGCAATAATTAAGAGGGAGGCAGTTCCCAGGACGCGAACAAGCATAAGGTAATTGTCATACTAGAACCTCTTCGGTGAAAAGTCAACCCAAAAAATACCCGATTTAAGGCCATTTTTGGCTATCTGAACAAATTAATTGGCCATTCCCAGAGAACATGAAGGAAGATGGAAGAAGCAACATTTTTGGTTCTGGCATATATGAAGGCAGCTCCTAGTCCATATATAAAAGTTAAGAAAAGGTAGACAACTGCTTCATTTACTGAATATTTGAGGACAAAAATAGTAACAGGGACATGGATCGCGGTCCAGAGAATGCTTGTAATTAGGTTGGCAATCCATTCATTTTTTAAAGCTGCCCAGAGTCTTGTAAAAATATAACCTCTAAATGCAATTTCTTCAGAAATGGCGGTAGCTATTGAAATGCCTAGGGAAATAAACATGGCTTGGGAGCCAATGTTTGCCTGAAAATTAAGGTGTCCATATTTAAGGAAGTTTACCAGTATCCCTTCCACTGCAAAGATGAGGCCTAATCCTATGGCAAAATAAATTGCTGGGAAAAGATTTTTAGATGTCAAACCAATGCTTTCTAGTTTTTGCTTTTCTTTTCTAACTAAATAGAAAGTTGCCCCTATCCAAATTATTGGCTTGACAATAATTTCTTCAATGGTATCAGGAAGCTGAAAAATGTAGCGGTACAATCCCCAGACAAGGAGTAAAAATACAAAAAGAATAGTGGCATTTTTAAAGGCAGAGATTTTTTTGTTCATTTGGGCAGAGCTTTAATTGCTCTTAGTATTTATTTTACACTCTGCAAAGCTTCTATCAATAGCATTAATTATCATTTCAAACCTGGACTGGGCAATTTCAAGAGTGATTGCATTTTTTTCATTTGGAAACCAATGAAAGACCAGGTTCCTGCACTCACGCCAAGTTTCCCATAGAGTGTTTGCCAAGTCCTTACCTCCGCAATGCTGGGCAACTTTGTCATATATACTTTCAAAATCTGGAAAGTCTTTTCTAATGGCTGGATTTAGGGCCTTGCCAATTCTAAAGTGTTTGCCAAAATAATCCTCCTCACTTATAAAGCCCATGTCTAAAAAGAATTTCTTTAAAAAGCCTTCATAAGCCTTTGCTGCAGGAAAGACTACAAATGAATAGTCGTGGAACTTTTCTCCCCAGGAAGGAACTAGAGTAAGAAGAATTTGGGACTCATGAAGAAGTTCTGTTAGATCTTCCTCAATATAGTTTGCCCAAGGTTTTTCTTTTATAGAAATATCTTGACTTGGTCCAAAGTTAACATCCATATTAATTTTAAAGTATAATTGAAGATATGGTAGAAAAGAAAGAAGGTCAAGTAGAGAAGAAGGCTAAAGAGGCTAAGGAAAGGAAAGAAATCAAAGAAAAAATTCTTAAAAATGTGACTGGAAAAGAAAAAAAAGGAAATATATTTAAGAGGTTTTTCAGAAACACCCATTTAATTAAATTTATTGTTTATTGGGGAGGTGTAGCTGCAGTATTAGTATGGCTTTTCTGGGGACTGCCTAATCCAACAAAGCTAGGACAAAATGCACCAGTATCAACTAAAATCTTTGACAGAAGTGGAAAGCTTATTTATGAGATTTATGCTGATAAACAACGCACTCCGGTAAAATTGTCTGATTTGCCAACCTATGTTCCTCAGGCAACAATTGCTATTGAAGATAAAGACTTCTACAAAAATTATGTGCTATCACCTACCGGAGTAATTAGGGCAGTTTATAACACTATATTTAAGGGAAGTCTTCAAGGAGGATCCACTCTTACTCAACAGCTTGTTAAAAATGCATTTTTATCACCTGAAAGAACTATAAGAAGAAAAATCAGGGAATTTGTACTGGCTATGGCGGTTGAGGCTCTATATAGTAAGAATCAGATTTTAGAGACTTATCTAAATGAAATCCCATATGGATCTACTGCATATGGAATAGAGGCTGCAAGCGAACTTTACTTTGCAAAACCTGCAAAGGATTTGGATATTGCTGAAGCTTCATTACTTGCTGGGCTAACCCAAAGCCCAACTGCATACTCCCCTTTTGGGGCACACCCTGAACTTGCACAACAAAGACAAAAGGAAGTTTTAAGAAGAATGGTGGAAGATAAATACATAACGCAGGAGCAAGCAGATAATGCAAGTAAGGAGGAACTTAAATTTGCACAGCCAAGAGCAGCACAAGCACCTCACTTTGCTTTATGGATTAAGGACCAGCTTGTACAAAAGTATGGAGAACTAATGGTTGAACAAGGAGGTTTAAGAGTAGAAACTACTCTTGATCTTGATTTACAAAATTTTGCACAGGATGCAGTTGCTACTGAGGTAGGAAAATTAAAAGGATTAAATGTTAAAAATGGCGCAGTGCTTGTAACACATCCTCAAACTGGTGAGGTATTGGCAATGGTAGGAAGCAAAGACTACTTTGCAACAGATGAAGATGGAAAAGTAAATGTAATATTTGCACCTCGCCAACCTGGATCATCAATTAAGCCGCTTAACTACGCACTTGGTTTAAAGGATAAAAAGATAACAGCAGCTACAATATTGGCTGATGTGCCAACTTGTTTTTCTGTAGCAGGACAGGCAGGATATTGTCCAGTCAACTATGATGGAAAGTTTCATGGAGGGGTTGGGGTAAGATTTGCATTGGGCAACTCTTTTAATATCCCTGCAGTACGCGTTCTTGCATTAAACCATGTTGATAATTTTATTAACTTTGCAAATTCATTAGGTATTTCAACTTTTAAGGACCCTTCTCAATATGGACTTTCTCTTACTCTTGGAGGAGGAGAAGTAACTGTATATGACATGGCTGAAGCATATGGAGTATTTGCTAATGGCGGACTTAAAGTTCCACTTGTTGCAATTACTAAAGTAAGTGATTGGACAGGAAAAGTTCTAGAAGAAACAAAGGTTCAAGATACTGAGGGAGATAGAGTTTTATCAAATGATGTGACTTATTTAATTTCACACATACTTCTAGATAATAACGCCAGAACTGAGGCTTTTGGATCTAGCTCATACTTAGTAGTATCAGGACACCCTGAAGCTTCTGTTAAAACTGGTACAACGAATGACAGAAGGGATAATTGGACAATCGGATATACTCCACAGATAGTCGTTGCTACTTGGGTAGGAAATAATGACAATACACCAATGTCTGGAGCAGTATCTGGAATATCAGGTGCATCCCCTATTTGGAACAAGGTTATTAAAAACGCATTAGATAAAAGTGAAAAAGGAACTTATGACAAAGAAGATGACGGACATGCGTGGCCAAAGCAACCTTCAAATGTAGTTGGGGCTACCATTTGTGCAAACACTGGATTTGTTCCAACAGGACCAAAAGACAATCCGGGTTGTCCAACAAGATTTGAGTATTTTATAGATGGCACTGTACCTGCTTCCAAGGATCCAGACAAGACTGATCTACAACTTGATAAGACAACTCATGCAGTTGCATCTAGCAAAGAAGTACAAGAACATCCAGAATTTGTGGAAACTCAAAATCACCCTGTTATATTTGACCCACTTAAAACTTTAATTTGTCTTGATTGTGCAATGCCGACAGATCCAGTCTTTATTGGATATCCTTTTAATTATTAATAAATTATTAAAATAAAATAATAATAGCTGCAAACTCATCTATATTATCGGATATAAAACTTTTGCAAAACTTCCTCTTCCTTCAAGCATGAACCATTGCTACAATATGGGCCATGTCTAAACAAAAGAAAAAGTTTGCCAGGGACAACAAAAAAAAGATATTGAAAAAAAGTTTAAAGAAGCGCACATTAAAGATAGATGGGGCAACGAAACTAGAAACAAAAAGAAAAGCTAGAAAGAAAAACTCCAAAAGTGCTTTTAGGAATCTCTTCTCTACCCTTAATACTGTCGGTAAACCATTTTATTTAATTATTGTTTTTGTTGTAATTACTATTTTATTTGTTGCTTATCTTATTGGACATACAATAAGCATCACTACTAAGAAAATTTATTTATTTGTTGGTAAAGTCTATTATTTAATCTTTAGAGAACTTGCTCCAAACTTATTCAAGTCTCTTTCAAGATTTAGCACTGGCCTAAAATCAAAACTATTATCTGTTTTTAAATCATTTGGAAGAAAAGCAATTGATATTAAAAATAAAATTAAAAGCGTAAAAGTGGCATTGCCTTCCACTTCCCCACACTTTCCAAACGTAGAGACTGTAAGTGTTCCCTCTTTAAAGGTACCAGCCTTAAGTTTTCCAATTAAGAAGGCAGATTTTTTTGAAAAGATTAAGAACTTAAAAAATAAAATTCATATTGGTTTTAGGTTACCTAAACTTAAAATTCCTAAAAAACCTTTAACGATTTCATTTTCTTTACTTCCCTTTAAAGCTGGCAGAAAAACAAAAATTGTTTTTGTGCTACTAACCTTACTTTTTGCTTTCGGATTTACATTTTGGTACACCATTTTGAAAGATCTTCCACAGCCTAATGAGTTAGTTAACAGGAAAGTACAAGTATCTACAAAAATATTAGATAGAAATGGAGTTTTACTTTATAAAATATATAAAGACCAAAATAGAACTCCTGTTTCATTGTCTCAAATTCCTCTTCAGGTGCGGGCTGCAACACTTGCTGCTGAAGATGCCGGGTTTTACTCCCATGCTGGAATATCTTTAAAAGGAATTGCAAGATCTATTTGGGTTGACATAACAAAAGGACAGCTAACTGGAGGATCAACTATTACTCAGCAGCTTGTTAAAAATGCTCTACTTTCTCCAGAGAAAACTTTCACAAGAAAAATTAAAGAAGTTGTTCTTTCTGTTGAAACAGAACTTACTTACTCTAAAGATCAAATACTTGAAATGTATTTAAATGAAGTGCCATATGGAGGAACTGCTTTTGGAATTGAAGAAGCATCTAAACTTTATTTTGACAAAGATGTTGATAAATTAACTTTAGGCGAGGCTGCACTTTTAGCTGGACTTCCAAAAAGTCCAACAAGTTTCTCTCCTTATGGAGCTACTCCTGATTTAGCAATAACTCGCCAAAAAGAGGTCTTAAGACTTATGAATGAGAATGGATTTATTACTAAAGATGAAATGGTTAAAGCCTTAGATGAGAAAATAACATTTGCTCCTAACAGAATTGATATTAAAGCTCCTCACTTTGTGATGTATGTAAAACAGCAGCTAGCTAACAAATACGGAGAAGAGGCAGTTGAAACAGGAGGATTAACTGTAACAACTACCCTTGACTGGCAGGTACAAAAGATGGCTGAGGAAGTTGTTAAAAAACAAATTGACGGACTAACCAATTACCATGTAGGAAATGGAGCTGCGGTAGTACTTGATCCTAAAACCGGTGAGATATTGGCAATGGTAGGAAGCAAAGACTACTTTGATATTAAAAATGATGGAAATGTGAATGTAGTTATTTCACCACGCCAACCTGGATCATCAATTAAACCAATTACTTATGCATATGCACTTTCCCATGGATATACTCCTGCAACAATCATAAATGATTCACCTACTAAATTTGCAATACCAGGACAAGCTCCCTATATTCCAAAAAATTATGATGGACAATTTAGAGGAAATATTACTATTAGAAGTGCACTAGCTGAATCAAGAAACATTCCTGCTGTTAAGATACTTGCTACTTTTGGGGTGGAAAAACTAATTCAATTAGGACAAAAAATGGGAATAACTACCTGGAAAGACCCCTCTCAGTATGGGCTTTCTTTAACTCTGGGTGGAGGAGAAACAAAACTTCTTGATCTTGCACAAGCTTATGCAACTATTGCAAATTCAGGAACAAGACCTACTATTTCTTCTATTTCAAAGGTTACTGATTATCAAGGAAAGATACTGGAACAAGACACCTGCAGAGAAACTCAAAAGCAAGGTGAAGTATATGCAGCTGAAAATTCTGACAACACAGGGTGCAATACTGAGCAAGTACTTGATCCAAGAGTAAGTTATTTATTAATTGATATCTTAAGGGATAACAATGCCAGGGCTGCTGAATTTGGACTGCACTCCTCTTTAGTTATCCCCAAACACCCTGAGGTGGCTGTAAAAACTGGAACAAGCAATGATTTAAAAGATAATTTAACTGTTGGATTTAATCAAAAGTACTTAACAGCAGTATGGGTAGGAAATAATGATGGAAGTTCAATGAGTAGAATTGCATCAGGAATAACAGGAGCTGCTCCAATTTGGAATGAAATAATGAGCAGACTTTTAGCAAATACTCCCTCTGTTGCCTGGGAGAAGCCAAAGGGAGTGTCTACACTTGCAATTTGCTCAATTACAGGAACACTTGCCTGTGAGGGGTGCTCAACTAGAAGCGAAGTCTTTTTAGATGAAAACAAACCACAATTTGCCTGCAAGCCTGATCAGATAGTAAAGATTGATGACAAAATTAAAAGAAGCGGAAGCGGACAGATCCTAGATGTTGCTGCAAGTACACAAAATCCCAACTAGGAAGAAAAGCATTTATTCTTACTGCTCGGCATTAAAAACTATTCTTGAAAGGTCTGGAATTATTGAATCAACCTCTTCTTCTTCCTCCCCTTTTGTCATGATTACTAAGACATATGGATTTCTTGAAAAGATTATTCCTCCATCATGAGTTACTCCAGTATCACTTGCATATTTGTGTGCAACTACAATTCCAGAATCTACTCCTTTGGGAATTAGATTTTCATAGTCGGTATCAATAAGGGTGTCAAGAATTTCTTTTTTAGAAATATTAGACACCAGATCTCCTTTTTCTAGTTTAGAAAAAAGAAGTCCCATATCATATGGAGTGGTTACACTATCTTTGAATGATGTGTTTTGCATTCCTGCTAATTTTGTTATTTCATCAATTGAGTCCCAGCCTATTTGATTACCTAAAATATTAAAGGCAGTGTTATCGGAATCATGCCCCATATATGAAACCAGATCTTTGTAGCTAATTGAGGTCCCGTCTGGGAGTCCAACAAGAACTCCAGCACCACCTACTTTTTCATAATTTCTTAAAATATGAGTTGCCGAAAGGTCAATTTTACCTTTTTCTGCTTCTTTGTAGACTGCAATCATTAAAGGAACTTTAAAAAAGGATGCTCCTTCAAATTTTTCATTTTGATTAATTCCATAATTTTTACCTGAATCAAGTTCTATAATCTCAATACCATAGGTGCCTGGAAGATGTGCAATTTTGTCATTTAAGGCTTTTTTCATTTCATCTTTGGTTAAAAACTTGGAGTCTGATTTTCCTAATACAACTGGTCTATCGTTTGCTAAGTTAAATGAAGGCAAAGAAGGAAGAGAAATATTAAAAGATGCTAGGTCAAGCTTTTTGCCTGAGAGGGTAAGAAAAAGAGAGGAAAGGACGGTAAAAGAAAGAACTCCAAAAACAGCAATCCTTTCTTTTTTACCCCAAGGTTTAGATTCTTCTTTTTTCTTCCTGGGCTTTCTTTTCTTTTTAGGTTTAAGATCCTCTTCTTTTCCTTTTTCTTCCTCATCAAGAGTTTCTTCATCCTTGTCTTTTTTTCTTCGAATTCCAAACATATCGGAGATTATACCTTATTTTCGCCTTTTTTCCCAAACTTCGGGGTTGACCAGATTTTGGGGTGTAACTGCCTTAAAAGTATCAATAATTGCTGATACAGCCTGCTGGCCCATTTTTTCCCTTGCTTCAAGAGTAGCTGAAGCTATATGAGGGGTAAGAATTACATTAGGCATGCCAATAAGTTCTGGATCAACATTTGGTTCATTATCAAAAACATCAAGAGCGGCCCCTCCCAATTTCCCACTTTTTAGAGCTTCAACTAAGTCTTTTTCACTTACAATTGGGCCTCTTGCGGTGTTAACTAAATAGCAGCCTGGTTTGAGTTTGGAAAACATTTGAGCGTTTACCATATGTCTTGTTTCGTCTGTTAATGGAACATGAAGAGAGATAATGTCTGACTGGGAAAGAAGCTCTTCAAGGCTAGCAAACTTTGCTCCAGTTTCTTTTTCTACTTTAGGATCTGGCTCATGCTTGTTGTATAGCACATTCATACCAAAACCTTGAGAACGAAGCGCTACCATTGAGCCAATCCTTCCTAAGCCAATAATGCCAAGAGTTTTTCCTTTTAGAGTTGGACCTAGAAAGATGTCAGGTTCCCAACCATGGTATCCACCGCGACGAACAACTTCGTCTGATTCGACTACTCTTCTTGTTAGGCTTAAAATTAATGCCCAAGTGTGTTCAGCAACAGCTTCATTTACTTCATCAGAGGGTGTGTTTGTTACAACAATTTGCCTGTCTGTTGCTGCCTTAATTGCAATATTGTCAAAACCAACTGCATAGTTTGAAATCATTTTTAGTTGTGGGCCTGCAACGTCCATCAAGTCTCCATCGACTCTATCTGTTAAAAGGCTAAGAAGTGCATCAATTGGTTTTTCTTTTAATTTATTAACCAATTCTTCCTGGGTCATTGGTCTTCCTAAGGCTGATACTTCAACTTCAAAGCCAGCATTTTTAAGTGCATCAAGGTGCTTGCCTGGGATACCTGGGACTTGTCTAGTTACGAAAATTCTCATTGTTATTTAGTTTAATCTAAAACTGCTGCGCTTGCACACCACTACTTTTACACATTTCAAGCCATTGATGCATGTCAGATTCTTTAATTAAGCCTTTTTGAGGACCAGTATATCCAATAACTGAAGCTGAATTGGATGTTCCCCAAAGGAGAGCTTCTTCAATAGGTTTGCCCTTAATAAAAGCAGAAAGAAAACCTGAGCCAAAAGCATCACCTGCTCCTGTTCTTTCATATGGATCAACGGGTAATATTCCAACTTTTAAGAATATGCTTCCATTAAAAATAAAAGAACCATTTCCACCATCGGTAATTACTGACATCTTAGGACCTAATTTAGAAAAAGCAGTTAAAAGCTCTTTTTCTTTTCCAGAAGATTGAGGTGAGTTAGTTAATTTCTCTGCTTCTTCCCTGTTTACAAAAACTATATCTGTTCTTTTTAAAATATCCCCTATTCCTTCTAAGCCAGATTTCAGCTGCCAAGAACCAGGATTAAAAGCAAGTTTTACTGTGGGATTTTTAATTAGCCAATCATAGAGATGTTTATAAAAAGGCTTAAAAGATTCTCCCATTGAGGTTAAGTAAACCCATGGGGTAACAGGAAGAGCAACTGGAAACTCATATGAGCGGGGTGCATGGTAGGTAAAAATGGTTCTTTCTCCTGAATAATTAATGACTATGGAATAGTTAGAAGTGGTAGCAGGCTGCTGGATAACATAGGTCAAGTCAACTTTTTCTCTTCCTAATGAATCTATAATTTGGTTTCCAATGCTATCTGTTCCAAGAGTTAAAACGATTGCAGTTTTTACTCCTAACCGGGTAGCTCCTACTGCATTATTTGCTGCATTTCCTCCTGAAGAGAGCTCTAGGTTTTTAACAGGAATTTTATCTCCATATGAAAAGCAAATTAAACACTCTTTTGTGTCAAGCTTACAAGAAGTTTCAGATTCAGTTGGAGTTACAAAGGAATCAATTGATGCATCCCCAATTGAAAGAAGTTGAAAATTATTATTTTCCATATCGAGCAAGTGAGTTCATTTTAGCACGGGCTAAAAATGCTTCTTGGGCTGCTTTAACATTTTCACTTTTACCTGCCCAGATTTTAAGAGCAGAGTTCTGAAGAGCACGGCCATATGAGAAAGAAAGCTGCCAAGGAGCATTGCCTACTTTATTTAGCTGCCTTAAGTTGTCGGTTGCTTCCTCTTCAGTCTGGCCACCTGAGAGAAATACAATACCAGGTACATCTTGCGGGACTGTATCTTTTAAGACTTCAAGGGTTTTTTGAGCAACTTCCTCGGGATCCGGCTTATTGGGATTATCTTTACCAGGCAGAATCATATTTGGCTTAAGAAGCATTGCTTTAAAGTCCACACCTTTTTGGCTTAACTTTAGAAAGACTATTTTTAAAATAGAACGGGTTGTTTCATAGCACTTGTCCATTGAATGGACTCCATCCATTAAAACTTCAGGTTCTACAATTGGGACAAGTCCTTCTGACTGAGAAAGAGATGCAAATTCAGCTAAAAGTCTGGCGTTTTCTTCAACAGCTTGAATGGAAGGATTAACTTCAGAAATTGTAAAGGCTGCACGCCATTTGGTAAATTTTGCACCTAGGGCACTATACTCTTTAAGTCTTGCCTGCAGTGATTCTATTCCCTTTGTTACTTTGTCTCCGGGGTAATTAGGAAAATCAGCTAATCCTTCATCTACTTTGATTCCGGAAATTACATTTGAATTGGTTAATACTTTTTGTTTGAGTGTTTCATCAAACTGAATAATTCCACTTATATATTCTTCTATGCCTGGAGTTGAAAATAAAAGTTCTCTATATGCACGCCTAGTTTGTTCGGTAGACTCAATATTTATGGCTTTGAATCTTTTTTCAATTGTAGGAAAAGATTCATCAGCAGCTAAAATTCCTTTTCCAGGAGCAACTAAGTCATGAGCTGTTTTTTCTAAACCGGGCAGGTCCATAAATTAAATTTAACACTTTTAATGCTACAATTGAATGATGAAAAGCAGATTTCTGTTAATTTTTCTTATTTTAATTCTGGTAGCCGTAGTTATTGGGTGGTATTTAATTAGTAATAGGAGTCAACCAATTGTTGACACAATAGGACCCAGCCAAAATCCTAATATTTCTGTGATAGTTACCTCACCCATTTATGGTTCCAAAATAGCGAGTCCTTTACTCATAAGTGGGACAGTACCACCTGGTTGGATGTTTGAAGGAACATTTCCTGTTAAGATTTTAGATTCAAAAAGAAATGTTATAGCTACTGGGATAGGAAAAGAAACCACTCCCGGCTCTTGGCAATCTCAAAACCCTGTTCAATTTAGCGCACAAATTTCTTTTAACACCACTGATAGATCAGGTTTTGTATTAATAGAAAAAGATAATCCGAGTGGGCTACCTGAAAATGACAAGACATTTGAGATACCTGTGAAGTTCTAGTTTGTTTTTCTTTTAAGCACACTTTTTGCTGCATCAACAATATTTGCTGCTTTCATACCATATTTTTCTAGGAGTTCATCTGGTTCTCCTGATTCTCCAAAGTGATCTGGCATACCAACAAATTCTTGAGGAACTGGAAAGTTTCTTGAAAGTGTTTCTGCAACTGCACCTCCTAGCCCCCCTGTTATTTGGTGCTCCTCTACTGTTACAACTGCGCCGCAGGTTCTTGCTGCACGAACAATTGCCTGTTCATCTAAAGGCTTAATGGTAGGAGAATTAATTACAAGAGTCTCAATTCCTTTTTTGTCTAATTCTTTTGCTGCTAAGAGAGCTTCATACAATAGTGGGCCGCAGGCAATTATTGCAACTTGGGGATCTTTTGACTCCCAAAATATTTCTGCTTTTCCAATTTTGAATGGAGATTTATCTGTTGTCATTACAGGAGTTTTTTCTCTAGTTAATCTTATATAAGTTGGTTTTCCATTGGCGGCTATCTCAACGGTTGCTTTTCTTGCTTCAAGGGCGTCTGATGGAACAACTACAATCATATTTGGCATGGCACGCATTAAGGCAATGTCTTCCAACATTTGATGAGTTGCACCATCCGGACCAACTGAAACTCCAGTGTGGGCACCTGCTATTTTTACTGGAACATCATTAAGGGCAATTGTTGTTCTTATTTGTTCCCAGTTGCGTCCTGGAGAGAAGGCAGCATAACTAGAAATAAATGGTATTTTTCCATAGTTTGCCATACCTGCAGCAAGGGTAGCTAGGGCTTGTTCTGCAACTCCTACTTCTACAAATCTTTGAGGGAACTTTTCTTTGAACAAATTACTTTTTGTTGAATCAGTTAAATCAGCACAAAGAACTACTACTTTTTCATCAATCTCTCCTGCTTCTACTAGCCCTTCACCATACCCTTGACGAGTGGGAACCATGTCAACTGACTTCTTCTTAAATATTTTTTCTGATAGTTTTAGTTTTGGATTAATCATTTTTGTGTTTTACTTTCTACAATATCGTTAAAGGCATCGACTGAATTTTTAATTTGGAGTAAAGAATCATGAGAATCAATTGGAGTCAAACTGGAGACATCTAAAACATATGCTCTTCCCATGCTGTCTTTGGGATTTACGACAATTGCATAATTGTCCATTCCTAGTTTAGTGCCTGCGTTAAATGCAACTTTGCCAATTTTTTCAATTTGAGCTTTGACTTCATCAAGATTTTTGAGATTCACTGGCACACGCGTATGAGTATCGATAATAGTATTTTTTCTACCTTGAGTCATGTCAGTTGCTTTCATTTTGTTTTTTTCAAATATAATAACTGGCGGCAATGGAATGTAGTCCACTTCTCCATTTTCTTGTGCTATACGAAATGATTCTCTTAAGTCATCGACTATTTTTTGATTTCTTGCAGGATATGGAATAGATGTTTCTTTAATAAACATTCCATCTTTAATAAACTTAGATCCTTCTATTCCCGATACAATTTGTATTGTTTCTTCTTGATTCATATTTTTAAATATTATTGATGTTCACTTTTTATTTTCCCACTTAAGGTTCTTAATTCATCAAGAGCTATTTTTGCTTCATTTTCATTTGGAGGCTTACCATGCCACTCAAACTTATTTTCCATAAAATCAACACCTTTTCCTGGAATTGTATGGGCAATAATTACAGTTGGGTTTTCGTATACTGCTCTTGCATGATTTACAGCATTAACTATCTCTTCAAAGTTATGGCCATCAATATGGAGGACATGCCAATTAAATGCTTTGTACTTATCTTCAAGAGGTTCCAGGGGCATCACATCTTCTGTGTAGCCATCTATCTGAATATTATTTCTATCTACAATTAAGGTTAGATTGGAAAGATTGTTTTTACCTGCAAAATTAACTGCTTCCCAATGGTTTCCTTCATCGTGCTCTCCGTCACTACATATGCAAAAAACGCGGAAGCGCTTTTGATCCATACGGCTGGCATATGCATAACCTGATGCTTGGGCAAGGCCAGATCCAAGAGGGCCTGATGTTGTTTCAACTCCGGGAAGCTTTAATCTTTCAGGGTGACCTTGGAGCCTTGTTCCTAGTTTTCTTAAAGTCTTAAGTTCAGAAATGGGGAAAAAGCCTGCATGTGCCATGGTTGCATATCTTACAGGACAAATGTGGCCATTTGAAAGAATTAATCTATCTCTTTCATCCCAATAAGGATCTTTAGGATCATAGTTCATTATTTCAAAGTAAAGAGCAGTGAAAATATCTGCCATACCCAGAGGTCCTGCAGAGTGTCCTGAGCCTGCAGCAAGGAGCATTTTGATGATATCGCGCCTTATATCATTTGCTATTTTTTCTAAGTCTTCGGTTGATAATTTCATATACAAAAATTATAGTTGAAATGCTTTTTCATTTTCATGAGTATCATCCTTCTTTTTAAGCAATTCTTCAAAAAGTTTAAGAGCATCGAGAGCTTCTTGGGGAGTATTTGCTACTCTATACACTTCTAGTTCCTCAGGCCTTATTCTCATATTATCTACGAAGGCTTTAATAATGTGATTCCAAAAATCTCCATATAAGATGAGGGGTTTGTGGTGACCAAAGTAAAGACGGGCTAATCCCCAGGCCATTCCAAATTCAGAGATGGTTCCTGTTCCTCCTTTAAAGACAACAAAGGCATGGCCTAATTCCAAAAGCTTAAGTGTTCTTTCCAAATAGTTTTGGGTTACTATTTCTTCATCAAAAGGGTTTTTTGGATCTCTTCCTTCAAAGTTTGCAACATCTTTGGGATAGAAAGTAACTCCAACTACTTTTCCTCCTGAGGCTTTAGCTCCTTCTGAGACTGCTCTCATTACACCTGGCCCTCCCCCATTAATTGTAACCAAGCCTTGAGAGCTTAAAAATTTTGCGCATTCATACGCTTCCTTATAAAGAGGATCTGTTGGAGGTGCATCTGCAAACCCAAAGTAAGAAACTTGCTGAATCTTTCTGGGAGAATTGTCTATTGGTTTAATTGGTTGGGCAGTATCTGGCTTCATGGCAATATAAATTTTTTAATGTTTTCTTCTAAATCTCCTTCAAATAACCTTTTTCCTACTACAATTTCATCTACATGCAAATCCACAAGATCTTTAACAACACTAGGAGTTACTCCTCCATCAACACATATTCTAAATTTAAAATTACCTTTTTCTCTTAACTTATATAAACCTTCTAATTTGTCAAAAACCTTGGTATCAAATTTTTGTCCAGCAAAACCTGCTGGAACGCTCATTACTAATATTACATCAATGCTTGTTAATGTTTGAGGAGTAATACTTCCAATTGGAGTAGCAAGATCTAAAGCAAGACCAACTTTTGATCCAGTTCCTTCAACTTTGGCAATAAACTCAAGCTGATTGGACATTTTTTCAATTTGCCCAATTATTCTGTCTGCTTGCCCTGTTGCTGCTTTTTCCACCCAATCAATTGGGTCTTTTGTCATGAGGTGGAAATCAAGAAGTAGATCTGTATCAATAGTAGATAGAATGCTAGGATCTATGGTTTTATTATCTGCAAAGTTTCCATCAATAATATCAATTTGAATTCTTGCTGATTTGCCTTCTGCAATTTTGACAAGATCTGCCAATTCAGAAGGATTATTTGTAAGTATTGCTGGTATTATTTCCATTAGAGTAATAATTCTTTAGCTATTTGATTTTTAAGCTTAATAAGGCGGTAAACAATCAATATTTCCTGCCCATTCAGTTGTACCGATACATTTGCCTTTCCCTAATGGTATTCCTTTACATTGTAAAAACCCTCTTCCACATCCCTTGTCGATGGTCCAACCGAATCGAAAAGTCGCAATTAATAATAAAGCTAGTATGAGAAATACAAAAATTAGAACAATTTTAAACAAAGGCGAGTGAAATAGTACCTTAATACTTATTCTTAACCTTTTCATTTATCTAAATTAAGACTCAAGGTAAGAGGATCTTTGGGGGCAACAGTACTTCCTAGACTATTTCCTATTCTTACTACCTGCTCAACAAGCCTATTTGTGTAGCCCCACTCATTGTCATACCATGCAAAAATTTTAACTAAATTGCCACCAATTACTTGGGTTAATTCTAGATCAACAATTGAAGATTCACTTCTTCCTATGATATCTGAGGAAACTAAGGGTTCTTCTGAAACTGCTAGAACTCCCTTAAAAAGCGCACTTTGGGAAGCTTCTTTTAAAGCACTATTTATTTCTTCAACAGTGACTGGCTTTTTGGTGACAATTGCAAAATCGCTAATGGATCCTGTTATAACTGGAACTCGTAAGGCACGGCCGTCAAAAAGTCCTTTAAGTTCCGGAATTGTTTCTGTTGTTGAGACTGCAGCTCCTGTTGTTGTAGGAATAATATTTGCTGCTGCAGCACGAGCTCTTCTCATGTCTTTGTGGGAATTATCGTGCAGGTTTTGATCGTCAGTGTAGGCATGAATTGTAGTGAGTGCTGCTTTTTCAATACCAAACTTAGAATGAATTACTGCAGCAACTGGGGCAACTGAGTTTGTAGTACAAGAAGAATTAGAAACTACATCTTGGCCGGGAGTATATTCATTTACACCAATAATATATGTACTTATGTTTCCTCCTTTTGGAGGAGCTGATATAACTATTCTTTTAGCACCTCCAACAGCGTGTTTTTTGGCATCTTCTTGAGTGGTAAACCTACCGGTGGATTCTATCACTACATCTACTCCATACTTTCCCCAAGGAATTTTTGCTGGATCTTTTTGAGCAAGAACTGGAATCTTTTTATTTTCTATTATTAGATTTCCAATTTGAGGATCTTCATCAGTAACTTCGTCAGGTTTCTTTAATTCTTCAAAAGTAACTTCTTTTTCAAACTTTCTATAAGTAGTGTCATAGTTAAGAAGATGAGCCCAGCCTGAAGTGGGCATTGATCCTGAAGTATTAATTGCGGCAAACTCCAATTCTTGAGAGTGTTTAATACTTCCTACTCTAAATGCAAGTCTTCCAATACGACCGAAGCCGTTAATTCCTACTTTAACCATATTCTTAAAATAAATTTTCTGATAATACAATTACCAGAGCAATTTCATATTAGCAAAAATTGTTCCAAACTTAAATCTGTAAAAGAGAAAGTTATCTTTTTTTCTTTTTGTTAGTTAACATTGCATAGGCTCCCCAGAGACCTGCTGCTCCTATTAAAAGATAGATAATTTTAACAATTACTGGCCAGCCTGCTACTAATGCTCCGACAAGATTTAAATCTAAGAGTCCAACTAATCCCCAGTTTATAGCTCCAAGTACTACTAACCACTTAGAAACAGTTTTTAATTCCATTTTTACTCACCCCCAAGTCCTAATTAAACAGTAGCACTTTTTTTACTTTTGAAGAAGAGCTTTGATACCAGGAAGAGTGTGGTAACTTAGAAACTCCAACATTGCTCCACCCCCTACTGATACCCAATCAAATTTTTCTTTTAAGCTTAGCAAGCTAATTGCTCTTTCTGTATCTCCACCACCTGCGACTTTGTAGGCATCTGACTCCACAACTGCCTTAAACACTCTTTGGGTCCCCTGCCGGTGTCCTTCTTCTTCAAACTTACCAAGAGGACCAGAAAGGACTATTGTTTTTGCTTTTGCAATCTCTTTTTCAAAATCTTCAATTGCGTGGAGAGAAATATCTTCCTTGTCTGCAATAAGTCCTGCAACAATTACTTTAGGGTTTTTACGTAAAGGAGAGGCGTCGTGGATATAATCAGGAAGTCTGCCGCCAATTAATATCATGTCTGCCATTTTTAAAAACTCTTCAACATATTTTACTTTGTCATCTTTTACTCCACTTATTATTACAACAACAGGACGCTTTGAATCTTCAAAAACTTTAGAAAGATTCTCAACTTCTTGACTAAATCTAATGCCTGCTGCATGAGGAAGAAGAGAAGGCAAAGCTACAATTGAGGCATGAGATCTATGAGAGGAAGCAAATGCTTCATTTACAAAAAAATCTTGGTTTTGAGCAAGGCTTTTGGCAAACTCTAAATCATTTTTTTCTTCCCCTCCATTAAACCTAAGGTTTTCTAAAACTTCTATTTTATCTTTAACATTTAATAGTTTTTCTATTTCATCTTTAAAAGGTAAAACAGAAAGTGAAGGATCATTTCCTGTGGGGCGCCCTTTGTGTCCAATAACAGTAACTTGACAGTTCTTCTCTAACAGAAAATTGAGTGTTGAAAGAGATGCTTCTAATCTTGTTAGATCACCTTCTGGAGTGTCTAGATCAAGCCTAACTAATACTTTTTTGCCACTTATATCAATTGCGGTGTCTTTAATATTAGGAATATTCATATGACAAAACTAATTATTTGCTTCTATTTTTTTGATATCTGAAAGCCTTTTCTTATGCCTTTTTGCATTATCAAACTCAGTAACTAAAAATGCTTTAACCATCTTTTTAGCATCTACCTCTTTGGTAAAGTCAGCAGCTAAAACTAAAATATTCATATCATCATCTTTACGGCCAGCTTCAACCTGTTTTGGAGTTTTCCCAATTGAACTTCTAATGCCATCAAATTTATTAGCTACAGCATCTACTCCAACACCAGATCCACAAAGAAGGATGCCTTGCGAGTTATCATCATTTGCAACAAGGGATGCTACTTGTTGAGCATATTTAGTGTAGTCATCATTTGGATCAAATGTTGAGGCTCCTACATCTTCAAACTTATATCTTTCGTCAAACAGCCATTTTGCTATTTTCTCTTTTAAGTGAAATCCTCTGTGGTCAGCTCCAATATATACTCTCATATCCTTACTTTTTATTTGAATCCTTCAATCAAATCAAGTAGCTCTTTTTTGGGATCTTGGGCTTTTACAATATCTGTAGCTACTGCTACTCCAACTGCTCCTAATTCTCTTGATTTTCTAACATCTTCAGATGAATGAATTCCAGCTCCTACTATTAAAGGAATTCCTTTGGCTCGAGTGATTTCAACTGCTTTGGCAATAATGTCAGGCTGGGCTGTTGCAACTGAAGTAGTAGTACTTCCTATTAACTCTCCCGGTTCATATGAGGCAAATGTGGGTGCAAGATCACAGACTTTACTAAGCTCATCTAAATTTGAGGCAAAGATTAAGGTTTTCAGACCTAACTCATTTGCTCTTGCCACCATCATTTTAAGGTCTTCAAAGTTTTGAACTTTATGTTCTGAATGGTTTAGGAGTGTTCCTTCGGCTCCTGCTTCTAAGACTTCTTCAGGAAGGATTGAGCCGGTGTGGGCTCCATACTCAACTGGGTCTATGTTTTGGATCCAAACTTCTAACTTGGAGGAAGTAGATATTGTTTTTAAATCTATTGCTTGAACACAAGGAATTACTTTTACATTATTTTGAGAAGATATTTCTTCAATAGCTTTTACCAAACTTAATGCTTTTTCTCCACTACCCTCTTTGTATGTTTTGAAATTAACAAAAATCATTTGTTCAAAATGTCAAAAATTATGCTGGTAATCCCAGTATGGAACTAAATTTGCCTTTGTCAAAACCAATTATGGTTTCTTTTGTCCCATCATCTTTTGTTATGACAGTAAATGGAACTCCTAAGAACCCATTTGAGACTTTACTCATCTCCTCTTTTGCTGCTTCATCTATGTCAACAAGTTTTTTCTCATACTGCTTGTTTCCTGCTTTAAGATAATCTTCAAGCATTTTACAGTATGGACAAGTTGTAGTTGTATAAACAATTATTTGCATCCAAAAATCACCTCCTTAAATTAGCCTAGTTACTAAGAATATAAAACAAACCCCGGCAATTGTCATTAAGATAGTTCCAATTGAAGATTTTTCACTATGAGCTTCTGGAAGAATATCAGAAGCTCCAATATAAAGAAGGAATCCAGCAAAGAAGCCTAGATATAACACTAAGATGTTTTGCGGCACTGAGAAAAATAAAGTAGAGAGAGCTCCTAAAAGAGGAGCAACTGCATCAACAATTAACAGATTTATTGCTCTTTTTGTTGTATTTTTGTGGGCTAGAACTAGGGAGACAGTGTTTAGGCCATCTGAAAAATCATGAGCAATGACAGCAATTGCAACTAAGATTCCTACAGTTGAAGATACTTGGAAGCCTAATCCAACACCAACTCCATCTAGGAATGAATGGCCTGCAAGGGCAAGTGCTGAAGCTACCCCAACAGTTGGGTGTTTGTGCGGACCATACATTTCTTCCTGTTCATGGTGAATAAGAAGCAATTTTTCAAAAATATGGAATACTAGAAAACCTGCAACAAGAGCAATCATGGGAAGAACTGGGTCTAAGTTAAGATTTTTTATTAGCTCAAACATTTCTGGGAAAATGTCAAAAGCAATTACAGACAAAAGAACTCCTGCGGTAAAACCTAAAATTAAGTGAAGCTTGTCTTTATACCTTAAACCGACTAAACCGCCTGCCAGGGTTGAAAGAAAAGTAAGAAGAATAAATACAACAGCCATTAATATATTTATTGTATCAACACTTGGGGTGGTTGTCAGCTTTAGAAAGAACCTTCTAAAATACGCTTTTCTATCTTAGTGTCAAGAACTTTTTCAAGTGAGATTACTACTTTATTATGGTCTGACAAATCTTTTGAAGTTTCATAATCAAGCAAGTATCCTCCTTTTGCAATTCTTGCTACCCCTACTGGAATAATGTCATAGTTTGCATCGGATGGGTTTCCTCTTTCAAGCCAAACTTCATAACTACCTCCTACTGGATCTTCAAGATTTGCAAGAGCTGTAAAAGTGAATTTAGAGTTTTGGTAGTTTCTTGTTGCCAAACCCTCACCTACTCCACCTGACACATCTTTAAGAGTTGCCTTTTGCACATTGTCAGGAACTGTAATATTAAATTGATCTTTAAGATTTTGTTCATAGGATGAAATTGGGGTTGGTGTTGGAAGAGGTGCTGGAGTAGTTTTTTGCCTTCTAATTAAATAAATTCCACCTAAAACTATTACTAAAATGACAACGCCTATTAAGATGTCGCGTGTATTACCTTTCATAACTGGTCCGATAGTAACAAACTAAAAGATCTGTGTCAACAACCTTCGCAGCAAGGATCTTTGTAGCCACAATTAGAGCATATTGCATCTTTTGTACCAACGACAACTCCTATGGGGTGGCCACAAACTGGACAGGGTTGTTTTAGCTTCTCCTTTTGGTCAGATATATTAGAAACGGGTTTGTTGCTAAGCATTGTATATGCCATAATGATATCAGAATTAAGAAAGAAGGTGATTTATTAATGTGGAATAAAATAGTTAAATATTTTAGTAAACATGTTACTTACAGTGCATTTGTTCATGCAATTGGAGGAGCTGGTGTTGGAATAATACTAGCTAGGCCAATTGATGCAGCACATCCAGTCCGACTAGGAGTCTTACTTATTGCAGTGTCCATTTTGGGTCATGTGGTTCCAATTTGGTCAAAAAAGTAAGACTTAATATTTTTCCATTTCTTGAAGACAGTTTGGGTATACTCCATTTTCTCTTAAGCCCTTATTTTTGGCTCTTCTTTACCTTTAGCAATTTTGTTGCTGTGCTTGACTAGGCATGAATAGTTTGTTAAAAAGATGTAAGAAATTGAAGAAAGAATTGTAAGAAGCATTCAATTTTCTACTAAATGAACAGAATATACTCAACCAGCTTATTTACGGTAGACGTCAGGCATGGGAGAAGAGATACACACCTTGTCCTGGATTTTTTTGTGCCCAAAATTTACACAAGTGAGATTCCTAACACTATGCCAGTCCTAAAAAGACTTCTTCCTAGCATTTATAAGTCTCAGTGTTTTAATGAAGGGAATTTAACTTTTAGAGAAGAAGTTAAAGATACTGAAATTGGCCACCTTTTTGAACATATATTGCTTGAATTTTTGTGCATCACAAAGCTTAAAAGAGGGTTTGATTGTTCAGAATATTCAGGAGTTACTAATTGGAATTGGAAGAAAGAAAGAAAAGGAAAGTTTCACGTAAAGATAGACTTAGGAATTGGAGACTGCGAGATATTCAAGGAAGCAGTTGAGAAAAGTATTAGTTTAATGAATTTAATACTAATGGGCAGTATGGATACTACTTATGAAACAAATACAGTCCCAGCTGTTGCCGGGACT
>DASVCV010000005.1:0-60984 GCA_036381415.1 Patescibacteria group bacterium
TTGGAGTTTTATTGCTTTTAGCACAAATTCTCTTCCCTCGAGGCCCCAGAGTGGCAAACGATTTTCCTCTTATCTCAAGTCAAGTTTTAAAAAGTAATTTTTCTTTACCCTACATTTGGAGTGACAAAACTGCAGAGGGAATGGGGGAGTATGCTGGAGCTACACTTTGGTCATGGCCACTTAATTTTGTGTCTGGGATTTTTGGAATTCTTAACTTTGGTTTTCCGACTATAGAACTTATATTTTTGATGGTTCCTTCCTTTGTAATCGCGGTTATTTCTGTGAGAAGGGTGTTGGATAAATTTAAAATTGAAGAACCAGGCAAATCTATAGGGACCTTACTATATGTTACAACCACATATTTTTTGCTTTTAATTGATGGGGGGCAACTTTCTATTGCTTTAACATATGCCTTTTTCCCCCTGGTATTTTTACTTTTTGTCAATTCTATTCATAGTTCTTTTAAGAAGAGAATAATTGCTGCTTTAGCAGTATCTGCACTTGGATTTTTAGATCTTAGGTTTGTATATCTGTTGGGAATTCTTATTTTTGTCCACTTTTTATACAACTTATTTTTAAGTGAAGATAGGAAAAAATTGTTTTTTGGATACCTGTTTTCAGGATTCATAAGTGGAATAGTATTTGTATTACTCCATTTATATTGGATTTTACCTTTAGTATTTGTTAGGGATAACTTGCTCCCTCCTTCATATGATGCTGGTATAAAAAGCTTTACTACTCTTTATCACTCTTTGGCACTTTTACAGCCGAATTGGTATGTAAATGTTTTTGGTAAAATTTCTCCTTTGAGATTTGATTTTGTTTTAATTCCCATTTTAGTTTTTCTAGCGCCAATTTTGAAAAAGAAAGATAAAACGGTTGGATTTTGGCTTTTAGTTTCGTTGATATCAATATTTTTAGCAAAAGGAACGGCACCGCCTTTTGGAGAAGTTTATGCGCTTATATATGCTAAAGTACCTGGTTTTAACTTGTTTAGAGATTCAACCAAATTTTTCTTTTTGGTTGCACTTTCTTACTGTGTGCTATTGGCAATTGTAGTTAATCAGATATCAAAGAAAGTAAAAACAGCTCCTTTGTTTTTAATTTTCTACCTATTATTGTTGGTTTCTCCGGTTTACTTGGGTAAAATGACAGGAGTTTTTTCAAAGCCTGCATATCAAAGCGGTTACGAGAGTTTGAACAGAGAATTGGAAAATGATTCACAGTTTGGTAGAGTTTTATGGATTCCTAGCAGGCCACCTTTAGGATATTCTGATCTAAATCATCCTTATGTGGAAGCACTGAGAATGGTTATTGCAAGACCTTTTGCTATTGGAAGAGTGGGAGATTATGAATTATTTAATTTTTTAAGAGAGTCGCCATTTGTTGGACAAATCCTTAAAGTATCCTCTATTAGATATTTGGTTTATCCATACCCAGACACAAGAAGGGAAGATTTGAAGAAGGACAACATTGATTATTATCACTCATTTTTATCTCAGATATCAAAATTGCCGTGGGTAGAGGAGCTTCATAACTATGGAAGTGATTCTTTTCCCATTCCCCTATTAAAAGTTAAAGATAGCCAGGATCATTTATATATATCTTCTAACTTGTTTGGAATTTTAGGGTCAGATGAAATTTATGAGAATTTGATGAAAGTTAAAGATTTTGATTTGTCTCGTAATGCATTAGTTTTCTTGGAGGAAAAGACGAATGCTAGCAAAAAATTTGCAGAGACTTTCGGAAGGATAGTTTTATATAACAAATCAGAGATAGATTTAAAGGGAAGTTTAGTAGATTCTTCTTTATTACTTTTTCCTTCAAAAATATTAAATCTTGATCCGGACAGCTCTGGCTGGTGGAAAAGGGATGGACGGGATGTGTCAGCTTGGAGAAACTTTATGCAGGATAAATATCAAATTGATAATTTGGATTTTGATTATGGTGGTGGTTGGGCGATAGCAGAAGGAAAGTTAAAGTTGAAATTAGACAAACTTAATATACAAAAGGGAGATATACTTCTTGCTCGTGTAATGAAGAGCAGCCGTGGAGGTAAGATAAATTTTATTGAGGGAGGTAAAAGTGTTGGAGTTTTAAGTACAAAAACTGATGGTACGCAAAAAATTAATATTAAACTATCTGGCTCTGTGGTACCCAAGTTTTTTACTTTTAATAGAGCCAGCTTTGATTGGGTTGAGGTTGGAAATTTAGATGAGGGTAAAGAAATTATTTTGGAGACTGAAGGGGATATTAATGTAGTTAATGCATTAGCAGTGATTCCAGCAAGTAAATGGAGTGAAATTGAAACTGAAGTTAAAAATTTAAGGAAAGAAGGGAAAATTTTAGAGTGGGATAAGATAAATAGCGGTAATTTAAGAGTTTTTGAAACTCCAAACACAGTTAATCTTTCATACAAGGAAATAAATCCTACTCTCTATAAGATAAGTGTAAAGGGGATTACTAAGCCTGTTGTTATTGCTTTTTCTGAAACCTATGATAATAATTGGCACCTTAATAATAGTGAAGGGTTATCACTTTATAGCCTTATAAACGGTTTTGAGGTAGAAAAAGATGGAGATTATATTTTGGAGTTTGCTCCTCAGAAGTATGTTGATGTTGGGCTAATTGGAACTTTGATGGGAATTTTGCTTGTAATATTGATATTGATTTTGTGTTGAATCTGGTATTACAATGGTTGGGCTTAGAAATAGAATAAATGACGAAAAAAATTGCTGTTTTAGGTGCTGGGGAAATAGGATCTTCTATTAAGAAGATAGCTGAAGTAGTTGGCTATAAGGTTTTTGTTAGAGAACTAAAGTATGATGAGATTAACGGTGAAGGCGTGGAAGCTCTTCATGTTTGTATTCCTTATAAAGGTGAACAGTTTATAGATTTTGTATCTAAGGCTGTAAAAGACTCAAAGGCAAAAATAGTTATAATTCATGGAACAGTTCCTCCTGGTATTACAAATAAGCTTGCTAAAAGAATTAAAATTCCTACTGCAAACTCTCCTGTAAGAGGAAACCATCCTGATTTGTACAAATCTATAAAGAGTGAGTTTGTAAAATATGTTGGAGGGGTAGATAAGAAGTCAACAAGACTGGCAATTAAACATTTGAGAGATTTAGGTATAAAGCATGTAGAAGACGGAGGATCTGCAATTAATACTGAACTAGGCAAGATGGTTAACATTTTAGGGTATGCATGGTCAATAATATTTTGTAAATGGGTAGATCAAATGTGTAAGGATTATAAAGCAGACTTTGATGTTGTTTATACCAAATTTACTGAAAGTTATAATGACGGATATAAAAAAACTAGACCTAATGTGCATCAGCCAATTTTGAAACCTGTAAAAGGACCAATTGGAGGACATTGTGTAATTGCCGATACTATTCTTTTAGAGCAAGTTTATAAGAGTTCAATTGGTAAATTTATTCTTCAAAAAGATAAGGAATATAAGAAGGAAGTTTAGCCTTAGGTTTAGTATAATCTAAGGAATGAGCAGATTAAAAAATATTTTTGGGACTGCTACTTTTAGACAATCTAGCTTAGTTTCTTCAGCAACGATTATAAATGGTATTTTAGGACTTGCCTTTTATATAACAACTGCAAGATTTTTAGGTCCATCCTTGTTTGGAGTTTTAGGTCTTGGTATTGCAATAGCAACAGCAGTATCTGATATTTCTGATTTTGGAATAAATGCTGGAATAGTTAGATTTGTTGGAAAGTATTCAAATAAACCATTAGTTGCGAATAAGTATTTAAAAATTTCATTGAAGATAAAAGGCGTTGTTGCGTTTAGTGTCTTGATTTTGGGATTTATAATAGCTCCCTTTTTGGCAACAAATATTTTTGGAAAGCCTGAATTATTATTACCAATTGAAATTGCCTTTGTTGGAGTTGGATTTACTCTTTTATATGGGTTTACAACTTCTGCACTTCAAGCCTTACAAAAATTTAAGGAGTGGAGTGTAATTCAAATAGGAACTAATTTATTAAGATTGGTTCTAATTTTTCTTCTTTTTTCAGCAGGTGCACTGGGCCTAGTGAATTCAATGTTAATTTATATTTTAATGCCTTTGGCGGGTTTTGTATTCGGACTTTTGCTTTTAAGAGAAAGGTTTTGGGAAGCAAAGGGAGAAAAGGGAAAACTAAAAGAACTTATTCATTTTAACAAGTGGGTGGCTGCTTTTATTTTTGTATCTGCAATTTCTTCTAGGCTTGACACTTTTATATCAGCAAGATTACTTACTTCTGATGGTTTAGGAATTTATTCTGCTGCAACCCAGCTTACTCAGATTGTTCCTCAAATTGCAGGAGCTTTGGGTACTGTAATTGCTCCTAAGATGGCTAGTATGACAGATATAAATAAACTGGCTAAATATTATAAAAAAGTTCAGGTAATGGTAGTTGGAATTGCTGGACTTGGGCTAATTGGAATCCCAATTGCTAGTTTTGTTATTCCCTATTTGTATGGAAACAAATATGAGGGAGCAATTCTAATTTTTGTCCTTCTATTTATTGCTAGTTTGATATTTTTGATTTCAATACCAATTCATAACGCAATAATTTACTATTTTTCATATCCTAAGCTTTTCTTGTGGTTATCAATTGGACACTTTTTAATAATATTTTTTGTTGGGTGGAATCTAATATCAACTTATGGGGCAATAGGGGCTGCCTTTTCTGTACTTATTGGATCGTTGTTCAATTTTGTTGTTCCACTGGGGTGGCTAGTAAATAAAATTTACCGTAATGAAGAAAAAAAATAAAGTAATTGTAGTAATGCCGGCTTACAATGCTGAAAAAACACTAAAGAAAACTTTTGCAGACATTCCTAAAAAAATTGTGGGTGAAATAATTCTAGTTGATGATGGGAGTCATGATAGAACAGTGGAGGCTGCAAGAAAGCTGAAGATAAAAACGTTTGTACATCCTCAAAACAGAGGATATGGAGGCAACCAAAAAACCTGCTATACGCTTGCTTTAAATGATGGAGCAACAATAGTTGTTATGATTCATCCTGACTACCAATATGACAGTACTCTCACTTACGAGCTTATAAATCCAATACTAGAGGGACGGTTTGATATTATGCTTGGATCAAGGATAAGAACTAGGAAAGAAGTTTTGAAAGGAGGGATGCCTGCTTATAAATATTTTGCTAATAGATTTTTGACAATTGTAGAAAATATTGTTTTGGGACTGAATTTGTCAGAATATCATACAGGATTTAGGGCATTTGATAGCAGAGTACTAAAAACTCTTCCATTTCATAAATTCTCAGATGATTTTGTTTTTGATCAGCAGATTTTAATTGCAGCCAGCAAAAAAGGTTTTAGGATAGGAGAAACTCCTGTTCCTGTAAGATATTTTTCTGATTCATCCTCAATTAATTTCTTAAGGTCGTTTAAGTATGGATTAGAAACTTTAATTTCTTTGGCAACATTGGGTATATGACAATTTCCACTCACACAATAGTTTGTAATGAAGAAAGATATATTTGGTACTCACTTATGAGTGTAGCTAACTATGTTGAGAAACTTATTGTTTGGGATACAGGAAGTACTGATTCAACAGTTGAGATTATTAAAGAGGTAGAGAAAAAACTAGGTGATAAGCTTGAATTTAGACAATTGGGAAAGGTTGGACCGAGTGAGCTGACCGAACTTAGGCAAAAGATGTTGGCGGCAACTAAATCTGATTGGTTTATCATTCTCGATGGGGATGAGGTTTGGTGGGACTCTTCAATTAGAAAGCTTGTAAAAACTATTAATAGAGATGGAGAGAAACTAAACTGCCTAGTTTCTCCGTACTACAACTTAATTGGAGACATATATCATTACCAGGAGGATTCTATAAGTAAATATGTAATAGATGGGAGGAAAGGGTTTTTAAACATAAGGGCTGTGAATACAAAAATCCCGGGACTTAACGTAGTTAATCCATATCCAAAAGAAGCCTATGTTAATGAAAATGGAATATTTCTTCAGGAAATGCCTAAGAAGGAAAGGAAGTTAGTGGAGGCAAAGTATTTACATTTTACACACCTACTTCGATCTGGAAATGTTTCTAAAAATAGTGAGGCAACTTTAAGGGGAAAGAAATACAAATATGAAATAGGTAATGAGTTTCCACTAGACTTCTATTATCCTGAAGTTTTTTTTAGAGAACGGCCTAATAACGTAAATTCAGTTTGGGAGATAAATGATGCAGGCTATTATTTGAGAGCAAATGTGGAGACTGCACTTAGAAAACTAAAGAGGAAATTTATGAAATGAGGCAGAATGGGGATGCAAAAAAAAGAATGGAGAGGGAAGTCTGGGGAAGTAAAAGGTATTACGACATCCTTCATAAAGAAAATCTTAAAAATAAACATAAGTCAGAGTTAATTCTAAAAGAGTATGCAAAAAAAGCTTACACAATTTTAGATTTGGGATGCGGGGAAGGATCTAGGCTAAACATATTGTGTGGCAAGAAACAGAAAGGAGTTGGGATTGATATAAGCCCACTTGCTATTAAACTTGCAAAAAAGAATTATCCTTATCTTAAGTTTTTAAAAAGTGATTTAGAAAATATACCACTTGAGAGCAGTTTGTTTGATTTTGTTTACGCAGCTTATGTTATTGAGCACTTAACTAGTCCTGAGAAAGTAATTAGTGAGGCAATAAGAGTAGCTAAACCAGGAGGAAAGATACTTTTTGTGTCTCCTAATTTTGGTTCTCCAAATAGGGCATCTCCTCCATTTAAAGGATCAAGAATTAGAAAGCTTGTGAGAGGATTTTTTAATGACTTTTTCCTTAAGGAAAGTAATCTTAACTGGTTAAGAGTAGAACCAATTGCAGGTAAAGATAAATATGAGTCTGACTGGGATACCATTTCTGAACCATATCTTGGAAGCTTAATTAGATTTATGAAGTCTAATGGATGCAAAGTACTATTTAAAGATTCTTTGTGGGAGGAAGAACTGAAAGAAGCAAAACTTACGCAGAAGATTTTTAGGTATTTAGGAGAAAGAGGATTTTACCCATTTTCATTATGGGGACCTCAGCTTATTATTGTTTGTCAGAAGGAAAAATAATGGATAAAGTTGGAAAGAAAACATTAGAAGTGATGAGCGAAGCCCATTTTTACAATAAGTGGCTTTTTAAACAGATATCTTATTGGGTAAAAGGAGATATTTTGGAAGTTGGAGCAGGGATAGGTAATTTTACTGAATTATTAAAAAATAAAGGAAAAGTGACAGCGCTCGACCTTAATCCAGACTATATAAAGATTTTAAAAAAGAACTTACAAGGAAGAGCTGGATTTGGGGATATAGAAAAAGGAAAGTATTTTTTTAAAAACAGAAAGTTTGACACTATAATCTGTATGAATGTGCTTGAACACACTAAAGATGATGAGGAAGCTTTAAGAAACATGTTTAATCTTTCAAAAAAAGGAGGAAGACTTATACTATTAGTCCCTGCGTGCTCTTTTGCGTATAGCGGTATGGATGAGGATTTGGGACATTGGAGAAGATATAACAAAAAAGAAGCGGAAGTTAAGTTGAGAAAGGCAGGATTTAGGATAGAAAGAAGCTTTTATTTAAATGTTTTTGGACTTTTTGGCTGGTGGTTTAATGGAAAAGTATTAGGTAAGAGAAATATACATTCTGGGCAGCTTAAAATTTTTGATACAATTGCACAACCAATTTTAAAGCTTGAAGAAATAATTCGTCCTCCATTTGGTCTTTCAGTGGTAACAGTTGGAATAAAGAAATGAAAAAGAATAGAAAAAAGTTGCTACTATCTATAATAATTCCTGCATATAACGAAGAGAAAACAATTGCTCAAATTATTAAAAAAGTTAAGAAAGCCAAAGTTCATAAAGATATAAGAAAAGAAATTATTGTAATTGACGATGCGTCTTACGATAAAACACACTCACTTCTTCAAAAGACAAAAGGTATAAAAGTATTAAAACATAAAGAAAATATGGGTAAAGGGGCTGCCGTAAGAACTGGATTAGAAGAGGCAAAAGGAGACTTAATAATAGTACAGGATGCGGATCTAGAATATGACCCGAATGATTATGCGAGGCTTATGGAACCTATAATGAAGAAAAAAACGAAAGTAGTATATGGTAGCAGATTGAGAAATTATCCTATTAGGATAGTTGGTACAAGCAGAACTCCTCTTTTGGCACATTATCTAGGAAATAAATTTTTGACTCTTTTTACAAACTTCTTATATGGAGGCGAAATTACAGATATGGAAACATGCTACAAGGTTTTTCATAAAGAGGTGGTTGATGGATTGGTTCTTAATGCGCAGAGATTTGATTTTGAGCCAGAGATAACTGCTAAAATTTTAAAAAGAGGCTACAAAATTTATGAAGTGCCGATTAATGTTAAGCCAAGAGGGTACAATGAAGGTAAGAAGATAGGTTGGAAAGATGGATTTGGAGCAGTATACACATTGGTTAAATACCGCTTTTTAGATTAGATATTAAGGATATGAAAATAGCAATATTAAGTTTCTACAGTGGGTTAGCTGATCGTGGAGTTGAGACATGGGCCCAGTCAGTTAAAGAAAAAGTAAAGAGTTACGATATACAAATTTTAGGTGGAGAGAAATATGAGAATAATATTGATTTGGATAATAAACATTATATATATTGGCAATTTTTGATATTGAGACACGCCATATCAACTCTTTTGGTGTGGATCAGGTATGATATTGTTGTTCCCACTAATGGGACCGTGCAAACTTTGATTTGTAGAGTTGTAACTTTCTTTTATGGTAAGAAAATGATTGTTTTTGGACATTCGGGACCTGGAGCGGATGATAAATTTAATTTACTTTGCAGCCCTAATGTGTTTGTTGCATTTTCTTCCTCCCAGGCAGATTGGGTAAATAAATATAAGTTACCTTGGACAAAGGTTGTTGTGATTCCACATGCAGTGGACACGTCTTTTTTTAAACCAGCAAAAAGGAAAGTGGAGGAAAATGTTGTTTTGTGTGTTGCTGCGAATATTCCTGACAAACGAGTTGGTTTGGTAAGAGAGGCAGTGGAGAGAATCACAGATGCAAGATTTATGGCTGTAGGGAGTGGAAATAAATTTAGATATCCTCACAGTAAAATGCCTGAAGTTTACCAGAGGGCTAAAGTATTTTGTTTTGTGCCTAAATCTCACGAGGCTTTTGGCTTGGTTTTTTTGGAAGCTATGGCAAGCAATCTTCCTATTGTTACGATAGATGATCCAGTAAGGAGAGAAATTGTTGGGGAGGCAGGAGTTTTTGTTGCTGATCCTCAAAATGTGATAAAACTAGTTGAGGGGATTAAATTTGCCTTAAAAAGAAATTGGGGAAATATACCAAGAAGGCAAGCAGAGTGGTTTAGCTGGGTGAATGTATCAAGTAAGTATGAGGAACTTTTTAAAAGTTAAAATATATGAGTGACTTGGATTTGGCTAATTTTTATTCTCAGGAGAAAAGACTTTCTTACAATCCGATAAATTCAATCGTTTTAAAAAGAGCGGGTTTAAGGAAATTGATTGCTTTTGATGATAGATTTGATTGCGTATCTTATTTATTGAATAAAATTATTAAGGAAAGTAGAAAAGAAAAATTAAGAATGCTAGATATTGGGGTTGGGGATGCAGTTTATGAGAGCATGGTTGAGGAGGACTTACTTAGCAAGGTTGATGTTGCTGGTGTTGATATATCGAAAGAACAGTTAAAAAGGGCAAAGAAATATTTAAAAGTTGCCAAAGTGGTCAATTTGGATAGCCAGAAATTACCTTTTAAAAAGAATTCATTTGATATTGTTTTAGTGTCTGAAGTTTTAGAACATGTTTTTTATCCTGATAAAGTATTTAAAGAAGGATTAAGAGTTTTGGCTAAAGGGGGCTATTTTGTTTTGACATATCCAAATAGTGGGGCACTTCAAATTAGATTGTCTCTTCTTTTTTCTGGTTTTTCTCCTCTTCTTAATTTTTCAAAGAATAAAGAACATATTAGATTTTTTAATAAGACTGATATTTTGTCATTTTTGTCAAAGGATACCAAGATTGTGTATTATCAGGGCTTAGGATCATTTTTGTTCGCTGATTGGAATTTTGATAGAAAGATCTTTATGCCTCGCTTCTTGGAAATAATTGGTAACAAATACTTACCTCAGCTAGCTTTGGGAAATTTGTTAGTATTTAGAAAATGAGAATATCTGCAGTTGTAATTACGTTAAATGAAGAAAAGAATTTAGCAAGATGTTTAGCTTCGGTTGCTGACTGGGTTAGCGAAATTGTTGTTGTCGATTCAGGAAGCACCGACAGTACTATAAAGATTGCAAAGAAATTTGGTTCTAAAATATATACAAGAAAGTTTGATAATTATGCAGATCAGAAGAATTTTGCGGACAGTAAGGCAAGTTGTGAGTGGATACTATCTTTAGATGCGGATGAGGAAGTTACAGAAGAACTGGCTAGGGAAGTAAAAATTTCAATAGAAACTTTGGATTGTAATGGGTTTTTGATTCCTAGAAGAAATATCATTTTTGGAAAGGAGATTAAATATACAAGGTGGTCTCCCGACAAGCATGTTTGGCTATTTAAAAAAAGTAAGGGTAGTTGGCTAGGGGGAGTGCATGAAGAAATAAGAATAGATGGCAAAGTTTGTGTATTAAAAAATGCAAAAATCCATTATTCACATCCAACTGTGTTTGATTTTTTTTCAATGCTTAACTCATACACTGACTTAGAGGCAAAGAGAAAGATACAAAATGGTGAGCATTTTTCACTATTTAAAATGTTTTTTGACCCTTTAAAGTCTTTTATAGGAAGGTTTGTGTATAAAAAGGGATTTTTGGATGGATGGCGTGGTTTTGTGCTTTCATACTTAATGGGAATTTATAGAATGGTAACTTGGATAAAAATATGGGAAAAACAAAAGGGAAATTAATTTATATCATATTATTTTTTGCATTTTTGGTTAGGCTTATTGGCCTTAATCAAAGCCTTTGGCTTGATGAGGCAATAGGAGCTATTGCTGCCAAGAATTTTACCTATACACATTTACTGACCAACTTTTTGAAGGTCGACAATCACCCGCCGCTTTATTATCTACTGTTGAAGTTTTGGACAAGAATTTTTGGATATTCTGAAATTTCATTAAGAATGCCATCAGTACTATTTGGTGTTGCAACTATTTATGTAGTTTATTTAATAGCACGAAAGATTAGTCAGAGAAGATATATTGCATATCTTGCAGCATCCTTTTTGTCATTTTCTTCCTTTTTTATCTATTACTCTCAGGAAGCAAGAATGTATGCAATGGCTGCTTTTTTTGCGGCTTTAGCTTTCTACGCATTCATAAAACTTTTGGAGAAGTCTGAGAATGTTTGGTGGGCAGTTTTTTCAGCCAGCTTAACTTTTCTTGTATTTACTGATTACATGCCTATCTTTTTGCTTCCAGTATTTTGGATTTGGTCTATGTATGCAAAGAGAACTGATCATAAATGGATAAGCAAGTTTGTAGTATCACACCTTCCAATTGTTGGTATTGGAATATTTTGGCTACCTATATTTTTAGCTCAGAAAGAAGGTGGAGCTTGGCTACTTGCAACTGTGCCTAACTGGAGAAAAATAGCAGGGGGAGCAAATTTAAAAGAAATTATATTGGTGTGGACAAAATTTGTTTTTGGAAGAATTTCATTAGTTAATAAAAAAATGTACTATTTATTAATTTTTGGAGCTTCTATTCCAGTTGTGCTTTCACTATTAAAAGCATTAAAACCAAAGAGGAACGTAATTGTATGGATGTGGTTTATTATACCGATGTTGGGAGGACTTTTTGCCTCAATTTTCTTCCCAGCCTTTATTTATTTTAGATATTTATATATTGTTCCAGCATTTTATTTGTTAATTGCTATGGGGATTTTTGGATATAAGAATAAAAAAGTAGAAGCAATACTTATTGGGTTAATAATTATATTTAACATTTTAAGCTGGTTTATCTATATAAAAGATAGAACACAGCAAAGAGAAGAATGGAGGCAGGCAACGGAGTATGTTGAAAGCAAAGGAAATAAAGATAATATTGCCCTATTTGAATATCCAGACCCATTTGCTCCTTACAGATGGTATATGAAAGGTAGGATAGAAGCCCGGGGTGTACTAGACTCCATTATTGTGATGGATTCTAATAAAGTAAAAAGCTTAGTTGATGATGCGGTAAGAAATAAAAAAGAAGTTTATCATTTTGAATATTTAAGAGATTTGTCAGACCAGCAAAGATTGGTTGAGGAGAGATTAAGGCAGGATGGGTTTGTGGTAGATAGCCAAAATGGAGATTTTGTGGGGGTAGGTATTATAACTAAGTGGGTAAGAAGGTAAATAAAATGAGTATTAAAAAGATATTAGGAATAATAATTTTATTAAATATTGCCGGACTTTTGGCTATTAATTTTTTTCCTTACCCTGAAAACTTTGTATATCCATATTTGACCAGCCATGGATTAATCCCCTATAAGCAAATATTTGACCAACATTTCCCAGGCCTTCTTTTTTTCCCAATTAATTTCTACAGTTTGGGGATGAGGACACCTGAAGACGCGAGGTTTTGGCTACTTGCAACTGTAGTTATAAATCACATACTTATTTTTCTACTATCAGGAAAATTGTTTAAATCAAAATGGTATATTCTTCCCAATTTATTATATGCCGTATTTCAGCCATTTTTTGAGGGTTATGTACTTTGGATTGACTCTATTGCTCCAATATTTTTGCTAACTGGCGCTTATTTTTTAATAACTAAAGATAAAGAGGAGTTAAAGATTAGACATTATTTATTGTCAGGATTGTTTTTAGGTATTGGAATTGTTTTTAAACAGATATTTTTACCAATAGTGGGGTTGGTATTTATTTATCTGTTTTTGAAAGAGAAAAACAAATCTAAAGCACTGGCTTTTTTAATTTTTCCTACAATACTTACTTCCCTATTATTTATCTACATGAAGGGGAGGGGAGTTTGGGATGATTTCTGGTTTTGGACAGTTAAATTTAATGCAACAACTTTTGCAAAATTTGGAAGAAAATATCCAAGTGTTGGTGAATTAGCAAAAACAAGTTTAGTCTTTGGTTTTGGATTAGTAAGTTGGGTTTATATAATTTTAAAGGATTGGTCGCACAATAAAGTGGTACTTGGATTGTTTCTTGTGGGTGGCCTTATGTTTGCATATGCCAGATTTGACTTTGTGCACTTACAGCCAGCTTTGCCTTTTGCTGTTTTAATTATTAGTTTGTTTTTAGAAAAAGTTCCTAAAAATAAATATTTATTGAAAGGAATAGGTGTTTGGGTATTAATAACAGGTCTAATTGTTATTAGATTTTATAAAATGAATGTAGGGAATAGTGTGTACTTTTTTGGAGATAAAGAGGCAAAACTCAGCCAAGAAGTAGAAAAATATGCCAAACCAGGCGAGAGTGTTTTTGCATTTGCTACTACCCCTGCAATTTATCCTATGACTAATACCCTTCCTTCAGGACATATCTTTGTATTTGATTTCCCCTGGTTTATGATGGAGGCTCAAACTAGAGTTCTTTTGGGATTAGAATCTGATCCACCTAAGGTGGTTATTAAGGATGACAATGCAATTATAGATGGTATGAAGTTTATAGACTACATGCAGGATATAAATATCTATATAGAAAAGAAATATAAGACAGTGGGTACCATAGACGGAATTAAGATAATGATCCCCAGATAGGTATAAATATGGTAAGAAAGATCTTGGCTCCATCTAACGGATCAGATGTAGTAAAATTGAAGAGTGAAAGTTGGAATTGATATATCACAGATTGTGTATGGGACAGGTGTTTCTTCCTATACAAAAGAGCTTGTCAGAAAGATCCTAGAGATTGATAGAGAGGATAGATTTATCCTTTGGGGTGGATCCTTAAGACACAAGGAAATTATCAGGCAATATGCCTTTTCTTTAAAAGGAAACTTTGAGTTAAAGATTTCTCCCCTTTCCCCTAATATGGCTGATTTTATGTGGAATAGGATGCATAAAATTAATGTAGAAAGATTTGTTGGAAAGGTTGATGTTTTCCATTCATCTGACTGGACCCAACCACCTACTCGTGCTTTTAAAGTTACAACTGTTCATGATTTAGCTCCTCTTAAGTTTCCAAAACTAACTCATCCAAGGATAGTTGCAGTACATAAAAGAAGACTTTACTGGGTGGTCAATGAAGTAGATAGGATTATTGTTCCATCTATTAGTACTAAGGAAGATCTTATAAAAGTAGGGGGAAAGGAAGAAAGAATAGTTGTTATTCCAGAAGCAGCTGGAGATGTGTTTAAACCACAGAGTGAGGAAGCCATTAATGCAGTTAAGACTAAGTATGGAATAAAAGAAGATTACATAATGACTGTTGGATATGGAGAGAGAAAAAATACTAGAAGGTTAATAGAAGCATATGGAAAAGTAAAAAGAAAAAATTTGAAACTTGTTATAGTTGGAGGAGTAAGAAAAGAAAGTTTAGAAAGGGGTGTTACATATACTGGTTATGTGTCAGATAGTGATTTGGCAGCATTTTACAGCGGCTCACGAGGGCTAATCTATCCATCCATCTATGAGGGGTTTGGACTTCCAGTTCTACAAGCTTTTAGCTGTGACTGTCCTGTTGTAACTTCTAATACATCAAGCCTTCCTGAAGTTGCTGGAGAAGCAGCAGTATTAGTTGATCCAGAAAACATTAATTTAATTGCTGAAGGAATTGAGGAGGTTTTAGTAAGACCTAGCAAGTGGATTAAGAAAGGAAGGGTGCAGGTAAAGAAGTTTTCTTGGGAGAAGGCGGCCAGAGAAACACTTAGAGTTTATAGAAGCGGATTTCCGAGCGGAGAAAAGATTTCCGCATAACAAAGATTATGGAAGAACCTAAAACAGTATATATTGGAATAGATGGCAATGAAGCAAACATCGCCATGAGAGTTGGAGTTAATGAGTACGCATATCAGATCTTATGGGGATTATGGAGATTAATTAGTTACACGCGTGAAAAGCAAATTGTGCCCAAAGATAGGGAAAAAGCCTATTCTGAAAAGGTGACCAAACCTATAGTAATTACTGTTTTTCTGAAGTACCCCCCTCAGCCTCACATGCCACCTGCAAGTGATAACTTTAGATATAAAGTATTAGGTGGAGGAGGTATGTGGATTGTCACCCGTCTCATGCCGCACTTGTTTATGAGTCATGATAGGCTAGATGTCTTCTTTACGCCTAGTCACTATATACCACCCTTTGCTCTCCAGCCTCGCGTGTGCTCAATAATGGACCTTGGTTACCTTGTATTTTCGGGCCAATTTAGAAAAAGAGACTATTGGCAGTTACGTTTGTGGAGTGCTTGGTCAATGGCTAGGTCAAAAAGAGTGTTGGCCATATCATCAAGCACAAAGGATGATATTGTACGACACTATCCAGGCTACTTATCAAAAATAGTAGTCACACCACTTGGGTATGATGCATCCACCTACAATGAGAGACGTAGTAGAGAGGATATTAGGCATATAGAGGAGGTCAAGAAGAAGTACTCTATAGTAAATAATTATATTTTGTTCTTGGGTACCCTTAAGCCAAGCAAAAACATAGAAGGGTTAGTCGAAGCCTGGGGAAAAATTGTCAACAAATATTCTGATTTTACCCTTGTTATTGGTGGAAAAAGAGGGTGGCTCTACGATACAATTTTTTCAAAAGTGAAAAATTTGGGGCTCACTGGCCGAGTTGTATTTACTGATTACTTAAATGAGGAAGACAAAGTTTCTCTTATAAAAGGGGCACATGTTTTTGTAATACCATCTTTCTGGGAAGGGTTTGGAATTGATGCATTAACATCTATGGCAAGCGGAGTGCCAGTTGTTGCAGGAGACAGAGGAAGTTTGAAAGAGGTGGTAGGAAATGCTGGACTATTGGTGAATCCCAAAGACACAGATGATATTGCAAATAAAATATCAGAAGTTTTGGGGATGAGCAAAAAGGAATATAATAGAATAGTTGTGAAAGGTCTTGAGAAAGCAAAAGAGTTTTCTTGGGAAAAGACAGCAAAGGTTACTTTAGAAACTTTGGTAGAAGTTGCAGAAGGAAAATAAATTATGAAAGATAAAAACGGAAAAAGATTAACACTGGGTGAGACAATTAAAAAAATAATAAACCGCTTCTACAATTATTTTTTAGATTTTGAGTTAATGATACTTAGATGGTCTGGCAATATTCCATTCCATACAATTAGAAAATTTATCTACAGACTTGCTGGAGTAAAATTGGCAAAGGGTCAGCAATACACATGTGGGCAAATTTTTTTAACCCAGCAAATGTTGAGATAGGGGAAGACACTATTGTTGGAGATCATGTGTTTTTTGATGGAAGAGCAAAACTTAAGATTGGAAACCACACTGATGTTGCATCCCAAGTTTTAATTTATAACTCGGAGCATGATTTAAACAGTATGGAGTTTAAAGCAAGAGAGGAAAGTGTTGAAATTGGAGATTATGTCTTTATAGGACCAAGAGTGATAATTATGCCGGGAGTGAGAATTGGTAATGGTGCAGTTGTAGCAGGGGGAGCTGTGGTTACAAAAAATGTAGAGGATTTTAAAATTGTAGGAGGAGTTCCTGCAAAAGAAATAGGAGAGAGAAAAAATAAAAATCTTTCATATAGACTAGGCCGTGCAAGACTATTCCAGTAAATGGCTAAAGCTTTCAAAATTGTATATATAATAGTATCTGTTCTGTTTTTGGTGTATTTGATACTTCCTGCTCCTAGTTTTCCTTATCCTCCTTCAAACTCGTCACAATCTGATGAGCCTGCGGATACTGAGTCTAGTTTAAGAAGGGCATACTTTACCGATTCTACTAGGGAAGAAGTAATACAAAACTACATGACACAGTTTAGAAGTGGTGTTCTTCCTACACTTAGGCTTAATCTTCCCCCTGAAGATGCCCAGACAGTTATTAGGGATCAAACCAGAAGCACTTTTTTGGAAGAACTGGTACATCCATTCCGCGAGTCATTCTATATAAATGGTTTTGAACCTAAAGATGAAAAAGACATTATTCAGATAAAAGGTGTGAATTGGAGGCAAAAGATTACTGTTAAATATGTCGAAAGCTCTCTTTGGGTAAGACTTGGGATTGCAGTTCCTACCCTTGTACTTGGCTACTTAATTATCAGGCAGTGGGCAAAGGAAGTGTAAAAATGGACTTATCTATTGTTATAACAAGCTTCAACACAGAAAACCTTCTAAAGGAGTGTATTGAGTCTATTGTTAAACACACTAAGGGAATTAAGTATGAAGTTATTGTAGTTGATAATGCATCAAGTGATGGATCGGTAGCTGCAGCTAAGAGGCTTAAAGTAAAAGTAATTGAAAGCAAAGAGAATTTGGGGTTTACAAAAGGAAATAATCTGGGCATAGAGGCTGCAAAAGGCAAATATATACTTCTTTTAAACTCAGATACTTTAATATCAGATAATACTTTAGGGGAAATAATTAGTTATATGAATGCTAATCCCAGGGTTGGAGTTGCAACATGTGCTTTAAAAAACAAGGATGGCAGTTTGCAGGGAACTGGAGGCTATTTTCCAACACTAATAAGAGTATTTTCCTGGATGACAATTGGAGATATTCCATTTGTTGACTTAATAATTAAGCCGTTTCATCCAATGCATGAGAAATCCCTTTTTAAAGGAGATGGCTTCTATAAAAAGGAAAAGGATTTAGATTGGGTGACAGGAGCATTTCTATTAGGAAGGAGAGAGGTTTTTGAACAAAATAAAGGCTTGGATGAAGACTATTTTATGTACGGGGAGGATGTAGATTTTTGTTTTAAGGCTAAAAAAAGAGGATGGAAGGTGAAGTACTTGCCACAATTTAGCATTACTCATTATGGAGGAGCAAGCTCAACACGCGAGTTTCCACTCCTTTCTGAATATAAAGGAATTAAGATTTTTTACAAAAAGCACTATCCATCCTGGCAGTATCCGATACTTCGAATACTATTAAAAATTGGATCTTTAGGTAGAATGGTAGTGTTAGGGTTATTGGAAGGAGGAGAATCAGCAAAAATATATGCAAAAGCTTTTGGACAGGCTTAAATTTGATAGTTTGATTAAATATGGAATAGCTGCAATTTTAATTGCAGTTCCTCTATATCCTAAATTTCCTTTCTTAAATATTCCTGGAACTTATGTATCTGTAAGACTAGAAGACTTTCTAATTATGGTAGTAAGCATTATTTGGGGAATATCTATAATTCCGCGTATTAAGTATGTATTTAAAGATAAGGTAAATATTGCCATTTTTCTATTTTTTGCAGTTAGTTTAGTTTCTACTATTTCAGGAATATTACTTACTCAGACAGTAGTTGCACATATTGGACTACTTCATTGGCTAAGAAGAGTGGAGTATCTTATTGGATTTTTTATAGCTTCGACAACTCTTAGGTCTGAAAAAGATTTGATATTTTACATAAAAAGCATTGCACTAGTTGTTGTGGTTGTTTTTGTATATGGATGGGGTCAAAAATACTATACTTGGCCAGTAATTACTACCCAAAATGATCAGTTTTCCCAGGGAATAGCGCTTAGATACATGCCTGGAGGTCATCTAGTGTCAACTTTTGCAGGACACTACGATTTAGCTTCATTTGTAATATTGGTTGCTCCTATTTTTGTAGCGCTTCTTTTTGCAAGCAAAGAATCTTTACGTGAGGTATTGAAGGATAAAAGATTAGTTATTACAAAAGGAGCTCTTATAGCTCTTATTCTTATGTCTTTTTGGTTGGTTGCAAATACAGCCTCAAGAATTTCATCCATGTCATTTTTGATTAGCCTTTCCCTTGCTCTTATTTTCGTAAGAAAAGTTAGATTGATTCCAATAGTGGTTATATTAGGATTTTTATTCTTTTTCCTAACAAGCAACTTGGTTGGAAGATATCTGGAAATATTTAATGTTGTAGTTAAAAAGGTCACAGGGCAGGTTCACATAGTCAAAGATGCATATGCACAAGAAAGAAGGTTGAATGCACTTACTCCCACTCCTACACCAATTCCTGTCTTACAAGATCTTTCAACTTCAATTAGGCTTAATGTTGAGTGGCCAAGAGCCTTAAGAGCTTTTGAGAAGAATCCGCTTTTAGGGACTGGGTTTTCTTCTATTACTCTAGCTACTGATAATGATTACTTAAGAACAATAGGAGAATTGGGAGCTTTGGGGTTTGCAAGCTTAATGCTTCTTCTTTTTAGGATTGTGAGAGGTTTAATTAAAAGGCTTCCAATTCCTAAGACAATTGATATTAAGTCAGCCTATATGGTTGGTATAATTGCTGCGCTTCCAGGAGTGTTTATAAATGCAGTGTTTATAGATATTTTTGAAGCTTCAAAATTTGCAATTATGTTTTGGATATTAGTTGGTTTTTGTTTTTCCAATTTTGAGAGGAAATAATCCCTTCGTATGAAAATATTAATGTTAGTTCCATTTCTACCTAATACCTACACTTCTGGTGGCCAGACAAGATGGTATAACCTTATTAAATACTTATCTGAAAGGCATGAAATTACACTCTACTCTCTTTTAAAGGATGAATCTGAGAGAAGATTTGTTCCTGAGCTTGAAAAATACTGTAAAAAAGTAAAGGTGTTCTCAAGACCAGAGTCACCTTGGACATTTAGAAACTTATTTTTGACTGCATTTTCTTTCTATCCTCTTCTTGTTATTCGTAACTGGTCTTTTAAAGAAAGAAAAGAGATCAAAGAAGAACTAGAAAAGGAGAAATATGATCTAATTCATGCTGAGGCATTTTATGTTATGCCCCATTTGCCAGCAACTCATATTCCAAACATTCTTGTTGAGCAGACGATTGAGTATCAGGTTTATAAACACCATGTTGATACTCAAGTTCCCTGGATCTTAAAGCCTATTTATATGATTGATATTATTAAGCTTAGATATTGGGAAAGGTATTTTTGGAAGAAAACTACGAGGCTTATTGCAGTAAGTGAAGATGACAAAAAGGTAATGCAGGAGGAGATCCCGGGAATTAAGGTTGAAGTAATACCAAATGGAGTGGATGCTGACTATTTTGCTAAAAAGAAGGTAGAAAGGAAGACTCCTCCACGTATTTTATATCTAGGAAACTTTAAGTGGATTCAAAATTCTGAAGCGTTAGGGCTACTTGTAAGTGAGGTTTGGCCAAGGGTAAAGAGTGCTTTCCCAAAATCCTTATTATGGGTAGTAGGAAGAGATATTCCCAAAGAAATTACAAATATGGCTAAAGATCCTGAGAATAAGATTGAGGTTACCGAGGCTATTGAGGATCCAAGAGATGCCTACCAGGGGTCATCTGTCATGGTACTTCCTATTAAAGGTTCAGGGGGTACAAGATTAAAGGTAATTGAAGCTATGGCTTCAGCACTACCTATTGTTTCTACTCAGAATGGAGTAGGTGGATTAGGCCTCATACCAGGAAAACATGCACTTGTTTCTGATTCAATTGAAAAAATAGCAACTGACACAGTTCTTCTTTTAACGGACAGAAAAAAGGCAGAAAAGATAGGCAAGGCAGGTCAAGAATTTGTTAGAAAAGTTTATGACTGGAAGATAATAGTAAAACTACACGATGCAATATATAAGGAGGTAATTAATGAGTAAGAGTGGCAAGATTGATCTTTCGATTATAATTTTAAATTTTAATACAAAAGAGCTTCTTCAAGACTGTTTACTTTCTTTAAAGAAAGTAGAGAAGAAGGCTAATTTTGAGGTAATAGTAAGTGATAACGGTAGTGAAGATGGATCAGTTGAGATGATTAAAAAAGACTTTCCTCAGGTGGTTTTAGTGGAAAATAAAAAAAACCTGGGATTTGCTGCAGGAAATAATGCTGCAAAAAGTGCGGCAAAAGGAGAGTTTGTTCTTTTTCTTAATTCAGATACAGTAGTGCCTGAAGGAACAATCGGCAAATCATTAGAATATATAAAAGAGGATTTAAGTGTTGGCGCAGTTTCTTGCAAAACAGTACTACCTAGCGGAGAACTTGATAGGGATGCTAGAAGATCATTTCCTACTCCCTGGGTTGCATTTACTCACTTTTCTCATCTAGATAGAATTTTTCCAAAGTCTCATATATTTTCAAAATATTGGTATGGGTACATACCAGCCAATGTTACTCATGACATTGATGTACTTCAGGGAGCGTTTTGCTTAACTAGAAAGAAAATATTAGATGATATTGGGTGGTTTGATGAAGATTATTTTTTGGATGGAGAAGATGTGGATTTGTGTTGGAGAATCAAAGAGAAGGGTTTTAGGATTGTTTACTATCCTGATGTTTCAATTTTGCATGTAAAGAAAGGAACAAAGAAGAAAGTAAAGAGCAGGAAAAATGTTGCAGCTGGGGTGGATGCTATGGAGATATTTTATAGAAAGAGGCTATGGAGTAGGTATCCTCTAATTATCAATTTAAAAATGATTGCATTTATTAAATTTATGAAGGTGATTAGGATTATTAGAAGCTATATATGAAAATACTTCTTGATGCAAGGTTGTATGGATTGGAAAATGCAGGAATTGGTAGATATGTTGTTAATTTAGTAGGGGAATTGTCAAAAATAGATTCTAAAAATGAATATATAATACTTCTTGGCAAAAAATACTTTGAGAGTTTAGATTTACCTTCTAACTGGAAGAAAGTTTTGGTAGAATCAAAACACTACAGTGTTTCAGAACAAATAAAACTGCCAAAAATTATTGCAAAGTACAATCCTGATTTAGTTCACTTTCTTCATTTTAATGTGCCAATTTTATATAGAGGAAAGTATGTTGTGACAATACATGATTTACTAATGCAGACTCATAGAGGAGTGGGAGCAACTACTCTTCCTATATATTTATATTACCCAAAGCACCTTGGATCCAAATTTGTTTTTAGAAAAGGAGTGAAAAGCGCAAAAAGAATTATAGTTCCGTCGAGTGCAGTAAGAGATGAAGTCTGTTCCTACTTTAAATTGGATTGCAACAAAGTAGAGGTTATTTATGAGGGAGTGGATGATGCAATAACTGGAAAAATATCTAAATCTAAAATTGAGACACCATATTTCCTGTATGTAGGGAGTGCATACCCACATAAGAATTTAGAAAGAGCAATTCAAGCTGCAACATTATTAAAGACAACTTTAGCAATTGCTTGTGCAAGGAGTGTGTTTTTAGAAAGACTTGAGAGGTTGGTACAAAAAAATAACGCAAGTGAGTTTGTAAAGATTTTGGGATTTGTTCCTGATAATGAATTGGGAGGACTTTATAAGAATTCATTAGGATTTGTGTTTCCATCACTTTCAGAAGGGTTTGGACTTCCTGGACTTGAAGCTATGGCAAGGGGAACAGTGGTAGCTGCATCAGATACTCCTGTTTTTAAGGAGATTTATAAAGAGAATGCAGTTTATTTTGATCCTTATAGTATGGAAAGCATTAAAGAGGCGATGGAGAAAATTGTAAATATGGATGAAAGTGCAAGAAGCAGGATGATTCTGAAAGGAAAAGATTTTGTAAAAAGGTACAGTTGGACTAAAATGGCCAAAGAAACTTTAGATATATATGAAAAGACAGCTAAAAGTAGCCTTGGTGTACGATCGGGTTAATAAATGGGGTGGAGCAGAAAGAGTGCTTTTAGTACTCCATGAACTTTTTCCAGATGCACCACTTTTCACGTCAGTTTATTCACAAGATAGGGCAGAGTGGGCTGAAGTTTTTCCTAATGTAATCCCCTCTTTCTTACAAAAAATTCCATTTGCCAAAGATAATCATGAATATTTTGCAAGTTTAATGCCACTTGCTTTTAGGTCGCACAATATCAAAGGATATGATGTTGTTATTTCAGTTACTTCTGAGTTTGCAAAAGCTGTTAGAACAGATGGTATTCATATTTGCTACTGTCTTACTCCAACTCGTTATTTATGGAGTTCATTTGATGACTACTTTAAAAATCCAATGTTAAGAATAGGGAGTACTCCCCTTATTTCATTTTTAAAAAACTGGGATAGGAAGGTTGCACAAGAACCTGATGCAATTGTTTCAATATCCAAGGAAGTCAGAAAGAGAGTTAAAGACTACTATGGCAGAAATTCCAAAATTATTTTTCCCCCAGTGGAGGTGGAAAAATTTAACAGAAGAAAGGGAAGTAAAAGAAAAGGAGATTTTTATTTAGTAGTTTCCAGATTAGTTTCATATAAGAAAGTGGATCTTGTAATTGAGGTGTTTAATGAGTTGGGGTATCCCCTTATTATTGTTGGAAAAGGAAAAGAAGAGAAGAATTTAAAAAAAATAGCTAACCGAAATATTAAGTTTGCTAGTGAACTTACTGATAACAAACTTAGATATTATTATTCTAACTGCAAGGCTTTGGTATTCCCTCAGTTGGAAGATTTTGGAATAGTGGCAGTGGAAGCACAGGCAGCAGGTGCTCCTGTTATTGCATATAAGAAAGGTGGAGCACTCGATACTGTAATTGATGGAAAGACTGGAATATTTTTTAAGAAACAAAATAGAGAATCTTTAATAGAAGCTATAAAGAGATTTGAAAAGATGAAGTTTGGACAGGGTACAATTGTAGCAAATGCAAAGAGATTTTCAGTTAAAAGGTTTAAAAAGGAGTTCTTAACAATAGTAGAGTCTATATGTTAGTATTACAATTACTATGAAAATTGTGATTTTCTGCGGTGGGCATGGTACCCGTCTTTGGCCAATAAGTAGAGTCTCTTTCCCCAAACCTTTTGTCCCTCTTTTGAAAGAGAAATCCCTTTTTCAAATAACTTATGAAAGATACCGCAAAGATTATTCCCCAAAAGATATATTCATTTCAACTGAAGATAAATATTTAAAGTTTGTAAAAGAACAGGCTCCTGAGGTTCCTAAAGAAAATATAATACTAGAACCAGAGCGAAGAGATACTTTGGCTGCTTATGGGCTTGTTACTATATTTATGAATAAGCGTTTTCCTGGGGAACCTGTTTTATTTTCCTGGGCAAAGCATTTAATTAGAAGAGAAAGAGTGTTTTTGGATGCAGTGAAGGCAGCTGGAAAACACACTAAAGAGACTGGAGTGGGTGTTTCTATTGACTCAAAACCAGAATTTCCAAGTGTTAATAATGGCTGGGTTAAAAAGGGTACAAGTTTGGGATTTTTGGGAGGATCAGTTTACTACAAGCTAGAAAAGCAAGTTGAAAAGCCGGAGTTGGCTTTAGCTAAAAGACTATTTTTGTCTGGAAGCTGGCTAATTCATACAGGTTATAAAGTTTGGGATACTGAGAAACTTCTTGGATACTACAAACAGTATCAGCCTGAAATGTATAAAGGTCTAATGAAAATTTCAGCTGCAATGGGAACTAAGCTTTGGAAAACAGAGCTTTATAGACAGTACCATGCTTTCCCTAAGACATCCATAGACTATGGAATTTTAGAAAAGCTACCAGCTGACTCATTTGTAACTTTAGAGGCTGATATGGGGTGGGAAGATGTGGGAATATCTTGGGAAACATACTACAAAGGTTTAGTTACTTCTACACTTAAGGATGATACTGTTGAAGAAGGTGGAGTGGATACAGAGTACTTAGATGCTGAAAGGAATTTAGTAATAGGTACTAAGGGCAAGATGATAGGAATTGTTGGAGTTTCTGACATAGCAGTTATTGATACTCCAGATGGTCTTTTGATTTGTAAGCTGTCAGATAGCCAAAAAGTTAAAAAACTATATGAAATGATTGAGAAGAAGAATTCCAAATATGTTGATTAACTAAAACTATGTTTGAGTTTATAAAACGCCTTATTGATATAACCCTTTCCTTACTTCTTCTTATTATTTTTTCTCCAGTTATAATTGCATCTGCAATTGCAATTAAACTAACGTCTCCCGGGCCTGTATTTGCAGATACTCCAAAGAGAGTTGGCAAAGATAATAAACTATTTTACCCTTTTAAATTTAGATCAATGATAGCTAATGCTCATGAGCTATTAAGAACTGATCCAAAGTTTAAAGCTCTGTATGAAGAGTATAAAAAATCAAGTTATAAGCTGCATACTGATCCTAGGGTTACTCCTGTTGGAAAGTTTATTAGAAAACACTCTATTGATGAAATACCTCAATTTATAAACGTATTAAAAGGAGAAATGAGCATTGTGGGCCCTAGGCCATATTATCCTGAGGAATTAAAGGAGCAGCTTGAAAAATACCCAATGGTAACCAAGTATTTAAATGATGTGATATCTGTGAGGCCTGGAATAACTGGATATTGGCAAGTATCTGGAAGAAGTGATGTAAATTTTGATAAAAGGATAGAAATGGATGCCTACTATGCTAGAAAAAGATCGATACTTCTTGATTTATCTATACTTGCTAAAACTCCTTGGGCAATGATATCTGGAAAAGGTGCTGTATAAAATGTTAATATTAGAACATGCCTGACGAGACGCCCACAATTCCTCATATAGATTTAAGTGAAGATAAAGCTAAAGAAGGAGAAATGCTTGAAGTAAATCCAACTGTTGATCCTGAGGCAGCTAGTGTAGAGGCAAAGGTTGAGGAAAATACACCTGAGATTGGTGAAGAAGCTATCAAAGATGATGTTAAAGTAGAAAAAGAAGATCCGGTTGTAATTAACCATACTGCAACTAATGGAGGATATATGGGAACACCAAGAAGAAAAAAGATAAAGAAAATATTAGGAATAACAGCATTAGCTGTTGTTATTTTTATTGCAATATTAGCTCTTGCAGTTGGAATTCCTGGTTATTCTGTTTATAAAAAAGTACAAGTAGTTATGGCTGATGGAAATTCTTTAAAAGATGCATTCAGCAAACAAAACATTGGTGATATTAAAACAGGGCTTACTAAAATTGAAAAAGATTTAGGTTCACTTCAAGGTTCATACAATGCCTTAGGTTGGTTAAAGGTTGTTCCTTTTGTTGGACCTTATTGGAAAGATGGAGATGCTGCAATTAAAGGCGGAATATATGGAGTTCAGGCAGGTCAGATGGGAGTAAAAACCTTAGAGCCTTATGCTGACATTATTGGATTTGGGGGAGACAAGGCAAAAAGTGGTGAAGAGACTGCAAATGACCGTATGGAGTTTGTGGTAAAAACAATCAGCCAGATTGCACCACAAGTAGAAGAAATTGGAAAGAAAGCAACTCAGGCAAAAAATGAGATAGATAAAATAGATGCAAATAGATATCCGGAAACTTTTAAGGGTAAAAAGATTAGGGAAAACATAAAGAAGGTTCAAGAATTGGTTGATGAGGGAACTTCATTTTTAAGTCAGAGCAAGCCATTACTAGATGCTGCTCCAAGCTTACTAGGAATTGATTCACCTAAAACTTACTTAGTTCTTTTCCAAAATGATAAGGAACTTCGTCCGACAGGAGGATTTATAACAGCATATTCAATAATGACTGTTAGTAAGGGTAAATTTGAGCCAGTATCTTCAAATGATATTTATAATCTAGATAAGTCATATGTTCCAAATGTTGCCGCCCCTTCTCCAATTGTTAAATATATTGCGGGTCCATACACCATTAACCGAAACTTAAGGCTAAGAGATATGAATTGGGATCCTGACTATAAAACTGCAATGGAACTTTTCAGTAAAGAAGCAAAGAAAGCTGGGGTGACTGGAATTGATGGAATAATAGCAGTAGATACTTCAGTTGTTGTAAATATCTTAAATGTAATTGGACCAGTTGGAGTTCCTGGATTTGGAAACTTTAGTACCGAAATTGTTCCACAATGCAATTGTCCTCAGGTTATATTTGAACTAGAAAGTTTTGCAGATGTAGAAGGATCAATTGTTTGGGATCAAAATGATCCAACTAAAATTATTTATGCCCCACCTAATTTTGATAATAGGAAGAAGATTGTTGGACCTTTGATGAATTCAGTACTTAGAAATGCTTTGGGACAACCTAAGGAGAAGATTGCTTCTTTATTCCAGGCTGGGTGGGATTCAGTAACTCAAAAACATGTTCTTTTGTATATGTTTGATGAGAAAACCCAAGAAGGCGCTGAAGCATTTAATATTGCAGGAAGAATGAAAGATTATGATGGAGACTATCTTCATATAAATGATGCAAACTTGGGGGGAAGAAAAGCAAACCTGTATGCTACCCAGGAAGTTGTTCAGGATGTAAAAGTGGCAGGTGATGGATCAGTTGAAAAGACTGTGACAATTACTTATAAAAATCCTCAGGGATATGATGGATGGCTTAATTCAGTTCTTCCAACTTGGACAAGAGTGTATGTACCAAAAGGATCAACTCTTATTTCATCTGACGGGTTTGATGATAAAGGTGAGACTTATGAGGAGCATGGAAAGACAGTGTTTTCAGGCGGGTTTAAGTTAAGGCCACAAGGAGTTGTAAAGATAACTTTAAAATATAAACTACCATTTAAGGTAAAAGGGGAATACAAGCTTCTTGTTCAGAAACAAGCAGGAACCGGTTCTCCGCTTTTCTCTGTTAATATAGGAAGACAAAAAGATGAGGGGTATCTTCTAACAGATAAAGAATACAGATTTAAGATTTGAGAATGAGATCTTATTCTTCACAAGGCATAATTCTTGCCCGAAGAAATTATGGAGAGGCAGATAGAGTTTTATCTGTGATGACAGATAATTTAGGGAGAATTTCACTTCTTGCAAAAGGTGTAAGAAGACCAAAAAGCCGAAAAAGAGGACATATTGAAGTTTTTAATTTAGTGAAATTCCAAGCAAGTGAAGGACGAGGTCTTGGTTTAATGACTGAAGCAGAAGTTATTAATGATTACAATAAATTAAGACAGGATTTAAAAAAAATGTCTGTTGCCTACTTTTTTTCAGAGGTAATAGGAAAGATTACAAGAGAAGGTGAACCTCACAAAGAATTGTTTGGCCTTTTAAAAGATTATTTAGAGGAAATTTGTACGTCTTCAAATTTGAGGCAACTAAGAAGTGAATTTACAAGAAAAGCATTGGTTTCTGTTGGGTTCTGGCCAGAAGGAAAGAAAATGGATAATCCAGATTATATTTTAGAAGATGTAACAGAGAGAAAAATGTCATCTGTCAGAGTTGGCCGAAAAATTACTTCTTAATACAGAAAAAGCTTCCTGATGGACTTAGCTCTGGAAGTGAAATTCCAGTTGTGTGAAATGAAGAGGCAGATCCTCCATCAAGATTTAGAGCATCATCTATTTTTATGTTTTTGGCTTTAGCAAAATCAGAAAGAAGTGAGGGAAGGTCCCCAAGATTAGGACCTTGATAAACTGATTTGGGGTCATAGAAAGCTATAAAAAATATTTTTCCATTTGAAAGGGCTACTACAATTCTTCGACTTTCTTTATCAGAGTTTATTTTTAGAGATGTGGGATAGTTATTTTGAAATAGTATTGGACCTGATTGAAGTGCGATTCTGGTGTTTTGGGTTTGAGAGTCTGTTGATATTGAGGCAATGTTTGTTTTTGAGATTTTAAAAAACCCATTAAAAAGAAGATTCTCCTGATATTCTCCTACCCTTTTATCATCTGTTACAAAAAGGCCAATAGGTGCATTTTCTAAGGAGTAGAATCCCCCATTTGTAAGCTCATCGCATTTATATTTATCAGTAACATCAAAGGCGGTTTCTTTTTCATTAAAGTTAGGAATTAAGGAAATTTTATCAGCAACTGTTTCAATCCAGACAGCTTTTAGAGTTTTTCCATTGTAGTTTAAATTAAGTGTATTAGCAGGAGTTACTATGCCAGAAGTTTCATTTGTTTGTTCTTGAGTACTTGGAGTTTGGTTTACGATAGTAAGAGCTATAAATAGGACTGCAAGAAAGGCTAGAACTACTATGGAAAAGATATAGATTTTTCTCATGTATATATTGTACTAAATTTATTGCTTCCTAGCTTATTGTTGAGCTATAATAGCCACATGTCTGAGATTGAAGCTAAAGTTGTGTCTCAAGCTAAAAGAATTACTTCTGAATTTTTCCTAATGCCTAGCGCACAGGTTGTTGGTCTACCATGTAGTGATTGTCGTTACTTGTCTGTAAGTGGTCAGAAGCGGGTAAATGGAGCTGTTGTCCCAATTCAAAGCTGTAAAAAAAGGGCAGATGCTACACCACAAAGGGTACAGTATGAGGGAGATTGTGGGGAGTTTCGTTCTAAGAGCCAAGCTTCATATTTTCCTTCTGATCCAGAAGCTTGGATGCCTTAATTCCGGGTGCTAATATTAAGTTGTGCCAAGTTATTTGATATTATTTTTAATTGCTGGAATATTTGCTGAGTGTGTGGGGACAATTGCAGGATTTGGTGCATCTACCATACTGGTTCCTCTAACTTCTCTTTTTATACCTATAAAAGAAACAATAGTTTTAGTTGGAGTTTTCCATATGTTTGGAACACTGGCTAGAACTGTTGCTTTTAGAGGAGGGATTAATTGGAGAATTGCGTTGTTGTTTGGTGTTCCAAGTTTAATTTTTTCGATTATTGGAGCTTATTTTCTTTCTTATATATCAGGAGAAGCTTTGCAAAAAATACTTGGAGTTGCACTTATTGTGTATGCAATAAATTCCCTACTAAAAAATGGAATTAAGCTTCCTAAAAAAGATTGGGTGTTAGTTTTTGGTGGAACTACTGTTGGATTTTTAGCAGGCCTTATTGGAACAGCAGGAGCTTTAAGAGGAGCATTTTTAACAGCACAGAAGTTAAAAAAGGAGGTTTATTTGGGTACAGGAGCAATTGTTGGAGTTGGAGCAGATGTAGCAAGAGTTATAGTTTATAAAAATACAGGACTTATTAATTATTCTTCACAGACTATGGTTTTGTTACTTGTTACTGCAGTTTTTGGAACAATTATAGGAAGTTTTGTTGTTTCTAGATTTAAAGAAGGAGTTTTTATGAAATTTGTAATGGTTGCGCTTCTAATTGCGGGAGTAAGAATTCTTCTACCATAATCTGGTAAAATATCCTCCATGGTTGAGGTTGATAGAACTAGAAATATTTGTAACGAGGTTGGGTGTAAGGCTTGCTGTTGCCATGATATGTGGTATGTGACAAAGCAGAATGAGAAGGATGTCCTTTCATGGTTTCCAAAAGCTGTAGCTACATATGAAGAAGCAATGACCCATAGAGCTCCAGGAGTTTATTACTGCAAATATTTAGATGGGTATTTGATTCATGCTGTAGGTTGGTGCCCTAATTTAGATAGGGTAACAAGAAACTGCACTCGGAGTGAGAGTAACAGACCTCCTGCTTGCAGCAATTTTAGTATTGCGGATTCTAGCTGCAATGAATCAAGAAAAGAAGATGGATTTTTACCCATCACAGCTGAGGAAGTAATGGAAAAAATTGTCTCAGGTGTGGATTTAGAGCTCGAGAAGTGGTAAAATAAGCTTACTTAAGCCCAAAAGGGTTGTTTTTATACCTACTTAGGTAATATATGTCCAAGAATATTCAGGTTGATGACTACATAAACAGATTAGGGGACGAACAGAAAAAACTTGCTCTAAAACTTCGTGCAATAATTTTTAAGACATTTCCAGATATCAAAGAAGAGTTTAAATGGAGTCTTCCTTACTATATGCCTGTTTGCTACATCGGTGCTTTTAAAGACCATGTAAACCTTGGCATTCTTTTTGGTGGATTGATTAAGGATGCAAAACTTCAGGAAATGATGGAAGGAACTGGAGCCCTAATGAGACATGTAAAAATCTACAAGATGAGTGATATTGATCAGTCTAAAATTTCAAGAATATTAAAAGAAGCTTATAAACAATATCTTCAGGGTCAGGTAGATAAAGCTGATGCTAAAAGAATAAAGCTGGCTTCCTAAAAAACTTCAACAACTTGCAAATGTTTTGTATACTAAATTAATTGTAGAGTACAATTAGAATTGGTATGAAGATTAAAAGCAGCGCTTTTGAGAATAATGAGAAAATTCCTCCTAAGTATACTTGTGACGGAGAAAAAATAAGTCCTCCTTTAGCATTTTTAGATGTTCCAGTTGAAGCAAAGTCATTAGTTTTAATAGTGGAAGATCCTGATAGTACGAATGGAACTTTTACTCATTGGATTACCTGGAATATACCATCTGATAGTTTAGGAATAGGTGAAGGCGGAATGGCAGGAATTGAAGGAATAAATTCGGAAGGAATTGGAGGATATACTCCTCCTTGCCCCATATGTGGGCAGCACAGATATTTTTTTAGATTGTATGCTGTTGACACCACTTTTGATTTAACAACTACTGTAAAAAGGAGTGACTTGGATGAAAAAATGAAGGGACATATAGTTAGTGAAGCAAGACTTATTGGAAGATATGGACGTTAATTTAGTCTCCAAAGAGAATAGTTAAGAAGAGTAGCAAATGAGACCCAGGCAAGATATGGAAGAAGGATAATGGCAGCTTTTTTGTCTATTTTTGCAAAAGAAATAATTATATAAAGGATCATTATCCAAAGAACAACTATTACTGCCAATGCTCTTGTTATATCTTTAAGTCCAAAAAAGACAATTGACCAAAGAGTGTTTAGTAAAAGATGAAGTAAAAATATTGCAACAGCCTTTTTGTTATTCTTTACTTTTAAGATTATTAGATAAAGGGATGCTCCCATTAGTGCATAAAGAGTTGTCCATACAGGCCCAAAGATCCAATTGGGCGGACTAAAATCGGGTTTGACTAGTGTTTTGTACCAAGTAGGAATTGAGGAGAAGGTAAAGAGAGATCCTAGAATTCCAGCTGCCTCACACAAGAGGATACATGCTATTAAAAGTTTTGGATTTTTAATATTCATTAGTTAAATATTGCACATATTCCACATTTGTTGCAATTACAAAAATAGTGGATTAATAATTAATTGGAAGGGGGTGATTAAATTGAAAAAAGTTAGTGCTCACACAACCGGTCTTATTTTTGGAATGCTATTTGGACTTTGGCATGCTGTTTGGGCAATTTTAGTTATGGCGGGATTAGCTGCTCCAGTGCTTGATTGGATTTATGGACTGCACTTTTTGTCTAATCCATTTAAGGTTATGGCTTTTGATCTAACAACTGCAGTTATGCTTGTAGTATTTACATCAGTTGTTGGCTACATTGTCGGTTGGGTATCAGCAATAATTTGGAATACTCTTACTAAGAAGTAATGAGAGTTGATAAACTTTAGGCGTTAGGTGGAGTATTTGTTGTATAATTTGTCACATGGTACGCGATAAATTTTCAGCCACCTGGTTGTCTCATTCTTCAATTAATGATTATTTAAAGTGCCCTAGACTTTACTATTTAAGACATATTTATAAAGATCCAAAAACTGGAAGAAAAATAACTAGAATACAGCCTCCTTTAGCTTTGGGCCAGGCAGTTCATACTTCTATTGAAGCTTTAGCTAAACTTCCAGTAGAAGAAAGAAAAATTAATGAGCTTCTTAACATTTACGAAAAGAATTGGGAAAAAATTTCAGGTAAAAAAGGTGGATTTAAAGATAGCCTTCAGGAGGAAGAATACAAAGAAAGAGGAAGAAGAATGATTAAAAGAGTAATTAGCAACCCGGGTCCGGTGTTAAGAAAAGCTATTAGAATTAGACAAGATCTTCCTTATTATTGGCTTTCTGAAGAAGACAATATTATTCTTTGCGGCAAAATTGACTGGCTAGAATATGATACTGACTCTGACTCAGTTTATATTATTGATTTTAAAACTGGGAAAAACGATGAAGACCCAGATTCAATGCAGCTCCCTATCTACTATTTAATTACAGCAAACACTCAGACAAAGCCAGTTAAGAAAATATTTTACTGGTATTTGGATAGAGATGATAATCCGGTTGAAATGCCTTTGCCTGATTTTAAAGAGGCAGAAAAAAGAATACTTGATGTTGCAAAGAAAGTAGCACTAGCAAGGAAGATTAACCATCTAGATTGTAAGACAGGAAGGTGTCCACATTGTCAGGATTTAGAAGATATTGTTGCGGGAAGAGGTGAATTTGTGGGTGAGAGTGACTGGCAGGATGTTTATATAATTTAACTTCTAATTTTTTACTTGGTGGTTGCAACTTCTTTTTTATATCTTTGAACAACAAGAAGCATTGCAAATTCAATTAATGTATCTCCTAAAGCTTTAAACTGGTCGAAGTAAAAAACTAATAAGTTAATTATAGTAAGGGATGCAAGGAGTCCTACTGTTGAAAAAAATATTGCCTTCTTGGAATTTTTAACTAAAAGAAAACGAATGGATGCGACATAAATTACTCCAATTACCCCTTCTGTTGCTACTTTTAACAAATACCAGGGAAATATTCTTGGGGAGGAAATTTCTTTGAAAGACATTAAAACATTTATGACATCTCCTATATTTTTTGTTTCAAGAGCTACTCTAATAAGAAGAGGGAGCTCGCCTGTGAAGGCATTAACAGCAAGAAGGGCAAGGCCAGCGATAAACACAAGTTCAAGTCCTTTTTTAGTAACTACCTTTTGTTCAAGGAATTTTAACTTTCTAACATACTTGGCTGGGATTATTAATTTGGCTGGTTTTTCTACTACTGTGTCCTTTTCTATAAAAAGAAGAAGTGAGTTTGCTAGGTGTTTGTAGTGAAAATTTTCGGATTCTTTTGAAATTTTGGTTAGGCTTCTAACTAAGTCTCTTTTTTCATCTGGAGCAAGCTCCAGGTCAAGAGCATCTTGAAACAAATCCATACTTTTGAAGAGCTCTTTTCTTTCATCAAATTTTTTGTTTTCCTTTTTTAAGGAATAGTAAAGAAGAACAAGTAGAACAAAGAAAGCATAGATTATTGGAGCTGCTGGTGGATAGAAATAATTGTTGGTGGATGTAATAAATTTTCCAACTTCATCAATAAATAAACCCACTCCTATTCCTGAAGCTAATGCTGAAATCTTGAAAGACCACTTATTTGAAAAAATTATGGGAACTAAGGTAGCTACAAAAAGAAGAAGACCGCCCCAGAGAACATGTGCAAAATGAATTGAACCACGTCCTAGCTGTGGATAACCTGCAGTTGCAAGATATAGTCTAGTTACAATCACAGAAAGAGCAAAGGAAGTAAGCATGATTCTAAGATAATTTTCAAAACCATACCTTTTAACAGGAGCCATTCTTCTTTGGATGTAGGTTATCATTAACTTATCATATCTCTTTTTGAAGAATTTAGGTATAATAAGCTCATGAGTGAAGTAACTCTGGAAAAACTTGTTGCACTTTGTAAAAGACGCGGTTTTATTTTTCAGGGATCTGAGATTTATGGTGGATTGGGGGGAACTTGGGATTATGGGCCAACAGGATCTCTTTTAAAGAAGAATTTAAAAGATTTATGGTGGTATGATATGGTGCAGATGAGGGATGATGTTGTTGGAGTAGATGCTGCAATTTTAATGAATCCTACTACTTGGGAGGCTTCAGGGCACACTCAATCATTTGCTGATCCTTTAGTTGAATGTAAAATTTGCCATGAAAGATTTAGAGCGGATAAACCAAAAGAAATTGAAGCTCATGAGAAAAGCCACAAAGGCAAGAAGGTCGAGTGGACCCAGCCACAGCAATTTAACATTTTAGTTAAAACCTATTTAGGTGTGATTGAAGACAAGAAAAAACCGGTTTATCTTCGAGGAGAAATAACTGCAGGGGTGCATGTCAATTTCAAGAATGTAGTTGACTCAACCCGTGTAAAGATTCCTTTTGGTATAGCTCAAGTTGGAAAAGCATTTAGAAATGAAATAACTCCAGGGAATTTTATATTTAGATCCAGGGAGTTTGAACAGATGGAAGTACAGTTTTATATTGAACCTCATGAAGAAGAAGGTAAGAAATGGTTTGAGTACTGGAAGAATGAAAGAATGAATTGGTACTTAAAACTTGGGATGAAGAAAGAAAACTTAAGATTTAGAGACCATGAGTTAAATGAAAGAGCTCACTATGCAAAAGCAGCTACTGATATTGAATATAAAGCTCCTTGGGGGTGGGATGAGTTTATGGGAATACACCATAGAGGAGATTGGGATTTAAAAAGACACAGTCAATACAGCGGGAAAGATTTAAGCTACAAAAATCCAGTAACTGGGGAGAGCTTTATTCCTTGGGATATAGAAACTTCTGCTGGAGTTGATAGGTCACTTCTATTCTTACTTCTTGATGCATATTATGAAGATGGCAAGAGAGTTGTATTAAAACTACATCCCAAACTTGCTCCTTATAAAGTAGCAGTTTTCCCACTTTTAGCTAATAAAGAAGAATTAGTTGGTAAAGCAAGAAAAATCTATGAAGATTTAAAGGCACATTACTTTGCAACTTGGGATGATAGAGGAAATATAGGGAAAAGATATTTTGCACAGGATGAAATTGGAACTCCATACTGTGTAACAGTAGACTTTCAAAGTCTGGAAGATGATACAGTTACTATTCGTGATAGAGATACTGCAAAGCAGGAAAGAATAAAGGTAGCTGAACTATTGCAGTTTTTGAAAAAGAAGATAGAATAATTTCAAATGGCGGAGAGAATCTTCCTAGTTGAGCAGCCCCGTGAGTATGAGTGGAGTAATTATATTATTGCTCATGAATTTGAAGCACCAGATGGGGTAGGTGGAGCTTGGTTATCTACTGGAAGGGGATCTCATGGTTTAGTAGATTCTGTTCCAGGTGAGATAGCAGCTGCAATTGAGCCTGATGACAACTTAGTTTTTGCTTTTGCGCCTGGTGTTTCCCACAGAAATCAAGCCACATTTAGAGAGGGCTTTGTAAAGGCTGTCAAAGATGCGAAAAGTGAGAAAGGAGCTAATTCTAATGCTTGAGAGAGCTTTTGAGATAACTAATCTTATTAATTACGATGATTTAACGAGTAGAGGAGTAGATGCAGCTGATTGTGATTTGCCTAGTGGAATAGATGGAGAATGGGAACAAAATGGAGACGGTTGGGCGGGAGAGGCTGAAGATATAGGAAGAATGGTTGGGTGGGTACTTAAAGATGGAGAAACATGTGTTTTTAAATTTGTAAATAAGTTTGATGAGAAAACTAAAGAAAAGTTTTATAAAGGATTATTGGATGTGCTAAGGAAGAAAGAAACCTTGACTCCCGCTAATTTTTGAGTCATCATTTATATATGAAGAAATATTTACCTATTATTCTTTTAATAGTAGGGATACTTGTTTTAGTAGGAGTTGTAGTTTTGGTTAAGAAAGCAACTCAAGGACCAACTACAGAAAATACCCCAGTTGAAGAAGAAACAGCTCCTGAACTTGCAAAGGAACTAAGGCCATTTACGTCTTTAATTCCAAAAAGTGATGGGCATTGGCTAAAGCTTCGAGTGGAAGATATGAAAGTTCCAAATGCAGTGAGCCTTGATTATGAGCTGCTTTATAAAACAGGAGATGGAAGAACACAAGGAGTGCCTGGAACTGTTGCTATTAAAGGAGTTGGACTAATTGAACGTGATTTACTTTTGGGATCTGAATCATCTGGAAAGTTTAGATATGATCAGGGAGTAGAAAAAGGAACACTTACTTTGAGATTTAGAAATGACAAAGGAAAGCTTGTTGCCAAACTCGTTACTGATTGGCATTTACAATCAGATGGTCCAGAACTTACTTCAGTAGATGGGAAATTTACTTATACTTTGAATAAAACTGCAACTGGAGTCTGGTTTGTAACAATGATGCCATTTGGAACTAAACAGGGAGCTTCAAATGTGGTTGTAGCAAGTGGAGACTATGCAATCTTTTCTTCAGATGGTTTAGCTCACTCAGGAAAATAACTTCTTTGTTTTTTCCAATTTTCTTTTGATTCTTACTTAATCTTTTTCGGGTGAATTTTCACTTGACAACAGCGTGAAAATATATCATTATGGTGGAAAGTGGTATAAAGTGGTGACTGCCTAAACAAACAATATGTTAATAGGATCATATTTAGGCAGTATAGGAGAAAGGCGAAGAGTAGCAGTACCTAAGAAATTTCTAAGTGAATTAGGAGAAAGGGTAATAATTGCGAAGTGGTATGAGGATTGTCTTATTTTAGTTAGTGAGAACTTTTGGGAAGAGCTTTTAACAAGACTTACAGGTGGAAATAGAGTAATTAGCTTCGGGGTAAGAGATATAGAAAGATTTATTTTGGGAAGTGCATATGAGACTGAGCCTGACAGTCAGGGAAGAATAATAATACCTGAGATTTTGGGGAAGTACGCTTACTTAGGAAAGGAGGTTATGTTTGCAGGACTTGGAGATAGAGTTGAGATTTGGGCAAGAGAAAAGTGGGAAGAGAATGCAAAAAGCTTAGAAGGAACAACAAAGGAATATATTGAAGTGTTAGCAAAGGATAAGGGAAATGGAAAATAATAACGAACATATACCTGTCCTTCTAAAAGAAGCATTGGAAGCATTGCACATTAAAAATCAAGGAAGCTATATAGATGCAACACTCGGAGCTGGGGGACATACAATTGAAATCTGCAAATTGGGTGGAAAAGTATTAGGAATTGATGCAGACAGCGATATGCTTGAAGTTGCCCGAAAACGCCTTAAAGATGCCTGCCCTGGTGTTTTTACAGCACACGGAAACTTCAGAAATATATCTAGAATTGCCAGAGAAAATGGATTTAGTGTGGTGGATGGAATTTTGTTTGATCTAGGTATAAGTACACTTCACCTAAAGGATTTTAAACGAGGATTTTCATTTGGAGAGCCTGACTCAGCACTTGATATGAGGCTAGATGCTAAATATCAAAATGTAACGGGAGCAGATTTACTTAATGTATTAAGAGAAGACCAACTGGCAAGACTATTTGGAGAGGCAATGGATTATAAACCTGCTAAGAAATTGGCAGAGGAAGTTGTTAAAGCAAGAGCTATTAAGAGAATAAAGACAGTGGAAGACTTCTTAAAAGTTATTGAGAAATTGCCAAAGGTAAATTTTAAAGTAAATCCAGCTACAAAGCCTTTCATGGCTTTAAGAATTGCAGTAAATAGCGAACTTGATAGTTTGAAAGAAGGACTTGCTGGTGCTTTTGAGCTTTTAAAGACAAAAGGAAGAATTGCAGTTATTACTTTTCATTCTGGGGAAGACAAAATAGTTAAGGAAATATTTGGGGAGTGGGAAAAACAGACAAGAGGTAAAGAAGTAACTAAGAAGCCTATTGTTCCTACTAATGAAGAGATTGAGTTGAACAAAAAGGCAAGAAGTGCAAAGTTAAGAGTTTTTGAGAAAAATTAGTTTAATTTATAAGGATGAAATCAAAAACATTAAACAGTAAAGGATATGGAAAGTTAATAAAGAGGGTGCCTAAAGTGCTGGCAGTTTGTTTAATTGTTTTTGCACTTGCTACCATTCTTCTTACTATTGAATCTTCAGCTCAGGGAGCAACACTTACTGCTCTTGAAACAAAGGTAAATCAAATTGAATCCCAAAATCAGGAATTAAGATCAGATTTAGTTGTTTCTACTTCTTTGGCCAAAGTGGGAGAGGAAGCAAGCAAAATTGGAATGGTAAAGCCAGAAAAGCTTACCTATCTAAGTAATGAAAAGCCGGTTGCTAATAAAATTCCTTGATAATGACAATGGCAACTCGAGTTAGAATAGTAAGTGTTTTGTTTTTGGTTGGAAGTATAGCCTTAGTAATAAGGCTTTTTTATTGGCAAGCAATTAGAGCTAGTGAGCTTTCAGATCAGGCAAGGCTTCAGTATCAATCAGAAGAAAAAGTACTAGCAAAAAGAGGAAGCATTTTGGCATCAGATGGGACTTGGCTTGCTACAAACATTGATTCCTATTTAGTTTTTATTTCCAAGCCCGATTTAAAAGAAAAATCAAGAACAGTTGCCAACAAGCTCGCTGCTATTTTAGTTGAAAAAAAGGATGGAGAAAGTGCAGGGGATTATCAAAAGGATTTACTGTCAGAAGCAAGTAGAATTGAAGGATTAATTGAAAATACTAAGTCAGTTTGGATTCCAATTAAACACAAAGTAGAACTTAATATTAAAAGAAACATAGAGGCATTGGGAATTGCTGGAGTGGGCTTTGATACAGAACCTGTAAGATTTTATCCTGAGGCATCTTCTTCAGCCCAGGTACTGGGTTTTGTTGGAAAAGATAATGCAGGAGATGACAAAGGATATTTTGGACTAGAAGGGTATTATGATTTAACTCTTTCTGGAAAACCTGGATATATTAACAGGGAATCAAATGCTGCTGGAATTCCAATTCTTTTTGGGAACTCCAAAGAGATTGATCCAGTTGAAGGAGTGGACCTTACAACTCATATTGATAAGACGGTGCAGATGTATGCTGAAAAAGAACTTGAAAAAGGAATACAGGATTATGGAGCAAAAGGAGGAACGGTAATAATAATGGATCCTAATGATGGATCAGTTTTAGCAATGGCTTCCTACCCTTATTATGATCCTGGAAAATATTGGGAGTTTACCAGTGATAAATTTAAAAATCCTGCAATTTCAGATGGATTTGAACCAGGATCTATTATGAAGCCGTTGGTTGTTGCAGCTGGTCTTGATGCAGGAGCTATAAAGGTTGATACAATCTGTGACATCTGTGATGGACCTGTAAAAGTAGATAAATATGAAATTGAGACATGGAACCATGAGTATCATCCCAATTCTTCAATGACTGATATTATAGTTAATTCAGACAATGTTGGTATGACTTTTATAGGAAGAAAGCTTGGAGCTGATAAATTGTATGACTACTTTAATAAATTTGGATTTGGAGAGACAACCGGAGTAGATCTTCAGGGAGAGGTAAGTCCCCAAATAAGAAAAAAAGGAACTTGGAATATAGTGGATTTGGCAACTGCTACTTTTGGACAGGGTGTTGCTGTTACTCCAATACAGATGGCAAGAGCAATATGTGCAGTTGCAAATGGTGGGTATTTAGTTAAACCTCAGGTTGTAGAAAAAATAGGAAAAGGTGATTGGGCAAATGAAGTAAAGCAGGAAAAAGGAGAAAGAGTGATATCACAAAAAACTGCAGAAGAAGTAAGAGATATGATGATACAAGCAATTGAAAGAGGGGAATCTAAGTGGGCTGCTCCTAAAGGATTTAAAATAGCTGGAAAAACTGGAACAGCTCAAATTCCAGTTGCTGGACATTATGATGATAAAAAGACAATTGCTAGCTTTATTGGATTTGCTCCTGCTAACAAACCAAGGTTTGCAATGCTTGTGACATTAACTGAGCCTAGTTCTTCTCAATGGGGGTCAGAAACTGCAGCTCCTCTTTGGTTTAATATAGCCAGAGATATTTTTCCTTACCTTGGAATTCAGCCTGAAAATTAGTAATTAGGAATTACAATTTCTGTTTTTTCAGGAATTATCTTCTCTGGATCCTTGTCTAAGAAAGTGTTATTTTCAAGAATTTTTTTCCAGTAGTTTTCATTTCCAAAGTATCTAATGGACAAAAATTTCAAAGTTTTTTGAGTGTTTGCGTTGTAAACTTTGTATATAAATTTATCTTTTAACTGCTTAATTGGTTTACCGAATTCGGGTTTAAAGACCATCTCTTTCAAGTTCTTTTTTGTTATATCTCTCATTTCGAAATGTAAGTGGGGATGGGTACAATGTTCTCCTGTTTGGCCAGATAATCCAATCAAATCTCCATCTTTTACTGTTTGCCCTAGTTTTACGAGTGCTTTATCAAGGTGAGCATATAAAATTACAATATTTCCATACCTTGTGCCAATTACATTACCCATTCCTTCATGGAATTCTCTTCTTACGACAATGCCTGGGTAAGCTGCAAAGATTGTTGTTCCTACAGGAGTTTTAAAATCGACTCCTGGGTGTTTATTGTCAAAAATGGTATAGAAACTGTTTCGTTTGGGGTTAGCGGTGTTATCTTCACCAAACGGTTGACTAATATCTGGGTTTTCAACTGGATACATGAGGTTCATACTGAGATGTATTTTATCAGATTAAGGTTTTTATTAACGAAACAGTGTCAAAATACTGTTGAGAATTGATAGATGTGGTAAAATACAAATCTGTCACTATATGGCTGAGATATATTTCCCAGGAAAAACCATTTCTGAACAGGAATCTCAACTTTGGACGCCTGAGAGCTATTTAAGAGTGCCTTCAACAGAGAGAAAGAATGGGTTTTACATAAAAGGTAAAGTTGTGGAGAGCGCTCCAATTAATCCCCTGTATTGGACAGACCAACATTCCCCTTACAATTTTTTTGAGTTTGAAGCTAGTAGTGTGCAGGAAGAATTAGGATACAAATCTGACCAATTAAGACAGGATGCCTGTGGAATTACCAGTTTACATATTGTTTTGGGAAGCTTATCAGGAACTTATCAGAGATATTGTCCTACTGTCGGAATGTTAGCTAAGAAAGCTTTATCTTTTCATAGAAATGACTTAAAAGATGGGGAAAATGTTGTAAAGAAAGGAAACCCGGTTTTTAATTTAAAAGTTGGTTGGTACCACAATGCATTGATTTATGTTGCGGGGAAATTTGGAGTGGATGGGCACAGGTTTCAAGATGCAACATTGGAAGAGGTGTCTGATGAGATGGAAAGATTGAATGATGGTGGCAAGAGGGCTCTTGCTATCGTTTCTGTAAAAGATTGTTACAGGAATGCAAAGATTTGGAGGGGTGTAAGCCATCTTGTAGTTGTTAATGGTGCTAAACTTAATAGAAAAGGAGAAGTTGTGGAGTTAAAAGTAACAGATCCAAGCAGCCGTGCTTCAGTTGGAGAACCTATTGAGAAGTGGGTAAGAGTAGATAGAGAACAAAGAAATAACTTTCTAGGTAAGGCAATTTTTCTATATACTAATAAGTGATGGGCAAATTTAATGTTGTAGTTTTATTTGGGGGAAGATCTACTGAACATGAAATTTCTATTATTTCTGCAACTCAGGTTTTAAATGCATTAAATAAAGAAAAATATAATGTGATTCCACTTTATATCTCTAAAAAAGGGGAATGGGTTAAAGGGGATACTTCATTTTTTAAGGCAGAAACTTTTAAGAATTTAGAGAAGGCAGTTGAGAAAAAGAAATTCCAGTTTATTGCTCCAAGTCCTGAGATTAACTATTTAGTTGATAAGCCAGGAAGCTATAACTTTCTAAAAGGGGTTGTAAAAGAAAAAATTGATATTGTGCTTCCCATATTTCATGGAAGATTTGGAGAAGATGGATCAGTGCAAGGACTTTTTGAGTTTGCAGGACTAGCCTATGCAGGGTGTAATGTTCAAGCATCTGCAATTGGAATGGATAAAATGGTAAGTAAAAGAGTTGCTCAGGCAATTGGGGTACCAGTTTTACCAGGCAACTGGATTGGGAAAGTTGAGTGGGCGAAAAGTAGGAGTAAGTCATTGGATATGGTAATGAAAGGACTTAAGTATCCTGTTTTTGTAAAGCCAGTACATCTTGGGTCTTCCATTGGAGTAACAAGAGCCTCTAATAAAAAAGAACTGGAAAATGCACTAGAAGTTGGTTTTTACTATGATACTAAGGTTTTGGTGGAGCAGGGATTGGTTAATGCAATGGAGGTAAATATTTCACTTCTAGGAAATAATCCATATGAATTTTCTGCAACAGAAAAACCAGTAGCATCAAGTGAAGTATTGTCCTTTGAGGATAAATATATATCTAAAGATGATAAACCATCAAAGGGAATGGCTACACTTAAAAGAATAATTCCAGCTCCAATTAAAAAAACTACTGAAGATAAAATTAAAGAGTATGCAGACAGATTTTTTGCTGAAATCGGTGGAGAAGGAATTGTTAGAATGGACTTTCTTCTTACAAAAGATGAAAAGCATATTTATTTAAATGAAATTAATACCATGCCGGGATCATTAGCCTTTTATTTATGGGAAAAGACAGGAGTGACATTTAGTAAGCTTTTGGACAAATTAATTGATTTAGGATTGGCAAGAAAAGATGAAGAGAAGAAATTAAACTACACTTTTAAGAGCAATGTACTTGGAGGGTACAGAGGTGGAGTGAAGGGTAAAAAGTTTTAAATTTCTAATAGTTCTGGGTTACATCATTTTCTAGAAATATCCAATCAAATTCTTTTTTAAGCTTATTTATTGTATTAAAGTAATCTTCTCTATTATCTTCAATAAATTCTACAATTTTTTCATTGTTTAAACCTTTTGAGAAAGAAACAGTCCTGTTGTTTTTCCCCACCAATACTATTTTGTCAAAGATATTTTGAGCATATACTCCCAAATCAATATGAGTTTGTTTTTCCATTTCTCCAAGTTCTACTAATCCTGGGGTAACTAGTACTTTTTTACCTTTAATGTTTTTTGCAGTGTTTATGGTTTCTCTAAATCCCTGAGGGTTGCTGCTATAAGTATTATTTACAATAACTGCTTTTCCATCAGTTTGAGAAAGAACAAATCTATTGTCTACTGGATTTAGGGATTTTATTCTTTCAACTATATAGGAAGGAGACAATCCTAGTTTGTGTGCCATTGAGGAGGCTGCCTCAATATTTTTTACACTAGCAAAACCAAACAGCTTTGTTTTAACAGAATATTTTTTGGGTCCAAAGAATAAATCGAAGCTAGATCCATTTTTATCAAATTTAATATTTTGTGCTTTAAGAAATCCAGTTGGATTTGTGATCTTCCTTTTTGTTAGTTCATTTTGGATATTTTCATCATTAAGGTTAAAAACCATATTGGTTTTATCTTTGACTGCATCCACTAGTTCAAATTTAGCTTTAATAGTGTTTTCTAAACTTCCAAACCGCTCAAAGTGCTGGGTAGTAATCCCAGTTAGTATTCCGTAGGTGGGCGGGACCATGTAAGTAAGAGTATTAATCTCACCTATATTGTAAGCTGCCATTTCACAAATAAAGTACTCATGGTTTTTATCTAGTTCAAGATCTACTACTTTTGCAATTCCAAAGATGGTGTTAAAGCTTTCTGGGGTTTTTAGAACATCAAACTTTGCCTTTAAAATTTGGTAGAGAATTTCTTTGGTTGAACTTTTTCCAAAACTTCCTGTAATTCCAATTACTTTTAAATTTTTAAAGGAAGTAACCTTCTTTCGAGTGTTTTCTATAGTTTTATTTTTGTTATACATTTCATATGGTTTTAGAAGGAGCAAAGAAAACAAGAGTGTTATGTAAGGCTGGGTAAGAAGAATTAGAAGTACTATAAAAGATGCTAAGAGTGATTTGGTAATTAGCAGAGTTAAGAGAGGGAAAGCTAAAGATATAAGTGTAAATAAAACTGCAAGATATTTTACTTTTTGAGTAATAACAAAAGGTTTTTTGCTAGGAACTGATCTTTTAAAAAAGTTTTTAAGTATCCATTTTAAAAATCTTAAATATTTATATTCTTCTAGCTGAAGGATGGCAAAGTTGAGTTTTATTGGAAAAATTGCTTTTAAGATTTTTTTCATATGCTGTCCTTTAAAATTTCTAAGAACTTTTCAGGTTTATCAAACTGAGGATGATGACCAGCATTCCAAACTATTTTTATTCTGGAGTTTTTTATAAGGGTGTTAAATCTTTTAGCAGAAGATAATGGTACTTCTTTATCCTTGTCCCCCCAGATAATCACTGCTGGGGTCTGAATCTTTTCTAAATCTTTGGAAATATCCTGAGAAACTATTTTTTTAAAACTTTCTTTAAGATTGCCTGCGTTTCTGTAATCGCTGGAAGCAAGTTTATCAAATATTTTATTTTTTAAATTTTTAGGCATGAAAAACATTAAAGGTTTAATTATTTTTGAAAGTGCTATTTTTAAACTAGTTAAGGATGATTTTTTATCAACTCCTGAGGCATCTATTAAGATAAGCTTTTTGATGTTGGGCATTTGGGAGGTAACTACAGCTAGTGTTTTTCCTCCAAATGAGTGGCCAACAAGAATGGGGTTTTTCAAGTTTAGCTTTTGAATGAAAGATTTTAAGAAATCTGAGTAGGCATAGGTGTCGAAGGATGTTTCAGGGTGTGAGGATGCACCAAATCCTGGAAGATCAACTGCAACAACATAATTATCTTTAGCTAGTTCTTTAGCAGTAGGTATCCAATCATTTAAACTTCTTCCCCAGCCATGAACTATCAGGATATTTTGGTTTTTTGGGCTTCCAAATACTTCGTAGTTTGTAAGAATACCATCAATTATGGTCTGCATACCCTACTATTATATAACAATTTAATTTTTCACGGTTGTTAGGGAGGTGACAAATATCATATAATTTAGAGAATTCTATATGCCAACGACTAATTTGTTGCCTCTTGCTCTGGGGCTTGTAATATTCTCCTTTCTTATTCATGCAGTTTTGATTGTTCCTTTTATAGATCTGCTTTATAAATTAAAACTAACTAGGAGGAAAGAGGGCTTAAAAGGCAAGCCTTCTTTATTTGATAAGCTGCATGATAAAAAGGCGGGTACTCCAACAGGAGGAGGGGTATTAATAGTAGCTTCAGTATCAATTATTTTTGCAATTCTTTTCCCAATAGTTAGCTATATGGGGGTGTTTATTCAAACTGCACATGGGTTAACCAATGAGCTGTTTGTAATATTTTTTACCTTTATATCATTTGGACTGCTTGGACTACTGGATGATTATGTAAAGATATTTGGAAAAGGAAGAGCAGGAAACTTGGGGCAAATGTTTGGATTAACTAAAAGAACTAAGTTTGGATTGCAGTGGATATTGGGTTTGGTAGTTGGATTTTGGCTATATAACTATTTAGGCATTAGATTTATTCATATTCCTTTAGTAGATGTAGTTATTAATCTTGGGGTTTGGTATATTCCTTTTGCTGCATTTGTTATTGTATTTTTTACAAATGCATTTAACTTTACAGACGGCCTAGATGGTCTTGCTTCAGGACTTCTTATGATTTATTTATTTGCATTTGTAATTATTGCAGCGGGGAATCTTGATACCCCGCTTTCTTTATTTATTGCACTTTGGCTAGGTGGAGTAATTGCATTTCTTTACTTTAATACCTGGCCGGCCCGTATATTTTTAGGTGATACTGGGGCTTTGTCGTTTGGTGCAATGATTGCAGTTATTGGACTTGTGACAGGAAATGTTGCTACTTTGTTTGTTATTGGAGGAATATTTGTGATTGAGGCATTTTCTTCTTTAATTCAAATTTTAGGATGGAAATTTTTGCATCGGCCTATTTTTCCCATTGCTCCAATTCACCATGCTTTTCTTGCCATGGGGTGGGAAGAGCCAAAAATAGTAATGAGGGCATGGCTTGCCGGCATTATGCTTGCTATTTTTGGTCTTTGGCTTGCCAGGATTTAGAGGCTACACTATTAATGTGCAAAGACAGAAAGAAGTACATAAAATCGACAGAGGTTTTTTAATTCTAACTATTGTTCTTACTATAGTTGGACTTCTGGCAGTTGCTGATGCATCTGCTCCCCAAGCACAGGCCTTTTTCCATGACAGCTTCTTTTTTGTTAAGCAGCAGCTAATTTGGGCTCTTGCTGGATTTATTGCATTGTTTGTAACAGCAAATATTCCATATCATTACTGGAAGAAGATTGCCATTTATGCTTTTGGCATAAATGTGATTCTTCTAATTGCAGTTTTAATTCCATCTGTTGGAAGCAGACTACTCGGGGCAAGAAGGTGGATTTCTTTTGGACCGATTGTTTTTCAGCCATCAGAACTTGTTAAGTTTACACTTGCAACATATATGGCTTCTCTTCTTTCTTCTAAAAAAAGAATTTTTACTTACATAATTCCTCTTGCAGTTGTAGCCAGCCTAATTATGCTTCAGCCTGACCTTGGAACGACAATAGTTGTAATAGTAGTAGGGTTTGTGCAGCTATTTATTGCTGGAGTTCCCATGCTTCCATTTTTAGGAATTGGAGTTGGGGGAGGAGTTGTAGGGGCAATTCTTATTCTTCTTTCAGCATATAGGAAGCAAAGGTTTCTTGAGTTTTTAAAAACAACTGCAGATCCATTGGGTTCTTCATACCATGTCAGACAGGTTTTAATTGCACTGGGATCCGGAGGTTTATTTGGAGTGGGGCTGGGCCAGTCCAGGCAAAAGAATTTATTTTTACCGGAAAGTGCAACTGACTCTGTATTTGCTGTTATTGCAGAAGAGATTGGTTTTGTTGGAGCAACTTTAGTTATAGCTTTACTTGTTTTTTACCTGTATAGGGCAGTTAAGATTGCCCAGAGAGCTCCAGATGAGTTTGGAACGCTTCTTGCGAGCGGAATTATTGCCTGGATTGGAGCACAAATGTTTTTGAATATTGGATCAATGGTTGCTGTAATTCCGCTTACTGGAGTTCCCTTACCCTTTTTCTCATATGGAGGATCCTCACTTACCATGATATTAGGAGGAGTGGGAATACTACTTAATATTTCTAAGTATTCTAAAAGTACTATACAATTAGATAGTAGAAGAGTGAAAAGGGAGAAAAATATGGCTAGAAGGAGACATGTACATGAACAGTAAAAGAGTGGTTTTTACAGGAGGCCATGCTGGAACTACTGCAATAGCTGTTATTGAGGAAGTAAAAAGGCAGAATCTGGGTTGGGATATTTATTGGATTGGGCCCAAAAAAACATTTGAAGGAAAGGCAATTTCTTCATATCATTCACGGGTGTTTCCTAGGCTTGGAGTAGTTTATAAAGGAATAAACACAGGTAGACTTCAAAGAAGGCTATCTATTTGGACTATTCCATCAATACTTAGGATTCCATTTGGATTTATACAAGCTTTTAGACAAATAACAGCTATTAAACCAAGTGCTGTAGTTTCTTTTGGAGGTTATGTGGCATTTCCTGTAGCTGCAGCTGCCTGGATTTTAGGCATTCCAGTTATTATTCATGAACAGACAATGGCAGCTGGGTTAGCTAATAAGCTGACTTCATTTTTTGCCAGAAAAATAGCATTAGCTAGAAAGGCTAGTGAGGAATACTATTCCAAAGGAAAAACAGAAGTAACAGGAAATCCAATAATGAGTGCCATACTTTCGGTTAAACCCAAAACTAAAATTGGAAACCCTCCTACAATTTATATTACAGGAGGGTCATCTGGAGCACAGGCTATAAATAGAGCAGTTAATAGTGTTTTAGAAAAAATTCTTCTTAACTACAAAGTAATTCATCAAACAGGAGATTTAGATTTTTCTTTCTTTGAAAAGAGAAAAGAAAGTATGGATAAAAAACTAAAAGATAGGTATGAAGTATTTGGATTTATGGATCCGTCAGAAATATATAAGGTTTATGAGAAAGCTGACATTATTATTTCTAGGGCTGGAGCAAATACAGTGAGTGAAATTATGACAATAGGGATTCCATCTATTTTAATTCCAATCCCATGGGCTAGATATGATGAGCAGACTAAAAATGCAGATTTGGCTAAAGTATCAGGTATTGCGAGAGTTCTTAAACAGAATGTTTTAGCTGGTCAAAAATTGTTAGATGAGATTGAAGGAACAAAAAAGGAGTGGGTGCATATGGTTAATAGTATGGATAGATCTATAGGACTTCTTGATAAAGGAGCTTCATTACGCGTAGTTGATATAATCAAAAGGTATATAAAGTGAAAGATTTACTCTTTTTTATACCAGCTATAGTTTTAATTGCATTGGGATTTGGAGTGCCACGCATAGTTAAGGCAACGAGTATCACATGCAGCAGTCAGAATGGAGGATGTTCTGACTATGTTGTGGAAAAAATATTTAAAGCAAAAGGAATGAGTGTGTATGATGCAAAAGCCTACTTAAATAAAGTTTTTCTAAAAGAAACGAGAGTGACTGCATATACTGCTAAATTTAAAGTGCCTAATAAGCTAATGGTGTGGGTGGTTGAAAGAAAGCCAATTGCAGCAATATCAACTGGTGGTGCGAATTACTCTTTAATTGACAAAGAAGGAGTGGTCTTGGGAACGAGTAGTGAAACAAAACTTCCTATAATTGTTGCGGAAGGAAGGAGTAAGGTAGATGAGCCTCTCGTATTTAGCTCCAACATAATGTATTATCTTAATCTACTCTATCAAACGAAACTTGCCCACTTAAAAGAAGATGGAAGCCTAGAAGTTGACAATATAAGGGGCATGAAAGTGGTTTTTCCAAGTGAAGGAGACAGAGATATTCTTCTGGGATCGTTAAAAATCACTCTTTCAGGCTTGCAAGGGAGCCTTGCGGACTCTAGAATAAAAATAATAGATTTAAGATTTAAAAATCCTGTCTTAAAACCAAATTAAATATGAGCAAAACCAGAATAATAGCAGCACTTGATATCGGTTCTTCAAAAATTACTACTCTTATTGGACAAGTTTTGACTGATCAGGTTACTTTTGAAAATACTATAAATATTATTGGAGCTGCATCTTCCCCTTCTAAAGGAGTTAAGAAGGGACAGATAGTAGATATTGAGCAGGCAGTTGAAGCAACCATTGTTTCTGTTGAAGCTGCAGAAAGAATGGCTGGTTTTAATCTTAACTCAGCTTATGTATCTGTGGGAGGAGGACACATTGCTTCCCAAAACTCAACTGGAGTGGTTGCAATATCAGACCCACAAGGAGAAGTAGGACCTCCCGATGTAAACCGTGTAATTGAAGCTGCAAGAGCAATTTCACTTCCAACTTCAAGGCAAATTATCCATGTTATGCCAAGAGAATTTATAGTTGATGGAGAAGCTGGTGTAAAAGACCCTGTTGGAATGACTGGAGTGAGACTTGAAGTTGAAACTCATTTAGTAACAGCATCCCAGGCATCTTTAAAGAATTTAACTAAAACAATACAGGAAGTAGGAATTGCTATTGAGGAAAATGTATTTTCGGGACTTGCATCAAGTATTTCTACACTTTCTGAGACAGAAAAGGAGTTAGGGTGTGTGTTAGTTGATATTGGAGGAGGAACTACTTCTATAGCAGCATTTGTAGATGGAGCATTATCCTATTCAGGAACAATACCAGTTGGAGCAAAAAATGTTACTAATGATTTAGCAATTGGACTAAGGGTGTCTCTTGATACTGCTGAGAAAATAAAGCTCAGATTGTCTGAAAAGCCAAAGGAGACAGATGGAAAATCTGATTTAATTGAAATTACTGATGAATCAGGACAAACCAAGAAAGTATCTAAAAGAACTTTGACTGAAGGAATAATAAGGCCACGTTTAAATGAAATATTTACAATGATTAGATTGGATTTGGAAAAAGCTGGTATTATCAACAGAATTCCATCTGGGGCAATTATTACAGGTGGAGGAGCACAGACTGTAGGAGTAATGGATTCTGTAAAGAGAATGTTGTCAGTACCTGTTAGAATAGGAGTACCTGGAGGAGTGGGAGGATTAGTTGATGATATAATCAATCCTGCCTATTCCACACCGGTTGGCCTTATTCTTTATGGAGCAAGCAGGAATCCAACAGGCGGCAGGGATGGGGGACGCAAACTAAAGCTTCCCAAGAGTGGTATATTAGGTAGAGTTGTGGATAGTATTAAGGATCTTCTGCCCTAAAGATGCTTGTGATTTTGAATCAAAATTATTGAATTTGATTTTTTAAATTCCAGCATATAGAATCTGCTAACAAATAAATATGGCACTTGTAAAACCTGATGCGGCACGCATTGCTAAAATAAAAGTTATTGGAGTTGGTGGTGGAGGAGGAAATGCAGTTTCTTCGATGGTTGAAACAGGTCAGATTGCAGGTGTTGAGTTTATTGTATTAAACACTGATGCCCAGGTACTTCTTAACAATGCATCTCCAACTAAACTTCAAATAGGAGAAAAACTTACTAAGGGATTAGGAGTTGGAGGAAATCCTGAAGTTGGTGCACAAGCAGCTGAAGAATCAATGGAGAAAATTAAAGAACTTCTAGTTGGATCTGATATGGTCTTTGTTACAGCAGGCGAGGGCGGAGGAACCGGAACTGGAGCTGCACCTGTGATTGCAAGAATTGCAAAAGAAACAGGAGCACTAACTGTTGCAATTGTTACAAAACCTTTCAGCTTTGAAGGAACCAGAAGAATGGTGTATGCAGAGGAAGGAATAGATAAATTAAGAAAAGAAGTTGATACATTAATTGTTATTCCTAACCAAAGAATTATGGATGTGGTGGACAGGAAAGTCACACTTCTTGAAGCATTTAAGGTAGCTGACTCAGTATTAGGCCAAGCTGTAGCAGGAATTGCTGAGATTATTACAACTCCAGGTCTTGTTAACGTTGATTTTGCTGACGTTAAAGCAATTATGAAAGATGCAGGGTCAGCCTTGCTTGGTATTGGACATGGAGTGGGAGAAAATAGAGCCCAAATGGCAGCAAGAGCCGCAGTATCTTCTCCACTACTTGATCTATCAATTGAGGGAGCAAGAGGAGTTCTATTTAATATCTGTGGAGGAAGTGACTTAACCATGTTTGAGGTTGATGAGGCAGCAAGAATTATTTCATCAACTGCAGACCATGATGCAAATGTTATTTTTGGAGCAGTGGTTGATGAAAAACTGGCAGATCAGGTGAGAGTTACTGTTATTGCAACAGGATTTGATGAAACAAGATCTAAGATTGCTCAGATTGGAAGACAGCAAACACCTCCACCCATGCAGGGAGTCGTTAGTGAACCAACATCAAGACCAGAACAATTAGAGAAAGAACCAACAAAGAGAGAGGATGAAGATAAAGAGGAAGACTATTTAGCTCCTAAAGAGGAAAGGGATGAGTTTGGAAAAGATTTTGATATTCCAGCTTTTCTTCGTAAAATCCACTAATTTTTAATGAGTAATGTGTTTTTTGAATCTTTAAGCACAAAAATCATTAATGAAGATTTTTTAAAGACAGACTTAATAGGAAAAGAAAGTGTAGATTTAGTTGTTACTTCACCTCCATACAACGTAGACATTAAGTATAATTCTCACAAAGATAATTTATCCTACAAAGAATATATAGAGTTTAGTAGAAAGTGGCTTAATAAGGCATTTAGTCTAATGAAGTCAGGTGGAAGGCTGTGTTTAAATGTTCCTCTTGATACAGATAAAGATGGGAAAAGAAGCATATATGCAGATTTGACAGTTATTGCTAAAAAAGTTGGATTTAAATACAAAGGGACAATTATCTGGAATAAACAGAATGTAAAGAATAAATATGCAATGGTTTTTTCAAAAAATATAGAAGTAATAATTATTTTCTATAAAGATGAGTGGAAACCAGTGAAGAAGGAATATATGGAGTGGGTAAATGAGACTTGGAAGTTTTCAGGAGAAAATGCAACAAGAATGGGACATCCGGCTGCCTTTCCAATAGAACTTCCAACAAGATTAATAAAAATGTTTAGTGAAAAGGAAGATGTAGTTTTAGATCCTTTCATGGGAAGTGGAACAACATTGGTTGCTGCAAAGAAAAATGAAAGAAAAGGGATTGGAGTGGAGATAGATGAAAAATATTGTGAGTTAGCAAGAACAAGAAGTGTTTCTATATAAAATTTTGTGTTATAATTTCTTAAAGCGGAGAGGAAGTAATCACTTCCAAGCTAAAGGAAGAAATCTTAATTGAAAGTAGAACCTTTCGGGTAAGCCCGTTACAGCAGTCAATAAGAAGCAAATAAGCAAAGCTTGTTTCCTTGAAATAAGGTGGTACCACGGTATAGCCGTCCTTAGTATAATAGAGAGGACGGTTTTTTAATGGCAAATAAATATTTCGAATCAGTTGATCCAAAAGTTAATTTTCCAGAGCTTGAAAATAAAATTATTAAGTTTTGGAAGGGTAATGATGTTTTTAAGGAGTCTGTTGAATCCCGGCCTGTTTCTAAAAAATGGAATTTTCTTGATGGTCCTCCTTTTATAACTGGCCTTCCCCATTATGGAAGTCTTCTTTCTAGTATTCCAAAGGATTTATTCCCAAGATTCTGGACAATGAAAGGCTACAGAGTCCGTCGTGTTTGGGGTTGGGATTGTCATGGATTGCCTGCTGAAAACAAAGTTGAGACTAAATTAGGACTTAAAAGTAAACGCGATATTGAAGAAAAGATTGGTGTAAAGAAATTTATAGATGAATGTAAGTCATACGTTTCTGAAGTATCTAATGAGTGGGAGTGGTATGTAGATCATGTAGGAAGGTGGGTTGATTTTAAGAATGCATACAAAACAATGGATTTATCTTATATGGAATCTGTTATGTGGGTATTTAAGAATATGTATGATAAAGGACATATTTATAAAGGGCTTAGGGTATCTTTGTATTGTCCTCATGATTCAACTCCAATTTCTAATTTTGAAGTGGCAATGGATCCTGAAGAAAACTATAAAGATGTTACAGAACCAGCAGATACTTATAAATATAAAGTAAAAGGAGAAGAAGATACTTATCTACTTGCCTGGTCAACTACTCCTTGGAATAAACTTGCAACTCCAGCATTGGCAGTCAATCCCAAACTTACCTATGTAAAAGTAAAACAGGGAGGTAAGTATTATATTTTAGCTAAAACTACTTTAAAAATACTTAACCAGGATGATCCTTACAAAATAATTGAAACATATAAAGGATCAGATCTGGTAGGACTTGCCTTTGAACCTCATTATGATTTTTATAAAGTAGAACCTGGGAAAAAAGCTTTTGTTGTAGTTGGTGGGGATTTTGTTACAGCAGATGAAGGAACTGGAATTGTAACAATTGCTGCATATGGAGAGGAAGATTTGACTCTAATGCAGAAAGAAAATATACAAATAGTTCTTCATGTTGATGATACTGGAATAATTACAAAAGATTCTCCAGTTGCAGGTGGAATGTATTACTTAGATGCAAATGAAAAGATAAATGAAGATTTAAGAAAAAGAGGATTAATTTATAGAGAAGATAAACTAACTCACTCTGTTGCACATTGCTGGAGGTGTCATACCAGGCTTTATTATGCTCCTCAAAATGCCTGGTTTGTAAATGTGCAGGACTTAAAAGCGCGTCTTAAGAAAAATAATGAAGTTGTAAATTGGTTTCCAAAACATTTTAAATATGGACGCTTTCTTAAGAGCATGGAGGCAGCTCCTGATTGGTGCATATCAAGAAGCAGGTATTGGGGATCTCCAGTTCCTGTTTGGGAGTGTGAGTGTGGAGAAATGTATGTTCCAGGATCTATTAAGGAATTAGAAGAATTATCAGGAACAAAAATAAAAGACTTACATAAACCTGAGATTGATGAAGTAACTATTAAGTGTAAGAAATGCGGCAAAGATGCAAAGCGAGTTCCTGAAGTACTTGATAGCTGGATTGAAGCTGGGTCTGCTTCTTTTGCAGAAAGACATTTTCCTTTTGAAAAAGGACTAGATTTAAAGGACTTTTTTCCACCTGATTTTATAGTTGAATATACAGGACAGATTAGAGCTTGGTTTTATGTTCTTCATGTAATTGGGACTGCCTTATATGACAGTAATGCCTTTAAAAATGTGGTGGTAACAGGAGTAATTTTGGGTACTGATGGGAGAAAGATGAGCAAAAACTATGGAAACTATCCAGATCCAAAACAGATGCTTGAGAAGTATGGAGGGGATGCCTTAAGGCTTTATTTAATGGGTTCTCCTGTGATGCATGGAGAGGATATCTTAATTTCAGAAGAACAATATAGAAACCAAGTTAGGGGCACACTTTTAATTTTGTGGAATATTTATAACTTTTTTGTAACTTATGCAAATATTGATGGATGGAGTCCAAATGCAAAGACAACTAAATCTTTACATGTTTTAGATAAATGGATACTATCACTACTAAATAAACTTGTAGAAGAAGTGACTGCGAGTCTTGAAAGCTATGACACAGTAGGTGCGATTGCATCTGTACAGGACTTCATAGGAAATTTATCTAACTGGTACATAAGAAGATCAAGAAATAGAGTTGGACCAGGCGCAACAGATGAGGCAGATAAATCTGCTTTTTATGAAACCACACAGAAAGTTTTAACTACCTTAACTGCAGTTTGTGCACCAATTATTCCTTTTACTGTTGAGGAGATTTATAAAAATCTAACAAAAGAAAAATCTGTCCATCTTAGTAACTGGCCAAAAGCAGATGGTGAGACTAATGAAAAACTTATAGATCAAATGAAACTAGTAAGAGAAGTTGTAGAAAAAGCACATGCTGTTAGAAAAGAAGAAAAAATACCAGTAAGGAAGCCGTTATCTGTTTTGAAAGTAAAAAGTCCAAAGGAGAAAGTGGATTCTTCTTTAGTTGACCTTATAAAGGATGAAGTAAATGTTAAAGAAGTAAAGTGGGTAAAGGGAGAGAGTTTGGAGGTTACCCTTGATACAAAAATAACACCAGAACTTGAGGAGGAGGCAAAGGCTAGAGAATTGGTAAGAAAGATTCAGGGAGAAAGAAGAAAACTTGGAATGGATCTTACTCAAATGGTAGATGTCACTACAGATTGGATGCCAAAAGACAAGAAGCTAGTTAATTATGTGACTTCCAAAACTCTAATAAATAATATTTCAGAAGGTGCGTTTAAAGTAGTACCATCTAAATAATGAAGGTTGCCCAGGGAGTATTCAAAAAAGACACAGGACTTGTAATTGGAGTAATAATTCTAATAGCAATCAGCTTAATAATACTTAGATCTATTGCTCCTTTTGTGTTTCCTCTTTACTTTGTTTATTTAATTGTTGCCATAGCTTTATTTATTTTTTTCTCTCAAATTGATTTTGACTCAATTTCTCTTTTTTACGTCTATTTTTACATTGGAAGCATATTTCTACTTATTGCACCATTAGTTATTGGGCAAGTTACCCGCGGAACTGTCAGGTGGATTCCTTTAGGACCAATTGCCATTCAGCCTGCTGAAATTGTAAGGCCATTTTTATTAGTTTTCTTTGCCAAGTTTTATACGCTTCGGGAAGTGTCTGTTAAAAGATTTTTGGTTTCAAACTTTTTGTTTTTAGTTCCTTTTTTTCTAATTTTAGTTCAACCTTCCTTGGGGGTAGCTATTATGACTGCTGTTGGTTATTTAGGAATTGTAATAGCATCTACTTTTAAGAAGAAATATTTGGTTGGATTTGCAGTAATATGTGCAGTGCTGGCCCCGCTTTTGTGGCAATTCCTTGCACCGTACCAAAAGGGACGCATATTGAGCTTTATATCTGGAACTGATAGCAGCTACAACAGCATTCAATCTATGATTGCAGTTGGTTCTGGTAGATTTTTAGGAATGGGACTAGGTAAGGGAGTTGAGACTCAATTAGCTTTTTTACCTGAAAAACATACTGACTTTGTGTTTGCTGCAATTTCAGAAGAATTAGGGTTTGTTGGAGCAGCACTTACAGTTTGTGTTATCTTTTTTGTTCTTTACAGAATTATTAAGATTTTGGAAGTCTCACAGGGAGTAGGAGCTAGGATATTTATATCTGGTATGTTTCTAACCCTTTTTGTTCAGGTAGTAGTACACATTGGAATGAATATGGGACTTTTTCCTATTACTGGACTTCCACTTCCTTTGGTTTCAGCTGGAGGATCTTCACTTGTAGCTACAATGATTGCATTGGGAATGGTGATAGGGGCTAAAAAGTAATATAATTTTTTTAGTTTCTTATTATGTCAGAGCCAATATCTGAAGTTCCTACACAGCCAAAAGCACCTAAGGTCATAATTGGGAATTTTGAGCAAAATTCTCCTGAATTTTACTTTTATAGACAAGCTGCTGTAACAGAGGGGGTTTCTCCTGATTTTGAGGTAGTTACAACTAGAACAAAACAGCAAGAGTCCTATGTTCAAATGAGGGTTCCAAAAATTATGGAAAAGAGGATTAAAGATAAAATAAGGAAAGCAATGAGTACACCCCAAGCTAGGGTATTAAGCAAGGCTTATTGGGGGCAGCCAATGGAGAATGGTGAAATATCAGAGGCTTTTGGAGATAATGAGCAATCTGTAAAACTAACAGAATATTGGAACAGAAGGAAGATAGGTAAGGAAAGTGGAAATACTATTGGGATAGAGCCTTTTGCGCCTAGTGAGATGGAAAATCTTATTAATGAGGTATATAATACACTACCGGAGCAGAAAAAATGAAATACGCAATAGTTAGGATCAAAGGACACCAATATAAAGTTCATGAGGGAGAGGAAATATTGGTAGACAAAATAGAAGAAAAAAAGGTTGAACCTGAAGTACTTTTGGTGGCAGAAGAGGACAAAGTTAAGGTTGGAAAGCCAGTTTTAACTGATGCAAAAGTAGGAGTTAAAATTCTAGGGGATGAAAAAGGCGAAAAGATAGTTATTAGGAAATTTAAGGCTAAATCACGCTATAGAAGAAAAACAGGTTTTAGAGCATCTCTTACACGTCTTCAGATCTCAAAAATCTCTTTGTAAATTAAATCGTTTTAATATATCAAAGTGTAAAAGAGTACTCTATTGACATCCGTGAAAAGATCAACTAATATTTAACAAATTATATGTCAAAACATAAAGCAGCAGGTAAAACAAGACAGCACCATAGGCCAAGCGGTAAAAGGCTTGGAGTAAAGGCTTCTGATGGGCAAACAATCAATGCAGGAGCAGTAATAGTAAGACAAAGCGGAACCAGAGTAAATGCTGGAGTTGGGGCTAAAGTAGGACGTGATCATACAGTGTACGCCAAAGTTGCTGGTCAAGTTAAATTTGGCCAAAGATTGGGTAAAAAGACAGTTTCAGTGGTAACGGCTAACTAAATTATGGCTGAAGAAATAGTACAGATTAAGGTAGATGAGCTTCAAGCAAATCCCCTTCAACCCAGGGGTATTATTACACCTGAAAGTTTAGTTGATTTAGTAGATTCCATTAAAGAACATGGAGTGCTTGAACCCCTTGTTGTAGCTAAAACCCCTGCTGGATACCAAATTATTGCTGGGGAAAGAAGATGGAGAGCATCCAGACTTGCAGGACTTACTCATGTTCCAGTAATCATTCGTGAAACATCTCCTAAAGGAATGCTTGAGATGGCATTGGTTGAAAACGTCCAGAGAGTTGATCTTAACCCCTTAGACCGTGCCAAAGGCTTTGAGAGGCTGATGAATGAGTTTGGACTTACTACAAGCGAGATTGCAGTAAGGATTGGAAAGTCAGTTGCCTATGTTTCAAATTCAATGAGACTTCTTTCACTTCCAGATGCATTAAAGGACGGACTTCTTTCAGGACTTATATCAGAAGGACATGCAAGGGCTTTGGCTGCAATTGATGATCCTTCCCTTGTTATTGAGGCATACAAGATAATTTTAAGAGAATCTGGATCAGTAAGAAGAGCAGAGGAATTAGCACGCCGAATGAAGGCAAAATCAAAACAGGCACCTAAGCCACAGGCTAGGATGGCTGATATGAGAATAATTAATGAGGAGATAGATAAAATGCAGGATGATATGCAAAAGACACTTAGCCTTGGAAATGGAGATAACTCAACTTCAGTAAAACTAGTTAGATCAAGAAGCCAAACAAGATTAACCTTTGTTTTTAGAGGTTCTGTTGAGGAAACAGAAGGAAGACTTCAAAAGCTTTTTAAAGCTCTTCAGAGTTAAAAGGTGAAGGATTTTACAATACCTGCACTTTGAGGTGGCCAATAGACAATCCAGGCTCTCCCGTTTATTTTTGATCTATCTATAAAGCCAAAGTTTCTTCCATCGTATGAGTGGTCCCGGTTGTCTCCCATTACCATGTAATTGTTGGCTGGAACAGTAAGTCCTGTACCTTCAGTTGCTACTACTCCTGCTGAAGTGTATTGATTGGGAATTAGGTAAGGCTCTGATATTTGGCTTCCATTTACATATACTTTTCCTCCTTTTACCATTACTTTGTCTCCTGGAATGCCAATAATTCTTTTAATAAACTCATCTTTATAATCAGGAGGAGCTTTAAAAACAATTACATCTCCATGTTTTGGATTACCAAATCTGTATGAAACTTTATCTGTTAGGAGATATTCTGCATCATGGAAATCCGGCTCCATTGAGCTACCTTTAATCTTATGAGGCTGCATGACAAGAAGGTATATAAACAAAAAGATTGATACTGCAAAGACAATTACTTGGAGCATGTCCAGAAAGAATGCACCCAAACGGCTAAAAATATTCATATCTATTAATTATGTATTTTGCCATTATTTTAAGCAAGATGGTAAAATACAAACACCTAGGTCGTGTAGCTCAGTTGGTTAGAGCGCTTGATTCACATTCATGAGGTCGCAGGTTCGACTCCTGCCACGACCACTACTTACAAATATATGATTTTACAGAATCTTTTTGTGAAGAGTTAAGAGAGTCAAAATCTTCTTTTACTGTGCGGTCATCTACTTTTTGAGTCTCAGTTCCCAAGACATTATTTACCAAACCAGATGAGACTAGTACCTTTTTAATTGGATCTGGAGTGCTCTCTGATGTAGCAATTGATCTTAAAAAACCTCCACCTTTAAGAATTATTACTCCTCCAATTGCAGCAGTTAAAAGTATACCCACCATTAATCCCATGCCGGCTCCTGAGAAGTTCCATTCAAAAAACATTCTGCTCCATTTTGCCATTAATAGAAGTACTACAAAGCCTACTGCACCAATAATAATAAATATTAATGTGGATTGTGGTATTGATATATCTGGCAGGTTAATACTCACATAATTAGTATATATAATTTGTCTATAAAAAGTAAAATGCTTTCTATGACGAGTGTTTTACTTTTAAAACTTTTTTAAAGTTACGCCATTGACAGGCATATATTGATGCTATATTTTTATGTTTGAGGAGGTGATATTTATGAATTGTGCCAAATGTAAAGGAGAAGCAGAAGGATACAAATGTGCAATTTGTGGTGAAGAAGCAGAAAAGAGTGAAGGACATGAACATGAAGGATCTGACCGTTATATGACTGCAAAGTGTAAAAACTGTGGGGAAGCAGATGTACACTGCAGCTGCTAAAAATTGAATCGTTCTAAGGGTGTGAATGGGTTATAATTGTTTTGATGGAAATAAAAGAAGCAAATACTTCTAAAAATAAAGTCTTAGAAATAGGGCCAGGAAGACACAGGTTTGATAATCCAAACGAAGAAAGAGTTTATTTGGATGTAAATGATCAATTTTTAGGAGGAAAAGGCAAGAATCTCCAAGCTGATGCAAGTAAAGGATCTTTGCCGTTTGGAGTTGGTGTTTTTGATAATGTGGAAGCAACTTTTCCAGATGGAACCGTTTTACGATCTTTAACTGGTTTGGCAAATACTAATTTGTGGCCAGAATTGCATAGAGTACTTAATGATGAAGGTAAGGCAACAATTATCACTGAGGAAGATTATAGAAATCAGCAGGGTGAGATTTTAGTTGCAAAGCCACATTTAAAAGTGAAAGAAGCTGCAGAAGCCCAAGGATTTAAGGTTAATGTTGAGCAGCTAACTAAGGATCAAGTTTCTAAAATTGGTACTAATCAAATGATGGTTCACAGATATTTGTTTAGTAAAAATAGTAAGGATATTTCTCCTTTTTACAGAATTACAGCCAAAAAGTGAATTTTCTTGGTTTTAAGAGGTTTGGATCAAAGTATCCAGTAATGATTGAATCTCATTTTGAATAACTATTGAAAACTCCTTGTCTATAAATGATGGACTAAACAGTTTTAAGTGAAGCTTTGTCACAGTTAAAAGCGATCTTGCTGCCTGCAGGTTTTCTTTGAAATTTAATTTTTGAGCGAGCTCTATTTCAAGTCTAAGAAGGTTATATGTCTGTAGTTTTGTTATTTTTTTCTGATTCCAGGCATTTGCTAAATCTTCCAATAATGACTCAAAGGTTGATTGTTGCGATATTTGCGGTGTTTCTCCAATTGTGATTTCGTATGTGTCTACTTCATTATTTGAGATTGATCTATTAAAGGAAGATAACTGAACTTCTCCATTTTGGTTGTAAAGGTAGGAGTCAAGCTGATACTGCCCAGTGGGTCCAGATATTTCAACCCTATATTCACCATATGCTGGTTTTGGATACATAAAAGTATTTAAAGGAGTTCCACTTGTTTGAAGGCTAAAATTATCAGTAATAGGCTGAGAAGTAAATGAAAATCCTTCAAT
>DASVCV010000006.1:0-28365 GCA_036381415.1 Patescibacteria group bacterium
GCTTATTAAAGAAAACTTGCTCGCATTCAGTATTCTTAACCTTGTGTTTAATCCAATTCTTGTTTACATTGCCCTCATCCCAATCAAATCCTGAAACACTTTTCAATGCATTCATTTTTATTCCTACTTCCCAAATCTATAAAATAATTGTATATATGTGCCGCTACAAAGTCAAGAGGCAATTTTAGATAAAAGTACTTTAATGGGAAATAAAACCAGGGCGGTGAAAATGCGGCCTGCACGCTGTGGCTCATTTATTAGCCTCCAGAACCATTCTAGGCCAAGAGACTCAAGGATTTTGGGTGGAAGTAACGCAGATCCTGCTAGGTAGTCAAATGCTCCCCCTACTTCCATTATGCAGTTTGCTTTTAACTCATCTTTGTGAAGATATATCCATTTTTGTTCTTTTGGTGTTCCAAAAGCTACAAAAAGGATCTGAGGAGAAAATCTATTAATATGAGCAATAGTTTCTTTTTCAGAAGATAGTTCTTCTTCTGACACTGGTTTTCCTTCTTTATCAAGCATTGGACCGGAAGATGCTTCTACTGTTAAGTTAGGATGTTTGACTTTTGCCTTTTGGAGTACTTTTTTATTTACATCTTTGGATGCTCCTAGAAAGTAGACTTTAAGCTTTTGGCTATCAGCAAGATTAATTAGATCAAGCATTAACTTGCGTCCTTTATATATAGAAAGGCTAGGATTAACAAGCTTAAGGCCAATACCATCTGGGATGGATAGATCAGCACTATTAAGAATAGAAGCAAGGCGGGGATCTGAGCTTGCTGCAACAATTATCTCTGGATTAGGGGTAAATACTACAAATTTCTCTTTGTTTTTGATCCTATCCCCTATAGTAGTTAGCACTTCCTGCCTTGTTGTGCTATTCACGGAGATATTTAAAATTTTAGCTTGGTTAAGGGCTTTTTTCATGGTAGAGATCCTAGTTGTATTCTAGAAATTTAAACAAAACTAATCAATACCCTATTTTGAAGAGTAAAAATCACAGCCACAAACAATAAAAATTGGATGCAGATACTAATTATGGAGACCGGGCAGTTACCATTAACTTTAATTATACAACCTTGAAGAAAGGCCTCTTTACTAGAGGATATCTCTTCCTTTGAGGATAGCTGGATTTTGAACCATATTGTGTATATTTTGTCTTCACTATCTAGCTTCAAATTTTACTCTTCTCCACAATCTAGGCACAAAAGGATGATTGCATAGAGTTAAATACTACAAGTTGATATTGGAGGTGTTAAATTATCTTTTAGCGGTAATGCTTCTCTTCCAAAGTTCTATATTTTCAAGAACTAATCCGGTTCCGCGGACCACGCAAAAAAGAGCATCTTCTGCAACATGGGATGGAACCCCTGTTTCTTCTGTCATCAGGGTGTCAAAGTTTCTAAGCATTGATGTTCCCCCACTCATGACAATCCCTTTATCAATAATGTCACTTGCCAGTTCTGGAGGAGTGTCTTCTAAAACTCCCTTAACTGCACCAATTATCTGATTAAGAGTTGGGCGGAGGGCTTGAGTAACATCGGTTGAGGTTACCACCACACTTCGGGGAAGTCCAAAAACTAGGTCGCGGCCGGAAATTTCCATTTTTTCTTCTTTAGGAAGCATTGTTGCAGAACCAATTTTTATTTTTATTTCTTCAGCTGTCTGGTCTCCTACTATTAGATTGTGTTTTTTCTTTAAATAAGCCTGTATTGCTTCATCAAGCTTGTTTCCTGCTACACGCACGCTTTTGTGTACTACTACTCCACCAAGGGAAATTACTGCAGCCTCAGCTGCTCCTCCACCAATGTCTACAATCATGTGTCCTGAGGGAGCTGAAACTGGAATATTTGCTCCAATTGCAGCAGCAAGAGGCTCGTCAATTAAGTAGGCATGGCCTGCACCACCACCAAGAGTGGCATCGAGAGCCGCACGGCGTTCTACCTGGGTACAGCCTGCTGGAACACAAACCATGACATCAGGCTTAATAAACTGGATTCTGCCTGTAACCTTACTAATGAAATATCTCATTAGAGCCTGGGTTACCTGGTAATCAGCTATTACCCCTTCACGCATGGGACGCATTGCAATTAAGGTGTCTGGGGTGCGGCCAAGCATTTGTTTGGCATCATTACCCACGGCAATTACTTTATTGTCGTCTTGTGAAATTGCAACAACTGTAGGCTCATTTGCTACTATTCCTAAACCTGCTACCCAAACTAAAGTGTTGGCAGTTCCCAGATCAATTGCTATTCTTTTACGCATTATTTTGATATATAAAATTAAATTTTGATACTAAGTAATGATACATAGAGATGCATTAAAAGTATGTTATGACATACTTAACCTCTTATACTGTAAATGCATTATATTTCCCATGGCAACCTTGCTCAAGTGGTATAATTTAGGATATGACAAAAATAAGGGTACTTATTTTTCTTTCTACTTTATTAGTAGTAGGTGTGGTTGGACTTTTAGCCTCATATTATGCAAGAGGCTACAGATTTGACCAAACTTTAAAACTTAATCCAAGCGGGTTATTTGTTGCCAATTCTGATCCTACTGGAGCTCAGGTGTTTGTAAATGGAGAGCTTAAAACTGCTACAAATGCAACTATAAATCTGGCTCCTGGAACATATGATGTGACACTTAAAAAAGAAGGATATCTTGCTTGGAGTAAGAGAATGATTATTGAAAAAGAGATAGTAACTCAAATTGATGTTCATCTATTTAGATCAGCATCTTCACTATCTGCTGTCACCTTCTCAGGAGCATTTAATCCTCAAGTATCACCTGATTTATCTAAAGTAGCATATGGAGTTCCGACAACAGCTGATAATGCAGACAGGAATGGTCTTTGGGTTTTAGAAACAATTAATCTTCCTTTAGGATTTAATAGAGATCCAAGAAGAATAACAGATGGAGATTTAACAGGAGCTACTTGGAAATGGTCACCTGACTCAAGAGAAATTCTATTAACAACAAAGGCAGGTGTGTTTTTACTTGATGCTTCTACTTTTACTTCCCAAAACCAACGTGTCAATATAGCAAGTAGTGTATCAAAGACTATCAGTGATTGGAACAAAAAAGAGGAAGATAAATTGACTTCTTTACTGGGAAGATTGCCTGATGAACTTGACTCTGTTTTTGCAAGAAAGGCAAAAGATGTAGTGTTTTCTCCTGATGAAAATAAGTTTTTATATACTGCATCTGACTCAGCAAATATTCCAGAAGGACTTATAAAAGCACTGCCTGGGTCATCTAATCAAAAGGAAACAAGAGATATCAAAAAGGATCATATGTATGTATTTGACATTAAGGAAGATAGAAACTTTGAGGTGGCAGACAGCTCTCAAATAATTTACTGGTATCCAAGTTCTGCTAATTTAGTAGTTCCTCAAAAAGACCAGGTAATAATTATGGACTATGATGGAACTAATAAACAAACAGTTTGGGGAGGAAGTTATATTTCTCCTAATGCCTTCCCTACTCCTGCTACAAACAGAATATTAATTCTTACTAATCTGGGTGCACAACAATCTGTATCAAACCTATATTCTCTAAATCTTAAGTAAGTGTCCCCGCCGGGAGTCGGACCTGGATTTTAGGTTTAGGAAACCCACGTTCTATCCATTGAACTACGGGGACAAACTATATCCTACCAGCTCATTTTTAATGGCTTTCAAATATTTTAGCATATCTCCTCCTTTTAGCACCCTAACTCTGCAAATTCCGTACTCAAGTTTACCTGTTTTTTTGCCTTTGAGAATATCAATACCTACAAAATTTTGTTTAGGTAAGCCTGTTATAATTGACCAAAAATTTATGCATTTTTCCACATTCAAATCCTCATATACCCTTACACTCAGCCTGAATCTTTCTGCTTCTATATTAAATATTTTTTTCAAACCGTTTATAAACAGCTTAATAAGTTGGGGGTCGCTGTTAGTTAAACTAAAGTCTGATTTTGTTCCCTCAGCCCAATACAAAGCCGATATTATAATTGCTATTTCTTTGGTAGATAAATTTGTAATTAATGCTTTTGCTTTTATTGATGCGTCTTTTTCAGCAAGCATCTTTCGTCTAATGCTTCCTTTTTTCTTAAATTCCCATTCTTCTCTAAACTCGGGAAGAATTTCAACGTCTTTCATATACCGGTAAACAGTACCATAGCTAACATTTAACATCTTGTTAATTTCTGGCAGGCTTTTACCTTGAGATCTCAAAGTTTTTATCTGGCTTATAATTTTTTTAGGTATGCGCGTACTCATATATAAATTATTATATCTGGATAACTAATTGTCAACTGGGACAAGTTGCCTTTATCTTTTAGCTAGCAGACTTCAACCACTCATGCATTGTAGAATTGTTGATTTCTTTCTTATGATTCCCTTTATCATGAAGATTATACTTTTTAGCCTGGCAGAATATGATTAAATTAAGTTTCCTATTAGCTTCAGAATAGGTCAAAAGCCCAAAGTCATGATGATTTTGTGGACAAATTGAGTAAAACACCATTGACATGTTTTTAGTTTTCTGCCTAAACTGATTCTGTGTAAAGTTATGCATTTGAAGCTAAAAATGCATAATTTCAAAACCTGTCCATGAAGAAACTTTTTACCATACACGAAGCAGCCAGAAAACTTGGAGTTTCTGTGGATACTTTGAGGAGATGGGAGAAGAAAGGAAAGATTACTTCAGAAAGAACTGAAGGAGGACACAGAAGATACAGCTTAGAAGAAATAGAAAATATTAAGTACAGGAGGATAGTTAATAAAATACACTCAGTCAGCTATGTAGAAATTCCAGTAAAGGCGGAGAAAAAAGAGGAAGAAACCACTTTTAGATCAGAATATATCAATCAAGTTCCAACTCAGTCAGAGCCAGTTTCTTTAAATTATTCTTTTCCACTCAGAAAGTTTGTATATATACTATTTCTTTTTTTGGTACTTTTTTTCTTGGGTAAGGTTGTATTAGGTTACAAAGGGTTAATTCTTTCAGCACTTCCAGAGGGAATTAGAACAAGAGTAGAAAGTGTCATTGGAAAAGAAGAAGAAAGATTTGGAATATCAGAAGTTAATACTTCCCCATCAGTACTTGCTGAGAGTGTAAGTAAGGATTTGAGTTTTGATGTAAATATTAATACCAACTTATTAAAGGATTTGTCAGTTGGAGGGAATGCAACAGTATCTGGAGCACTAACAACTACAGGGGACTTTACAACAGAAGGTAGCTTAACATCTCAAAGTGTAACAACTGGTGCAATTACAGCAGGAGCATTTACTGGAACTACTGGAGTGTTTACTGGAGCAGTTACTACAGGGACTTTAACAACAGGAAATATTACAAGTAGTGGAACATTAACAGTAGCTGGAACATCAACACTTACTGGAGATGCTACTCTTTCAGGAAAACTAACAGTAAGTGGAACTTCCAAACTTACAGGAGATGTTACAGCTTCTGGAGCATTAAGTGTTTCAGGATCATCTACTTTAAGTGGAGCTACAACTGTTGGATCCACACTAAATGTTAGTGGAGCTACTACACTTTCTTCTTTGGCAGTAACAGGCAATGCAACTTTTGGAAACATAACAGGAGTAAATGGAGTGACTTACTCATTTCCAGCTACTCAGGGAGTACTTAACTCAGTACTTACTAATGATGCAAGTGGTAATCTAACCTGGACTTCTCTTGCTGGAGCAGGAGGAGTAACAGGAACTGGAGCTGCTAATCAAATCACCTACTGGACTGGAACAAGTACTGTAACTGGAAACAACAACTTTACCTGGAATAATTCTACTTCTACTTTTAGTGTAGGTGGATCAACAGTACTTGGTGGAAGTACTTCTGATTTAATTACATTCACAGGAAGAGTGGCATCAGGAACAAGTTTGATCCCAGCAGTGAACCTAGGATCTGATTTGGGATCCTCTTCTCTAAAGTGGAATAATATATATGCAGCTAACCTTAATATTGATTCAGGAGTAACTTCCTCTGGACAACTATTAGTCACCTACAACCCAACGGATACTACCTTTGCACAGAGTTCAATCAGGATTAATGTAACCACCCCATCTGCCGATGAACAGATGTTAGGGATTGGACAGGCTGGAGAGGAAAGAGCAGCCATTGATGCAGAGGGAGATTTAACCATTGGATATGATGGAGTGGCAGGATCCTCAATCCCTACTTCTTCCAATCCCCTAGCTATATACAACCATGGGACTACAGAGATAATGACAGTACTTGCCAATGGAAATGTAGGGATTGGAACCACTAATCCAGGAACTATAAATGGTAATAGTTTTTCGGGCGGTGTTGAATTTCAAGTTGCTGGATCTCAAAAATATATGGCTCTTGATACAAGTGGAGGCGCTGGGGGTATCTTAATAAACGATTCTGCACAATCATTAAATAACCGACTTTGGGGAATAGATATTAATCAACCAGGCAGACTGTCGATTGCAACCCTTACAGATGCAGGAGCAGAAACAGCAAGGTTGAGTATAGATAGAAGTGGAAATGTGGGGATTGGAACAACTGCTCCTGGAACTACCTTGCATGCAGTTACTACTGATGCAGCCACTAGTACTTCTACTTCTGTTTTTACTGTAGGACACAATTCCTCTGGAACTCCAACTGTAGGGTTTGGGACTGGCATAATATACAATGCCCAAACAGACACCACAGCAAATAGAGTTTTGGGGCAAATTAAGTATGAATGGGTAAATGTAGGAGATGCTACCAGACAATCAATATTAAGAGCCACCACAGTTGCCTCTGGAATAGAACAACAGGCTATGTACATATCAGGACCAGATGTGCAAAGTACAGCTTTTGGATACAGAGCACTGGATTCTTTAGCAACACCTACTGGGTATAACAGTGCTTTTGGATATTTTGCACTTCATGGAGCAACATCAGGATCTAGCTTAAACACTGCAATGGGTACTCAAGCTTTAGTAGGTACAACTAGCGGTGCTGGAAATACTGGATTTGGGTATGCTGCTGGAATTACAAATACCACTGGAAACTATAATACCCTTCTTGGATATGGCACAAATGTTGTTAGCAACAATTTAAGCAATGCAACAGCAGTTGGTAAAAATGCAACAGTTGGATGTTCAAACTGTTTGGTATTAGGTGGAACTGGCGCTGATGCAGTAAATGTAGGAATTGGAGTGACTAACCCTGGTAATGCTTTACAAGTTAATGCAAATATTTCTGGAGGTGGAAGCCCTGATGTATATGCAATTACGGCAAGAGATTCAAGCAATGTATTAAGAGCTGCGATTGGAAACAATTCAAGGTATGTTGGTTATGCATACTACAATAGCTCTGGAGTAAGAAGAGCAAGTTTAGGTTCAAGATTTGCTGATGGAGATGGGGCTACTTTTGACATGATGGATTCTTCTAGCAATGTTGTGTGGCACTTAGATAGCTCAACTACTAATCAAAACAGCTGGCTTATGGCTAATGCACAAAACAGCTCGCATCTTGGAGTTGGAACAACTGCTCCAGCTACTGATGCATTCGTACACATATATAACAACACTTCTAATGGCGGCGCTGTAAGTAACCTACTACTCATTGAAAATGCTCATGGCTTTGCCAGCTCAAATAGTTTTGGAACAGGAATTATTTTTAGAGGAAAAAGCTCTACTACATTAGGAAGAGATATGAATCAGGTTATTTCAGGATGGCAGGATTCAACTGATGCAACCAGAACTTCCTATTTGGGAATTACTGGAGTGAGTGCTGGAGGAGCATTAACTGAAATTATGAGAGCTGTAGGAAATGGATATGTAGGAATAGGATCAACTGCACCTGGAGCAAGGTTAACACTTGGCAATCCTAATGGCACCTTTGGAACATCCAATCTATATGCAAACTACACATATGATGGAACTACTGTGTTTAGAAGCTATATGGATGCAGGTTTTACAGTACACCTTGATGCTTCCTACACCAGTGCTGAGCTTGGACTTTCTGCTGCAAGTGATATGGAATTTAATATTGACAGTGATAATAATGATGCAGATACAAAATCTTTTATTTTTTACAAAAATGGATCAGCAGCAGGAGATGGAAGAGCTGAAATAGCAAGATTAACTGAAGCTGGAAACTGGGGATTAGGAACTACCAATCCTTCTTCAAAACTGAATGTTTTTGATTCTACTACTACCAGTGGAGATATTATTACTGCTACCTCCTCTGGTATAACTAGTGGAAACATGATTAAGCTTGGTGAGGGTGGAAATCAGACTTTTTCTGGTAACGGGATATTTATGGATTTTGATAACACAGGGGGAGGTGGAAATGCATTTACTGGGAATTTTTTGAAATTTAATAAAAACAATAGTACTGTTCTTACTATCGATAATCTAGGAAATATTACAAACAGCATTAACAGTGCTGTGTGGACATTTACTACAAATTCAGGAAGCCCCGGTTTTGCATTTACAAACAACAGTAGCGGTTTGAATGCCACAAGAGCATTTAATTTCACTACAGGGTCTCTTTCAGGTCCTGGAACAACTATTGCTTCTCCTATTGGAATGCTTTTAACTGATACCTATGCTCCAACCACGGCAGGAACAACCCCGGTTCCCCACAAGGCATTGTCAGTTGCTTCAACTATCAATGAAACAGGCACTGCAAATACAGACTACACTGCACTTCAGGTTCAAGTAACTCAAACTGCTTTTGGAGGAACTACTAATTATCTAGCTAATTTCCTAGCAGGAACAAATTCAGTGATGGTTATTGATTATGATGGACAAGTAGGGATTGGAGTGACTAATCCTACATTAAAACTTCAGGTTAATGGTGACACAGGCATTACTGCTGGTAATAAAATGTATTTGAGCATTACAGATGTGAATCAATATATCTCCAACGCAGCATTATCTGCAAACACTAGCGGAGGATACCCTATTACAAATGTGGACACTGCAGGCATAAGTTTGGGGATTGGTGCTACAAAAGGATTAACAGTTTCAGGTGCAAGTGCTTTAGTTGGAATTGGAACAACTAACCCTCTTAATACTTTAGATGTATCCTCTTCCTCTACCTCCACAGCCTCTGCCATGATTAGAAATACTTCTACAAATGCAACTATTTCAGGACTAGGAATTAAGTTATCTTCTACAACCTTGGATACCACTTCTCACTTTATTGATTTTCTTGATCTAAATGGAACTATTATTGGTAAAGTACAAGCTGCTAATACCACAAGTGTTAACTATGCAGCCAATGGAACTGACATGGCTGAATACTTTACCAAAGATTCATCAGTATTTACTCCAGGAGACTTGGTAAGTCAGGGATCAAATGGAGCAACTCTTACTACAAGCACATATGACTCCAAGATGATTGGAATAGTTTCTACTGCACCTAGCTTTACTGGAGGAGTGGAGGGACCAAACAAGGTGCTTGTAGCTCTTGTAGGACAGGTTCCTGTGAAGATTTCTAGTACTTCCTCTCCTATTAACCCTGGAGATTACATTACTTCCTCTAGTGAAGCAGGAAAAGCCATGAAGGCAATTAATCCAGGCTACACCATTGGAAAAGCTTTGGAAGCCTGGGATCCTTCTTCAGGCAAGACCACCATTAGTGTAGCAATACACAACTCCTACTTTGAAGGAGATCTCTCAGGACAGATTGCACAACTAAAGACAGATGTAGCTAATCTTACTACTGATATATCTTTAATGAAATTAAGTACTTCTTCTGCAACTGTAGCAACTGACTCTGCCACATTTACAAATATTACGGTGTTGGGAAGCACAGTACTAGCTGATACTGTTGTTAATGGGAAACTTAATATTGGAACACTGACTATTGATAATGCTACAAGCTCAATTGATGCTATTGGAGTGTTAAAGCTTCAGTCACTATCTTTGGGAAATGTAGAGATAATGGGAGGCAAGGTTACTATAGATACAAAAGGAAATATTATTATTAGTTCTGGACATGTTGCAGGAAACTCAAGCTTTAGAGACACTCAAGTACTTCCAGCTGGAGCTGGTTCTACTTATGTAGCAAGAACATGGGATACTGCTCCAAGTGGGGTTACAGTGAATGCTGACTATGATACATATGTCTGGGTTACTGATATTACAAAGGATGGATTTATGATGCATGTGAAGAATATTGCTCCAACTGACTCCAAGCTATATTGGACGGCTATTTGGTAAAGAGTTTCTTATTAAAAGATAGACTATAACTATATAACTAAAGGAGTCCAAAACTAATTAACTTCTTCTTTGGAGTAGATTAGACACTCAACTGCACTTTCATATTCAAAAATATCATCTTTAGAAAATATTAAATCCATTTCTTTCTTGGCTGACTCTCCCGAGTCTGAGGCATGAATTAGATTATATGAACCACTCATTCCAAAATCTCCTCTAATAGAACCTCCTTCAGCTTCCCTTCCTTTGGTTGTTCCTACTATTTTTCTAACAGCTGGAATTGCTTCTACTCCCTCCCAGACCATGGCAATTATTGGAGTCCACATCATGAATTTTTTGAGATCTGAAAAGAAAGATTTTTCTTTGTGATGGACATACCACTCATCAAGAATATCATCAGTAAGTCTTGTCATTTTTAAAGCTACAAGCTTTAAACCTTTTCTTTCAAAACGATGGATTATTTCACCAATTAATCCCCTTTGCATTCCATCTGGCTTTACTAATACTACTGTTCTTTGTTTTTTCATTATTTAATTAGTTTCTCAAACTCAGCTTCACTATTATATGGCCCAATGACTGCAAGATTCAACTTTTCTGGTATGAAGAGTTCTTTTGCAACACGCACTACATCATCAAGCGTTACTTTATCAATTCCTGCAAATACTTCTTCAGGAGTTTCAACTTTGCCAAGAAGCACTTCCTGATCTCCAAAGAAACCTCCAACTCCTTTTGTATCTTCTAAGTAAAGAGCAAGGTGGCCTTTGATATATTCTTTTGCTTTAGTTAGTTCTTTGGGAGTTATTCCATGGTTTTTGCCTGCAATCTTATAATGCTCACTAAGAGTAACTTTAATTGCTTCATCTATCTTTTTAAGATCAACTCCGGCATATGTTCCTATGTAGCCGGTATCTACAAAATGGTCTGCACTGGTTCTTACAGAATATGCCAACCCTCTTTTTTCTCTAATTTCACTAAAGAGGCGTGAGCTCATACCGCCTCCTAAAATGCCTGCTAAGACTGATTCTGTAAATCTATCTGGATTTCCTTTAGGCTTACCTAGAAAACCTAATATAAAATGAGCCTGTTCAACCTTTTTTGTTTTTAATTTTAATTGAGGCTTGGTTTGAACTGACTTCCATTTTTTAAATTGTTTGTTTTGACTTCCACTAAGTCCTCCAAAATACTTAACTGCCATGTCAAGGGCCATTTTGTCAGTAACTCCTCCTGAGACTGTAATTACCAGGTTTTCTGGGTAATAGTATTGCTTTCTGTATAGTACGAAATCATCCTTTTTAGCTTCCTCAATTGCCTTTCTTATTCCAATGGTGTCCCGGCCTAATGGAGTTTTTCCAAACATTGTTTCTTCAAAAACATCATTGATGTTAACCATTGGAGTGTCTTCATACATGGCCATTTCTTCTAAAATCACTCCTTTTTCTTTTTGGATGTCTTCTTCTTTTAAGAGTGGGTTAAGAACCATATCTGACAAAACATCAAAGGCAGTATTAAGATTGTCTTTTCTACATTTAATGTAGAAGTTGGTCCATTCTTTGGTTGTTCCTGCATTAAACTCTCCTCCTATTTCATCAACTGCCTCTGAAATGGCACGGGCTGAAGGTCTTTTTACTGATCCTTTAAAGACCATGTGTTCCAAAAAGTGAGAAAGTCCTGCAATTTTATCTTCTTCATATCTACTTCCTACTCCTGTCCAGATAGCAACAGTAACGGACTCTAGAGAAGGCATTGGAACTGTTATTACTCTAATTCCATTAGGAAGAGTTGTTTTAGTGTAATTCATTTAGTGTTTTCCTCCATTCTGATTATGCTCTTCTACTTTCTTAATTGCAGCTACAAAAAAATGTCTTGCTCCACAGCCTTTGGTGTGGCTTCTGTGATTACCACGGTAGGGTTTGTTGTAATAGCCAGTGTATAGGCTCCAGTTGTCTGGAGTAATTCCTTCATAATTTCTTTGCAGAACTTTCTCATTTTTCTCTCTTCTTTTTTGAAGCTCATGATCTATGCCTTCTATTTTAAAATAGGGACTTGAAGCCCTATTTGCCTCTTTTAATACCCAAGCTTCAACTTCCTCTTGAAGGCATACACTTTCAACTTCTCCATCTTTTACTTTCCCAACACAGCCTTTTCTTTTAAAATCTGTTACTTTCTCTTCTGAAGTAATATTAAAAATTCCTTGTCTAACTTCTTTTGGGGCATCTTTCCATCTTTCATATCTAGGAGACATACCGAGATTATATATAACTTACTTTCCTAGTTCAACAACAACCACTACTTCCCCTTTTAAAGGGGTGGTTGTTAGCTGGGTGAGTACTGCATCAACTTTCCCATAATATCGTGTCTCATGAAGTTTGGTGAGTTCACGGGCTACAAAAACAGTGGTATCTTGACCAAACTCTTTCTTTACATCCTCCAAAGTCTTTACAACTCTAAAAGGAGATTCAAAGAAAACAAAAGGATAATTTAACTCTTTTAAATTTTTTACCAATTTAGTCTTTTTCTTTTTAGGCCAGAAGCCTAAAAAGAGAAATTTAGACATATCAAGGCCTGAAACTGAAATAGCTGCTGTTAAGCTAGATGGGCCTGGAATTGGAACTACTTTTAGTGTTGGCTCACTTTGAAGAAGGAAGTCAACAAGTTCATTTCCTGGATCTGAAATTGCTGGAGTGCCTGCATCTGTAACTAAGGCTATATTTTTACCTAACCTAATTTGTTCCAAGATGAAAGAGAGTTTTTTAATGTCTTTATAACTATGCTGGTTATATGAGACAAGATTATTTTTGATATTATGAGCCTTAAGAAGAATGCTTGTAGTACGAGTGTCTTCTGCTAGAATTAAATCTACTTCTTTTAGAGTTTTTAAGGCTCTTAATGTAATATCTTCAAGATTTCCTATGGGGGTAGCAACTATATAAAGTGTGCCTGTCATACAAGGAATTGTAGCACAGTTTGATATAATTAATGGATTCTTCGGAGTGTAGGTCATCGGTAGACCGCTCGTTTCGGGTACGAGAAGTAGACGGTTCAATTCCGTCCACTCCGACTCAAAACTTTATTTAAATATATCCAGATATTTTTTGTATACATATTTTCTCCCATATTCTTTTGTTTGATCTTTTATTTCCAGAATCCCTATCTTCACAAGCTTCTTTATGAGCTTATCTGCCCCTTGCCTAGTATATCCAGACCATTCTGAAATTTTATTGACATCTACTATTGGCAATTTATATAGTTTTTGGAGCATTTTCATTCCTATTTCAGAAGATTGTCTTAAAGATTGTATTTTTAGAATATCCTGTTCTCGAAGAGCATTTATTTTTTTGGATGTCTCTATTGCATCTTTTGCGACTTCTGAGACCCCTTGCATAAAAAATTTCACCCAAGGAATAATCTCCCCTTTTTGATGGTAGTTATGTAGAAGATCAAAATACACATCTCTATTCTTTTTGAAATATTCTGAGAGATAAAGAACTGGTTTTTCCAAAACACCTAGTTTACAAAGATAGAAGGTTATTAAAAGTCTGCCTGTTCTTCCATTTCCATCGAGAAAAGGGTGAATTGTTTCAAATTGAGCATGAGCAAGCGCGGCCTTAATTATGGGAACTAGACCGTCTTCGGAGTGTAAAAAAAGTTCGAAATCGCTTAAATTTTTCATCATTTCATAAGGGGGTGGTGGTACAAACCTGGCTGTTTCAACTGTTGCTCCTCCTATCCAATTTTGAGTTTTCCTAAACTCTCCAGGCGTATACCTTCTATCTTCGGGATCAGATAGTAAAACTGCATGAGTTTCTCTTATCAATCTTAAAGAGAGAGGAAGGCTATTTAGTCTTTTAAGCCCATAATTCATTGCTTCGATGTAATGTTGAATCTTGCTTACATCTTCAGGCAACCCATAAGAGAGTTTCGCATCTGCCTGAATGGCATCTACCATTGTTGCTTTCGTTCCTTCGATTTGGCTAGACAAAGCTGCTTCTTTTCTAACATACATAAAAATAAAGAAGTCTAGATCAGGAAGAATCTGCGTTATTCCGTCGAGTTTAGCTAAATAGTGCCCTGCCCAGTATTGAAGATTTTGAAGTTGGGTATCATTGGGAATTTCGAATTCTGGAGGAAACTTATTAGGCATAAAAGCGTTATAACCAGAGGGTTGTTTTATTACTTTACCTATCATTGTTTACATTCCTTCCTGAGATGTAAACAATTTATCACTTTTTGTTTACATTTGTCAAGAGCATGTAAACACCTATTTTTTGACTCCTAAGTAGACAAAGACTTTATTTTCTTTTACTTTAAGCACTCCATTATTAACCTTAATTTCTTCCTGTCTTCCCTGTCTGGTAAATAAAAGGGATTCCTGTATAAGAGAGATGAAGTTGGAGTGAGTATCTAAAATATCAAACTTCCCCACCTTGTTTAGAGATGAGATTGCTTCTACCTCTCCTTCAAAAACAATATCGTCTGGATTTCTGACTTTAAGGTAAATTGCAGGCATTTTGTTTTTTTATTTAATATCAACTAGGCTTCCAATAAACATGAATTTTTCTTCAGGAACTTGGTCATAGCCTCCTTGAAGGATGGTTTTAACATCTTTAATGGTAGTTGCAACTGGAACATAGCTTCCTTTTTGAGCTTTTTGAGACTCAGCTACAAAAAATCTTTGGGTCATGAAATTTCTTAATCTTTTACCCCTTCTATAAATGGTCTGGTCTTCAGGAGAAAGTTCACTCTCTCCTACTAGTGAGACTATTCTTTCTAGACCTTCTGCTTTTTTAAGAAGAGCACGGCCTTCAAGAGCAACTTGATAGTGCTCATCTCCTACTACTTCTCTTGTAAGGGCTGAGGATTGGGAGGCAAGAATATCAATTGCAGGAAGAATTCCTTTCTGGTAAATGTTTCTTGAAAGAACCACTACTGAATCAAGATATGGGAATATTGCCTGGACTGCATGATCCAAAAGGTCATCTGCTGGAACATAAATTGCTTCAACTGAACTAATTACTCCGGTATTGGTTGAGGCAAGACGTTCATGGAAGTCTGCCATTTCACTTTCAAGAGTTGCCTGGTAGCCATCCTCAGAAGGAAGAGTATTGGTTAAGGTAGAAAGTTCATTTCCAGCCTGGGCAAATCTGAAAAGATTATCAATGAAGAAAAGAACCTGCTTACCCTCATCTCTGTAATACTCTGCCAGAGAAACAGCTGAGAAAGCTGAAAGAAATCTTTGGGTTGAGGACTCACCCATTGTTCCAAAAATAAGTGAGGCATATTTTAGAGTGTCTGATTCTTCAAGTGCTTTATACAGCTCAAGTCCTTCACGGGCACGCTCTCCAACTCCTGCAAAGACTGAAACTGATGATCCATCTGATTTCATAATATTATGAAGGACCTCTGTTAAAAGAAGGGTTTTACCAACTCCAGCTCCTCCGAACAACCCCATTTTTCTTCCCTTAAAAAGAGGACAGAAAAGATCAAGAACCTTAATGCCTGTTTGAAGGAGTTCTTTTTTGGTAAAGAGGTTGTCAGTTTCACCATTCTTTTTCCTAACTGGAACCATACTTACTCCAGTTAAAGTTCCTTTTGAGTCAAGCGGACTTCCAAAAACATTAACTGAACGGCCAAGCAAACCCTGGCCTACTGGGAAAGTTAGAGGCTTATTAGTATTTGTAACAAGAGCGCCTCTAACCAGCTTGTTTGTTGGAGAAAGAGAAAGACAGTAAAAACGGTTAGGGCCTGAAGAAGCATATACTTCAAGACGTATTTCTTCTGAGTTGGTATATGAAAGGATGTCGTGTATCTTTGGCTTTTCAGACAAAAATTCAACTTCAACAATTTGTCCTCTAACTGATATTATTTTTCCTTTTTGATCTGGCATAATTATCTTTGAAACCTAACTGAACCTGATAGTGCGTCTAATTGGACCTTATTATTAATATAATGGCTTAGTCTTAACTTTTCTAGCCTCATCTTTTTAAGAAGCTCTTTTATGTTTTCTCCAGCAGTATCCATGGCAAACATGCGGGAGGCAAATTTGGCAAGCTGAGATTCTTTTAAGGTTTGTTCAAATATGGATCCAAACATTTCTGTTTCAAAAAAAACTAGAATTTCTTCCAGAGTCGGTTCAAAAAGGAATTTGTCCCCTTCTTCTTCCTTTTGATTAGGATCAAATTTGGCAATTGGAGTTTCTGCAGCAAGGTCAGAAACAGCTGGCTCCTGCCTAATTAGATTTACAAACTTACCATGGTAGAGCCTTATTTTTTCATACTGAACAAGGTGGGCAACAATATCTGAAAGCTTACTTGAGTCTCCTCCATAATCTGGGTAGTCAAAGAATGTATAGGGCTTGCCTTTGGCTTCCTCAAGGAAAAGTGAAAGACCAAGTTTTCCAATAATTGTTGCTTCCGTACCCTGTTCTCTCCAGTCTTTTAAGAAGGAATAGAAGGTTTGGGGAACAAGTTCTCCATACAAGCCGGTGTTTGCTGAAAGAAGGACGCTTACTGTTTTTCCATTATGAGAAAGAAAAGTAACTGTTTCTTTTTGATCTTTTTCTTTATTCCTTCCTCTTTTTTTCTGTTTTTCTTTTAAAAGTTTTATTACTTCTCTTCTATATGAAAGACGCAGATCTTTAAAAATTCCATTTAAATCATCCAAAAACTGTCTGTTTGAAAGGACCGACTTTCTGATGTTTTTCATTCTATTTGAGGAAATTTGTGCATATGCATGGGTTAACCCTTCAAGAGTTTCTAAACTAACAATATGACTGGTTAATGCTCTTTTATCCATATATTAATAGCAAGATAAGCTGAGAGACTTATCCATTTACTCCCCTAACATACTTAACTAGGAATGCATTGTCTTTCTTGAGATTGTCCATGAGAAGTGAAAGAGTTGGAGAGCTTTCTACTCTTGTATCTATTTCTTTTTTAAAGGCAGCGTCTTTAAGGTAGACTTCTGCCAGCTTACTCATCTCTACTCTCATTCTGACGTAGTCAACATCTTTCCAGAAGCCGGACCAAAGAGCAGCAAGAATAATGACGCTTACATTAATTGGAGTACTAATACCTGTTGCCTGGTCAAAGAAGGCAAATGTGCGGTCTCCTAAGTCAAGAGTTTGACGGATTGATTCATTCAGCTCTGCTCCAAAGTGCATGAGCTGCCTTAAATTATCAATTTTAATTAAGAAGCTATTTAACTCACGGCTTAGATCACGGACCAAGGGAGATTGGGCTTGATAGCCTACCCTGGTTACTGAAAGGAAAGGATTAACTGCTGGACGGCGTCCTAAGTTTGCAAGATCTGTGTCAAAAAAGATGTGACCGTCTGTCATAGCCATGAGGTTGGTTTGAATATAGCCTGAGAGATCTCCTAAAACAGATTCTGCAACAGGCAGACAGGTAATGGAGCCTGTTTTAAACTTACCTGCACGCTCTACAAGTTTGGAGTGGATGTAGAAAATATCTCCTGGATATGAGGAGCGGCCGGGAAAACGCTTGGCAAGAAGAGTAATTTCACGGTAGGCTTTGGCATGGTTTGTCAGATCATCTAAAACAAGTAGGACATCTTTTCCCTTTTTCTGCCAGTACTCTGCAACTGTCATTGCTACATATGGAGTTACAAAAATAACACCTGCAAGATCTGAGGCACGGGAAGAAATAATTATGGTAGTTTTTTCCATACCGTGGCTTTTTACAAACTCTTCTACTTTTTTGGTTTCTACATCTTTTTTACCAACACCTGCATATATGCAGATTGTACCTAGCTTAGACTGAGTCAGCATGGTTTGAAGGAGAAAGTCAGTTTTTCCTGTTTTTCTGTCTCCAATTACTAATTCCCTTTGGCCTTTACCCAAGGGAACAACAAGATCTACTAAGGAAAGACCAGTATAGAGGGGTTCATCTATGACATTTCTGTTTAAAATATTGGAGGGTTCTGCATGAACTGAGCTGCCTGAGTCACTTGCAAGATCTAGTGAGTGGACAATTTTTCCAAGCAAGCTGTCATCTAGGGCAATATTAAAGTCATAGCCGGTTCTTGCTACTTTTGTACCTACTTTTATTTGGCCCTCATTTTCTCCATCACGGGTCAAAAGAATTATTTCTACATAGGTATCAGTTACAGAAAGTATCTGTCCCATTCCACCTTCTTCAAAAACAACTATCTCATTAATGTGAGCTGATGGAAGACCAGAGACGAAAACAAGTGAGTGGACAATTTCTTCTACAAATCCTACTTCACCTGTTTTTCCAATAATTTGATCAAAGTTTTTCATATTAAAATATTACAAATACAAATCAAACACTTGCTAATAATCCATCAAGAACCTTTTTGACAGACATATCAACATGCTTTCCATTTGATTCAACTACAACTCCCCCTAAAATATCAGGATTAACTTCCACTTCTACAATAGCATCCAAAGTTTTATTTAGTCTTGAAATAAAACTAACTGTAGGCTTAAAGCTAAGTGTTACTTTGACTGAGGCAGTTGCAATTAGTTTTTCTTTTAACTGGCCTAGAAAGTTAGGAAGCTCGGCAGCTGGAACTTGTTTAACTAAAACTGATATTTTTTCCTCCATTTGTCCCATCTTTTTTTCAAACTCAGAATGGTCAACTTTGTAGAGGTCTGAAAGAAGATCCTCAACTACCAAAGTTAGAGAATCTTTTTCATCTTCTGTTGTTACAAGGTCGAGGATTTCAGATATTATTTTGTCGTTTTGCATTTTCTAGTGAGTTAATAATTAAATCCTCCTGTGTTTTAGGATCCATTGATTTAACAACAACATCTTTTAAAACCTGAGGAAGAATAATTTTTGCCTTGGCAACAATTTCATCCATTTGTTTTTTCTTAAATTCTGCCAGCTCTAATTTAACTTTGTCATGCTCTTCTTCCAATACCTTCTTTGCTGCAGTGTCTGCTGACACCACTTCTTCTTTTAGAGTTTGTCCAATGCCAGACACATCAGAGGTTAATTTTGTTCTAACCTCACTTACAATTGAGGCGATATCTTTTTCAAGATTGGTTTTAGATCCAGCTATAATTGAAGAGAATTGGGTTTCCATTTTCTTCTGGACTTCATCTGTTACTGCATCAATGACTCTTTTTGTGGTCTGGTCTAGATCTGCTTTTACTTTAATCTTCTCCCCTGCTTTAACATTGGCTAATTTTTTAACCAGGTCTCTATAGAGGCTAATAAGATAGAAAATAGTAAGGGTTAAAGTTATGACTGCCAGGGCAAGTCCATATAGAAATATTTGACTAGTCACATCCATAAATTCATGCTAGCAGATTTTTACCAGTCATTACAGTAGGTATTTGCAATTTAAGTAGAGTAAGAATGGTTGGAGCAATATCTCCTAATATTCCCTGCTTTAAAACAACTGGTTTTCCCTCATACATTTTGTTGGCAATAATAACAGGGACTGGATTGGCTGAGTGGTCTGTGTTTACTGCTCCTACTGAACTGGTAAAGAAATAGGTGTTGGGTGGGTATGTTAGAAGTTCCTCGGCATTACCATGGTCTGCTGTCACAATTAGGGTTCCATCCATTTTTAAGACTGCCTCACTTACTACACCTAGGGCTGCATCAACATTTTCAATTGCTTTAATGGAAGCAGCAAGATTGCCGGTATGGGCAACCATGTCTGGATTGGCAAAATTCATGACTATGAAGCTGTATTGGTTTTTACCTAACCATTTTTTAAATTCATTTGCCAACTCATGGACTGACATTTCAGGCTTTAGATCATAGGTAGCTACAGTTGGAGAAGGCACAATCACCACTTCTTCACCTGGGATTTTTGCTTCCTGCATGCCGTCAAAATAGTAAGTGACAAATCTTCTTTTTTCACTTTCAGACATATGGAGCTGCTTTAAATTAGAAGTTGCAATTACATTTGCAAGCGTTGTTTCAACTTTTTGGGGAGGAAAAGCAACTGCAGATACCGGCAGTTCTTTTTGATATTCAGTCATGGTTACAAAAAAAAGATTTTTAGGAACTTTTCCTCTTACAAATGTCTTTCCCAATTTGAGTTTAATATTTGCTCTTTCTTGTTCAGTCATGCCGGCTGCACCAAAGATAAAGGATGAGTTTTCAAAGTCAGAAAGAGTAAGGGCCATGGAAAGCTGTCTTGGCCTATCAATCCTGAAGTTAAAAAAGATGAAGGAATCATCATCGTCTACTGTTGCAACTGGTCTTCCATTTGACTGCATTACAATTGGCTTTATGAATTCATCTGTTTCACCACGGGAATATGCATGGGCAATTGCTGACTCAGGATCGGTTTCGGCAATCCCAACACCTTGAACCATGGCTTTATATATTGCTTCTGTTCTGTCCCAGCGGCGGTCACGGTCCATGGCATAATACCTTCCTGCAATTGTTGCTATGTGGCCAAAGCCTAAAGTAGTAAGACGGGCAGCAAGCTGTCTAATTACAATTTTTGCTTCTTCAGGAGGAGTGTCACGGCCGTCTGTAAACATATGAATAAAGATATTTCCAAACTGCTGCTTTCGGGCATATTCAAGAAGAGCCCAAAAATGGTCCATTGAGGAGTGGACATGACCGGACCCTATTAAGCCTGCGATATGGAGCTTGGAGTTGTGCCTTTTGGCATGGTCAATTGCATTAAAAAGAGCCTGGTTGTCAAAAAAAGTTCCATCCTGAATGGTTTTGGTTATTCTTTTAAGGTCCTGAAGGACAGTTCTTCCGGCTCCCATGTTAATGTGGCCTACTTCGGTGTTTCCTACTTCTCCTGCTGGGAGTCCAACTGATTCACCTGATGCAAGAAGTTGTCCATGAGGATACTTACTTGTTAGATTATCCATGTTTGGGGTTTTGGCTCTGGTTATTGCATTGCCTGGAGAATCAGGAGCCAATCCCCAACCATCTAGTATGAGAAGTACTACTGGCTTAAGGGAACTACTAGATGCGGTTCCAAATAACGAGTCAAAAATACCCATGATTTAAAGGACTAATATGAGGTAGGCAATTCCAAGTCCAACTAAAGCAATTCCCAGTGTCAGGACAATCTGGAAAATAATACTTGATTGGATTGTTCTTCTTGCAACTGGATTTCTTCCTATTGCTTCTACCCCTGCTTTAGTGACACGGCCAAAGTAGACAAAGCCTAAGGCAAAGGAAAGAATAACCATTACAGCAGCGGCAGTGTACCTGAGAATGGCAACTGGACTAAGTGTAATTCCTGTTAAGCCATTACGAAGTAATGCTAAGAGATTGGTTCTAAAATCAGCTAGGTCTACTGTCTGGTGAATGGCAATAGCTACTGCAATACTTCCCTTATCAGTTTCAGAGGCTGCATTAAAATCTTCATCAGCAGTTCCTAGGACAAATCCATTTCTAATTGCTTTTTCTCCAATGCCTGCTTCAAGAGAAGTTGTAATTAGATCTCCTTTTTTAATGCTTCCGTTTTTGCCTGAAACTGTGACATTTACTACCCCTTCTGTAGAAACAAGATGCATACTGTCAGCTTTATTTACAATTGCAACTTGGGCACCATCATTTATTACTCCATATATAGAAGTCTGATATTCCTTATTGCAGAGGAAATAACCGTTGGTGTCAGAACAAAGGATATTGCCGTCGCTAACATCACCTGAAATAGGAAGTGAGATGGCAGTTGCTGCAAGGTTTTGAGCAAAGATAGGAAGATTGGCAAAGCTTAAGAAAAGAATAGCTAAAACAAGCGTTACTTTGGCAGTATTCATATACATTCATACTAGACGTATTTAAGATTGCAGTCAACATAAAATAAGAAGTATGGTTGTACTCTTAAACTAAATCTTTAATTTGTTTTTTTAATTGAGGAAGATCCCCTACAATTGTCTGCCAGAGAATATTTAAATCTATCCCAAAATATTCATGAACGACTCTATTTCTCATAGTTATCATTTCATGAATTGGCAATTCAGGGTGTTTATTTACAAAGTCTTCAGGAAGGTTTCTTGCTGCTTCACCTATTATTTCTATGTTTCTTACTACAGCATGCATGGTTTTTCTGTCTGATTCAAAATCTTTTTGTGACATACCTTTAACAAATTCTTCTATTTCAGAAAGTGCGGTCAAAATATCTTCTAAATAAAGTTTAGGAAGCCTTTTAGACATATATTGTTTCTTTTAAGACATCATCTTTAATGGCATTTTTTAAAGCATCCTTAGTAACAAGATCAACTTTCTTACCTAGAATTTTAAATAGATAGTCTTCCAGTTGAATAAATTTAAAAAATCCTGGAGTTTGAGAAAAACTTACCAGAATATCAATGTCACTTCCACTGTTGTTGTCTCCTCTTACTACTGAACCAAAGACCCCTATTTCTTTTACTTTAAATTCACTCTTAAGAAAACCAAGGTTTTCATTTATGGTGTTTTTAACTTGTCCTAAATCAGGCTTTTCATCTAGGATATAGAAAACTTTAGGGGGCATACCCATCTTTTTTATTTTGCCTTCTTTTATCAGATTATTTAATTGCTTATGGACTGCAACTTTACTAATGCCAAACTCTTTAACCAAATCATGAACACGGGCTTCACCTTTAGTACTAATGAAAGCAATTATATTTTTCTTGGTATCTGTAATCATACTATGGTTAACTGTAAACCATGTTTTATTATTTGTCAATCTTTTTGTATCTAGACTATGGGTCTTGGGGGTTGTACACAGATTTTGTGGATAACTTTTTGAAACTCAGTACTATGGGTTATTTCTTATTAGAAGTCTTACTTACCTTCTTTATTAACTCTTCAACATATTCTGTGAACTTTGAAATATATTCTAGTTTACTGTTAATGTTTTTGTAAGTTTCTTCCTTGTCTATTTTTAAATATTCATGCGCCAAGATGTTCCTGTAACCTGTCATTTGCACCATTATGTCAGCAAAATCTCCAGGAATAATGTTTTCTTTTGCAAGACTGTAGTAAACATGGGAGTTTACTTCGGGTTTATCTAAGCCTAAAGAAGAAACTAAGTGGGAGGCTATGTCAAGGCATGCCTGTATTGCTACTTCTAAGTGCCTTTCTGCTTCAGCATTCAAACTTTCATCACCCAACAATTCATCTTTAGAGATGCCTTTGAATTTTTTGCTTAAAATATTAAGACGTTTTCTAATTTCAGCTATCCTATCCTTAATTCTATATATATCTAACACCCAACTCTCCTTTCCTTACTATCTTGGACAAAGATTTGAAATATTCATCAAGTATGGGTTTGACGTCAAAATACTGCCTAAAGGTTTTTTCTTCAAAAGCAATTCTTGCTTTTTCATTACGAGAGAACAAGACTTTACCTTCAAGCAGCACTCGGTAGCTAAAATCAGGAGGACAATTTAGTAGGTTTTGGACATCGACTTTTTTGTGCAAAGCAACAGCTAAATCAGATGGGTATATCAGATAGTCTGAGTTTTTGGTGCTTTCTAGAACAGCTAAGTCGATATCAGAGTCAGATCTTGCTTCATTTCGAGCCTGTGAGCCATACAAATATACGACCTCAACCCGAGGCTTATTTTTGAAATATTGAACTATTTTTTTAACAGTATCATTATCTAAAGTCATGTTTTTATTATACTACATCTTCTGAGGAGCCTGAATTCCAAGCAAGTTTAGTCCATTTTTTAGGACATGTCCTACCCCAATAGTTAGAGCAAGACGGAAATCCTGGTTATCTCCCTCAATAATCTTGTGCTTGTTGTAAAAGGCATTGTACTTTTGAGCTAGAGTGAAGAGATATTCAGCCAAGATGTTGGGTGAGTAAGTTTTAGTAGATATGGAAATAACCTCAGGAAATCGGGTTAAAAGACGGAGTGTGGATAGCTCTTCTTGGTTTAGAGAAGGTGTTTCTTTTTTTAAATTGTTAGCTTTGGCTTTGGAAAGTACACTCTGTGTTCTGGCATATGTGTATTGGAGATATGGACCTGATTTTCCTTCTAAGACAAATATCTTACTCCAGTCAAAGATTATTTCAGATTGTGGTTCATGTATAAGATCAAAGTACTTAATTGCTCCAATTCCTACTAGCTCTGAGATTTTTGGATCGGAATTAAATTCTTTTGCTTTTTCAACTGCCTCTTTTAATACTTCTTCAAGTTTTACAGTTTTACCGCGGCGAGTGGACATCTTTCCTTCTTTGAAGCGGACTAGACCATGGGCAACATGAACCATTTTCTGGTCTTTAATCCAGCCAAGAAGACGGGAGGTGGCAAAAACCTGCTTAAAATGAAGTATTTGATCAGCTCCTACTTCATATATAAATAGATCTGGATTCCAGGTCTTTATTCTATATTTAATGGCTGCTAGATCACGGGTTAAGTAAGTAGTAGCACCATCTGATTTAACTAGCATGGCTGGAGGAAGATCTTTAAACTCAATGATTTGGGCTCCCTGACTTTCTTTTGCTATTTTTTTGCTTTGTACTTCTTTAATGATTGTATCTAGCATGGGCTCATAGAAGCTTTCTCCATATGCATAATCTATTTTTACCTTAAGAAGATCATATAGTCTTTGATATTCTTTTAAGGAAGTATCATATGCAGCCTGCCAAATAGCTTTTGCGGCTGGATCAGCTTCTTCAAGCCTTTTAAAAGCATGTCTTGCTTCTTCTTTTAATGATGGATCTGAATCTAATTTCGTGTGGAAATCAACATATAGCTTCTCCCACTCTTCAACTGTGAGCTTAGTTGGATCAACTTTGTTTTTTTCTACCATATATATAAGTACTCCAAACTGGGTTCCCCAGTCTCCAAGGTGGTTGTCTCCTATTACTTTGTAACCGGTAAATTTATGGAGATTATAGAGAGCTTGACCAATAATGGTTGATCTTAGGTGGCCAATTGAAAAGCGTTTGGCAATATTGGGAGCTGAATAGTCAATTACCACTACTTTACCTTTGCCTTCATATGATCTCCCATAATCCTCTTTTTCTTTTAAAACCTTAGCAAGCTCAGTAAGTAGAGCTTCTTTTTTAAGATGGAAGTTAATAAAGCCTGGGCCTGCAACTTCAATCTTTTCTACAATTTTTGTAAGGTCTTTATCTTTTTGAAGCTTTGCAACTAAATCTTTGGCTGAAGTAGCATTGCGGAGAGCAACATTAGTAGTATAGTCACCAAATTCTTCATGGGAGGCAAATTCTAAATTGGGATTTTTAACTTTAGATGCTTTTTCAAGCGAGCTTACTATTTGGTCTTTTAGGTTCATTTTCTGTTATTTGTCTTATTTAAATCATGCATGGACATTAAAGCTGCTGCAACTGGGGCAAGCATGGTTATGCCTGCAACAGGAGAGATTTTTCCTGTTGCAATCATGACAAAGTCAATTAAGATAGCTCCAATTGAAACTTTGGCAATAGTATCAATTTTAATTTCTCTTTCTTTGTTCATAGTTTAAAGTATATCACTGCCTCACTTTACCCACCAGGAGCGGCCATCTGTTACTACTTCAATAGTACCTAGTTCATCAGTTCTTAAGGTCTTTACCTTACTTTCTTTTAAGGCATTAAGGACCATGTCGTCTGGTAAATGGTAAATATTACTTTTTGCTACAGATATTACCCCAATCTTAGGCTTGAGACTTTCGAGTACATTTGTAGTAAGGCCTGTTTTTGACCCATGGTGCGGTACTTTTAGATATGTGATATTTGAAAGAGAGTTTGCAAGCACAACTTCGTTTAAGGTGGAGGTTGGGATGTCACCTGTTGTTAGGGCTGTAAAATCCTTAAAGGTCCATAACCCTATAATTGAAAACTCATTTAAATTCCTTTTTGTTTCAAAAGTTCCAAGCTTTGAAGTAGAGGTTGCTGACTCACCTTCTTTTTGGCTATTTATGAAGGTCTGGGAAGGGTGAAGTATATCTAAGTGGATCAAATCATACCTAAGGGTTAGGCCTGTTAGTGGGTTAATTACCTTAGTTGGGCTACCCCCTACCATATTCTTCAGCAGACTGTAGGAGACAGTGCCAGAGTCAACCTCATTTGCTAGAAAATATTCTATCTTATAATTTTTAAATACATCTATAAGTCCTGTGAAGTGGTCTGACTCTGGATGGGTAAGAATTACTACTTCAATGGTCTTATCATAGAAAGGAATATGGTTAGTTAGACAAGTTAATACTTTATTATTAGGTCCACCATCTATAAGTACCTGAAAGTTTTTATATGTTAAAAGCATTGAGTCCCCTTGTCCTACATCACAGCTAATTAGATGAAAGTTTTTGTCAGGAGTGGATAGTAATGCCAACCAGACAACTGCAGTAAGAAGAACTAAAAAAATATAAAGGTATTTCATTTTACTCACTTTATTAAATCCTTGACCAAACTTAACCAAAAAGGTTAATTACAAAAATAAACCATTGAGTCAATGGATATATTAAAAGAAGGATTGCCTTTCCTAAAGGTTGGAAAATAATTCCAACAATAGAGGCAATCCCCCCAATAACCATAATAGGTGTTACAGTCCAGAGAACAAAAGCATTAATTATGGGACTAAATGGGTTAAATCTTCCAAAAGTAAAAAATATAATTGGTGCAGCCATGATTTGAGCTGAAATTGAAGTGCTTAAACTCTCACGAATTATGTTAGGAACAGAATGTATCAATCTATTTATCTTTTTCTCAAAGAGTATCATGGATAAAGTAGTACTAAAGGATAAAATAAATCCAATATCGGTTAACCAAGAAGGCACAATAAATATCATCACAAAGGCAGTAAGGAAAAGAATTCTTAAAGTGTTGGCAACACGTCCTACGATTTGTGCAGTAAAAGCAAGGAAAGACATAATGGCAGCTCTTACTATTGGAGCTTCAAAACCTGCTATATAACAATATATCAATATAGCTAAAAGTGTAATTAATATTGCTCTCCTTCTTTTGATGAATTTAAGAGTAATTGCCATTATAAATCCGGCAGTGAGAGTTACATTCATTCCTGAAGCCACTACAACATGCGAGGTGCCTGTATTTTTGAGTTTAGAGTAGAAAGAGCTATCAAGATTTGATTTGGCTCCAATTACAATACCTGCAGTAAGCTGACTGTCTAAAGGAGGAAGGGATTTATTGTAGAAATCAAGAATTCTAGAACGAAGTGTTAAAAAGATGTTGTTTGATACCTTAAGGTCTTTTAAAACAACATCCTTTAACTCCCCATTTGCTACTAATCCCTCAACTACAACAAAGTCTCCATAGTGGACTTCTGGAAAGGCTGGGAATTTAATCCTAAGGTCTGCTAATTTTGTAAGGGAAGTTACTTGGGAAGTGATTCGAACTTTATCCCCTTCATGATATGCAGGGCGGGTAGTAAAAAAATGGACAAGTAAAAGAAGAATTAGAAGGAAGTAAATAACATACTTCATGAGTTTATATTAGCACTATGCATAAGTTTAGGAGTGGAATTAAGGACTTTTTATTTGATTTATTACTTCTTACTAAAAGGCCATTGACAGTTAGAGCTCACTCAGGCTTAATTATTATAATAGTATTTAAATACTGTCCAAATGTAATCATTTGAGGCTAATTTTTATACAGATTTGACCAAGCTAAAATGAACACTAACCTGCCTGACACTAAGCTCTACAAAATTGGCGAGATTGCCAAGATCCTTTCTGTTTCTATAGGCACATTAAGACGCTGGGAGAGGCAGGGAAAGATAACTTCAACTAGGACTGCAGGCGGACACAGGAGGTATAATCTTGAAGCTGTCAGAGCTATTAAAACCAAAAAAGAAATAGGTGCAGTTAGGCCAGCTCCAGTTTATGCTCCTTCTACTCCTATACGAACTCCTGAGACTCCCAAAGTAATACAAGCTCCAGTTATAAAATCTGAACCGATTAATTTTCCCTTCAGAAGAATTCTTAAGGCAGGGCTTTTAGCACTAGTTTTATATGGACTACTATTTACTGTATCAAAGACACACTTTTTAAATAAAATCATTGTATACTTACCAGAATCAATTAGGACAAATATAGAGAGTGTGATTGGAAAAGATGAAGGAGAAATGGTAGGAAGCATTAATACTTCCCCATCAGTACTTGCTGAGAGTGTTTCCAAGGATTTGAGTTTCAATGTAAATATTAAAACCAATCTACTTAAAGATTTAAGTGTAGGAGGCAATGCTACAGTATCTGGAACTTTAACAACTACAGGAGATTTAACAACAGAA
>DASVCV010000007.1:0-71194 GCA_036381415.1 Patescibacteria group bacterium
TTTAAAATTGATTTTTGAGGCTGAGATTTGATAGAAGAAACTAATATAAAACCAATCAGACTTCCAAATATTATTGTTAATGCAAATTTTCTGCTGAGTATTTTTAGGTTCAACCTTTTCATATGAATTGTACGTAATATACCGCACGGCGGCATACTGGGTCAATCTCAACTAATAATTACTAAAAACAAAGAAGCTTACTGTGCTGGAGGAGTTACTGTTCCACTTTCTCCTAAAACTATTAATATTGAAGTCTCACCTGCTGTGGGTGATTTATCAATTGTAAGATATCCATTTAACTTATCTTTGCTTAATGACCAGTTAACTCCTGATCCACTTCCAATAGTAGATTCTATATTCCACCCATTAGTCTTTAGATTTGTTTCATAATAGCTTTGAACCTTGGAAACCTCATCAGTTGTAGAAAGAGTTACCCAGAATCCATTTCCTGTTCCAGTTTGGTTTCCGCTAAGTGAGCTTGTTACTTTTGCCCCAGGATAAATTGGGAAGTCTTTTGGAAAATCAGATGGAACAGATCCTCCTCCAATATCAAGCTTTGCTCCAGTCTTTGGATCAGTAAAACTTACTTTTCCATTTTGAATATCATTAAGGTTAGTCTGGACTCCTGTTTTATCTTGTATGCTCTTTTGAAGTATTGCTGATCCAAGTTTTCTTGCAAGAAAAACTCCTGCAATTGATAAAATAACTGCAAGTATTATAAAAATAGCTAAACAGCCAAGTGCTATCTTTGCAATTTTGGGAAGTCCTTTTTTGACTGGTTTTACTTCACCTGCTTTTGTTTCCTCAGCCATTGCTACATGTTACAATACAAAAATGAAAAACGCAATTGAGGTAAAAAATTTAGTTAAAAAATATAAAAAGGCAAAAATTAATGCAGTTGATAATATATCCTTTAATGTAAAAGAAGGAGAGTTTTTTGCATTTTTAGGACCAAACGGGGCAGGTAAAACAACAACTATTTCAATATTAACAACCACTCTTTCTAAAACTACTGGAAAGGTAACTATAGCTGGATTTAATTTAGACAAGGAAGGAAAAATGGTTAGGCAGAATATTGGTGTTATTTTTCAAAACCCATCCCTTGATGTTAATTTAACAGCAGAAGAAAATATCCGCTTCCATACTATACTGTACGGGATATATCCATTTGCTCCGAGTTTTTCTTTAATGCCATCTTCTTATCAGGAAAAAGTAAAATCCCTTTCAAAACTCATTGGAATTGAAAAAGAAATTTTTAGCCCCATAAAAACATTTTCAGGGGGAATGAAAAGAAAACTAGAAATTATTAGAAGCCTAATGCATAACCCCAAAATACTATTCCTTGATGAACCGACCTCAGGTCTTGACCCTTTAAGCAGAAAAAATCTCTGGAGTTATATCAATAGTGTTAGAAAAACAAATGGGACTACCATATTCTTAACTACCCACTACTTGGAAGAAGCAGAAAATGCAGATCATGTGATAATCATTAATCATGGAAAAATTGCAGTAGAAGGCTCTCCACATGCAATTAAAAAACATGCAAAAACCTTGGAAGATGCATATGTAAAAATAATACACGAGGAGGCCGAACTATGAGGGAAGTAAATGCAGCCCTCACTATTGCCTACCGTGATGTAACCAAATTCCTTCGTGATAGGACAAGAATGATTTTTACATTTGTATTCCCTTTTCTTTTTATTGGAGTTTTGGGAAGCTCACTTCAATCAAACCTGGGTCCTCAAATTGGATATAACTTTTTAACATTTGTTTTTACAGGAGTTATTGGCCAGGCACTTTTCCAATCAACTGCCTCTGGAATAATTTCTTTAATTGAAGACAGAACTAATGATTTTTCCCAGGAAATTTTTGTATCTCCAATTTCTCGCTACACAATTATCATTGGAAAAATACTTGGTGAATCAATTGTCTCTCTTTCTCAGGTCATTGGAATTGTTATTTTTGGATATTTGGTAGGAGCAGAAATTTCACTTCCCCAACTAATTAGTCTAATCCCTGTAGGAATTGTTGCTTGCCTTTTAGGAGGTGCTTTTGGAATTATAGTGTTGGCAAATCTTTCCTCAGAAAGATCAGCCAATCAAGTTTTTCCATTTTTAATGTTCCCACAATTTTTCTTGGCAGGTGTTTTTAATCCAATCAAAAAACTTCCTCTTCTTTTAGATATTCTTTCCCGTATTTCACCAATGAGATATGCAGTCGATTTTATAAGAGGAGTTTATTACTGGGGGCGACCTGAGTATGACAAAGTAGTTCTTCTTTCTCCTATCTCAAACCTATTAATAATTACAGCTATGTTTGTTGCCTTTTTGTTTCTCGGAACTTTTCTTTTCGTTAGAAACGAAAGAAACAGGTAAAAAATTATTTTATTCCTTTTTTAATTCTTCTTGCTTCAACAGCATCTAATATCACTTTTCTTACTCTAATGTTTTTTGGAGTAATTTCTACCAACTCTTCATCATCAATATATTCCAAAGCTTCTTCCAAACTCATTTTCTTTGGTGTATTAAAGTGGTCCATTCCACCATCTCCCTTTGAGCGCATGTTTGAAAGTTTTTTCTCTTTACAGACATTTACATCAATATCTCCTTCTCTTGAGTTTTGTCCAACCACTTCTCCTTTATATACTTCCTCTCCAGGACCAACAAAAAGCACTCCTCTATCCTGAATGTTTACTAGTCCATATAATCTAGTAATTCCAGATTCAAATGCAACTAAAGATCCATGTGTTCTTCTATATCCTTCACTTGTATCAGGTCTAAATTCTTCAAAGGTTGAGTTAATTACCCCCATTCCTTTAGTATCAGTTAGCATCTCAGATCTATATCCAAACAAATCTTTGGTTGCAATTACAAATTCCAAAAAAGTATTTCCATTAGTAGTAATCATATCTGTCATTTGAGCGCGTCTTTGCCCCATTTTTTGTACAACCACACCAGAATAGGTTTCAGGAGCTTCAATATAGACTCTCTCATATGGAGTAAGCTTTACTCCATCAACTACTTTTGTAATAGCACGAGGTCTAGATACCTGAAATTCATATCCTTCTCTTCTCATTCTCTCAATTAAAATTGCAAGATGAAGTTCTCCGCGTCCGCTTACAATCCAGCCCCCGCTGCCATCTTCTTCAACTTTTAATGCAACATCGTTTTCAAGCTCTTTGTATAAACGTGCTTTTAACTGGCTTGAGGTTTTATATTCTCCCTCACGCCCAGCAAAAGGAGATGTATTAATTCCAAAGGTCATTTTAATTGTTGGTTCTTCAATATCAAGAAGTGGAAGCGCAATTGGATTAGTAGTATCTCCAATTGTTTCTCCAATTGTGATATCAGGTATACCTGATATTGCAACAATATCTCCTGCCTCAGCCTCTTTTGCAGCCACCCTTTCTAATCCATCAAATGTCATAAGTGAAGAAATTCGGTAATTAGTTATTTGACCTTTTCTGTTAATATGAGCGACATCTTGTCCTTCTTTAATTGTTCCATTGCTTATTTTTCCTGTGGCAATTCTTCCTTTGAAATTATCATATGAAATAGTTGTGACAAGTATTTGAAGAGGTTTTTCACTGTCTCCTGCTGGAGCTGGTATTTCTTTAATAATTGCATCAAATAAAGGAGAAATATCCTTCATTTTGGTTATATCTGCTTCATCCCCTGCTAAGCCATTTTTGGCAGATGCATATATAACTGGGAAAAAGGCTGTTTCTTCATTTGCACCTAATTCAACAAAAAGGTCAAAAGTTTTACCAAGTACATATTCAACCCTTGCATCTTCAAGATCAATTTTGTTAATAACAACAATAATCTTAAGTCCTAATTCCAAGGCATGTTTTAATACAAACCTGGTTTGAGGCATTGGTCCATCTTTTGCATCTATTAATAGTAGTGCCCCATCTGCCATTTTTAGGACGCGTTCTACTTCCCCTCCAAAGTCAGCATGTCCCGGAGTATCAATGATGTTTATTTTAGTATCATGGTATGTTACTGAGGCATTTTTAGAGAAAATTGTAATTCCGCGCTCACGCTCCAGCTCATTTGAGTCCATGATGAGCCCGGCATCATCTCTTTCCTTTTTGAGCTTGGTATGAGATTGCCTTAGTAGTGCATCAACCAGGGTGGTTTTACCATGGTCAACGTGTGCAATAATGGCTATATTACGGATATTTTTCATATAATTAATATTATTTCCAACAAAAAACCGCGCACCTTACGCGGGTAATGTATTGTATCATAACTTGACCTGTTTTAGTAAATTGTATAAGCTTTAACTAATATGGATAGAAGAACCTTTTTAAGTTCAGTCTTAACTGCATTTTTAACAGTGCTTTTTGGAGTATTAGTTCTTTATCTTTTTCCCTGGGACAAAATAAAAATTGGCAACAATCCCCTTTTTCCTAAATCAACAATCACAGTTAGCGGTGAAGCCCAAGGAAATGAGAAAAATCAAATAGCAACATTTACTGCTTCTGTTATGTCAACAAATGATGACAAACAAAAAGCAGTTGATGAAACTAACACAAAAATGACAGATCTTATTAAATCTGTAAAAGCCCTAGGAATAGTAGATGATGATATTAAAACTGAAAACATCAGTATTTATGAGCAGCCCTCCCCATACCCTGTTCCAATGATGTATCCAACAAGGACTGGTACAGGACAAGGCGCCTGGGCAGCCAACAACACAACTACTGTTACAGTCAGAGATTTAACAAAAGTTTCTCCTTTAGCTGATTTGCTTCAAAAAGGTGGAGCAACAAATGTGTATGGTCCAAACTACACAGTTGATAACACAACAAATACTCAAGCAGATGTTTTAGGTCAAGCAATTGAAAATGCCAGAAAGAAAGCAGAAAAAATAGCTCAAGCTTCAGGAAGAAGTCTTGGAAAAGCAGTAACAATTCAGGAAGGCGGCCAGTATGGCGGAATATATCCTCTTCAAATGGATAAAGCAGTCGGTTTAGGTGGTGGATCTGCTCCTTCTACTCCAGTCCAGCCAGGAACTCAAACTGTTTATAAATCAGTAACTGTCACCTTTGAATTAAAATAACTTCAAGTAAAAATTAAATAGAAAAAATTATTTCAGTGTGTTTATGGAAGAGTTTATTTTTTGAAGCGCTTTGCACACTCTTCAATTATTTTCCAAGCAGCTTCTGTGTTTCCCCAACCTTCTACTTTAGTGCTTCCTGGTTTTTTGAGATCTTTGTAGTGATTAAAATGATGTTCAATTTGTGCTTTCCATGCTCCATATAAATCATCCAACTCTTTAATTTCATTTCCTTTGTGTCTATCATCCTCAGGAACACAAATTATTTTATGGTCATTTTCATCACTGTCAACAAAATTAAGTATTCCAACTACTCTTGCCTTAACCACAACTCCCATTGGAAGTGGTTCTGAAGTTATAACTAACGTATCAAGTGCATCTCCATCCTCATCAAGTGTTTGTGGAATAAATCCATAATTAACAGGTTTTGCAAATATCCCCGGTTCTACTCTATCAAGTTTAAAGACTTTGTGTTCACGGTCATACTCAATTTTATTCATTGAGCCTTTGGAGATTTCAATGACAGTATTAACGTATTCTCCCTTCTGGCCAAAATCAAATTCTTTGTCAAAGTCAGTCATGTAAGTATTATGCAACCTCTTCTTTTAAATATCAAGATTTGCTGTTTTTGCAAAGGTTTGTATATATTTCTTCCTTGGTGCAACTTCCTCTCCCATTAACATGGTAAACATTTTATCTGCCTCTTCAGCATCTCCAATATTAACTTGTTTAAGAATTCTTGTTTTTGGATTCATGGTTGTTTCCCAAAGTTCGCTTGCATTCATTTCTCCAAGACCTTTATACCTTTGCACATCAACCTTTGCTCCATTTAGAGTTTTTACAAAGCTTTCTTTTTCCTCTTCTGAATAAACATACTGTTTATTCTTTCCCCACTCAATCTTGTACAAAGGAGGAAGAGACACATAAACATAACCTTTTTCTATAAGAGGCTTTAAGTGTCTATAAAGGAAAGTTAAATGAAGGCACTCAATATGTTTACCATCTACATCAGCATCTGACATGATTATTATTCTGTGGTATCTTGATTTCTCAATATTGAATTGGTCTCCAATTCCAGCTCCTAATGCAATTATTAAGGATTTAAATTTATCAGAAGTTACTATTTGATCAATACGTGCTCGCTCTGTGTTAAGAACCTTTCCAAATAAAGGTAATATTGCCTGGAATTTCCTATCTCTTCCTTGTTTGGCAGATCCCCCTGCTGAATCTCCTTCAACTATAAATATCTCAGATATTGAAGGATCAGTTGACTGGCAGTCTGCAAGTTTTCCTGGAAGTGTTGCTCCCTCAAGTGCTCCTTTTCTAATTACTGCATCTTTAGCAGCTCTTGCTGCCATTCTAGCTTTGGCTGCCAAACTTACTTTATCTAAAATCTTTTTGGCATCCTGTGGATGTTCTTCTAAATATTGATCTAATCCTTCTTTAACTGCAGATGAAACAAATCCTTGAACCTCTGGATTATTTAATTTTGCTTTAGTTTGTGACTCAAATTGAAGGCTCTCAGAAGGCATTTTGACATATATAACTGAAGTTAGTCCTTCCTTTAAATCCTCTCCAGTCAGTGCAGTTTTCTCATCTTTAATATATCCATTCTTTTTTCCATAGTCAGTAATTGCACGAGTGAGGGCTATTCTAAATCCTGTTACATGTGTTCCCCCATCAACTGTATATATTCCATTAACATATCCTTTTACATTTTCATTGAAGCTGTCATTATACTGAAGGGCAACTTCCACTCCCATATCTCCTTCTTCCTTTTGGAAGTAAACAACATCAGAGACTTTCTCCTTTTCTCTATTGGTGTGTGCAACCAATGATTTTATTCCACCCTCAAAATAATAGTTTGCACTTTCTCCATTTCTTTCATCTTCAAAATGAAAAAAGAGTCCAGCAACAAGATATGCTCTGTCTCTAAGAAGTGTTTTTACTTTATTGTCATCAAATTCTGATTTTTCAAATATTGTTTTGTCAGGAATAAATTTAGTAATTGTTCCAGTGTGCCCCTTGCCTAACTTAATTCCCCACTCAGCTGGTATTAATTTATCTAGTTCTTCCTGTTTTATTTCCCTAACTTTCTTTTTTGGTTTTCCTTCATTGTATTCTTGTAAGTATGCTTTGCTGTCTCTTAATACTATAACCATAAAATAGGTTGAGAGGGCATTAACAACTGAAGCTCCTACTCCATGAAGACCCCCTGATATTTTATAAGCTCCTCCGCCGAACTTGCCTCCTGCATGGAGTTTTGTCATTGCAAGTTCAAGGGCAGACACTCCTGATTTATGAAGATCTACTGGAATTCCACGTCCGTTGTCCCTAACCATTGCTTCCCCATTTTTCCCAAGCCACACCCATACATCAGTTGCAATTCCTGCAAAACTTTCATCAACTGAGTTATCAACTATTTCTCTAAGACACTCATGAAGTCCTCTAACATCAGTAGAACCGATGTACATTCCAGGTCTTTTTCTGACTGGTTCTAGTCCCTCAAGGACCTGAATTTGTTCTGCTGTATATGAATTAGGCTCTGCCATAGAAAATTAATATTACTAGAACCATTATAGCCTGTCTAGAGTGTATAAACAAGGCTACTTAGCTTCAAATCTGGCTCTTGAACCCCTTTTTCTCATAGTTTAAAACTATATTAATGCCTACAGTTGAGAACAGGATTTCAAGAAGAAAATTCATATCTGGCTTCACCCTCTCAACTCTTGCAGTTCTTGCATCTTCCAACTTGGCTACTCATGAAATCCTTAATTCCACTCTATCTTTAGAACAGGTAGAGGCATCTATGAGACAAAAAGCAGCAGACGGGATTGAGATTGAGGAGGCCTATGTTTATGATCCCAAAACCAAAATTCAACTACTTCACATTCAGGGTGTTATTGGTGGAGTAAGAGCTTTAACTGACAAAGAAAGAAAAATAGCAGATAGAAAAATTTACACTCATTTTCACCCTCAATACGTTAAAGGAGAACTTGCCATCCCAACTCTTGGTCTAGAAGATATGTATGAAGCTTATTATGACGGCTTTCTAGAAACAAGAGCAACAGGAGTAAACCCTGAAACAGGACTAAATTATCTTTCTAGAGCAAATCTAGGAAATAGAATGTGGTGGCCTGATATGCCAAAAAACAATTTACAAAGGTTAATAGATAAAGAACTATATAATCTACAAGACTCAGGTATGTCAGAACTTGCTAAATACACCCAGGCTTACAATACTGTCTTTTTAAGACACGCTAAAGAGAATAATTTCATATATGAATACCTTGAGTGGAAATAACTATCAGTCTTCTATATTTACTACAAAGTTTGTAAGTTGAAGTGCTACATTTCCATTTGCTTTCAAATTAGTCAAAGTACTAGTTGCACTCTCAATTATTTTTAAAGAAGCACCTCCACTTACAAGTTGTGAGTGTCCTCCATTAATAATGTCTGTTATAAATTCCGCTGCTTCTTCCCTTGTTTTAATTTTTGAAATTTCTTCAAACTTCCTTCCTAAACTCATACTTATAAATTCATTAAAAAAAATAGATGTATCTTTCCTTTTTTCCTCTCCCCCTATTTCCACAACCTCGCATCTTGAAATGATGGTTGATAAACAATTATCAATTGATGTTGCTGTTAAAATATATATAAGATTTGCTTGGGGCTCTTCTAAGCTTTTTAAAAATGCATTTTGAGTCTCTTCAGAAGCTAAATCAAAATCACTAATTAAAACTGCTGTTTTTTCAGTTAAGCTAAGCTTTGTAAAACTAGAAAGATTTTTAATATCAGCAATTTTTTTAAGTTCAAAAGGAAAAATCTTTGCCTTTAATTTTTTTGCAAGTTCAGATATTTTCTTTTCTTTCTCTCCACCTCCAACAATTAAAAATGAGTGCATGATAAGGCATTATACGCCCTTGCAGGGTATCCCAATACATGCATATAATGAATCTAATATGGCTGCTCAGTCTGCCGCGAGTTCCGATGGATCTCTATCACTTGCCGATATCTTAGTTTCTCAGGGTGGTATAACTGCTGATGTTGCTCAAAGATTAAAGCTTGCTGAAGTTCAAACCGGAAAATCTCAGGAAGACATGATCATTGAGCAAAAGCTTGTGACTCCTGGAGCTTTGGCCAAAGCAAAAGCAGCTTTCTACAACATTCCCTACATTGATCTTGCAACTACCCCTGTCAGTCCTGATGCCATAGGAATGGTAAGCCAAGATATGGCAGATAGATTCCATGTCTTTCCAGTTTCTGCTGACCGTACTTCTAAAGAATTGACTCTTGCCATGAAAGAGCCTTTGGATTTCTCATCTATTGAATTTATTGAACAAAAAACAGGATTTCATGTAAAGCCAGTTGCTGCAGAACCTGAAAAAATTGATGAATTAATTGCTGCCAACTATTCAACCACTCTCTCCCAGGAGGTAACAGAAGCTCTTAAAGATATTGCTCCTGAAAAGCAGGGAGTAAAAACTCTTGATGCCTCAGTTTCAGGTACTGGAGTAATTAAACAGGAAAAAATAAGCGAAATTGTAACTCATATTTTAGGGTTTGCTGTTAAGGCAAGAGCATCAGATGTCCACATTGAACCTCTTGACCGCGGAACCCGTGTCCGCTACAGAATTGACGGAATTTTACAGGAAAAACTTACTATTCCAAAAGAGCTCCATGAAGCTCTAGTTTCCCGCATTAAAATCCTTTCTGATATGAAAATTGATGAGAAAAGAATTCCCCAGGACGGAAGATTTAACTTTAAAAATGGAGATGAAGAGGTAGATCTTCGTGTTTCCACTCTTCCTACTGTATGGGGTGAAAAAGTAGTCATGAGGCTTCTTAAAAAAACAGGTGGAATTCCAACTCTCGCTGACCTTGGACTTAGAGGTCAAGCTTTAAAAAGCTTGCAGGATGCAACACTTAGGCCTCATGGAATTATTACTATTTGCGGACCCACAGGTTCAGGAAAAACCACTACTCTATATTCCCTTTTGACCCGTCTTAATACTCCCAAAGTAAATATCATGACTCTTGAAGATCCAGTTGAGTATAAAATGTTAGGGATTAACCAGGTCCAAATTAACCCAGGTGTTGGACTTACCTTTGCTTCAGGTCTAAGATCATTTCTTCGTCAGGACCCAAACATTATTCTAGTTGGAGAAATTAGGGATAGAGAAACAGCAGATCTTGCTATTCAAGCCTCCCTTACAGGGCATTTGGTGTTTGCCACCCTTCATACCAATGACGCAGCAGGAGCCCTTCCTAGGCTTCTTGACATGGGTGCAGAGCCATTCCTCCTTGCCTCCTCCATGACTGCAATTGTTGCTCAAAGGGTCTTAAGAAAAATTGATGAATCTGCAAAGGAAGAATACACGCCAGATCCTAAAATCAGCGAGGACATTCGAGGTGTTTTAGGAAACTTATATCCAGCCGATAAGCCTCTTAAGCTATATAAAGGAAAGCAAACTCCAGACAACAACAATACAGGTTATAAAGGCAGAGTTGGAATTTTTGAAGTAATTCCTGTAACAGACAAAATCGGAAGGCTTATTCTTGAAAGAGCTCCAGCAACAGCGATGCAAAAAGAAGCAACAGCAGAGGGAATGGTTACAATGAAACAAGATGGTTACTTAAAAGCTCTTGAAGGAATAACAACTCTTGAAGAAGTAGTAAGGGTTGCACAGGAATAAATATGGATATAAGAGAATATTTACAACTGACTGTAGCAAAAAATGCATCAGACTTGCATTTAATTGTTGGTGTTCCTCCCATGCTTCGCGTTGAAGGAAACCTATTTCCTATTCCTAATGAACCAGTTCTAACTGCCGACCAGATGCTTCTCCATTTAAAAGGAGTTCTTGCATCAGACCAAATTGAACGCCTTTCTGTAAACAAAGAAATTGACTTTTCCCTCTCATTTTCTGATAAAGCAAGATTTAGAGTTAATGCCTACACTCAAAAAGGGTCAGCTGCAGCAGCTTTTAGAAGAATTCCTCTCGAAATTCCTCCAATTGATTCTCTTAATCTGCCTCCTGTAGTTCACAACTTCACTACTCCTAGACAAGGCTTTATTCTTGTTACTGGTCCAACGGGTCATGGAAAGTCCACCACTCTTGCTTCAATTTTAGAAGAAATAAATAGAACAAGAGCAACACATATTGTCACAATTGAAGATCCAGTTGAGTTTATCTTTAAGCCAAATAAATCAATAATTTCTCAAAGGGAAATGCATCAAGACACTCACTCTTGGACAGTTGCCTTAAGGAGCGTTCTTCGTGAGGACCCTGATGTTGTTCTAATTGGGGAAATGCGCGACTATGAAACAATTGCAGCAGCTCTGACAATTGCTGAAACAGGCCATTTAGTTTTTGCAACACTACACACCAATTCAGCTGCCCAAACCGTAGACCGTATTGTAGATGTCTTTCCAGAAGAGCAGCAATCTCAAGTGAAACTTCAGCTTTCAAATGTACTGGAAGCAGTCTTTTCCCAAAGACTTGTTCCAGGGCTATCTGGAGGAAGAGTCATTGCATATGAGCTTATGCTTGCAACAAATGCCATAAGGACTGCAATTAGGGAAGGAAAAACTCATCAGATAGATTCTATTATGGAAACAAGTTCAGATGTTGGTATGAAAACAATAGAGTCAACTCTTGCTGATTTAGTAAAGATCGGAAAAATCTCCGTTGAGCAAGCCCAGGCATTTGCTTTAAGGCCGGATGAACTAACAAGGCTTCTTCACAAATAAAAAAGATTATGAAAAAGTATATTTATAAAGCAATCGGAAAAGATGGCAGACCTGTTACAGGTGAGGTAGAAGCAGCAGATCCTCAAAGAGCATCTAAGCTAGTTAGAAACCGCGGCTTAATTTTAGTAAGTCTTAAGCCAAAAGACTCAGGCATTATAGGTTGGATTACAGGCTATAGAAGTAAGGTTAAGCCTTCTGATGTGACAAACTTTACAAGACAGTTTTCAACCATGGTTAATGCAGGGCTTCCTGTTACTGAATCTCTTTCCATTCTTAAACTTCAGTCAGAATCAAGTATGCAGCTGGTTGTTTCCCAAATTCTTTCAGATATTGAAGATGGAGAGTCTCTTTCAGTTGCCCTAAATCATCACCCAAAAGTATTTGATACTACCTATGTATCTTTGGTCAAAGCAGGTGAAGCAGCAGGAGTATTAGATAAAGTGCTTACCCGTCTTGCAGACAGTATGGAAAAAGATGAAGAGTTTCAAGGCAAAGTAAAAGGAGCTCTTGTTTATCCAGTTATTATTGTTGTTGGAATGGTAATAGTTGCAGCAATAATGATGATTTTTGTGGTTCCACGTCTGACCTCCCTTTACAAAGATTTTGGAGCAGAGCTTCCCCTTCCAACAAAGATCTTAATGGCAGTCTCAGATGCCTCAGTCCGATATTGGCCAATAACTATTATTCTTGTTATAGCTGCAATTTGGGGTTTTACAACATATAGAAAAACAGATGCAGGCAGGCACAAACTTGATGCACTCCTTTTTAAAGTTCCTATTTTTGGTGAGCTTCAAAAGAAAGTAATTTTAACAGAACTAACCCGCACTCTTTCCTTAATGGTAGGAACTGGAGTTCCAATTCTTGAAAGTTTAACAATAACTGCAAACGTTATTACAAATGTAATTATTAAAGATGCTCTTAAAGATGCAGGCCGGCAAATAGAAAGGGGCTTCCCTATTGCCTATTCATTTGCCAAGCATCCAGAAGCATTCCCATATATCTTAAGCCAAATGATTGCAGTTGGAGAAGAAACTGGAAAAATGGAAGAAGTTCTTTCCAAGGTTTCGCATGTTTTTGAAATAGAGTCAGACCAAAAAGTAAAAACTCTTACAGCAGCTATTGAACCCCTTGTCATGATTGTCCTTGGAATTGGTGTTGCTTTCCTGGTTGTTGCCATCATTTTACCCATCTACAACTTGACTAGTAAGTTCTAAATGATCAATACTGAAATAATGATGAAAGGGGGTGAGAAAATTGAATTTTAAAATACTTAAAAGAGAAGAAGGTTTTACACTTATTGAGCTTTTGATTGTTATCGCTGTTATAGGAACACTTGCCGTCGTACTTTTGATCGCAGTAAACCCAGGTGAACAACTTGCCCGCACTCGTGATGCAGGTCGTCAACAAGGAGTAGGTCAATTGGGACGCGCTATGGAAGCCTATGCAGTAGGCCACAACAGTACCTATATAACCCCAGCTGCAACTTGGATTACATCCTTGCAAACAGCAGGAGAAATTAGTACTGTCCCAGCAGCAATCACATATGGTTCTGGTACATCTGCTTGTACGACAAATGCCCAAAACGGGTTCTGTTATACATCAGGAGCTGCAGGAGCTGCACCCATGATCGTTTACGCCAGACTTGAATCCAAAGCTAGTTCAACCAAGTGCACAGCACCAGCTGTCCCTTGGACAGTTTACTCAAGTCAGGATGGAAGAGGCGGAACAACTTGTAGCCAAGCAGAACCAACAACCGGAGCACAGACATTTGTCCCATAAACGAATATGTTTGTCGTTCCAATCCTTTTCGCCTTGGGTTTGATTGTAGGGTCATTCATAGGAGCACTTACCTACCGCATGCCAAAACATGTAAGTATAGTAAGTGGCTACCAAGGCCGCTCAATCTGCCCAAGGTGTAAGGGTCAAATAAGGTGGTATGACAATATACCGCTTATTTCTTTTCTTCTTCTTAAAGGAAAATGTAGAGACTGCAAAGGAAAAATTTCATATAGAGAACCTTTAATTGAACTAGGAGGTGGCTTTATATTTGCTCTTTCATTTTTTAATACACTTTTTCCTTTTTATATCTTTATACTTATTGCCTCAGTTCTTTTGGCAATTGCAGTTATAGATATAGAAAATCAAATTATTCCAGATGAAATAATTTGGGTTGGTCTATCTGTCTTATTGATCTGGTATCTAGTTTCAAACACAAGTTCTTTATACCTATATCTATTAACAGGATTGTCTTCTGCGCTTTTTCTTTTGCTTGTTAATCTAATAACCAAAGGAAAAGGAATGGGTTTAGGAGATGTTAAGCTAGCAATTTTGATAGGGGCAAGTCTTTCTCCCTCGTTAGCACTCATCTGGTTTCTTGTCTCTTTCGTAACAGGTTCAGTCATTGGTATAATGTTAATAACATTAGGAAGAGCTAATATGAAAGCAAGAATTGCTTTTGCACCCTTTCTAATAATAGGATTTTTAGTAGTTTCATTTTTTGGTAATAGCCTTACCAAATTACTGTTGCCAATTTAATGAGAATTTTTTCAAAACAAGAAAGTATCGCCTTAACTGTTATTCTTTCAATTCTTTTTGTTGTTTCATATTTTAATTTTGCCAAAGCACTCGTTAGGTCCCGTGACCTAGAAAGAAGAAATGACATTGGTGCAATTACCAAAGGACTGGAAGATTTTAGAACTGATTTTGCCTCCTATCCCCAATCAACCAAAGAAGGATTAATAAATGCCTGCAACGGAGGATGCGTTTGGGGCAAAGACCCATTAAGAGATATAAACGACCTAACCTACCCTGCTTATATGAATGTAATACCTCTTGACCCTCGCACTGGTGATGGCTATTCCTATCTTTATTTTTCAAATGGTAGAAGATTCCAAATATATGCAACTCTGGAAGACGCTCAAGGAGTGGAATATGATCCTAAAATTGTAGCTATGAATTTAAAGTGTGGAACTAAGATCTGTAACTTTGGAAGATCATCTCCAGAAACACCACTTGATAAATCTATCGAACAATATGAAAATGAATTAATACAAGAACAATTGCGGTTAAGAAAACTGCAGTTGGGCAAGTAAAGATATGACTGCCCTAAAAAAAGGTTTTACATTAATTGAGCTTCTAATGGTAATGGCAATAATTGCAGTTATTGCAACCTTCTTTATTACCTATTCAACAGGAGGCACAAAAAAAGCAAGAGATGCCAAAAGAGAAAGCGACATTAAGCAATATCAGAATTCACTAGAAATTTATGCAGCCAAAAACAACACTCTTTACCCTTCCAGAACCTCAGGCGTAGGAGTCCAAGCTTCTGTTACAACATGCCAAGACCTAACCCTTACAAGTTGCCCAGAAGATCCTATTAATGGAAGCAATTCAAATTATATGTATAGATATCAGTCTGATGGTACAGGCAATGGAACAGTTACCGGAACAAGATATGTTCTGTGGGCACAGTTTGAAGGCCAAACAGGATACTGGGTAGTTTGTTCCAATGGAAAGACAGGGATAATGGCATCAGTTACAGTTTCAACAGGTACGTGTCCTTTGCCATGAATAAACAATCTATTATTATGAAAAAAGGGTTCACACTCATTGAACTTCTAGTAGTTATTACAATTATTGGAATTCTTTTAGCTATTTCAATATTTGGACTTATTGGAGCACGTGAGTCCTCTCGTGATGTCAAAAGAAAAGCAGAGCTGGAACAGATTAGATCAGGTATTGAAGTATATAAATCAGACTGTAATGTCTATCCTGCTAGTCTTGGAGCAAGTCTTGTAGGAAGTGGCTCCCCGTCAACTTGTGCAGCAACAAATGTATATATTGCTACAACTCCAGTAGATCCACTCTCTCCAGCTCGTGCTTATTCATACTATTCAAACGGCTCTACTTATGAAGTATGTGCTAGCTTGGAAAGTGGAACAGGAAGTGTTACCTGTGGAGGATCTTCAACTTGTGGAAGTTCAACCTGCAATTACAAAGTTACAAATCCCTAAACTATATAAATGGCAAACTTAAAAAGATTATCTTCTAAAAAAGATGGATACACCCTAATTGAAATACTTGTTGTGCTTGTCATCATGGGGATTTTATTTGCAGTTGGATATGCCAACTATAGAGACTTTTCCCGTCAGCAGCTTGTTATAAATGCAATGAGAACTCTTAGAGCTGATCTAAGACTTGCTCAAGAGCAGGCAATTGAGGGAAAAAAGCCAACAGGATGCACAGGCAACTTGAGTGGCTATAAATTTACAGTTCTAAACCCTGCTTTGTACCAAATAAGTGCCGCCTGCGGCAGTGGAGACGTGGTAGTAAAGACTGTTGATGTGCCGGCAGGCATTACAATAAGTACACCTAGTTTAAATCCAATTGTTTTTAATATTTTAGGAACTGGAACAAATATTAACCAGGCAAGCCCTTCCCGTGCTGTTATTGGTTTAACTCAAACAGCAACTAATTATTTCCGTTCAATTATTGTTTACCCAAGTGGTGAGGTAAAAGAGTCGACTGAAACTCCTGATCCTGTTGCTACTCCAACTCCCACTCCAACACCACCACCAGGATCCTGGCATGCCTTAGGTACATGGACATTCGGATGCGGTACTGTTGTAGCTGTTTTTCCAACCAAAACCGCATCGTCTATCCTATTTACGAAAGTAAGTGGCGGTGGCGGAGACGGTATGATTTCATATCAGTGTTATGGCTCAAATGGAATGCAGGTACAAACAGGCGGCCTCTTTGGTGGTACCTGGCAAATTGCCCCTGGTCCCTGCGGTTGGCTAAATGGCCAGTCAACCACAATAAGTTTTGCCGAAACTACAGTTGGTCAGTTCAAAGGAGCAATCGGATGCAATGATGGAGAAACTGCAGGAGTATCAATATCCTACTATGGACCATAAACAAAGCATGCAGCTTCGCGGTAAAAAAAAGGAAAAAGGACAGTCCTTTTTTGAAGTAGTATTAGCACTTGCTCTTGTAGCAATAGTCTTAATGGCTCTTGTTTCTCTTGCAACAGTTTCAGTCCGTACTGCTACTTTTTCGAGAAATAAAAATTTAGCAACAAGACTTTCCCAAGAAGCAATTGAGTGGTTAAGAAGCCAAAGAGATGCAGGTTGGACAAACTTTGTAACAAAGGCTACAACTGCAAACTGGTGTCTAGTTAATCTAGATTGGAGTCAGCCAGGATCCTGCAATTCAACTAATGTAGTTACTGACACGGGAATCGTAAGACAAGTTACTCTTTCTATTCCCGATGCAACCACAGTCCAGGCTGATGTAAAAGCTAGCTGGGTTGATGGTCAAGGAAGCCATCAGATAACAACATCAACATTCTTTACAAGTTGGAAATGAACAAATTTAAGAATATAAACAGGCAAAATAATACAAAAGGTTTTTCCTTAGTAGAAATACTTGTAGTTCTTGCTGTGTTTGCAATTCTAGGAATTGTAATGTCCCAGTCTCTCCTTATTATTTTAAGAAACGCTAGAAAATCAGATACCAGTAACAAAGTAAGGGAAAGCCTTGATTTCGCAATTGCTTCAATTGAGCGTCAGCTCCATAATGCAATTGATGTAACCCCCTGTCCTAATGCCAACACAACAACTATTACTGTTATGGACCAAGGAAGGCAAACTTATTCATTTTCCTGCAACAATATTGGCCCTACAGGCTACATTGCTTCAGCTTCCGCACGCATGACCTCAACTGATATTTCAATTGTTTCCTGCTCTTTTGTCTGTTCTCCAGCTTCTGCAAGTGTTCCTACATCAGTAACAATTGATATAGCTGCACAAGATGCTAATGCAGTTGGCCCCGAAAATACCAAGGTTATGGACTCAACAACGGTTTACTTAAGAACCCACTAGTTGTAAACTGAAAATAGATGAAAAACCAGTCTGGACAAGCCCTACTCCTTGTACTTCTTGGAATGTCTGTGATTCTGACAATTGCTCTTTCTATTCTTTCAAGCTCAGTTGTTGATGTGAAAGTAACAACAAATGAACAAGATGCACTTCGTGCCTTTTCAGCTGCAGAAGCAGGTATTGAAAAAGCTCTTGTTGCAGGAAGTGCTGCAAACGGAAACATCAATGGTTCCTCATATAGTGCAATTTTTACAGCAGGCGCATCCTCCACCTCCTATTTATACCCTGCAAATATAATTAGCGGAGACACAGCTACTATTTGGCTGGTAAATCATGCTGCAGATGAATCGCTTGTTTGTGATGCAACCCACCTTTGCTTTACTGGAAAAACTATTAAATTCTGCTGGGGAAACCCAGGAACTGCTGCAGGATCTGCAACCACTCCAGCAATTGAAATTTCTTTCCTATATCTAAATACTCCTGGTGATTATTCCACAGTTAGAATTGCAAGAGGAGTTTATGATCCAAATAGCTCAAGAACTCCTACAAACTTTTTTTCAGCTCCTGATGCAGGAGCATGCACAGTTAATGGGGCTAACTATGCTTTCCAAAAGACAGTTGATGTATCAACTTTAGGTGTGCCTATAACTGTCTATAATGTTGCCAATGGGCTTCAAATGGCCCGAGTAAGACTTCTTTACAACACCTCAGTTGCTCATCCTATTGCAATTGATACAAATTTTGCCGGAAATGCCAACTTCCCTCCCCAGGCAGTAAGAATTGAGTCAACTGGAACATCAGGTGAGTCAACCAGGAAAGTAGAAGTGTTTAAAGGATATGCTGATTTACCGCCAATCTTTGATGGTGTAATTTTCACTTCACCTGATATAGTTAAATAAGAATAATATGAGCGTTGGAATAGACATAGGATCAAAAACCATAAAAGCAGTAGAAGTTGTCTTTGAAGGCGGCAAGTATGTCTTTAAAACTGCGGGAATTATTCCTGTTCCAGCAGGTGTTGGAGTTGATCATCTTCAGGACGACAAAGATTATGCTGCCTTAGCTGAAACAATTAAAAAGCTTTTTAAAGATGCAAAGTTTTCTGGAAAAGATGTTTCTGTAGCTCTTCCCGAGTCTCAAGTTTTTACAAGGCCTATTAAGCTTCCTCTTCTTACAGATCAGGAAATTGCATCAGCTATTAAGTGGCAAGCAGAAGAAAGCGTTCCCATCCCAATCAATGAAACAATTGTCCAGCACATAATTGTAGAAAGGAAAGAAAATACAACTCCTCCAGAGGTATTAGTGCTTTTAGTTGCAGCCCCTCGAGTATTGGTGGAAAAATATGTCAAGATTTTAACCCTAGCTGGTCTTAATGTAGTTGGAGCGGAAACAGAGTTAATGGCAATGACTCGTGCCCTTGCTCCAGCAAATCAATCTTCAATTATTGTAGATTTTGGAGCTAGATCTACTGATATTGCAATTGTAAAAAACACCCAGCTTGTCTTTAGTAGAACAATTCCTACAGCAGGAGAAGCATTTACAAGAGCAGTTTCTCAGGCAATAGGAGTTGATGTTAACCAGGCAGAAGAATACAAAAAAACATACGGGCTTTCCGGAACCCAGCTGGAAGGAAAAATTGGAAATGCAATCTCTCCTGTTTTTAGAGTAGTAACAGAAGAAATTAAAAAATCCATCCATTTCTATCAAACAGACCAAAATGAACCCGCTCCTACTTTAATAGTATTATCAGGTGGAACCGCAGGTCTTCCAGATGCAGGTCCAACTATTACAAAACTTGTGGGTATTGAAACTCAAATAGCTAATCCTTTTGCAAAACTTGCAATTGATCCGGCAAAGTTTAGAGCTCTTTCAAACTATGCCCCGCTTTATTCAGTTGCAATAGGCCTTGCCTTAAGAGGAGATTAATATGGCTACCAAAATTAATCTTCTACCCAACGAGTTAGGAAGAGGAAAAGAAGCTCTCAAGGTAGCTGCTCTTCTTAATAAAGTTTCAATGATAATAGGAGGAATTTTTCTTCTACTAGGAATTATTGGAATAATCTATCTAGTTGCACTTCAATCTCAAATTACAGGTCTAATAAATGGTAACAGTCAAAAACAGGCACAGATAAGAAATTTGGAACAAACTGAGCAGAAACTTGTCTTAATTAAGGATAGAGCTGGCAAAATAAAAGGTATTATTGCTACAAAAAGTGCATATGATGCTTCATCTAGCATTTCTGATATCCTCTCAGGCCTTCCGCCTGAAGTAAGTTTGGAAGAAGCAAACATTGCCCCCATCCAGGTAAGGTTTTCAGTCATCTCCCAAAGCTCGCTTGGAATGATTGCATTCTTAAATAAAGTAAGCCAAGCAACTAATTTTAAGCAGGTTATATTGAAAAACTTTGGATTTAGGCCCCTAAGCGGCTATTCAATAACAATTGAAACAAATTAAATATGGAAAAATTAATACGAGCCAATTTAAGATTTTTAGGAGTCCCTCTTGGAATTTTGGCAACAATTGTTGTATTGTCCTTGGTTTCATTTAAGATCTTTTCAGACCGTTCAACTGATGAAAATAACCAAATAGCAACCCTTACTGCTCAAAGCTCCATTCTGGATCAAAAGCTTTCTGCTCTTCAAACTGTAGGATCAACAATTAATGCTGCTCAAAATATCTCTCTTGCACTTCCGTCCGATAATCCAACCTTCATCATTTCCAATCAGATAAAAAGATACTCTCAAGATACATCAGTTAGTGTTGAAAGTGTTCAAATTGGGCAAGAAGTAGTAGACACCAAAGGAGTGTCCCATGCTGATGTAAGTGTAGATGCAGTGGGAAATCCTATTAGTATCCTTGCATTTGCCAACAAATTAAAAAATGCCTCTCCCCTAACTCTAGGAAATAATATTGTAATAACTCAAAAAGGTGGAGAAACAAGGGCAACAATAGCTCTTTCTGTTTTCTGGGCAGCATTTCCAGAGAAACTCCCCGCAATTACAGAACCTATTTCAGAGCTAACAGCTGATGAAAAAGAGATTATTGCAAAGATTGCAGCCCTTCAGACCCCGTTCCTAGTAACAGGAACAGAACAGCCTGTTGCTTCACAACCCGCCACTCCTAAATCAAACCCGTTTGGATTTTAGTAGATAATTGCGCCAAGAAGTTAACTGAGAAAAGTATCTAAGAAGTGTATCTGGAGTTTTTATTTTTCTTCTACTGAGACAGCAACTGATTTTCCTTCAAGTACTGCTCTTACAGAAAGTATCTTTCTTATGTTTTTAATAGTTCTTCCGCTTTTTCCAATAATGAGTCCGATAATGGAAGGATCAGATTTTACATTGTAAATAACTCTTCCTTCTTCTTCAGTCTCTGATATCTCAAACTCACTTGAATTTGTAATTTTGTTGATTAAAAATGACAATAAATCTTTCATTGTAGTTTGTTATTTAGCTTCCATGAGCTTTTTAACAGCTGGCGTTATTTGAGCTCCTTTTGATACCCATTTTTGGATTTCTTTCAAATCAACCTCTTTGGTGTCATCACTTGGATGCCAAAAACCCAGTATTCCAAGATCTTGTCCAGATCTTTTGCTTCCTTCCTCAATAGCAACAATTCTATAAAATGGATCTTCCTTTTTTCCTAATCTTTTTAGTCTGATTTTTACCATGTCCGTATTTTACCACAAGATATACTTGAGGCCAAGCTTTTACTCTTCTGGAAAAAGCTCCTTAAGTGCAATACTTGCTGCCATTTGCTGAGCTTCAGCTTTACTTTTACCTGTTCCTTTAGCCGCAATTTTGTCTCCCACTCTTACTTCCACTCCAAACTGCCTGGCATGGTCTGGTCCTTTAATTTCAATAACTCTATATCTTGGTGTAGGTAGTTTTTTAGATTGAACTTTTTCTTGAAGCAAGCTTTTTGCATCTTTAAGAGGCTCTTGAATCTTTTCAGGAAGGTTCTCAAGTATATTTTCCATTATGAAATTTTTAGCTGCCTTAATCCCTAAATCAATATAAATGGCACCAATAATTGCTTCTATGGTATCAGCAAGAAGTGATGGATTAGTTCTTCCTCCTCCTCTTTCCTCACCATGGGATAGATAGATGCTCTCTCCAACTCCCAGCTTTTGGGCTACAATACTTAAGTTTTTAGTATTAACAAGATTTGCCCTTAATGCAGTTAAATATCCTTCACTTTGATCAGTAAACTTCCTATATATCTCATCTGAAACAATATACTCAAGAATTGCATCTCCCAAAAACTCCAATCTTTCATTAGACTCTCTTTTGCCTTTGTTCTCATTAAGCCAAGATTTATGAGTCAGAGCCTGATCAAACAGTTTTTCATCCTTAAATCCCTTTTTAACTTCTTCTAGTTTTGTCATGATATTTAGAATTATTTTTCTTGTAAATTGCTGCTAGATACAATTTTACCTAATACTCCATTTATAAAAGAGGAAGAAGCATCAGATCCATATTCTTTAGCAAGTTCTACTGCTTCATCAATAACAACCTTAGGAGGGACCTTTTCTTCAGATAGTTCAAATACAGCAAGTCTTAAAATGGCTAGATCAATCTTATTTAGTTTATCTACTGGCCATTGGGGAGCAGCCTTTGCTATTTTTTTATCTATCTCCTTCTCCTGATATAGAATTTTTAAAGTAATTTCTGTAGCTGGCTGTTTTGCAAAGTCGAGTGCAAAAAGCTCCTTGACGATTTGGCGTCTTTTTATGTGTCTTGGGTCAGTGGCTTTCTTCATTTATGTCCGCAATTGGAGCATTCCTTGTGGGGAAGCTTGAATTTCCCGCAGTTAGGACATCTGACCAGAGTTGGAAGCCCGAGCCTTACTGAGTTCCTTCTTTGGTTGCTTCTAGACCTTGTGTGCTTTTTCTTTGGTAATGGTGTCATTGCTCTTGTATTGTAACACTAAAGCTAGTTTGGAGCAATTTCTTTACTAGAGATAATTTCTACTAAATCAGTAAAGTTTTCCGGGTTTTCTATCACTTTTTCAGCCAGCTCCTTAGTTTCTTTTATCAAATCAGTGTCAGTCCACCTTGCTACCTTAAGTTCTGCAAATCCGTGTTGAGCTAATCCAAACACCTCGCCAGGTCCTCTTAATCTTAAATCAAGTTCAGCTAGTTCAAATCCAGACATTGACCTCTTTAAAGCAGCTAGTCTTGCTGCCACTTTTTCTGATTTGCTCTCTGTCATGGCTAAACAATATGACTTTTTACTTCCTCTTCCTACTCTTCCTCTTAACTGATGAAGTGAAGCAAGTCCAAATCTGTCAGCTGCCTCAATGACCATAATTGTTGCATTTGGAATATCAATTCCAACTTCAACCACGGGAGTCGCAACTAAAATATCTGTTTCTCCATCCTTAAATTTAGACAACACCTTTTCTTTCTCCTCATGTTTTTGTTTTCCATGCAGTACTCCTATTTTCCTTTTTGGAAATATTTTCTTTAATTTCTCCGCTTCACTTGTAGCAGCTTTTACTTCAGTTAAGTTATGAGATTCTTCTATTAAAGGACAGATTACAAATACCTGTATCTTTTCTTCTTCTATTTTCTTTTCAATCCACTCATATGCTCCATTTCTTTTTTCTTGTCCTACTATCCAAGTTGTAATTTTTTGTCTTCCTTTAGGTAATTCATCAAGTGTAGAAAGTGCCAAATCTCCATAAATAGTAAGGGCTACAGTTCTTGGTATTGGAGTTGCTGTCATTGTTAAAACATGAGGTGCAAATTTTTTCTTCCCAATTTTATTAACTAAGTGCTGTCTTTGTTCAACTCCAAATCTGTGCTGTTCATCAATTACTACAACTTCCACTCCTTTTAAATCCACTTTTTTATGAATAAGTGCATGTGTACCAACATAAACGTCTGACTTTCCTACTTCTTCCTGAACTTTTCCTCCAGTAACTAAACTAACTCTAACCTTAAAAGGAGCAAACAGTTTTGTTAAGGTGTCAAAATGCTGATGAGCAAGTATTTGGGTAGGAGCCATTAATATGCTCTTATGTCCATTTACAAAAGCCATAAACATAGCTGCAGCTGCTACCACTGTCTTTCCACTTCCTACATCCCCTTCCAGTAGTCTGTTCATTGGCACTTCACTTTTTAGATCTTTCATTATTTCCTCCATAGATTTCTTTTGAGAACTAGTTAATTCAAAGGGAAGATTTTTTAAAAACAAGTCAACTTTGTCATCCTCAATTTTAAGAACACTTCTAACCTTGTTTTCCTTCCAATCTCCTTTTCTTCTTAAATTTTTTAAGTGGCTAAAAAGCAGTTCATTAAAGGCAAGCCTTCTTCTTCCCATATCAAACTCCTGGGGGTTTGTTGGTGAATGTACAAAAAAAGCTGCCTGTTTAAAATCAATTAAGTTGTATTTATCTAAAATATCTTTTGGTAAATAATCTTTAATTTCTAGCCTTTTTAAAGCATCTGATACTCTTCTTCTAATCCACTTAGAAGAAAGTCCTTCAGTTGCTGAATATATTGGGACCAGTCCCTTGGTATGAATTGGAACTATCCCCTCTTTAATTACTTCAAATTCAGGAGAAATCATGGCAAGCTTGCGTCCAAACCAATCTATTTTCCCAGATAGTGAAACTTTCTCTCCTTCTCTTAAAACCCTTGATAAATAAGGTTGATTAAACCAAGTAACCATTATTTTTCCTGTCTCATCTTCTACTTCTGCAACTTGAAGTTTTCTACCTATTTTTGTGTATTGGTTTTTAAAAAGAGTAATGGTTCCTTCAATATTTACAATATCTCCATCACGAAGCGATGATATTGCAGCACTTTCCCTAAAATCCACAAACCTAAAAGGAACATGATTAATTAAATCCTCAATGGTAGTAATGCCGAGTTTTTCAAGCCTTCTTAAGTAGACTGGTCCAACAAAAGGAAGCGTGCTTATTTTATCTGAAAGACCAACTTGTTTATCTTCTCTATTCACTACCTAGAGGATAGCAGATATGGCAAGAACGGCAAGAAACTTGTAGCAAGAAGAAGAATTCCTGCAATTATGATAATTATGGTAAATAATTTGCTTCTTTTCTTTTTGGGTGTCATTTTACAGTTACAAATATTCGTTTTCCTATTTTTATTTTCTCTCCCCCTTTAAGCATAAGTGTTGGATCACTCACTCTAGTTCCATTTACATCAACTGCTCCCTGGGCAATAAGTCTCTTGGCTTCAGAATTGCTCCCTACTAATTCAGATATAGTAGCTGACAATATTCCAGAGCTTTTAATCTTTTGTGAATAGTCAGGAGATCTGCCTTGGAAAGTTTTTTCAAAGTACTCTTTTGCCTCGCGTGCTTTTTCTTCCCCATGTATTTGCTTAACTACTTCATATCCTAATACTTTCTTTGATTCTAAAGGTCCTACTTTTTCAACTGTATCAAGAGGCAAATCAGTAAGAAGTTCAATAGCACTTGTAAGAACTGCATCATTAAATGCCATTACTTTACCAAAAACATCAGAAGGTGAGTCGCTTAAAAATATTGCATTTCCTTCAGTCTTTCCCATTTTCTTTCCTTGATCATCTGTCAAAAGTTTCATGGTTAGTACAAACTTATCTTTATTTTTTAAATTCTTCATTAATATGCGTCCTGCAAGCATATTAAAGAGTTGATCATTTCCACCTACTTCAAGATCTACATCCATGGCAACAGAATCATATCCCTGCATTAATGGATACAGAAACTCATGAAGATATATTGGTTTTTCTTCCTTAATTCTGTTTGCAAACATATCTCTTTCAATCATTTGTTGTACTGTAAAGTTGGTAGCTAGCTCTAAAATCTCTTCAAAATTAAGTTTTGATAGCCAAGTTGAATTAAACATAATTTCAGCTGGGTTAGCTCCGTCAAAACGAATTATTCTTTCTACCTGTTTCTTATAATCTCTTAAGTTTTTAAGAACTTCCTCTTTTGTTAGTTTTGTTCTTGCTGCCTTTTTGTCAGTTGGATCCCCAATCATTGCAGTAAAATCTCCAATCAAAAAAATTACTCTGTGTCCTAATTCTTGAAACTCATGAAGTTTCCTTATACCAATAAAGTGTCCAACATGAAGGCTGGGAGCAGTTGGATCAAACCCTTGGTATAAAGTAATTTTTCTTTTAAGAAGGGTTTCTCTTAGTGCTTCCTTGGTAGGAAGTACTGCTGCAACTCCTCTATTTAAAACTTCATCTATTTTATTCATATAAATCTAAAGACAAACTTTTGTATGCTTACCACTATATTCTACCTCAAAATTTAGATTGTACAAACAAGCTGTGCTAAAATCTTCTATAGACCATGTGGAAAGATTATTTTGAAAGAAGAAGAGCTCGTCGTTCATACCGCACTCGAGTTCCTTTCTCAAGTATGACTAGATCTCAAAAGATAGCTAAATTAACTAAATTTGCTTTCCTTGGAGTAGTCGGCATTATTATTCTTTCTCTAATTGCACTCCCCCTTTTTGCAATTGGTCTTCCCTCTCCAGATAAAATTGTAAGACGCCAAGGTTTTTCCACCCAGATTCTAGATAGAAATGGAAAAGTTCTATATGATATTTTTACCAATGAGCAAAGAACTCCTGTTGTTTTTAATGACACTCCAGTTTTCTTAAGACAGGCAACCGTTGCAATAGAAGACAAGAATTTTTACAAGCACCAAGGTTTTGACCCTGTTGGAATAGTAAGAGGCGCAATGAGTACTCTTTTTAGAGGAAGGGTAGCAAGCGGATCAACCTTGACTCAGCAGCTTGTTAAAAATGTTCTTCTTACTTCAGACCAAACATTAATTAGGAAAGCAAAAGAATTAATTCTTACTCTTCAGATAGAAAGAAAGTACACCAAAGACCAAATACTTCAAATGTATCTTAATGAAGCTCCATATGGAGGAACTGCCTGGGGAGTTGGCACCGCAGCTGAAACTTATTTTGGCAAAAAGGTTCAGGATTTAAACCTAGTTGAGTGTGCATTCTTAGCAGGACTTCCACAAAGTCCTTCCTACTATTCTCCCTACTCAGGAAGTCCTAAAGCATATGTAGCTCGTACTCAAGATGTTTTAAGAAGAATGAGAGAAGATGGCTATATAACCAAAGATCAGGAAAACCAGGCAAGACAGGATTTAACCAATCTTGATTTCCAAACTCAAGGAGCAAGTTTTAAAGCACCTCACTTTGTACAATATGTACAAAAAATTCTAGAAGATAGATATGGAGCAAATGTTGTTGAACAAGGCGGCCTAAAAGTAACAACTACTCTTGATCTTGATCTTCAGGAAAAAGCACAAGAAATAGTTGCAGATGAAATAGATAGTGCAACTTCACTCCATATTACGAATGGAGCAGCTGTTGTAATGGATCCTCAAGACGGAGAAATATTAGCCATGGTTGGATCTAAGAATTTTAACGCCAAAGATTATGATGGCCAAGTTAATGTGACTCTTTCTTTAAGACAGCCTGGGTCTGCCATAAAGCCATTCACATATGTAACAGCATTTAAAAAGGGATATACTCCGGCAACTGTTGTAGCAGATGTCCCAACAACCTTTCCGGGAGGTGTAGGACAGCCTGAATATAAGCCGGTTAATTATGATGGAAAATATAGAGGTCCTATTCAATTAAGATATGCTCTTGCTAATTCCATAAATATTGTTGCAGTAAAACTTCTTGCAATGGTTGGAATTAAAGACGTTCTTGCTACAGCTAGTGATATGGGAATCACAACTCTTGCTCCAACCCAAGAAGTCCTAAATAGGGTTGGACTCTCCTTAACCTTAGGAGGGGGTGAAGTTCGTCTTCTTGATTTAACAGATGCTTATTCTCCTTTTATGAATGGTGGGTCCCGTGTTGACCCGATTTCTATTTTAAAAGTGACAGATTCCCAGGGTAAAGTTTTGGAAGAAAATCATCCTCAAAAAGGCAAAAAAGTATTAACTCCTGAACAAGCTTATTTGATTGCAGATATTCTTTCAGATAACGATGCCAGAAAAGAAGTTTTTGGACTTTCCTCACTTCTTAATATTCCTGGACGTCAGGTAGCAGTTAAAACTGGTACCACAAATGACAAAAGGGATAACTGGGCAATAGGTGGGACTTCCCAAGCAGTTGTTGGAGTCTGGGTAGGAAACAACGACAACTCACCCATGCTTTCTGTCGCCTCAGGTGTATCAGGCGCCTCCCCTATTTGGAGAAGAATTGTAATTGAAGCTTTAAATGGCAAACCCAGTGTTAAGTTCTCTGTGCCAACTGGTATTGTAACAGCAGACGTTGACAAGATTTCAGGTTATAGAGCCCACGATGCCTACCCATCCCGTCCTGAGCATTTCATTAAAGGAAGTGAGCCAGGAGGAACTGATCCAGTACACACCAAATTAAAGTTATGTAAATCAGATGGGAAACTAGCAACTCCATCAGATATTTCTGGAGGAAATTATGATGAAAAAGAATTCATAGTTTTAAAAGAAGAGGATCCAACAGCAGCTCCAGGTGGGCAAAACAAATGGCAGGAAGGAATATTAAACTGGATTGGTACTCAAACAGATGAAAAGTATCATCCTCCAACTGATTTCTGCGGCACTAAAAATCCAGTAAATGTAGAGTTCGTAACTCCATCTGACCAGTCGTCAAATTTGCCTGCAAACTTTGATATTAAAATAACCGCAGATTCAACTAGTGCAATCACACAGGTTAGGTTTGAAATAGATGGAGCAGCTCTAGGAACAGTATCAACCTACCCCTATACTTACTCTGCAACTAATATTCCAAATGGAATCCATGAATTAAGAGCAGTTGCAAGAGATACCAATGGAAATGAATCGGATAGAAAAATTAATGTTGGTGTAGGTGTTCCCTATTCCTCACCAACCCCTACTCCCACTGCCACACCCTAGCCCCATAGTGCTATAATTTTTTATATGGCAGAACTAGAAAGACAAAGAAAGTTAGCAATTGGAATTCCTGAAAACAGACAAGGCAGAGTAAGGTCCTGGTATGAGATGTGCGATCTTCTTAAAAGTTTAAGTATTGATATGGAGAATGTATCAGGGATGGAAAAAAGGTATGCCATTAGATACTTCCATACACAAAAGTTAATAGCAGAAGGAGAATTAGACAAAGCAAAAAGAATATTTTCAAGGATAGGAAGCAGGAAAGATTATGAAGATTTTGAAGATAACAATGGATTTCTTCTAAAGATTATTGATGTTGCAGTTAAAGGTAAATCTAGCTGGAGTTAATTTAGTTATCCCTTCACTGTTCCACCAAACTTTTGTTTTACTTCATGAATCAATTTTTCTCTAATTTTCTCCACTTCCTTGTCCTCTAATGTTTTGTTAGGATCTTGGTACCAAACTCTAAATGTATATGCATTGTCATATATTTCAACCAAGCCAGTTTTGCTGACAAATTTGTTTGCATTAATGGTTGCCATTACTTCCCCAATCTTTGTTCGTTCTGGGAAAATTATTGTAATATCCTCAATCTGGGGAGGATATTTTGGAGTAGGTCTATATTTTGCAAATGGTTTTGCATGTTTTCTTAAAAGCTCTACATCAAACTCATAGTATAGAAATTCATTGTCAGAGAGAACACCAAATTCACCTAAGGTTTTTCCTTCTGATTTAATTTCAGTTCTCTGATTTACTAAAAATCCCTGTTTCTCACTTATTTCTTCTTTGTAAATTATATGAAGCTTCTCAAGCATTGCTTCTACTATTCCTTTTGCTTCCCTATAAGAATATCCAACAAATATTCCACCAAGTGTCATTTTTTCCTTTGGTAATTCCTCTTTATTAGTTGAAATATATGCATTAGCCATTTCAAACAAATGGAAAGGCTCTTTCTCTCCTAGGTTTGAATTTGCAGCTCCAACTAAAGATGTCCGAAGAGTGCTTCTTAAATATTCTGTTTCACTTCCCAGTGGATTTCTAAGTCTAAGTGAGTTTCTATCTGTCATATCAGATGAAACAAGAGAAAGTGTGTATACCTCATTTCCCCCTACACCTGCCAAAAACCTTTTTATGTTCACCTCAAACTCAAAAGGAGAGTCTGCAAGAGATTCTGGGATTTTACCTGTCATTACCTGGCTTGGTAAATTAAAATACCCATATATTCTGGCAATTTCTTCAACAACATCTTCAGCAATTGCAATATCCTTTGCTCTATAGGAAGGAACTTCCACAGTTATTTTTTTACCTTTTACTTCAGTTTTAAATCCTAATTTGTCTAAAATTTCCTTTACCTCACTCTTTGAAATTTCTACTCCAATTACACGATTGATAAAATCAATACTAACCTCAATCTTTTTTGATTTGTATGGTGTTGGATAAATATCAAGTGCAGCTTTTTCGGCAGTACCTGATGTTGTTTCAACAAACAAATCAACTGCTTTTCTAATTGCAGTCTCTACCAATTCCGGATCTAGCCCTTTTTCAAATAAAACTGCAGCTTCTGTTCTTTTAGGAATAGCCATTGAAGTTCTTCTGATATTAACTGGGTTGTATGTTTGCACAAAAAGAAGAACATTCTTAGTATTTGTACCAACTGCGCTATTTTCGCCTCCCATTATTCCAGCCAAATCAATTAGTTTCTCGCCATCCTCAATTACAATATCTCCTCCAGGCAAAATATGTTTTTTTCCATCAAGAGTAGTTATTTCTTCACCCTTTCTGCTTTCTCTTAAAACCATTTGCTGTCCTTTAATTTTGTCATAATCAAAAGTGTGAACAGGCTGTCCTAAATCATGCATAATGTAGTTTGAAATATCTACTACATTGTTGATTGGTCTTACTCCTACTTCACTTAATCTCTTTTGCATCCAGGCAGGTGAAGGTCCGATTTTGACATCTTTAATTAATATTGCAGTAAACCTAAAGCATAGCTTTTTGTCTACTTGTGCTTTTAAATAAGATACTTTCTTTGATAAGCTAAATTTTGATTTGGGTTTAATCTCATTAAATCTGGCTGAAATTTTAAATCTGGGTAGAATTACAGCAGCTTCCCTTGCAAATCCATAAATACTAGCAGTATCTACCCTGTTAGTTGTTACTTCAGTCAAATAAACTGGAGATTTTGCATCACCTGATATTCTTTCCACAGATGGTCCGCACAAAGATATATATTTTGCAATATCGCTCTTTGTTGCTTTTGTTTTAAGATAATCTCTTAACCAATTATCAGGTATTAATATATCCATATAATTATTTTCCCATCACTTTCACTAGAATTGTCTTAAATAGGTTAGATTAGAACTATAAAGTGTTCTTACATCTCCAATTGCAATTCCAGACTTCATCATATATGTTCTTTCTACTCCCCAGCCAAAAGCAAAACCTGTGTATTTTGTTGGATCAATTCCTCCTGCCTTTAAAACATTAGGATGAACCATTCCGGCTCCACCTAATTCCAGCCAACCTTCTTTGCATAGCTTGCACCCTTCTCCTTTACAAATATCGCATGTAATATCTACTTCGAATGAAGGCTCTGTGAATTGAAAATGGTATGGCCTAAGTCTCGTTTTTCTATCTTTTCCAAAGAAATTTCTTGCAAAATAATCAAGTGTTCCCTTAAGATTAACAACTGAAATGTTTTCATCAATAACAAGACCCTCAAACTGATGAAACATTTGTGTATGTGATATATCAGACTGCCTCCTATAACACTTTGCAATATTAATCATCCTAATTGGCGGAACCTTAACTCTTTTCATTTCTCTTACCTGACCGTTTGAAGTATGTGGGGTTAAAACTACTTGTCCCAACTTAGAGTTAATTGGATGGTCAACAAAGAAAGTTTCCCAATCATCTCTTGCAGGATGATTCTTTGGCATATTTAGTGCCTCAAAAGCAAACCAGTCCCAATCAACCTCAGGATATCTCACTCTAGAAAAACCAATTCTCTCAAAAGTATGAGCAATTTCGTCAATTGCGTAAGTTAATAAATGTAGAGTTCCTACTTTTGGCTTAATTCCAGGAATTGTCGGGTCAAACCAAACTCTGGATGTTTCATTAATTTTATTCTTTTGTCTTGCAAGGGTCTCATAGATAGTGTCTTTTGCTTCATTAATAATTGTCCCTGCGCTTTTTCTTTCATTTTGGCTTAACTCTTTTATCTTTTTTATAAGAAGGGTTAGTTTACCGCTTCTTCCCAGATATGACATTTCTACCCTTTCCAGCTCCTCAATACTTGCCGCATCCATTATCTGGGCTAACGCCTGGTTTTTAATATTAATTATTTCTTCTCTCATAATTTATGTACTAACTGCAATCTCATTCTCTGCATTAAAAAAGCCCTCCTGGTGGAGAGCTATAAATAAAACATTTTCTCCACCCTTAGCTTATCTTATTCTAAAGCAAAAGGTGGTAAAAAACATTATCATATTTTTATTTAAGTGAAGATACTATTTCTTTAAAAGCAACAGGGTCAGTTGCTGCTACTTCAGCTAGCATTTTTCTGTCTAATTCAATCTTTTTAGTCTTAAGTAGGCTAATAAATTTGCTGTAGCTTAATCCATTTTCGCGTACTGCAGCATTGAGTCTTACTATCCATAATGCTCTCATATCTCTTTTCCTAAGCTTTCTTCCGGCATATGCATACTGGCCGGCATGGATTAAAGCTTCTTTTCCAGCCTTTACTCTTCTTCTTCTGGCTTGCTTCATGCCACGAGTAGCACTTCTTAGTACTCTATGTCTTCTTTGTGCTGGTGATTTTACTCTTGCCATATTACTTTGCTGTGTATTTTACCCCTAAAAATGTTCTAATCTTTTTAGCCATATAGCCTTTCATTTCAACTGGCCTTTTTTGTGCTCTTTTCTTATTCTTTGATTTCTTCTCACGCAAATGGCTGCTAAAAGATCTTCTTCTCATTAGCTTTCCATTTTTTGTAACTCTAAATCTTTTTGTGATTGAGTTTCTTGATTTTTGTTTTGGCATTTTACTTTGTTTCCTTTTCTTTAACTTCCACTTCCTCTTTGGGCTTTGCTGATTTGGTTACAGGTGAGATTGTCATTATTAGGTGCCTTCCAATAAACTTAGGCTCCATATCTACATGAATTGTCTCTCCCAGATCTTTTATGGTTTTGCCTAAAAGATCATATCCAAATCCTCTACTTCCCATCTGTCTTCCCTTAAATACAACTGTTAATTTAACTTTGTTTTTCTCTTTCAAAAACTCTTTTACTCTTTCCAGTCTTGTATTGTAATCGTTCTCTGCTATAAAAGGAGAAAGCCTGATTTCCTTAACTTCCCCTCCTTTAGATTTCCTTGCCCCTGCTTTTTTCTTTTTTTCCTCTTGATATATGTATTTACCTAGATCAGCTATTTTAGCTACAGGTGGTTTTGCACCAGGTGCAATCTCAATTAGATCTAGTTCTACCTCGCGTGCTTTAGCTAAGGCAGTACTTCTATCTAACAACCCAACTTGCTTTCCGTCTTCCCCAATTACTCTTAATTCCGGGGCACGGATCTCTTCATTCACTCGTAAATTTATATTCCCTTTTCTCAATGTGACGCAGTTATTTTACCACAAGCTGGGCTTGGAGCCAAGCTATCTTCTTAAATATTGCTCTTCTTTTCAATTTCACCCTCAATTTTTGATAAAAACTCACTCAAACTAACCTGTCCATAGTCTTTGCCAGACCTGTCTCTTACTGCTACTTTTTTAGCCTCTTCCTCCTTATTTCCAATTATAAGCATGTAGGGGACTTTTTCCATTTGGGCATCCCTAATCTTAGCTTGAAGTGTTTCATTCCTGTCATCTGCCTCTACTCTTATTCCTTTTTCAAGTAGCTTGCTAACTATCTCTTCTGCATATTTAACATTTTTCTCAGTTAAGGCAAGTACTTTTACCTGGACTGGAGCAAGCCAAGTAGGAAATGCTCCTTTATATTTTTCTATTAAGAAAGCAATGCTTCTCTCAATGGCTCCTACTGAAGATCTATGAATTACAACTGCTTCCTCCTGTTCACCTTTTTCATTGGTGTAGGCTAATTTAAATCTTTTAGGAAAGACAAAGTCATATTGAACAGTAAAAGCAGTGTCTTCTTTTCCATTAGCATTAATCATTTGAATATCAACCTTTGGTCCATAAAAAGCAGCTTCTCCTTTAGCTTCAACAAATTTGTCTTTTCTTCCCTTTAATACACTTCTTAATATCTCTTCTGCCTCATCCCAGGCTTTATCATCCTTGTAGTATTTCTTTGTATTCTCTCTATCACCCAAAGATAGTCTGTAGTGATAATCGTTATCTTTAACCAATCCTAATACGCCTGAAACATACTCAATCAAATCAAAAACACCATTTAGCTCAGAATTAACCTGGTCCTTCCTTGCAATAATATGGGCATCAGCCAAGCAGAAAGATCTTGTTCTAATTAGTCCCATTAACTCCCCTGATTTCTCGTATCTAAATAACTTTGATAATTCTGCAATCCTAATAGGGAGCTCTCTATATGAATGTGGTTTTGACAAATAAAGTTCAAAATGATGCGGACAAGTCATGGGCCTAAGCATGTACTCTTCATCCTCAATTACAATTGGAGCATACATTGAATCTTTGTAGTAAGGATAATGTCCTGACTTTTTATACAAATCTAGTTTTGCAATTTCTGGAGTATAAACATGGCTATATCCACGCTTTAGCTCTTCATCCACTATAAAGCGCTCAAGGACTCTCCTTACAGCAGCTCCTTTATAAGTCCAGAGTGGAAGTCCTTTTCCCACAGTGTCAGAAAAGGTAAAAAGATCAAGTTTCTTTCCAAGGACTTTGTGGTCCCACTCTTTTTCCTTTACTTCACTTTCATTAATTTTTTTATTTTTACTATTCATATTAATTTCCTTCTAAAAACAAAAAATCCGCCTTCCTAATTATTTAAGAAGACGGCTAAACCGTGGTTCCACTTCTCTTACTTCTCTTAGTCCGTTTCGTGAACAACCCGTCTTTAGCTTTCTGGTTGGTGAATCCAAATAATAACGCTTCAGAATAATTTATTATGAGATTTCAAAAACTCATTGTCAAGTTGTGGACCCGGAGGGAATCGAACCCTCTATCCTTCTATGCCATAGAAGTGTGTTACCAGTATACCACGGGCCCTTGTTATGTGGTCGATGCCAGGCTCGAACTGACGACCTCCTTTACGTCAAAAAGGCGCTCTACCAACTGAGCTAATCGACCAACTACTCCAGTATTTTACTGCAAAAGCCCTCATTTATAAAGCTTATCCTCCTCATTAGATCAATCCTGCCACACTCAATGGCACATACTCCTTTATATGTCTCATAAGTTTTAGAACTAACAGGACGCTTCTCTCTGGTAAAACTAAAATTTTTACGAGGTATTTTTAATTGAGCTGACCAAAACCTTATTAACTTTTCTGCATCTTGATCCACCCTTAAATGGAGTTCGCATCTCAAGTTTTTTCTATCCACTCCATAAAGGATATGTAAACATTCCACGAAAAACTTAAGAATTACTGGATTAGTATTTCCAAGAGATGTACGTCCTTTTTTTGTACCTTCACCAAGATAAAGCATAGACAATGCAAGCTCCAGAAGACTCTTGTCTTGGAAATTTATATTGCTTAAAACAAGGCTTGCTTGATGTCTTGCTTCAAGTATTCTTTTTTCCTTTTGGGCGTGGTGCCATACAACAGCTTTTTTTCTTGCTTGTTTAAGGGACGCTCTTACTCTCCTGTCTAGACTTTGTTTTTGAGTAGGAGTTAGTTCAATTCCTCTTAGCCAGCCACTCAATGTAGACCGAGGTATACCCAGCTTTCTTTCAATCTCACCGATAGATTTTCCACTTTGTCTTAAGTTGATAGACTTATTTTTGTACTCGTACCACTGTGATCTCACTATTTAAGAATATCTCCTATATACGAACAATACAAGTATTATTCTATGCACTAAATTCTGCTTATCTGCCTTCTTCCACATTAGTCTTATTACTGTTACCTTTAATAAATGCTATATCTGTAGTTACTCCCAATCCCGAAGCTCCATGATAATAATCTTCAATTTCAATAACAGGTTGCGTATTTCCTTTTTCTTCCTCTTTGTTTTCCTTAACTTGGGAAAAATCAGGTCCTTCAATAAATCCATAAGCTTTCTTTATTTCCATTTTTGATCACCTCCTTTTAAGTTAACAGGACGTCCATTTGATGCTAATGGAACAATTCCTTGCTTAAGTAAAGTTGAAACTATTGTGTAATTTGAACTAGGGTAATCTACTTCCTTTTCACTTAATAAACAGTCAAGTAGTGCCACTCTTACTTTATATCCCCCAGGAACAGTTATGTATGCTAAGTGTCCTGATCTCACAACACCTCCATCTTTTTGTCTATTTATATAATCAACCTCCCTGTTTAAAAAATCATGCAACTTAGCTTCTCCATTTGGATTTATTTTTCCCCACTCAATGACAAATGTACCATCTTTTAAGAGAGTAAAATAAGCTGACGCTGGCCTGTCTTCTCCAAACACATCTTTAGAAGCTACACAACTATTGTTGTGAAGTCTAAACTCTAGTGCTCGTGCAGTCTCACTATCACCAATCCAGTTATAAGCTCTTCTTAAAAGTCTCATTTCGCCAGGTCCAATTGTAGAAGAAGAGACATAAACCTCTCTTCCTATTAATGGACTAATATTTCCTAGATCCTCATTATGTTCTTGTATGTTTATTTCTTTTAATTCTGTTAACATTTTGGTATTAAAAAAACCTCTCTGGTGAGAGGTTTGTTCTTTTTTATTTGTTTATTTTAATTTATTTATTTGTTCTTTTTCCTCCCACCAAATCTTAGCCCTTAATAATAAGGTTAAAGAGTACTGATGTGAGAAAATTCCTTGACATTAAAAGTATTCTAGCACAAGTATATCTTGCTGCCAAGCTTTGCTTGTCTGAAGAGCTACACACATGTCAAACCTAGCCAGCTGATCTTTGTAAGTAATCTTCAGAAGAAAGAAGTCTTTTACCTCCATGTTTTTTATATTGTCCCCAGAAGGTTTTCTTTTGTGCTCTTTTGTTTGCAGCTCCAAGCCAGGCATTGGCGCTTTCTATGTTTTTTCTAAAGCTTCTAACAAATTCCAATATTCTTTCAAAGAAAATCAAATGGTAAACTCCAGGATTTGCTGGAGCCTGTATTGTTGCAATCTCAACCTGACGTGCTAGTTGTGGAGTTGAGTGTGCAATTTTTGCAATCTCAGTTGTAATTGCATGAAGTTCAAGCCTTAAATTTTGATTTTGTTTTTCAAGTATGCCCTTCTCTTCTTGTCTAATCTGTCTTTCAAAACCAAGCTGTTTTTTTAGTTTATCAGTCTGTTCTTGCTTTCCGGTTTTTACATCATTCATGACCACTTCTTTTCCTGGTTCCATATCCCCGGAAAACTTTCTCTTGGGCTTCATTCCCAAGATTTGATTCATGAATTCTCTTGCTGATTCGCGGAGTAAATCTTCTTTAACAGATTTGCCAGTGGAGTTTCCTACTTCTTTTAAGGCTTCAAGTACATTTTGCCTTCTAATTTGCTTTTGAGCTTTTTGCTGTTTAGTCTGGTTTTTATCCATACTTCTAGATTATATCTTGGATGATACCTCATCCGCTAATTGAAAGTTGGAAACATTTTAGACTAGTGCCATCAAGCGGTCAAGCGCAGCCCGACGCCTTAAAACTGATTTCACAACTAATTTCTGCTCAGGGTTTTGAGGTGCTTCAACCCCAGTTGCTTTAATGGCGTCATCTACCTGTTTTTCAGACACCTCTACTGCCTCATTTTCTGCAATTTTATTTAAGGCCAATTCAATAGTAATTCCTTCTTTTACCTGTTTTTCATACTCATTTCTTAATCCTTCTCCTGTTTTGCCAATAGAAGCCAAGTATGAATCAAGATTAAGTCCAAGTTTTTCAATTCTTGCTAGTAAGCTTGAAAGTCTGGTGTTTACCTCTTCATCAATTAAGAGTCTTGGAAGTTTTACTTTGACTGTTTCTAAAAGAGTAGAAATTACCTTTTGCTCTTTTTCTTCTTTAGTAAGTTCTTTTTTAAGTGAGGCAGCTCTTAAAGCTCCTTCAACAGTCTTTTTGTAATCTCCCAATTCAATCTCAGGGAAAAGGGCTGTAGTAGCTCTTACCTGCCAAGTATCTCCCTGGCTCAAAAGTTCAAACTTGGGGTATGTGATTGGCTTTATTTTATTTGCAGTAACTGCTTCTGAATAAGCCAAAGGAAGAATCTGGGCCAAACATTTTTCTGTTAATTCCTGCTCTCCAATTTTTGCTTTTACCTTTTCAAGTGGGGCATTTCCCTTCCTAAATCCGGCAATAGTAGTGTTTTTCTGATAATCAAGAACAATCTTTTCCTGTGCATCCTCAATGACTTTTTTAGGAATGCTAAAAGTAATCTGGACGCTACCGTCTTCTGTTGTAGCAACAGTGGATGTTATTTTAGAAACTGACTTCTCTTTTGGATGAGCTTTGGCCATAGCTCGTATTATACCTGAAAATTGACCAAAACCCAAAATCAGCCTTTATGCTGGGTTTTAAATCTGGCTGGATCAAATTTGACAGTATTTCCTTTTCCACCAAACTTACTTCCCCTAAAGAAGCTTGGGGTTCTAAACCCTAAAGTGCTTGCAGGGGTAGTTTTGATAAAACTGTTTTTCTGTTTAGTCTTTTTGTTTTCACTCATGCCTAAATTATACAAGAAAGAGCAATTTCTAGCTAATTTTTTCCTTTGGGTGAATTTGCTGAAGAATTTGTATCATTGTTTGGACTATTAGGAATATTTTGTTCTTTATTATTTTGTATCTCTCTAGCTCTCTCTGAAGCCTGGGGTGGAAGGTCTTTCTTCACTTCTTCCTTAATTTTTTCCAGGTTCTCATTCACTTGATTTAGTTGAATGATATTTTCTTGGGTCTGTGCAGTGCTTGTCGGTATATTAGTAGTTGCAGCAACTGGAGCTGTTGGTGTGTTTACCTTTTGCGAAGGTGTCTGTGTAGTTGTTTGGGCGGTACCAGATGTAGGGAGAACTGTATTGGTATTTGCAGTTACTTGTGTTTGAGGAATTACCGGATTAACACTTGTAGTAGAGGCTTGATATTGTAAAGCTGTGCTTTTTGCCTCAATGCTTTTTTGATATTCATCAATGCTTGCTATAAATTCAGCTGCCTTTTTTGGATCTTTCTGGTCTGATATCAATTTTTGTGTTTGTTGAGCTTGTTCAACTAAGAGTGAATACCCCAAGGTTGAACCTTTATTTGCAAGAAGTTTATCTGCTTCTTTAAACCTCCTATCTGTAAAGTTAATTGAAAGAGCTGATCCAATTGGAGTCTTAACTGTAATTGCCAAGGCAACACCTTCAAATGCTCTTTTAGTTGAATAAAGGGTGTCTCCGGGTATTGCATTCCAGGAAGCAAGTATAAGTCCAGTTGGTGCAAAGAAAAAAATGGCAAAGATTGTTGCAAGAGTTCCTAAGACTTTTCTCATTCGCGTGCCAGTTTATGGAGAAACCAGGAAATGAGAGACAGTGCAATTGAAGCAATAATTGCAGTAGCAAAACTTGAAATTGTAAATCCAGGAACAATTAAACTCACTGCCCACAAAAGTGCAACATTAATTAAAAAGGCTGCAATTCCAAAAGTAAGAAGCGAGATTGGAAGTGCAATAAGCTGCAGGATTGGTTTTATAAAGGTATTAACTACTCCAATTACAACAGCAGCAACAATTGCACTGGTTAAGTTGTCTAAATTAAACCCTGGAACAATATAGGCAACCACAAGAAGAGCAAACACATTAATAGCAAGCTTCATTACCAACTTCATATCTCTTCTTTTATATTAGATATGCTTATTAAAAAAAGCAATATCTCTTGCCACAACTGTATTCCAGGAAGGCATTAAGTTGTGGTCTGCTCCTGGGTAGACATTGTAAATTATCTCTACTTTATCTTCTTTTAATTTTTTGTTTAAATCATCACTCCAGATAAATGGAACAGACACATCAGCTGTTCCCTGTTCTAACTCAATTGGTGCTTTAATTCTATCTAAATAATTATGTATTGAATAAAGATTAGGATCATATACTGCCTCAAAATCAGCAAGCTTCTTTCGTAAGAATCTTCCTAAATCATCTGCTTCATCTGTATAAAAAAGAATTGAATATGGAAAAGGTTTTGAAACAGGTGCCCACAAGACTGTTGGATATTCCACTCCTGTAATCTCAAGCACTGTTAATAGAATCTGTCCTCCATTTGAATGCCCCCAGAGAAAAATATTCTTGCCATCCCATTCAGGTATATTGTTTACTGACTTCATTAGTGTCATAAAAGTAGTGTAGGTTTGAAATCTTGCCTCAAATGTATCAGAAGGCTCTTTATCACTTTCTCCATATCCAAGAAAATCAGGTGCAACAGTGATAAACCCGTTGTTAGCAAAAGCTTCTGCCCCATGCTGTGTTCCCTCGCCGCTGACGTATTTGTCTGCATCAACATATCCCCTTGCCATTAAAATAAGAGGAAACTTCTTGTCTACAACTGTTGATTTTGGAATATTTATTATTCCAGAAACCTTTTTTGTGCCTCCTCCACCCAAGCTTGGATCAAAGCTAAAAGTAAAAAGATAGGAGGTAAAGCCCGGTTTATCTTCTACCACTCTTTCTTTTGTAATAGCAACAGGGTTAATGTTAGGATATGCTTTTCCCAAACTATCAATTGTGTATTTATCTAGAGTTCTATCAACTATCTTTTGAATTATCTTATTTTGAGTAGGTTTAGAAAGTATTTGTCTTTGAACCAAAATTCCAGCAAGTAAACCAAGGATAAGACTTAGAAAGGAGAAAATTGCAATTTTTTTCTTCACGCCTTCATTTTACAACATTCCTAGCATCAAAGTTCAAAGTTTTATAGCCTTATCCTCTTTTCTGTCTAGTCTTTCCTCTTTCTTCTCTTAACCTATCCTGAGTTCTATCAAGCTCTTCTGAAACTTTATCCAAACCTTTCTCTTTTAAGTCTTTTGCTTTTTCCCCAACATCTTCCTTTGCCTGATCAATTTTGTCCTGGATCTCATCAATCTTGTCTGCCCCTTTTTCTTTCCAGTCATTAACTGTAGCCTTCACTCTTTTTCTGTTTCTTTCATCAGAGAAAAAAACAGCAGCAGCTCCCACTACAAGTCCAGTCAAAGCTGCCCAGAATACTCCCATTCCATTTGCCATATCTCTCGAATATCTGTCGTAGTCATTATTTCTTGCCAATGTGTATCACCTCCTTCCCCTTCCACCTAACAAACTTTTAATAAATGATAATGCTCCAATTTTTACTTCACTTCTAAATAAAGAAATATTATGTGCAGTGTTTCTAACTTCCTCAGCAACAATTCTTATAGCTTTCAAAGTTAAAGATATCTGAATTAGAGTAAATGATATGACTGCAACAAGAGATAAAAATCCAATGGCCAAACAAATATTTAATAAGTCTTGTGTTGTTAGCATCAGTTATATTTTTTCAATACCCCATAAGTTTAAGGTAAGAACCTATTAAGAAACTGGTATGATATAATCCCAAACCACAACCTAGGATAAAAATATGAAAGAGAAAGAGCGTGCCCTACCACTAAATTACAAAGATCTTCTGGTTTTAAGATTTATTTGGGAAGGAATTGGAGAAAAAGGATATCCTCCAACCATGGAGGAACTAAAAGAAAAGCTTCAGAAGGAAAGAAAATATATTCATGATGTTTTAGGACTAGAATCAGTGGACTTTGGATCCAATTCCAAATCAATTGTCTATAAATGTATCCAAAAGCTTGAGGAAAATGACATGGTTACTTGTAACTATGAAAAAAGGAAAGCAAGAGCAATTATTCCTCTTGTTCCCAGTGTCTTGCCTCTTGTTGGAACCCATAATCTCACTTCTTCTGAAATAGACTCACGCATCCAAGCCTATAAGAGAAATCATAAAGTGATTTTACCTAAATATTAAAACTTCCATATTGACTTCGGTTTCTTTTTGGGTTTATAAATAAGTATGATCCAAAGAATATCCGAACCAGTATCAGTTGTCTCTACTTTTAACAGTGCCACCAAAAAGGTTTATCCCACAAACATTGTCTGGAGACAAAGAATTTACAAAATCACAAAAATAGGACTTCACCACACTTATAGGCAGGGCCGGACTTTATATCATGTTTTCTCAGTGGCAAGCCAGAACCTTTTCTTTAGATTAGTTCTTAATAGTGAAACTCTCTTTTGGAGACTTGAAGAAATCTCAGATGGACTTTCAAACTAATTTTAATCCTGAAAAGCCATATGTTATGCACATAGACCTAAATTCTTGTTTTGCCATGGTTGAACAGCAAGCCAATCCTCTGTTAAGAAACAAGCCGGTTGCAGTTGCAGCATATGCTACTTCCTCAGGCTGTATTCTAGCTGCCTCATATGAAGCCAAAAGATTAGGAGTAAAAACAGGAATGAGGGTAAAAGAAGGCAGGCTTCTTTGTCCTTCTTTAATTGTTCTTCCCCCAGATGCTCCTAAATATAGAGATGTTCATCTTAAATTAAGAAAAGTCCTCTCTTCCTACACTAATGATTTTGTTCCCCGTTCAATTGATGAATTTGTTTTAAATTTAAAAGATTACCCAGTAAGTGCAAAAGGAATGACAAATATTGGTCTAGAAATCAAAAAAAGAATTAAAAAAGAAGTTGGAGACTACCTTACTGTTTCAGTTGGAATTTCAACAAATAGGTTTCTAGCTAAAACTGCCTGCTCTCTTCATAAGCCTGATGGCTTAGAAGAAATAAACAAAGATAACTTTGAAAGTGTTTTTTCAAAACTTAACTTAGTTGACCTTTGTGGAATCAAAGCAAGAAATGCCAGCCGCCTCATGGGCATGGGAATTTATTCAGTTAGCCAGTTTTATGACTCCCCAATCTGGAAACTTAAAGCAGCATTTTCCTCCATTGCCGGATACTACTGGTGGGTGCGTCTTCATGGGTTTGAGATTGATGATGTTGAGTGGGGAAGGCGTAGCTATGGCAACTCATATTCCCTTCCAAAACCATTCAAAAGTCCTAAGGACCTTTCCCCAATATTAGCTAAGCTTTCTGAAAAGACTGGCTTTAGATTAAGAAAAGCCGGCTACAAGGTCCAAGGGGTTCATTTAGCACTTCTTTTTAAAGACCACACTTATTGGCACAAAGGATTAAAGCTTCCCCACCCAATCTTTGACTCAAGAGATATTTTTAAAACAGCATTTAGACTAATGTGTAAATCTCCTCTTCCTAAACCAGTTGCAAATATTGCAGTTTCCTGCTTCAACTTAACCAAAAAAGATACTTTGCAGCTAAACCTATTTGAAAACATTGAAAAGAAAAAAGAATTAGTAAGTGCTGTAGATAACATCAATAAAAGATGGGGACACTTTGTGGTAGCCCAAGGCGGGATGCTAGAAACATCTGACTATGTTCCAGATAGAATTGCTTTTGGAGGAGTAAAAGAACTGGAAGAAATTACAACTGACTAGTATCAACTGTGGTACCCACTTTTATATTATTTTTCCCAACAAATCCGGAATTAACTTCTAATATATAATCAACACTTTCCTTTGGAAGGTATATCTTTAAATCAGCATCCCTTGTGCCAGGAACCGGTTGTGAAACATTAGTAGTTACTTCTATAACCTTACCTGCCTTAATCCATATAAAATCTAAGGGGAAAAGCATATCTTTCATCCAAAATGCAGGACGTAGTCCTTGGTCTTTGTAGTCAAAAATCATTCCCTGGTCTTGAGCCATTAAAGACACTCCAGAAAGGCCTTTCCTTTTTTCATCTTCACTTTTTGCAACAGCTACCTTGATAGAAGTGCCTCCAACACTAATTGTCTTTAAATTAGTTGAAGGTAAGGCAGAGGTGGAAGTAGGAGCAGGTATTCCAACTCCTGTAATTTTGTTGTTTTTAACTAAAAGTCCAACAACAATTATAAAAATGACAACTCCAATTATGTATAAAAAAATCTGTTTCATTTTTGAGTTTCTGTCCCCAATACTGTGGGTGCTTCATAAACTGCTGCTTGTTGCTGTTTGGCATTCTTTGTCATAAAGACTAACACCAAAGCAAAAACAATTGATGGGATTAGAAGCAGAAGTAGGTATAAACTATTCCTAGACTTCATAATCCTAGTTTAGAGACTTGCTAAATTTTTGCAAGAAGAAAAAAGTGCCCCCGAGAGGACTCGAACCTCTACAGAATTGCTTCCACAGGATCCTAAATCCTGCGCGTCTACCATTTCGCCACGAGGGCATGCTACAAGGCTATTATATCAAATTTATGGCAAAAAAAAGGCCCTCCAGAAGGAGGGCCAAGGAAATCCTAACGCTTCTTCTGCATTTAACAGAATCAGCCTCAGAACGTGCTGTCAATATATCAAAGCATTATAGGATTGTCAAGTTTTGACAACTTTCATCCCTTTTTACGAGCGAGGATAAAAATAGAAGGCCCAAAATTGAGGTAAGCAAAGGGTATTTGCACTAGCTTTTCAACCCATAACAATACAGATATAGGTATATGTTTCTTAGCAGAAACACTTCTAATATTAGAAACTGACCTTTTTTGGACTACCTCAAAACCATGTTTTGAAAGCTCATCCTCAATAGCCTTAGGGTGATGATTAAGAAAAGGAAGTGTTTTAGCTTTTATCGATTCTGCACTTCTTACATCAATAGAATTAGTGTCATTTAGGAACTTAAAATCTCCCTTTAATAGATGAGAAATCACGGCTTTTCCATGCATTTTATTTGCAAATTCAAATATCACATGCCCATTAGGTTCTACCAAATACTCAATAATATCAAAGGCTTCACTAACATTTGGAATATGGTGTAGCACCCTAACTGTTAAAACAAGATCAAAACTGCCTTTTCTAAACTTGTTTTTGGCATTTTCCAGAGATGTCTGGACATACTTCATGTTGCTATAGGCACTTAGCTGTTTTCTAGCAATGCTAAGAAGCTTTGCAGAAGGGTCTGTCAAGGTAACTGTTTTGGCTCTAAAAAGGTAGTAAGGAGCAAGTCTTCCAAATCCTCCCCCAAGCTCAATAGCCTTGGCAATCTTTGGAATTCTATCTAAAAAGCACCTTAGAGCATAAACCTCAGATTCATGCTCATACTTTCTTTCATTCCAATAAGACAGATAGTCATAACTGTCATATGCTGCTCCCATTGCTCTAGTTTACTACATACTTGAGTGTGGAGCCAAAAAAAGAAGGCCTTATTCCATTTCATCCATGAACTGTCTTACACCTTTTGCCCATTCTCCATTAGGTGAACCTGGGTTGTACTTGGTCATAATTTCTTCAGGAGTCTTTAAACCTTCATCTATATAGTTTTCCTTTAATCCGCGGCTTACTGTTTCAATTCCTACATCAAAGGATTTAAAGGCTAAAGAAGAAACACTGGTTATTCCCCATCCCCAGCAGTTATAGCTTCCATATGGAATGATCTTGCAAAGATTTGATTCCTTCTGGGCAATAGCAGCAAGAAGCCTAAAATCAAGTTCATTCTTGTCAGCTTCTTCAACCAGTTTAGAAGCATATGGCAATAAAGGTGAATCATAGTTTGCCAAGTATTGTCTAACTATCTCCACCCTTGCATCCTTTACCTCAATTTCACTTGAAACAGTAGGAAAGTTGGTTGGAAGTGAGGCGTATACTTGTACTCCTGGTCTTAAGGCTGTGCTTGTTGCACTAGGAACATTAGAAGCAGAAGCACTAGGTGTGCCTAAGTTAATTAAGGAAAAAATACTTAGTCCCAAAGTAATTGGTGCAAGTATGAAAAAGGCAGCAATTAGGGTTAAATCACGCCAAAACTTTAATGGCTCTTCTAGCATTCTAGCTCTTAGAATGCCATATATGAGGTTGGGAAGTCAAGTTTTATAGTTATTTATTTCCTTGACTGTGGAGGAAGGGATGGCTCATAAATTAGCTTAGTTTCCCATCTTACATCATAATTCCCTCTTACATCTTCAAGTCTCTTCTCTATAAGTTTTTGACTGTTTAATCTATCAAAAAGTGTAAAAACCTCAGGAAAACTTTCAACTCGTTGATGTCTAGTTCCGTTTAGATCTACGATAGGTTCTTCAGGTCTGATTATTTCTTCAGAACTCCATGTATTGAAAGGCTTCGGGAAAAACATCCTCATACAACCTGGCAAGTCCGTTCTCCAAGACAAACCTAAAGTATCATTATCTATAATTCTTAGTTTACCTTCAGCATCTCTCAAACTTTTTCCCTCAACATCAGCCTCTTCCTTACCCTTTAGTTTCACAACCCACCCATTGTGCAGCTTCTTTTCTCTTGAAAGAACAACATGCCCCACCTTTTCCATCTGTATATTTCTTTCAGTGGAAGAGAACTCGTAAAGAACAACTTCTGACTTTAATTTAAAAGACATATTTGCAAAGTGAGCCGCAGAGGATTCGAACCTCTAACCGTTACCTTAAGAGGGTACTGCTCTACCGTTGAGCTAGCGGCCCGTAGATTGCCCTATTTTATCATTTCCGAAGAAAACTAGCCAAAATTATCTTCCTAGGCTTAATTTAGAGATGAAGAACATTTTTGCATTTTCGATAATAGTCTGGAGTGTTACAAAAGGTATGACTTTAATTTCAAAGAAATACTTCTGTGTAATAGGCTGATTGTTAAACAAGAGGAAAAAGTCTTTGTATGACCCTGACTCCTGAGGAAGTTTTCCTTTAATTGAAATTATGCCTATTTGTCCTGGTTCAATAGTTGCAGGTACTGTAGAAACTATCTGGAAACTTTCCCCCTTATCAGATCTTACCCCCAAGTTTGCCTTATCCCAAATAGCCTGACCGTTATTTTTAACAAAAAGAAGGGAGTAAAAATCATTGTCAGTATTTCCTATTTGAGGAGTTATCCCGCTTAATATTTCCCCCTCATTTACCTGAACTGGCTTGCCAGCTACTTTAGTTAGGTTCTGTACTGAGTAGTAAAAGTTATAGAAATTTCCATCCCTTTTTTTCCAGGAAAACATATCAAAAAGATTATCCTGGTAGCTAAAAACAAAAGGAGTAACCGCAACCACATTTGGACTGTTCCAAGCATATTTGTATGCTTCCTCATATTTTGCTCCTAAGTCATTTGAACTGGTATTTCCAGGAAGCCTTCCACTTGCATCATGAGTCCATCCTGTTTCTGTAATAAAAACAGGAAGATTTTTAGTCACTCCTAAGGTCTTCAAATAGTCTTCTTCCCACAAATAAGACCTAACACTTCCCTTTCCAACTCCATCTGGGCTTCCTGAGAAATTGGGGTTGGGATATGAATGAGATGCCCACCCATCTATATTGTTAAAAAGATCTGGCTCGCTAGATATCATTCTAGCTAGGTAGGTAGACTCATCCATGCTGTCTCTTGTATTGCCTGCTGAGGCATCTAATCCAGCAGGTAGTATGAAGTAGTCCCCAGAGGCACTTTTAAGCTTACCTGAGAAGGTTTTAAGGTAGGTAGCATACTCAGAGGGGTTAATTTGCCCTCCCCACTCTTTGGCATGGTTTGGCTCGTTCCCAACTGTAATATACCTGTTTTTAATAACCCAGTTTAGAGAGTTAAAAAAAGATACCCAGCCGTCTATTTCATCAGGATTAGGTTTTTCCCAGACATCACCATTTGGGGCTGTTGCTACACGGACAATAGGTATTAAATGGAGTCTTCTCATTTCATCAAAAACCCTTTGCCAGCGTCTGGTGTCTCTTTCTCCTTTTTGAATAACTAAAGTCACATAACCCCAATCTCCTCCATTGGAATTAGTTAACTTTGCAACATTTTCCAAGTCCCCTGCATCTACAACATGGATGCCAAATTTATTGTTAGGAACCAAAGTAGGGTCAGTAATTGCAGAAACAGAAGGTGCAAAAACGAAGAGTGTTAAAAAGAAAAAGGACAGTAAAAATATTATTTTTTTCATTTAACTAAAATGTGCCCCTGGGGGGAATCGAACCCTCATCTCCTCCTTAGAAGGGAGATGCTCTATCCATTGAGCTACAGGGGCATTTTGAGCGGCGGAGCGGACTCGAACCGCCGACCTTCTCCTTGGCAAGGAGACATTCTACCACTGAACTACCGCCGCATTTAGAACAATTTAATTACTCTAAAACTATCAAAAATGTCTTATTTGTGCCGAGAGCAGGAGTCGGACCTGCATAGCTTGTTCTTCAGACAAGTGCCTTGACCACCTTGGCTATCTCGGCTTTTACGAGATTATATCAAATTTTGTGGGCGCTGAGGGATTCGAACCCCCGACTTTTTCGATGTAAACGAAACACTCTACCGCTGAGTTAAGCGCCCTTTGGTGCGGGAGAGAGGACTCGAACCTCCACGGATTTCTCCATACGCTCCTTAGGCGTACGCGTATAGCCAGTTCCGCCACTCCCGCTTGTTGATTGTATTATACCCAATGCTTGGTCAATTTTAAACTTTTTCCTACTTAAACAGGTAACTCCTTCTGAATAGTACAGCACCTCTAACAACCTTAAAGAGCTATATTTTGCATATTTTAGCAAGTAGCTCCCTCGCCCACCTTTTGAAATATACCCTTTTATTTGATAGAGATATTCTATTTTAAATTTTAGCCAACACAGAAAATCCCTGCTTGCTGATACATAACCGCTATAAAATACAAAACTGTTAGGCCACTGTTTGCTCCAATAAGAAAAAGTATATCCATCACCATCTAAACAGCCTCTTAAAAAGTCAGGAAAATATTTATTAGGCACTTTTATATTCTTGATAGTCTTCGATTTTTTCGAATGCAATCCTATAGATTCTAAATACCTATATAATTTTACATTTCCCCACTCGATGCGATAATATCTTTTGTTGCTACTACCCGAATTCTTAATACCTATCTTGTTACTTAAACGTAATATTCTTTTAAAATTTTCTACTTGTTCTAAATCCTTAGAAGTAAAATCAATATGGCGCCCATCTTTCGACAAATATCCATCAGTAGCAATCAACCCAACTACATATGCAAAATCTCTTGACCAGCGCATTATCTCCTACCTCTATCTCATTAACATTATACCGAAAATATAACGAATGCAAGTGCCGAAGAGAGGACTCGAACCTCCACGCCCGGTAAGGGGCACACGATTCTGAATCGTGCCTGGCTACCAATTACAGCACTTCGGCAAGTGTTTACATTATACCAGGAATACAGCCTCACATGAATAATAGCATTTAGCTTTTTGTGATATTATTCTGATATGCTCGAAAGGATAACTCATACTCCTGAAGTTGAAGCTTCAAATATCAGTTTAACCATGCGCTACCACAGGTTAGCTACTTTATATGGAGACTACACAATGTACATTAAATTCCTTATTTCAAGCTATGCATCATATGGGAAAGCTATGGATAAAATATTTGAATTCAAATCCAGGCTTTTAACAATTGATTTGAATCAAAAATATGCCTCTGAGGTTGCAATGTTTATAGCATCTCAAAAAGCAACATTTTTATACAGCCTTCTTTTTCCAGAAAAGGTAGGTAAGGATTTAAACCAAACTAAAATATCAGAATATATAGGAGAAGATGGTCAAAACACTCCTTCTTTTCTTCACTCCTACTACGACTGGTTAAATAAGATTTTTAGTTTAAACCCCAACAGTATTGTGGGTTTTAACTTTGAGCCAGATGGAGCTTGTTTCTCAAGCAATACTCCTCCCCATTGCACTTCAGATAATATCTTAGTTTTAGACAAACAATATAAGGCAGGTATTTCTTTTGTCTTAGCAAACGATACAAGCCATTCCACATATATAGATCCCAAGACAAACTCAAAAGAACTGGCAGTTCCAGCTTATGCTGTCAGAGACTACAGCCTTCTTCACAAACTGTTTAAAGCAAGTATTGAAATAGGCAGTGGAGTGGTTGATAATTCTATATAATGTCAGAGCCAATACCAGAACAGTCATCGGGCAATTTTATAGACTCTGCTGCATTTAAAAGTTTTCTATCAAGCCCTAAAGACACTAAGTTCAAAGGAATAATAGATTTGGCAGGAGGTTTTCCCACCCCTTCTGATGAAATAAGTGTTACAGATACAGCCTTAATGCTATTAAGAAAAGATGTCACAAGAATTCCAATCATTGCAATTAAAAAAGGTAATGAAACAAATATTTTTGGATTAGTAACAAACAATGGAAGACAAGAACACAAAGCACTTCTTTCAGACCTGCAGGAAAAAGGATATTCAGTAAACGATATTCTTTTTACTACATCTATTGAATGTGGAGAAGCAGGCCAATACACGGCCACTTTTGAGTCTGCTCCAAAAGTAGGTGGTGCTGTTTCTTCCCCAGATCACCTAAGCTTGGGTAAAGGTTCTGATCTTCACGAACCCAAACTTCCTCCTTTTACTTCAGAAGGAAGAAAAATGATGGAAAAAGTATTAGGTGGAAGAATATCTATGTCTTATTAGTCTTCTTCATGATATTGACACACCTCATCAATAAGGTAAAATCTGCGTAATGAGCGATAAAGAGAGAAAAGCTTCAGAAATTATAAATATTAATAAGTACGATAGTCTTTTTGGTGTTGGTGGAAAACCAGCAAACCAAGAAGCAATTGATATTGTTCTGGGAGAAAACCAAACAGAATCACAAAGTACCACACCAGAAGCCAAACCTACCCCAACAGAGGAAAAAATGCCGCCTACTCTAACAGATTTAAGGTTGCAGCAAACTCCCAAATTTGGATTTTCAAAAATAACTACAGAAGTTTCAGTAGGAGAAACATTTGCAAAAAGCAGTGAAGGAAAGAAGAAAAAGAAAAAAGGTTACTTCTCCCATTAGATAAACCTTATTTGCATCCCATCCTGAACACGGGTAGCTAAAGATACTTCCTGGGCTGCAAACTTAGCCCCTTTACCCCAAATCTTTGCTTTAGATTTGCCCTCCATAAACTCAGTTCCAATTTTATTTGCAACATCTTCTAAACTAAATTCTTTCTTTACAACTATTGGATTATCAAAATTAACTTCATCTTCAGGTCTTACTAAATAAACTGTAACAAATCCCAGCTTTTCCCATATTGTTTCTTTAATAGCATCTATTCCATCTCCCTTTTCTGCACTGATTAAATGTATTCTTTTGTCTATCTTCTCCTTTTCTTTTGCCTTCATGGTATCTGCCTTATTTACAACATAAATTGCAGGTACATATATTCTGTTTTTAGAAAAAGCATCAATAAGCCTTTCAATTGTCAGCTTCTCATTTATTTTTATCTCTCCATTTTTAATTCCCAATTCTCTTGCCACTTCTTTAACAGTTTCTCTGTCCAAATCCTGCTTAATGTTTGAGTGGACTAAAAGCCCACCACCAAGCTTTTTCTCATACTTAATATCAGGTGGTGTTTTATTAATTCTAATTCCAGCATTTTCTAGCTCTTTTACAAGTTTTTTAAGAAAATCTAATCTTTTGGGGTCTGTAATAAAAACAAGTAAATCAGCAGCTCTTGCTACTGATAACACTTCCTTTCCTCTTCCTTTTCCTTCCTGAGCTCCTTCAATAAGTCCAGGGACATCAAGTATCTGAATATATGCTTGCCTATATTTAAGCATACCTGGAATTACTGAAACAGTTGTAAATGCATATGGAGCAACCTTGCTTTCAGCATTTGTAAGTTTATTTATTAAAGTAGATTTTCCTGCTGAAGGAGGTCCAATTAGTACAACCGTTGCATCTCCTTGCTTCTTAACAGCATAGCCTCCACCTCCTCCACCCCCCTTTTTAGCGTTACCCGCAACAATCTTATCTTTAAGCCTAGCAATACGTGCCCTTAGCATTCCAATATGATGCTCAGTACCTTTGTGGTAGGGAGTTTCTCTAATCTCCTTTTCAATATCTTCAATCTGGCGTGTAATTTCCTCCATAAATACCCTTTAGTGTATAATTATACCTGAAATAAGGGTTAAATTCGCGCCTGTAGCTCAACGGATAGAGCAATTGTCTTCGGAACAATTTGTGAGGGTTCAATTCCTTCCAGGCGCACAGAAGTCTATATTCCTTTATCTTTAGGTTCCCTATTAAAAGCTACTGAAAGAAAAACTGCTCCAAATTTACCCAAACGTTTAATTCCTCTTAACTCATTAAAACTTGCTTTTCTAATATCCCCTACTGTTTCATATTGATAAACTAGTCCTGAATCGCTTGACCCAAAACAGCGAAGTGCAGCATTAATAGAAGAAATAACTAAATGAGCATCGGAGGTATCTAAATCCAGTAAGTTAAGGAGTTTAAACCACTCAGGGTATTTTTCTTTTCCTATTGGAATTGGTCTAAAAACCCTTTCATATCTTTTGCTGGCAAGATCTTCTAATCTTGCATTGTCTTCAACTTTTCCTCCAAACCCATCTCTTATCTTTACTGCCAAATCAATAACTTCCAATTCCCTATCTACATCGCGTTCCTGCTTACTTTTTTTATCTGTTGATTTAAGGCTATATGGGAGTTTTCCTTCTTCTAATAGGCGGTCAGCAACTTCACCAAGAGTTTCTGCAGCTTCTGGATGGGTAATTTTAAGTTCTTCTAAAAACTTGCCAAGTTCAACAGCCATGAGGGCTATTATAACAAAGACAATTTAAAATTAAATACCTAAACCTCATCCTTGACAGAATAGACTATCTAAGTGTTATCCTATCAAGGGTTAGTAATTAATGGCTGTTGAAAATAGTTTAGGTAAAATAGAATCTTTTCAATCTTCTAGTTCGTTAACACCCACTTTAACCAAAGAAACTACTGTAGAAGGAAGCAAAGACAATGACGTTTGGATAAGTAACAGGTTGCTAAATATGGTTAGAATAGTTCTTCCCACTTCTCTCCAAAACACTCTTTTCCCACATCCTAAAAATGGTGAGCTCTATTTGGGATTTGATAGTAAAGGAAAGAATGAATTTTTTCTTTACAAAGGTGATCCTAATAATCAGCTGGAAAAAGACAAGTTTGCCCAAAAGCACGGTGAAAGGTGGAGTGAACCGCTTAATGGATGGGTAGCTAAAAAAGAAGTACCTCCTTTAGCCAAAAGAATAATAAATTTTATTATTGACTAAAATTAATAAATCTTTCCAGGTTGTTAACAGCACCATATGCTCTTGCTTCTTCAATTGTCACACTTGTTACAAAATTTCTTGGATCTATCCCCAAACACCTCATTAACTCTGGTGTGACCCTCTTAGATCTTTCAGTAATATCTTCATTTGTTAGTCCAAAGCTACTTAGCTCTTTGTCAGAATCAGAATGTGCCTGGGATGGAGCCAATCTGTTAGCTGACCAATTCCACCATGTACATGCTGAGTCTGCCGCCTCACCATATACTACTTTCCTTAACTCTAGGTATGCTGGATCAACTGAAGCTTGTGGTACATCCATAAATGGAGGACATGCATAAAAATCTGGCTCTTTTGCATGAAGAATAGAAGAAGATGTAAATATTGTTGTTTTAACTCCCTGTGCTGCTGCAATCTGAGAAATAACTACTGCCCCTTCAAGGGTAGCAAGAGGGGCAAATACTACCAAATCTGTTAGGTGATGGTCTCCTCCATTTAACTTTCCAATCTCTGCTAGATGAGAATTAAAAGATTCAACTATTTGCATCCCGGAAGCATATAAGTCGCATATTGCAATTACTTTGCATTTTTCTGCATCAAGACCTTCTGCCTTTAAATTCCCTGCCTGTGCTATTCTATGAAAAACATTTTTCGGATCATCATCAAAAATATGCTCAATTTTTTGTTCAGTGGTATTTACACTCATTCCAGTTAAGAGATATATAGCTTCCTGCAAGTTAACATTGGGGTTTCTAATTATGTCTGTGATAAAAATTTCTTTTTCTAAATCAGAAGGCAATATATTTATAAAATCTAATGTCTGAACTAGTTGCCTAGTTAGTTCTCTAATGTTTCTTTGCATAGGGACTCCATGGTCCATTCTTGGAGTTATAAAACCAATACTTCCATCCTCGCGAACCTTCCATCTTCCATGAATCATGGCATTGGCCTCAGGAGTATTTACGCAAACTATTCTTGGACTTTCAATTCCTTCAGGAAAGCCGGGAATATTTAAAGTTGCAACCATTTCAGTAGATCGAAATATCTTCTCATCTTTCCCTCTTAATTTGAAAAAATTTCTGTCTCTTGATACTTCTAAATCACGATAGAAGAATGGCCCAGAAGATATTTCCATAATTTTAGGCAAATCCTCATTTCCAAATTTTCCTTCTGAAACAGTTTTAAAATCTTTTGTCCTAGCTGTTTTTATTTCAACACTCATTTATGCCCCTTAACAAAGGAGATTAATATACACAATAACCCCTTGTCAACAACTCATCCTTGACAGATCTATTGACTAGTGTGTTAATGTAACAAGGGCAATTACTTAATGAAGTATATTTTTGTTTCTGGTGGAGTTGTATCAGGCCTTGGCAAAGGTGTAACAACTGCCTCTCTTGCTTTTCTTCTCAAATCACGCGGTTTCAGAGTCACTCCAGTTAAAATTGATATGTATCTAAATGTGGATGCAGGAACTATTCGTCCCCAGGAACATGGTGAAGTTTTTGTAACACATGATGGAATAGAATCGGATGAGGATTTAGGTCACTATGAAAGGTTCTTGCACGAAAATCTCACAAGAACAAACTACATTACAACCGGCCAGATCTATCAGGAAGTAATTAGAAAAGAAAGAGCTTTTGAATACCAAGGAGAAGATGTTGAGGCAATTCCCCATGTAACTGATGAAATAATTAGAAGAATTAGACTGGCAGGAGAAACAAATAAATCAGAAATAATTATTGTGGAGTTGGGAGGAACTGTAGGTGAATATCAAAATGGCATTTTCTATGAAGCCTCCCGCATACTTCATTTAAAAGAACCAAGAAATGTAATCCATGTTCATGTTACTTATCTTCCCTATCTTCCTCATATTGGAGAACTAAAAAGTAAGCCAGCTCAAACAAGTGTCAGAATTTTAAATGGGATGGGAATTCAACCAGATATTATGGTTGCAAGATCTGAAAATAAAATTGACAAAAGAAGGCTTGAGCGTCTAGCTCTTTTTTGCAATATGAAGCCAAACTGTATTTTCTCAGCCCCTAATTTAGATACTATTTACCAGGTACCTCTCCTTTTCCATAAACCCCAGCAGCATCTTGCAACAACCTGCCTTAATCTCTTAAGTCTTAAAAGCAATCACCACAGAAATCTTTCTTCTTGGCAAAAAATGGCAAACAGATCTCTTAAAAAATGGAAGGATAAATTAAAAATTGCAATGGTAGGCAAATATTTTGCAACAGGAGACTATAAGCTGGTTGACTCATATGTTTCAGTTGTAGAAGCAGTAAGGCATGCCTCCTGGTTTTTGGGTGTTGAACCAGTTTTTGAGTGGATTGACAGTGAAGAAATAGAGAAAAAAGGAACAGATATGTTAAGAGAATTTGATGGAATAGTAGTTCCCCAAGGATGGGGCTCAAGAGGAACAGAAGGAAAAATAAAAGCAGCAAGGTTCGCTAGAGAAAACAAAATACCATATCTTGGACTTTGTTTTGGAATGCAAATGGCGACCATTGAATTTGCACGAAATGTCCTTAAATTAAAAGATGCAAACACAACAGAAGCAAATCCCAAAACTTCTCATCCTGTAATTCATATCATGCCAAATCAGCAGGAATACCTTGCTAAAAAACAATATGGAGGAACAATTAGATTGGGAGCTTGGCCATGTGCAATTAAAAAAGGAACAATTCTTGAAAAATCATACCTTAAATATGGGGACGAAAAAGAAGCTCCTTGGAATAAACCAAGAAACAAAGATGATTCCTATCCATCCAAAAAGAATCTGGTTATTTTTGAAAGACACAGACATAGATATGAGTTTAATAATAAATTTAAAGAAAAATATGAAAAAGCAGGGTTTGTTTTTTCAGGTACTTCCCCAGATGGAAAACTAGTTGAAGCAATTGAACTTAAAGATCACCCATTCTTTGTAGGTACCCAGTATCATCCAGAATATATAAGCAGGCCTCTTACCCCTCATCCAATATTTGTTTCTTTCATGCAAACAATGTTGAGCCTAAAAAAAATGAAAAATAAAGAAGCAAACAATAGCAACACAAAAACAAAAATTGAATTCGCAGTTAATTAAAATTAAATTCAATTTATTATTCCTCTAGCCCTAAACCACCCTCCTCTTGGCCATACACATAGGCACATGGTAAAATACTGCTATACGCCGAGGTGGTGGAATGGTAGACACGCGGGCCTTAAGAGCCCGTGCAGCAATAGCTGCGTGGAGGTTCGAGTCCTCTCCTCGGCACAAGAACTTTCCGGGGTATGGCTCAGCTGGTAGAGCGCCTCGTTTGGGACGAGGAGGTCGCCCGTTCGAATCGGGCTACCCCGACACAACTTTTGGTATAATACTCAAAGAAGCGGGTATGGTTTAATGGTAGAACAAGAGATTTCCAATCTCTTTGTGGGAGTTCGATTCTCCCTACCCGCTCAGAAAGAAAGTCAGCGGGTCGCGCTCGGAAATGGGGCGAGCGCGAAGTTTCCGAATACACCGTATCGAAGCCCGGATTGTAATTTGGGGAGATATGACGCCTTTAAAAGAAAAAACTCGAAACGTAAAATTTTGATCCCGCCTCGCGGGATCCGCGTTATATTTTTATCCTAGCTCGTGAAGTGTTTTCTTCAACTACCACTCTTTATATAAAACTAGGAGAATCAAATAAACTCAAGGGTAGCTCAAAACATTTTTCAGTCTTGGATACAAGATAACATCTTTAATGTCATCCCTACAAAGAGCCCATGCAATAAATCTTTCTACTCCAAGTCCAAATCCGGAAGTGGTCTTATAATTAGGGAGCCTTCTTAGGTTTATGTACCATTCATACGGTTTTGAATCTAATCCCTGTCTTCTCAATGATTCATACATCTCTTCAGGATTGTTTTGTCTCTGTCCACTTCCAACAATTTCTCCACCAAATGAACTATCTACAATTGCCGGAAATAACAAATCTGCATTTATGGCTTTATTTTCATTGTTACTGTCAGGACTCTGATAAAAAGGAACTCTGTCTCTGTCAAAACTTTTAATCCAAATCGGAGTGCCTGTTTTTAACAATTCCATTAGTTTAAGTTCACCTCTACTCGTCACATCTGAACCGTGTTCCGTTTTATTTACAAATTCTCCAAAGCCAGCATCCTCAAGAAGTTTAATAGCTTCATCTAAAGATATTTCTTTAAGTTTGTCCGCTTTCGATAAGTCATTGAGTTTTTTAAATGAAACCTTAGAATTTGTTGTTAATAAGTCCAATATATTTGGCATTAACAAAAGTGTTTCTGAAAGAAACTTTACATAACCTTCTATTTGCGGTCTCAAATCCTTCAATTCCCCAACAATTTCGGCTTCGCAATGAAAAAATTGATTGAGATGTCTTTTATTAGGATCTTCCCCTCTCATTGAAGGTAAATAACAATATAATTTCTTGATGTTATTTAAAAGTATTGGCTCAAAACCAAATTGAGATGAATCTACCAAAAATGTATCAAGTTCTCCTAGTTTAAGACGCACCGCTTCTGAATCAGAACCAGGACCCATTGGCGAAGAAACGCTAGATGTTAACATGAATAAATCCACATTGTAGGCAGCTTGCATTTCTCCCCAATAAACATCTGATGCCAATTTTATAAAATGTCTTAACACAACTAGAGCTTGGTAATAACCAGCCTTCGCAATATCTAAAGAATAAGTATCTTTATTATATTCAGGCAAGACGTAGTCATCTTTATTTTTATCTGCAAATAAAGCGTCAGCTTCTTGTATTTTATTTTTTAAATCTGTTTTCATATTTATTTCTTTAAGAAAAATTCCTTTTCTTCAGGATAGATGTTCTTTCTAAATAGAGCGACAAAATAAGACAGATATTTGTTATTTTCCATGAAAGCACCCATATATCCGAGCCATTTATCGTAAATTTCTTTTTTAATATCATCATCTAATTTAGCAATATGCGGTTTCTTTAAAAATAGATTTACGTAATTTTCCAAGTCTTTCTTGGTTCTATCCTCGAATTTAAATTCTTCAAAATAATACAATTCATAATCACTATTGGTGTTAAAGATCTTAAGCCAATCCTGCTTATTTAGATATTTTATTTTTGCATTAATAATCTTACTTACAGAATTCATTACCTCTATTGGTGGCTTTTGGCTATAAAACAATTGGGTAACAGCTAAAAATCCCCATGGTTTTAAAACTCTGAAATATTCGCTTACGGCTTTGTTTTTATTGTCCATGAACGAAGTAGCGCCACCACACATTACTAAATCAAAGAAGTTGTCTTTAAAAGGGATGTTATATGCTGATCCAACTTTAAAACCTACTCTTTTCTTTACATCTTCTGTGTCCTTGTTAAGGGTATTAATAGATTCATTTACACAGCTTTCTGAAATATCTATCCCGTAAACTTTAGATTTTGTGATATGAGCGAATTCTAAAGAATTAAATCCGGTATTCGAACCCACATCTAATATTCTGGAGTTTTCGCCCAAAAAACTATTTTGCACAATTCTTCTAATTGAATCCTTACCTCCAGGGCATCTATTTGTTTCTTTAATAAACGAAATAAAATCAGTATAAGACAAGGATTTTATGTACTCCGTTGTTATTTTGTTCATATAACTCTTTCGTGGATATTATTATCTCACAAACCCATCATAAGCCCAAATTTAGGGCAATAGGGACATTTATTGATATAATATCTGACAATGGCGAATCTAAACAAACATGACGTTCTGTTTTTGAGCTCAAATAAGTATAAGAGTCTGGCGGTTCTTATTGAAAAAAGTTATGACTTAAAAATAGATTCTGTGGAATTTCCTTCATTTATTTCTTTCACATCACGAAAAGCAATAATTCACACCAATAAAGGCATTTTCTTCCTCAAAGAAAAACCACAATATTCTGATGATAAATTATCAAGAGAGAAATCCGCTAGTTTCCAAAAATACGCAAGCACAAAACTAGATATTGTGCCTAAAATTTTAACCACAGTAAGTGGTCAAGACTACATCCTATGGAAAAAACGATATTTTTTCTTAACTGAATATAAGGAAGGCAGAACATATAACGGATCCGATTCTGACGTTAAAGCCATGTTAATCGCCTTACAAAAGCTAAACAATTGTGGAAAAGATTTTGTTAGTGAAAAAGATATTTCCCAAAATATAATAAAGAAAATTGAATCTTACGAAGTCGCCTCACTTGTTCCTTTAATCGAGAAATACATTAAATCTGATTCTGAAAAGGAAACTTATCAGCGCATACTGAAGCTTTTTGAAAAATTGAAATCTGAATATCTTGAAATTCCAAAATCAGAATATCTGATGAGCCATTCTGACTTCATTGTGTTTAATTTAATTTTTAAAAACGACAAAGTTTTGGCGATAAACGATTTTGATAATGCAAAATGTTTACCAAAGATTCATGACTTGGCAGAATTTTTAGTTTCAGCAACCTTGCTTAATTACAATGGTTCGGTTACCAATATGAAATTGCCAGTATTACTTAATCCCGATAAGAGTAAGTTCCAAATTATTACTAAATCTTACGCAAATGATTTCTCATTAAATAAGTCCGATTTTAAACTTTTGGCTGTAGTTGCAGAAATCGTTTGGGCTTGGACGCTTTGTCTATCAATTCTAAAAGAAGACTATACGATTTCTGATTTAAGTCCTGTTATAAGTTTACTAGAAAAGAATTATCTGTCAGGCTTAATCCGTCAAAACTTTGAACTTGAGTCGTTTTAGACTATAATCACTAAATATGAAAATATCTTTTTCAGAATTACTTCAAAAATACCTATTATCTGTAGGAATTAATAAGATGTATGGAATTGTGGGAAGAGAAGACGCTATTTTGTCATTTAATACACTAAAGGATTTTGAATTTGTATTAACTCGACATGAGATGACAGCGGGAGTTATGGCAAGTGCTATCTCAAGCTTTACAAAAAGTCCACAAGTTTGTTTTGGAACATTAGGGCCTGGTATTACAAATTACATGACCGCGCTTGCAACAGCAACCATGGATCGCCACCCTTTAGTTTTAATCGTGGCTCAAATGGAAACGCCATATATTATTCATAATGACATGCATCAATGCCTTGACAATGTTTCTATTGCAAAACCACTTGCTAAATATACCTATGAACTCAAAAGTCCAAAAGAACTCAAGACCGTTCTTGAGTCAGCATTTAAAGCATCGATGACTTTTCCTTTCGGTCCTTCAGTTATATCGGTACCAATTGACATCTTATCTGCTGACATAGAAATTGACCCCAAGTCAGAAATGAACCTAAACAAAGAATCAATTCTACCTTCCACTGCTGAAGATTCAAATGTTGAGGAAATGATAAAAGAAGCAGCTAAAATCATAAAATACAGCAAAAATCCTTTAATTATAGCTGGCAATCTGGTAATTAAAGAAAAAGGATTGGGAAAGAAAATAAATGAATTTTCAAAAAGCACAAATATTCCTATGGTTACAACTTACTCAGCTAAAGGAATCATTGATAGGAATTCAAAATTAAATTATGGAGTACTAAGCTCTTATACCGATTCAGTCGTCGAACAGAGAGTTAATGAAATGATCTTTGATAAAGTAGATACAATTATCTTTTTAGGTTATGACTTATGTGAAAGACATCCTTTTGTTTGGACTAGTAATAGTGTGCCTAAAACTTTTATAAACATAAATCAATATCACAATAATATCCACAGAGCATTAAATCCAAAAGTTAATGTAATTATGAAACTGGACAAAAGTCTATCTTTATTAAAACATCAATTAAAAGGCTATAAGAATAAAAAACTAGTCGATATGACCAAAGTAAACAAAAAAATCGATAGTTTATTGGCAGATAAGACTGAATATAAGAACGGTATAACCCACCCTCAAGTCATGAATGCTTTGAATAATCATTATAAAAGTGGATTTATATTAGCAAATGACATTGGGATGCATAGACACTTATCAAGTATCTTTTTTAAGAGTGCTAACCCAGAATATTATGTAACCTCAGAAGGTTTATCGTCATTTGGAACGGGTTTGGCTTTGGGTATGGGAGCCAAAATCGCAAACCCAACAAAACCTGTTGTAATGATCGCGGGCGATGGTGGATTTCATTCTAATGACGGTGACATTGAGACTGCGGTTAGGCTTGGTCTAAAGATGCTAATAATAGTTTTAAATAGCGGATCAAACGCATTAATTGAACGATATCAACTAAAAGGAAAGTATCAAAAAATAAATAAGAAAAACACATCGTTTGGTAAGGTAGACTTTGCTCTTCTTGCAAAAGCTAATGGATGTGAATCAGGAATAGCCCACAACATAAAAGAATTAAACAAACTAATTGAAAAGGCTGATAAAATTAATGGCCCATTTCTTATCGAAGTACCAATTCATTACCCAAATCACTACACAAACGATCTTCCTAAAATATGAAATGAAATTAGTAAGCCAAAAAGAAGTTTATAAAAAAGGTAGTATTATCCTAACCGAAAAAGTTTTCCGTTCAGGAGACAAAGAAATTACAAGAGTCTCTTTAAGTTTAGGAAAAAATACCGTACTGATTATTCCTATTGGTAGGGATGGTAATTTCTATCTTGGCCAACAAAAAAGAGCCGACAATAGCAATTCTGTTTTAGAATTTCCAAATGGAGGAATAGAAAAAGATGAACGGGAATTAGACGCAGCCAAAAGAGAGCTTTCCGAGGAACTCGGCCTGGAGGGCGATATGGAATATCTGGGTGAATTTCGACCCTTTGATAATTTAGTGGATTTGAAAGTAACTGTTTTTATATGTAGAAATGCGGAAGTACAAGATGACGTTATAAGATTAAGGCCTGATTTCTATGAAAAGATTGAAAGAAAAAGATTCAATGAAAAAGAAATTTACAATTTAATAAAGGAAGGAAAAATCAAACACTCATATTTTCTAAGCGCACTTAGTTTATATAATTCACAAAATTAGATTAACTTTGGTATTTGATCTTCCATGAAGCCTATAAAACCTAAGGCGTTAAATACATCTTCGTAATTAAAATCTCCTCTAACTATTCCCAACGCCATAATCTTTGTCCAACGTATACACATCTCACCAACTAAGTCAGTTTTCTCTTTTTCTGAAAAATGTTCTGAATTAGCTTTATATCCATCTATAAAAGCTCTGGTTTTTTCAATGTTCAGTGAAGTTGCAATGGGTCTACGTAAAGTTGATGTGGCACCTGCATAGCTTAAACCGTCACAAAAAGAGAGAATTGCACCAGCAAGATCCCTTGTTCTCGGGCGAAAATTAACATTATCAAAATCATTCACAGCAATAACCTTACCCTGCTTATCATATACAAGATTAAAGGGTGCGTAATCGCCATGATTAACAATATAAGGTACGTCCCAATCTAGTTGGTCTTTATATCTGTCTACCAAAGACCGTAAAGCAGATATAGTTCTTCCTCTCCAAACGTCATTCTCTGCTCCTCTAAGCTGATCTGCCAAATCAACAAATTGCAATGCATCTTCACTTGCATGCAAATTGTGCGGATTAGAAAAACTAAATTCTTGCGACTGAGAATGCATTACACCTAATGCTTCACCAGCTCCTTGTACATCCAGTATGCTTCCGTTAAACATTCTTCCGTCTGTATATTCTGTAGTGAAAAAATATTTTTCACCGAGTCTTAAATACGAATCACCGGAAGTCGTTTGAATAATTCTTGGAACAAAGCCAGTTCTTTCCGATAAAAATGCTTGAAATTGTGCTGATAGAGTAAGACTGTACGGAGTGCAACAATATCCTGGTTTCTCTTTAATAAAATATCTATTCTTTCCGTTATCTACAATTACTTTTCTACTTGTTGTAGAAAAAGCAGCAGATGAGTCACAGCTGATTATAGTACCCAATGAGTATTCATCAACTAATATTTTAGCTAATGAATTACCGGGTCCTAACAGTATCATGTCTACTGAATTTAGATCTCTACCGTATACAGCAGGTCTTGTTTCTGTTGAGGCAGTAGTCGGCTGCATAACAACCACATCGTCTCCTTGAGAGCTTACAGATGCAGGTAATAATTTACTTTTATGTTCAACCATAGTTTTACCGAATAACCGAAGTTTAGATCAAAACCTGATCCTAAGTCAAACATTTTATAATAGCTAACTAATTGACTTTTTGTTCAAATGAATTAGAATATATCCATAAGCGTTGATGTATTAACACTACGGAGCTTGAGGAAGAAAAGTTTAAACACTTATTAGAACCTCGCAATAAATTAAGAACCAGCTTTTGGTGGCACCTCGATAAGGCCGAAGCACGCAAATATAGGCGTGCTTTTTTATTGGTTTATTTAAAATATGAAAAGAACTTTAATCAAAGAAACAGTTAACGAAGTTGGCCGTAAAGTAAAACTTCAAGGGTGGATTAATGTTATACGTGATCACGGAAAAATAACCTTTATTGACCTGAGAGATAGAACTGGGATCATACAGTGTGTGGGAAAAGATTTACCCAAATTAAATGCAGAGGATGTAGTTGAGATAACTGGAAAAGTAAGTGAACGACCGGAAAAACTGGTCAATAAAGAATTAGAAACTGGAAAAGTCGAACTGCAAATTGAAGAAGTAAAGGTTGTAAGTAAAGCAAAAGAATTGCCTTTTCCAATTGATACTGATGGATACGAACTTGATGAAGAGTTAAGAAATAAATACCGTTATCTTGATTTAAGAAGACCAAGAATGGCCAGAAATATTCGTATAAGGTCAAAGGTTACACAGTTTATGAGAAATTGGTTAACAAAGCGTGACTTTGTAGAAATAGAAACACCTATTCTAACCAAGACAACACCTGAAGGAGCAAGAGATTTTTTGGTTCCATCCCGACTTCAACATGGTAAATTTTATGCTCTTCCTCAATCTCCACAACAATATAAACAACTTTTAATGGTTGCTGGATTTGAAAAGTACTTTCAGTTGGCTAGAGTTTTTCGAGATGAAGATCCGAGGAAAGATCGCGCATATGGTGAATTTACACAACTTGACATTGAAATGTCGTTTGTAAGTCAAGAAGATATTTTACAGATGGCTGAACAGTTATTTACAGAATTGGTAAACGAGATTTTTCCTGAAAAAAGAATTCAAAAATCTCCATGGCCGAGAATTTCCCACAAAGAAGCAAAAGAAAAATACGGCAACGATAAGCCTGATTTACGAGAGGATAAAAATGATCCAAATGAGTTGGCGTTTTGTTGGGTAATTGATTTTCCGCTCTTTACAGAACAGACAAAAGACGATTTCTTCCACGGATCCGGAAAAGCTAAATGGGCTCCATCTCATCATATGTTTACAGCCCCTCATCCAGACGACATAAAGCTTTTGGACACCAATCCTGGTAAAGTTCGGGGTCTACAACACGATATGGTATTAAACGGCTTTGAGGTAGGTGGGGGAAGTGTTAGGATTCATGATTCAAAAGTACAAACTAAAATATTTGATTTAATAGGCTTTTCAGAGAAACAAAAACATGAATTTGAGCATATGTTAAATGCTTTTACTTACGGGGTTCCTCCCCATGGTGGAATTGCCCCCGGGCTTGATAGATTTATGATGACCGTATTAGGTGAACCTAGTGTCCGTGAAGTAATGGCCTATCCGACATCTTCTTCTGGCCAGGTTTCTGTTATGGATGCACCTAGTGAAGCAACTGAAGGACAATTGAAAGAATTGGGAATTAAAGTAGACAAGAAAGACAAGAAAAAGACTAATGATTAATAATTCGAATTAGTTGTTTTTCTTTTTTAATATCAATCTCCACCGTTCCACCAATCGGAAAAGTAATTTTAGGATCAGTATGTCCAAAGTCTACATTTGCAACAATAGGCATAAGGTCCAATTCTTTTTTTGTTTTTATTATCTTTACAAGTAAATCGCTGGACATTTTACTTTCGTTTTGAAATCTTCCTATTATTAATCCTTTTACCCCGTCAAATCCCGGTTGATGAATTAAAGATTGCAAATCTCTATCAAAATGTTTAGAATCAGATTCGGAGTCGTCCTCTACAAAAATAATTGAATCTTTCAAATTAGGCATATACTCAGTCCCTTGCAAAAGATTAAAGGTATTAAGATTTCCGCCAATAATATTTCCTTCTGTCTTTTCGCCCTCATTAATAACTAAAAATCCGTCATTACCAATAAGTTTTCGGTCATTTTGATTCTTATACCACATATCATCACTCCACTGATTACTAGAAGTTATATCAAAAGGCTTAGTCTCAAAAAGACACTTCTTGAAATAATCAAGTGTGTAATCAAAATAAAGTTTTTGGCCGAATGAAGAATAATGTGGACCATAATATGTCATTAAACCTGACTTAACCAAAAATGCATTATTGAGAATAGTTACGTCTGAATATCCACAAAAAACCTTCGGATTGTTTCGTATCAAATCCCAATCGATATATTTCAATAATTGGTTACTGTTAAATCCCCCAATAACGGTCAATATTGCTTTTACATTTTTATCAGCAAAAGCTTCATGAAGATCTTCGATTCTTGATTCAATGCTAGTTGAAGTGAATTCGTCGTTCTCTTCGACATGCTTTCCGAATGACAACTTCAATCTAAGTTCTTCAAATCTTTTATTAGCAATCTCTCTCGTTTCAGGAGAAATGAGTGCCATTGATTGCACTGGAGCAATGATTCTAACTTCGTCTCCAACTCTCAGTTTGTCTGGAACAATTCTATTCATGGGAATAGTATATCAAAAACTACGATAAAGTTATGAAGTCGGACTTGTATTATCATTCGGAGCCGTAACTGGTGAGGGAGTCGGAGCGACACGACGTCATGAATTGCGTTCGGATTTTTTCAAACAAGAGCTCCAGCTATTTCTTTTTTGTTATCACCCTAACAAATAAAGTTACAAATATAAGCTCAATTATTAGTACTACAAAACCATCCATCGATAGAACAAAGTTGTTAGTAAACACTCCTGTAAAAAGATTTGATAAGCTTTGAAAAATAAACCTTATTGTTATTGGAAGATGAATTGTTAAGTATCTCCATATTCCAAAAATTGTCCCAAAAACAAATAATGCTGTATAAATATTAACTATATTATTTTCTCTTTTAGATAATAAAACTGGGTTTTCATCCCTTTTTATAAAACTCATGGTTCTCTTTTTCGCATATGTATATAGATTTTCGATACCTAACATTTCCTTAACTACAAAATAAAAATCTGTCTTCATATAGAAAAGAAATTGCCACAAAATTGCCACCCACTCCAAAAGCAAGAATTGTTTAATTAAAGCACTAACTGCTAGAGGTGTATTTGTGTGTTTTGGATTTATTGGAAGGAAAAAATATAAAACACCTACCGTAGCCAAATCAATTAAAGTTCCAGAAAGAAACACAATTATTCTTCCTCTTTTTGTGATGCTGTACATATTTGGGAACTTACTTTCTACTACAAGAAACTGCAGCCTATTTGAAAGTGAAAAATTTCCTGTTAATCCAAATTTTCTCGCAGCTACAAAGTGTGCAAACTCGTGCACCACAATCATAACTACTGTAAAAACAAAATAAGTTAAAAAGGTAACACTAAGATACCCACTCCAGAAAAAGTTTTGAGGATCTAAGACAGAAAATCCATTTAGTACTGTAAAAAAAAGTCCAAACAAAGCAAGAAAAAAATAAACCAAAACAAATGGTTTACTTCCTAAAATATTTGTAAGTTTAGGATTTATTCTAATTGCAGTTATTCTTTTATTTTCAAATACTGTCTTTCCATCTATTTTTTCAACTAGCTTATACATAGCAAAAAAAAGAAACATTAATTTAACCTTGCTTGTAGAATATGACCCAATAAAATTATTAGGATCTTCTTTTCTTAATTTTTCTGCAATCTTTGAAACCTTCTTTTCTTTCTTTGCAACTTCAACAAATTTCTCCCAATAAGAATCAATAATTATAAAAGAATTTGTTCTCTTGCTCCCAATAATAATTTTACCTTTCCTGCCTGGTTGAATAGTAAGCGGAAAGAGTTTTATTTTTGAATTCGTTGTTATATTTAAATCTCTTGTTTCACTCATAGCTTTATGTTATTTTGACATAATAGCACAAGCTTATCAGTAAGAGATTGGGGGTGAAATCAATGGATCAAAATAACCAAAATTCACAAGGAGGAAACCAAGCTCCTAAAGAAACAAAGAAAATAACAACTACTGTTACATGTCCTCATTGTGGTAAAACGCATGAGGTAGAAGTAGAAGTTCCAGAGTCACAAAGTACGCCCAAAATGGCCTGGGAAGGTTAATAGAACAAAAGACAATGACAAATGAACTAAGAGTAGGATTGGGGCAAGACTTTGCTACGCACTCATATTTAAACCGTGTATTTGGACCCCTAGAAGAAGCTGTAGAGTGTGAAAAAATTTCTTTACAAGAGATTTCTTCCCATCTTCAGCCGCTAGCATTAAGTGTAGGTGTAAATGTTCCAGCACAAAATTATGATGCAACAAATAGCAATTGGAGTGTAACTAACTCCGGCTTAAGAAGACTCGTGGATTTAGGCCACACATTTGATTTGGCAGTCACTCAAAACTCTACTCTAGCCAAAGAAGAAAAAACAAAGGAAATAATGATGGTTTTTATTGCAGGAGCAAACCATCTTGCCTACACCAACGACAAGATAGCAGCCCTGCTCGATCATGAAGACTCCAAAACACAAAAGGAAAGTCTGGCACAAGAAGGAACTGAGGCCGTCGAAACAGCTATTGCCTGGGCTAAAAAATACGGTCTAGGTATAGAAATGACAAAAAACCTTAACGACTATGTAGTAACCGAGCGTACACGTTGTCTATCACTTCCCCCTCAAGAAGCCTTAAAGAAATTAGCTAGATTAACAATGACCATGTCAATGATTATAGAAACCTGCAAAAAGCTTGGTCTTCCACCCAATTCCAACTACTTCAACAATCATGGAGTTTTATACACAGACATGGCAGACAGATTCTATGCAAACCCAAATATAAATATAAAAGGCACCAATTTTGAAGCATGTATACATAGCTCTCTAAAAGCATTCTCAGAAGCAGACAAACAAGTAGAAGCAATTGTAGACAAGGAATCTCCTGACTATCAAAGAAAGAAAATCATGGTTGCAAGCAATACCGCCCAAGTGCATTTATTAACAGCAGAATATTATATGGCTGAGAGAAACCCATACTCTTACACACTCCCAGAACAGGTAAAAGGTTTTAACAGACATTTTGCGGTAGCTTCTGGAATAATGAATGATATTGATATGAAGGAAAACAAATCAGAATATGACAAAAGAATACTAGAATTTTTTAATGCAGAAATTTACAGCAGAGGAATTAGAGCACTCATCGTAATTGCCCAATACATAAAACAAGGCTTCACTATTACAGCCGAGTATGTATACGAGAAAAAACAGCTTATAAACTTAATTTCTAAGTTTGACGGAAGACCAGTAAAACTTGATATGACTTTAAGTGAAGTCTGCAAATATGGCAAAAATTTAATGACCAGATATAATCCTGATGATGAAGATGACATAATAGCTAAAGCAAAAGTAGCTGAACTTCTTAAGGAAGTAACAACTGGAGTTCACTAATACTTCTTTCTTTGTTGTATAATGACTATATGCCAAAACTAAAACCAGAAGAGATTGATGAAAAAGTAAAAGAGCAAAATGATGAAGTATATGGAGAAGAAACTGTAGGCGGAAGTCAGCAAGGATTAGAATCTGATGATGACACCGAAAAAGCAGTGGCAGATGTGACAGGAAACCAGCCAAAAGAAAATGAAGAATTTAATATTGCAGAAGAAATAGATAAAGACGAAAAAGATATAGCAGGAATCCCTCCTAAAAAGAAAAATAAGAAGTACCCCCCTGATCTACAATAAACACTCCTTTTTGATATAATACAGCTATCTTGGTGGATGTAGCTCAGCTAGTAGAGCGCTTGCCTGTGGAGCAAGAGGCCGCGGGGGCGGAACCCGTCATCCACCCAACTATAGTGGATCATAAAAGTCTTCAATATTATTAGGATTATGTTCCTTTAGAAAAGCTTCAATTCTATCGAGTTGCCAAGACCAGAAATCAAGTTTTAATCCAGAATTGATATATAACTTTCTATAGATATGAAGTAGCAATTCAACATCTTTCAATGTATATTTCCAAGCAGATTTGACCAACTCATCATTTCCATCCCTAAGTATTTTTGGAACATTTTTAGAACTTTGTAAATTACCATCCTTATACTTACCTACACCTATTAAATCCTTAGCTACAGAATCTAATTTTCTTCTACTCCCTGTAACCATTTGTAGAAAAGCCAATAAATCAAAGCTTTTGTTATACAATTCTTGAATCTTATTTCTATCAACCTTGTAACCACCAAGGACAACGTTGTCGAATTTTAAGCCATTGTAACTTACAATTTCACCAAATCCTATCAAGTAGTCAATCAATTCAACCAATCCTTCTTCATCCCATGCCTTGACACCTCCTTTCGAATCTATAGTAACTGCTATACCCAACCGCTGCTTCGAAATATAATTAGTAGAGTTGTAAAAAGTTTGCTCAAGAACCTCCGGATCATTTGGTAAATATAAAGTCTCAAGATCAAAAAAAACTTTATCATCATCCTTGGAAAAAACGTATTCTGGATGATAGTTTTCATTTAACAAATATAATAACCACCTTTCCTGAACGTTCTTGTAAAAGTAATTAGCCAGCTTTTCTTGCAACACTTCAGAATTTGCGCGTTCTAATAGCAGTTGATGCCTTACCGATAAATTTGAAAGTCTATAGACTAGTTCTTGATGGTCTACTTCTAAAGGGTCAACTTTTGTGGGAAAATTTGTGTCAATGAATTTTGTAAGCCTACGTCGCTCTGTTGACATGAAACAAGATTATATCAAATAAACTTTAGCAGTGGCCTCTATCTCTCAAATTCACTACCTTCACAAGTTTATCTTGAAATAACTTTGAAAATTCAAAAAACTCACAAATATCATTAAAATTGCTTACTATTCCAAGTGACAACCTGATTGCTCCTCCACTTTTCATTCCTACATATTTAAGATAACTCTCATATTTCATAGTCCTTTTTTCAAATACTTTGCTTAATTTTTCTTCCTTTAAATTGAAGGCAATCTCACCTGCTCCGGGATTACAAAAACATCCATTTCGAAGAGAAATATTTCTTTTGTTTGCATACTTTTCTACAATTCTTTCATCTACAATATTTCCCTTTGGATCTAGAAAATTAAAGGCAATTGTTCCTCCTCTATCCTGTATATCCTTTGGTCCATATATTACAAAAAGAGGCTTTCCAGTGTTATGCTTTACTTCCTGCATCCTTTTTAAAGTCCAGTCAGTTAATATTTGGACTCTTTCATGGATAACATTGATACCAACTTCTTTCATTCTCTCAAGTCCAATTGTCACTGCAGGTATTCCTAAGTAATTTACTGTTCCATCTTCAAATGCTTCATCAAAAGGAGCAAATATGTGTTTTTTAGCTTTTACACTTGCTGTCCAAATAGTTCCCCCAGCAAACCAAGGCCTAGTAAGTTTAGATAATGCTTCTTTCTTTGCAATTAAACACCCAATCCCAGTTGGATATCCAAACATTTTATAGAATGACATGGAAACAAAATCAGGTTTATAAATAGATAAATCTAATTTATTTGTAGGAACAAAAGCTGCTGCATCAAGCAATACATCCCAGCCTTCTTTTTGTGCTAGCTCGATCCAGTTAAGTGGATATTGCACTCCTGAAAAATTTGATTGAGCAGGATATGCAAAAAGATTATTCTTTCCCTTTTGCCTCTTCTTAAGAAGACTTTCTAACTCATTTTCATCAATCCTCATGCTTTCAAAATCACTTTCAACATAGGTAACTGAGGCTCCCTTGCTTTTAGCAAATTCTCTAATCCCATTAACAGAATTGTGATTATCAGATGCTATTAAAAAGGAACTGCCTTTTCCAAAAGGGTATGACTCTCCTACAAGTTTTAAGGCATTGCTTGCATTACTAGTAAATACAACACAATATTCTGTGCTAGCTGCATTGAAATATTTGAGAACTGCCTCTTTTGCTTCTTTTACAAGTTTAGTGGAATTAAGAGAAGTCGGATTATTGGAATGTGGGTTTCCAAACACACCATTTTTTAAAAGCTTTAAATGTTCATCAACCTGAGACTCACCATATAAGCTTCCACCTGTGTAATCAAGATATATTTGTTTATTTTTATCTAGTCTTTGGTAATCTTTTGCACGAAGTTTATCTAAAACACTTGTTTTTTTGTAGGTAGGATAGGAGGTTAAAAACTTTTTGAAAGAAACACTGTC
>DASVCV010000008.1:0-15579 GCA_036381415.1 Patescibacteria group bacterium
CCTCTTGCAAACAATTTTAGTGCAGTGCTTTCAACCTTTTCATATTCTCGGGCAGTAACTATCCCTGCCTCTATTATTTGGTATTTCATTATTGCCTTGTCATGCCCAACAGAAGCTTTTGTAGTAGGATCTAATATCGGATGAAGAAGCGACTGATTTTTCTTCATTCCATCTGGCAAAAGAACTTCTCCAAAATTTCTTTGCCCGCTCTGATATCTCATCCAAATTGAGGTATCTGTCACTCCAGTTAGAAATCCTCTTACAACCATTTCAAGATCTATCCTCTCACACTCTTTTACAACCATCACATTAGGATCAATAACTTCAATCATATGGTTGGGAACAATATCACTGGTATTTTCAAACCAGAAAGCTGAAAGTTCATTTAAAATCTGGCCTCTACCAGGGATTACACCTACTTGCCGATCAAACGCAGACAAACGATCTGTTGTCTTAATAAGAAGTCTCCCATCCCCTAAGTTATAAATATCTCTTACCTTTCCGCTTGTTCTTTCCAATCCCAAGTCAGAAAAATCAACACCTGAAGGCTTTGCAACTCCAATATTTTTCTTCCTTTCCTTACTCATTTAGTTATTCTAAATTATATCTATTTCACTAAATTTACAATACCTATTACTTTCTTTTAAACTTAAAGCATCCGCGTACTCTCGAAATTGCAGACTGTGGCTCTGGAAGCATAGCAGACAAATCTTCCAACCTTTCAACTCTTTTCCTCATTTCAACCACAGGGCTACTATCGGTATCATATGATTGGGCTTCAACAATTTTTCTTTCTTCCAATTCATGTATACGGTCTGAAATTAAATCTAACCCAACATTAAAATCTAAAGATGCAACAGATACGTAACCAGCACCTAAACTCCAGCCCGCTTTATGCCATCCAGACTCGCTCGATACCAACTCAGATAAATTCTGTCCTCCAAAATAAACAAACTTAACAAATCCCCATCCATCTGTGGGGTTGCCACTTTTATAGTAACTTGATCCAAATATCCTAGACAAATCTCCTCTTTTTATCTCTACACTTTTATCAGAACGGCCATTACACCTATCGAAAAAAATTTCGAAAAGACCTTTTACACGCTGTTCACCTCTAAACTGGAAAATACCATCTGGATGAATGCCTAAATAATATTTGTTTTCCTCACCAAAAGGCTGAGTAAAAACTAGTAGTTTATCTTTGTTACTTCTAATAAAAATTGTACAAAAATTTCCTAAATCTTTTTTTCTAGCTTCAAGACCTGGGATTATTTTTTTAGAAAGCAGCTCTCGCTGTTTATCCTTAAGCTCAGCCAATCTTTCCCTACCCACCTGAATTACTTGATTTTCTTCATCTAAATGTGGAGTTAATAAGCTTTCAATCTCTCCATCAGTCATAAATTGAGGCTGTTCTGCTGACATGAAAAGTAGTCTACAACCCTTTTGCTAAATTTACAATGTCTTTTAAAAAACTAAGTCCGGCCTGTCTATCACTTTGAAACTTTTGCACTGCTCGTTCAGGATGGGGCATGAGTCCAATAACAAGTCCTGACTGATCACAAATACCAGCAATCGCATTCATTGACCCATTTGGATTATAAGGATATTCCATAGAAACATCTCCACTGCAAGTACAATATCTAAGAATAACCTGTCCGTTTTCTTCAATCTCACTCAAAGTTTCCTTATTTGATACAAACCTTCCTTCTCCATGTGCAACTGGCAAACTAAATGGTGCTCCCTCATCTTGCTTAACATATACCCATCTGCTCTCAAAATGGCCAGAACTATTTGCTTCCAAACTTGCATTTGTACCACTTAAACTAGTAATTTCTCCAAAAGGCAAAAGCCCTGATTGCACAAGGACCTGGAAGCCATTGCATATCCCTAAAATCAATTTTCCTTTTTCTTTGTGTTCCATAAGCTCATCTGCCAAAAATGTCTGAAGTTCAATTGCCATAATTCTGCCTGATGCAATATCATCCCCATAACTAAACCCTCCTGGAATCACAACTATCTGATAATCTCCAATTTTATATTCACCTGATTTAATTTGATTAATATGAACAATGTGAGATTCCGCTCCAGCTAAATCAAAGGCATAAGAAGTCTCCTCATCACAATTAATTCCCGAGGCTTTTAAAACTACTGCTCTAGGTGCTTTTAATATTTCCACTGCCATGCTTTTCTTAAATCAGCTAATCCTACCTTACCAACTACTTTTGTCTCATCCTTAATCTCAATTAAAGGTTTCCTAATAACATTACCAATAATTTTATAAGGAACTTCCCTAAACATCTCTAACATACTCAGACTTTCTACCTCTATTAAAAAAGATGGAGTCTCGTTAAAAAATGCAAAATCAGCTCTTGTTCCCAAATTCCCTAAATTAATGCTTGCTCCAAACCCTGAAGCAAAACACATAGAAGATATAGCTGCCGCCATTCCTCCTTCTCCAACAGCTTTACAACTTGCAATCTTTCCACTTCTAATTGCATTGTGAAGAATTTTTAAAACTTTTGGAAAACTATTCAAATCTACTTTAGGAACATTGTTGTTTTTCTTTCCACAAACATCCAAATAGATAGAGCCGCCCATTCTTCTAAAATCTTCTGCCCCAACCAAGCAAATTGCAGAACCAGGATTTTTAAATTGAGGAGTTACAACATACGAAACATCAGGAATCTTTCCAAACAAAGTAATATTTACTGTATATGGAATTTCAATAACTGTCCCATCCTTTTTCCTAAAAGTCCCCGATAAACTGTCTTTCCCAGATACAACAGGAATTTCTAAAGTATCTAGCATTAAGCAAAGTGCATCAACCGATTTGTCTAAAGCTCCTAAAGTGTATGCTGTATTTGAAGGCCAAATATAATTATCTAGTGCAGCTGCTCCTTCAATATACCCTCCAGCTGCAACATATTTCACTGCTGCCTCTGCAAAACTCCAAATTGTCCCTTCATATGGATCAATCTTCATAATATTAGGGTTTAGTGCACATGCTGTAACTACTCCATATGGCTTTCCATATATCGGGGCAATAACAGAAGCATCTGGCTGCACATCCTGATTTACTCCCATTAACGGTTGTACTACTGTTCTTCCCCCAACTGAATGATCATATCGTCTAAATATTGGCTCCTTAGAGTTTATATTAAGATGTCCCACAACATCCCTATATACACTAGACCAATCATCCGGATAGTATGGAACCTCATTCTTTTCTTCTTTTTCTTTATACCTTACTTCCAATCTTCTTTTTGGTATTCCATTGTGTAAAAATTCCATCGATAGTTCTCCCACAATCTCATCTTGGTATTTAAGCCTTAACATTTTATCTCCTGTAAACCTTCCAATCTTTGTAGCAGGTGTCTCATAAATCTCACAAATTCTCCTAAATTCATCCCAATCCTTCGGGTCTATTGCAACAACCATTCTTTCTTGGGATTCAGAAAGCCAAATTTCCCAAGGTGCCAAACCTTTATATTTAAGTGGCACTAAATCTAAATTTACTTCAACTCCAATCTCTTCACCTATTTCTCCAATTGCAGATGAATATCCTCCACCTCCACAATCAGTTATAGCTCTAATTAGATGCACATCTCTGCACTTTTCTAAAGCATCAAACATTCTTTTTTGTTCAATAGCATTTCCCATCTGCACTGCAGTTGAGTGGATTGTCTTTGTCTCAGATGTCATTTCCCCACTTGAAAAAGTTGCTCCATGGATTCCATCTTTTCCTGTTCTCCCTCCAACAGTAATTAGTAAATCTCCTTCTTCCGGATGTCCTTTTTCTGAATATTCTTTCTTGATCATTCCCACAACAACTCCAAGAGACATTGGCTTTGGCGCAAAATCATCATGAAAATGAAATATTGCTCCAAGAGTTGGAATTCCCATTTTATTTCCATAATCACTTTCACCTTTGGTATTTCCTTCCAAATGAACTCTTGGATGAAGGCACCCTTCATTAACTTCACTTTGTGGCAACTCAGGATCCCCAAAACAATTAACTACTATTGCAAAAAGATTTTTTCCTCCTTTTCCTGTTCCTACAATATCTCTATAAGCTCCTCCAACCTTAGTTTCAGCTCCCCCAACAGGCTCAACAGCAACCGGACTATTGTGTGTTTCTGCCTTTGCAATAAGAACTTCTCCATCATAAAAATAAATTCCCCCAGAATTATCTTTAAAAGCAGTTACTACCTGTGCTTTTTCAAAATATTTCTCTGAAGTCTTTTTAATTCTAGAAATTGCAGATTCCTTGACAATCCCCTCAGGAGTCTCAAGTTTTGACCTAAAAGTTTTGTGTCCATTGTGCTCACTCAAAGTTTGAGCTAGCATTTCAATTTCACAATCAGTTGGATTACGGCCTAGCAATCTAAAATGATCTTGTATTGCTCCCATCTCATATCTATCCAAAAAAAGACTCCTCTCTTTAGATAACTTAGCCAAACCACCCTCATCTAAATCATCAATTTTAATTACTTTAACTGGAGGAGTTTCAGTATCTAAAATTAAAGTCTCTCTTTTTTCTTTAACAACTTCTTCAACCTGACTTAGTGGTACTTGCAAAAATTTTTCATTTCCATCTACAAAGTAGACTCTTGAAGTTCCAACTGCAGTAGGATTAATACCTAAATTTCTTGCTCCCCTTAAAAGAGATTCCTCAACTGGGTTCATAACTCCAGGTTTATAACTTATCTCAACTTTCTCATCATTTATCTGGCCTTCTACTGTTCCTTCTTGTGTAGTAGGATTGGTTAATAATTCTTTACACAATCTTTCAGCTTCTTCTAGCGTTATGTCCTCAAATTTATAAACAATAGCAGGAACACTGCCGGTTAGCTCTTTTTTAAAATTTTTTGATCCAACGTATATTTCAATAATTGACATTGTTTTTTATATTACCTTAAAGACAAAGTATCTCGAGAATACGTAATCCCCTTCGGCTCAATTATTACCTGCTTTGGTCCTTCCTTCACCACACCCGCATTCCAACTCTCATATCCTAGTTCTTTTGCAATTGATTGCACCGAATCAGATTCTTTTGAATCCACAATAAAAGCAAATCCAGCTCCCATGTTAAAAGTGTCATACATAGCTGCATTGCTTGCTCTTCTCTCCTTTTGAATAAATTCCATCTCCTCAGGAACTGGCGGAACTGTATACATAAAATATGTAAAATCATAGTTCGCACGCATTAACTTTCTCCACCCATGTCCTGTGATATTAACCATATAATGTATATCCACACCAGATTCATATAACTGCTTTTGTAAATTTGCATAAATATAAGTAGGCTTTAGAAGCGCTTTTCCAAATGTCATTCCACTCGATAACTCAGCTTTGTATCCCCGCCGGTTAGCTGCTGCAATATCACGTGCCCAAGTTAATCCATTTGCATGAATACCGTTGCTTTCAATTAATACTATGTTGTCTCCTACCTTAATTTTGTCTCCGAGTGCCAATCTTTCTTTAGGCTTAATAATTCCAACTCCAGCTCCTCCAATATCTGAAGCTCCATCAACAATAATGCCTTTTAGAGATGGAGATTCTCCTCCTCCCCAAACTACACCTGCTTCAAAGCACGCTTTTTTCCATCCGTTCACCAAAAGGTCTTTTGCTAAATCCTTATCAACAAACCATTCTGAGTTTCCTGCTGCCACATACATAGAAATGACCAAAGGAGTAGCTCCTGAAGTAATAAGATCATTAATAATAGTAGCAACTGTATCTTGAGCAATTACATCATAATAAGTTTTGCCAGACTCTTCTCTAATTGCATCTGCTACAAGGTTTTTAGTTCCCAATCCTTCAACAACAATACTTCTATATGAATCCGGTTCTTCCCAAATAAATGAAGGCTCACCCCTTGATCCCTCAACCACTCTAAAACCAGGAATTGTCATTAGAGAAGAAGTCTCACTAGCAGCTCCTTGAGCCATTCTTTTAAATGAATCAAGTTTGTCATAGTTAACTCCCGAATCAGAATAGGTGACTGTGTTTTTTATTTCTGGCATAACTACTTCCTAATTCTTTCCACATCTCTCCAACCAATATCAGTTCGAAAATGAACATTATTCCCTTCCACATGAATTCTTGATATCCCTTCGTATGCCCTTGCACGAGCTTCAATAACATCTTTCCCTTCACCAACTACATAAAAGAGTCTGCCTCCATTTGCATAATGCTTTTTATCAACTTCCTTTATACCAGCCGAATAAATTGTCACACCTTCTAATTTTTGTGCATCATTAATTCCATAAATTTCTTTTCCCTTGACCCAAGTGTAATCCCCCGGATAACCACGCGATGCACCAGTGATCGCAACTCTTACTTTCCCATTAGTTCTAATCTCATCTTTCAAAGAGCCTTCAGCAACCTGAATACTCAATTCAAATAAATCATTTAAAATTCCTGGAATAATTACCTGTGCTTCTGGGTCTCCCCAACGGGCATTCCACTCAACAATAGTAATAGTCACTTTCCCGACTTTATTTACTACCATTCCACCTAAATACAAAATGCCTTTATAGACCCTTCCTATTTCTTTAAGCTTATCTATTGCTCTCCTAAAAATTTCTTTACTTTCTTCAATCAATTTTGGCGTCAATACTAAGGGCGAACTTACGTCTCCCATTCCGCCAGTGTATTCTCCCTCATCAAAATTAAGTGCTTTCTTATTATCTTGAGCATCACCTACATAAGCTACATTTTCTCCATCTGATATCGCAAAAGCAGAAAACTCTTCACCAGAACCGTCTCCAAAAATCCAATCCTCAACAATAAAAGTATCTGAAGCTTTCCCAAAACGACTAATTTCTTTTATTCTCTCTAGAGCCTCTTTGTTATTTCTGGCAGGCAAAGCTCCTTTCCCTTCTGCCAAACCACGTGCTTTGATAAATCTAGGCTTATCTTCACTCTTCTCTATAAAATTGATAGCTTCTTCTTGTAAACTGAATACTGCAAATTCAGGTTGTGGCAAACCAATCTTTTTTCCTAATTCTCTTGCCCAGACTTTATCCCACTCAATCTGCCCAGCCTCTCTAGTTGGCCCAACCGTAAGAATTCCCATTTCCTGCAATCTATTAACCAAACCAGCCTCAACCGCATTATCTTGACACACATCAACCAAATCTATCTTTTTATCTTCACAAATTTTAAGGATGTCGCTAATATTTGTAGTTTTAAGACAAGGATAAGTCTCAACTGGTTTACCATGAGCATTTAAATACATTAAATCATTCCCGGGCACCGCAAATATTTTTTTAACATGAGAACTTTTTGCGTAAGCATCAACAAGAACCGACCCTCTACCTCCTCCATCTACAACCAACACACTCGCTTGCTCCTTTCGTTCTCTGCTCATTTTATGTAATTATTCTTTTTAACAAATTTTTCATTTCTGCTTCTTTTATTTCCATTGCAATTCTTCTTCCCACGCTTAAACTTTTTCCATATAAATATCCGCTATATGGAGTAGCAAAAATCCCAGGTGAACCAGGAACACGAGGTGATACATCTATCACTACAATTTCTTTTTTAGGTGGCCCGGGAGTAACCACAGCTTGAAGAGCAAAAGGTCCAATTATTCCAGGTGGGAACAATTCTTGTGATGCTTTTACAAATCTTTCGCCTGCACTAAATGCATCTTCGAGTAAAGATTCGAGTACTGTCACTGCAATATGTCCTGCCTCCTCATATTTAATAGGAACTACTTTTAATATTTCTTCTTGATAGCTAGCAGGTGTTTTTGTAATTCCTTCCAAGTTAGTTTGCCTTCTTGTATCAGTTCCCAATAATTCCAATCTTTTACTTATTGGAGAATAGAAAAAATTGAAATTAACCTGAACTCCCAATACAAACTCTTCAATGACAGCTTCTCCAAGTTGTTTCTTTGTAAAAGATTTATTCTTAATTCTCCTTTTACTTTCTTTAATAAAATCTTTATAGCTTTTAACTAAAAAGAAAGCTCTTTCAAAACCTCTTTCTTTTTCCAACACCTTTACAATGCATAACCTGTCTATCTTTTTTGGATCTTTAAATTGTTTGGGGTATAAAATATTAGCTTTCTCTAATAGATCATATTGGTTTGGTCTTTTCCCTCTTTCTTCTATCCTAAGCATATATTTATTACCAAAGATAGGAAACTTTAAGTTTTCAATTGAGTCATAGTCAAAATTAAGATACACCTCAAATGATCTATGGGGAATAAAAATAACATTTTTAGACTTTAATTTTTTTTGAACTTTTACATCAAGTATTTCTGAAAATTTCTCTAGTTCCAAACACTCATCAACACAGCCCACTCCATTTTGAGTCTTGTAGTACTTGCTGTACGTTTTGCTCCTGCCTTTTTGGGTAACAACCAAAGTTTTAAACCCTTCCTCTTTTGCACCTCTACAAACATCAAGTGCTGAGTGAGACCCAATTACTGCAATTTTATGTTTCATTAATCTAAAATTAAATTTAACTTATTTTTTCTTTTTGCAATTTTTATTTCTCTTGCAATTCTTCTTCCCGTGCTCATAGGTTCATCATAATATAAACTAGCATAAGGTGAACCATCTATAAATAGATTTGTTCCCGCAACAATTCGACACGATATTTCTATAATAAAAAACTTCTGATCAGGAGTAACTATTGTTTCTAAACAAAATGGTCCAAAGAGTCCTCTTTTATCTACCAACTTTCTAGATGTAGCAACAAGCCTTTCTGCCATTTGATATGCTTCAGGCATTAACGACTCTCTCAAAGACAGTGGACTATTTCCAACAACCACAAATGAAGGAGCAATACTTATTTTTTCCTGATGAGCAAGAGGCATTCGTCCTAATGAATCAACATTTGTCTCATATCTTCTATCAATACTTAAAAGCTCTACATCTTTTGTAATTGGTGAATAAAAAAAATGGAGGTAGATTGGAACACCTATTACATATTCCTGCACCACAAACTCCCGGTCTAGAAATGGAACAATTTTTTTCTTAAAATCCTTTTGATCATGGGCTACAAAATATCCATTTCCTCCCTGTGCACCAAAAAATTTAACAATCACAGGCCTATCAATCACATCTCCTCTCCTAAATTTATGGGGAAGATTTAGATTAGCTTCTTTAATCCACGTTAACTGCATTCTCCGGTTTCCTTCCCACTCTAGTACCTTTTTATTCCCAAAATAAGGAGTTTTAATTTTTTTATTTCCTTCCACTCCAAGGTAAGCAACAAAAGATCCATGTGGAATAATAATTGTATTTTCCTTTGCCAGTTTTTTATCTATCTCAGGAAACTCAGAAAAGCTTTTTATTTTTTGAATTTTATCAATAAATTTAAAGCGTTTGTAAAAGTCAGCCCTATCATTAGTCGTCACAAGTAGGGTTTTAAATCCTTCCTCCTTTGCCCCTTTTAAAATCTGAAGGGCAGAATGACTTCCTAATGTTGCAATAGTTAATTTTCGGCTTGCCATTTATGGATAAGTATTTATAGCGTGCTTTTTAGACTGATAAAGTAAATTCTCCTCACCTTTTTTTATTAAAGGAATCTTCCGATTTTTTATTTCAACCTTTCCCTCATGCAATTGACTCAAAAAAACAATATGGGTTTCATGCTCTACAGGAAGAACTCTGCCTGCTAACTCTTCGGGCGTATCACCGTGACATACCTCAACTTCGCTTCTTGCAACAACTTCTCCTCCATCAAACTCAGGAGTAACTATATGAATAGTAGCTTCTGTGGGAAAATTTCTTTGGGCAAGTTCTTGAAATTTAAGTACAGCTGCATGAACCCTAATCCCATACATCCCTTCCCCGCCAAAATGGAGAAGGTTTCCTGCATTGTCTCTATTGTGTGAATCCAAAGGACCTGGATGTTGGTTAAATATCATGCCTGGAAATTCATTTACAACATTTTCGGGAGTATATGCCAACCACCCATTCTGGAATAAAATATCACCACCAACTTCTCTAATTAGTTTAATTATTTCATCTCCAAATTCTTCTCTTGAACGTTTATTTCTTCTTACAGTCTCACACCTTACCCCCATTGCTCTAATCAAAGAAATCGCCTCTGAATTTTGATTATTAGTTATAACAAGAACAGGTTTTACTTTTCCAACAAGTTCTCCACAAACTGACTCATTAACAATTCTTAGTACTGTACTACCCCTCCCAGAAATTAGATGAACTGTTCTTAATTCGCTTTCCTTCATGTCATTTAATATCTGCCTCAAAAATAAGTTTATCTATCTGAAATTTACCAACTGGATATTTGCCTGTCACACAGCCTAAACACAATCCAACATTTTCTCCTAAAACCTCACTCATAGCTAAAGAATATTGGGAAGGATTTAGGTATCCTAACGAATCAACACCAATATACTTGGCAATAGCACTAATATCACTACCAAACTCTCGTGCCACCAAAAAATCTTTCTCATTAATATCTGTTCCCAAAGGACAATAGCCCACTACAGGTGGAAAAATAATTCTTAAATGAATTTTTCCCACACCAGCTTCTCTTAAAACTTTTATAACCCCTCGGGTTGTGTTGCCCCTTATTATTGAATCATCTGTAAGAACTATATCTTTGCCCTTAACAACATCAAAAACATGATAGTTACGAGCAACCCCTTGTCTTTCTTTTTCATTAGGATTTATAAATCCTCTAACTGACCCATTTAGAGTTCCATATCTTCCTTTAATCATAGATGTAGCAGTGGGTAAGCCTAATTTTTGTGCATATCCCTCTGCAGCAGGACGAGAAGATTCAGGAATGTAGGTTACTAAATCAACATTTGATGTAGGAGGACAAATTTCAGCCAGTTTCCCTCCCAAAAACCTCCTAACTGTATCCATTTGAGTTTTCCGTATACTTGAATCTGGTCTCATTAAATATGCAATTTCTAACCCGCACAAAGAAGATTCCTGTTTAGGTGCAAATCTTCCATGCCCAACACCCTCACTATTAATCTCCAAAAGTTCTCCAGCCGCTACATCATATATTTCCTCCACCTGGAGTGGACTTAATGCAGCAGTTTCAGATGAAACTGCAAAACATTTTTTACCATCTGCACTAAATGACCCGACACTAAGAGGCCTTACCCCATGTCTATCACGAGCCGCAAAAAGTTTATCTGTTGTTGAAATAATAAGACTAAATGATCCTTCAAGTTTTTCCAGTGCGCCAGAAATTTTCTCTCTCCATGTATCTCCCTGGCTTGTACTTATCAAAGCCCCAATTACCTCACTGTCAGTTGTACTTGAAAAAGTAACTCCTTTTTTAAACAACTCAGCCTTCAATTGGGAAGCATTAGTAATATTTCCATTATGTGCAACAGCCATCACACCCAAGTTGGTGTCAAAACGAAATGGAGCAGCATTTTCTATATTTGAAGATCCAGTAGTTGAATACCTGTTGTGGACTATTGCAATTTGACCATAAAGACCACCATGTTCTTTCTTTTCTTTCTTATAATCAGCATACAAATCCTTAATTAGTCCCATTCTCTTTATAGGAGGCCACAAGCTATAACCATCAGAAACACACACTCCACAAGACTCTTCTCCTCTATGTTGATTGTTAAGCGCGCACCCTAAAGCCATTTCTACAATTCCGTTATGAGCTAAATCCGGATGAAGATATATCCCAAAAACACCACACTCTTCCCTAGACTTATCAGTTTCTATTAAGGACAGTCTATCTTTCATGCTAAATTAAAAAACCCGCTGAATTAGCGGGTGTAAAAAACAAGCTTTTTCTATCCTACTAAAATAAGCTTATTCATAATGTAAACATAAAGACTGTATATTGCTAAGTCAAGAAGTAAAACTAATAAAAATGGAGTTAAGCAGTTGCTATAAAGGCAGCTGAAGGTCTGTTTCTTTTAGGCTGAGTTGTTGCAGGAGGCCAACCCTTCATTGCAACTTTTAATACATCTTCAAGTTCGCTTGCAAAAACAAATTTAATTTCCTTCTTGACTTCATTTGGCACATCCTCAACATCCTTTTTGTTGTCTTTTGGCAAAATAATTATCTTTAATCCAGCTCTATGTCCTGCAATTACTTTTTCCTTTACTCCTCCTATTTCCAACACTCTTCCTCTTAAAGTTATTTCTCCTGTCATTCCAACTTTTCTTTTAACTGGAATTCCAGTCAAAGCTGAAATTAATGCTGTTGAAATAGACACTCCAGCAGATGGCCCATCTTTTGGAACTGCTCCTTCTGGAACGTGGATATGAACATCAGTAGTGGAACCAAAATCTTCTTTTAATCCCAATTCCTTCCAATGAGATCTTGTCCAGGTAAATGCAGCCTTAGCACTTTCCTTCATAACAGAACCTAATTGTCCAGTTAGAATTAAATGTCCTTTGCCAGGCATAAGAGATACTTCTATAAATAGTATCTCTCCTCCAACTGCAGTTACTGATAGTCCTGTTGCCATTCCCACTTCATCTTTCTTTTCAGCTATTAATGAACTAAATCTTTGTACTCCCAAAAACTTTTGAATGTTGCTTACTTTTAATAAATGAGGGTATTTCTTTCCTTCAGCTATAATTCTTGCAACCTTCCTGCACACATTTGCAAGGTTTCTCTCTAGGCTTCTTACTCCAGCTTCTCTGGTATATCCTTCAATAACATCCTTAAGAGCTTCATCGCTAATTTTAATTTTCTTCCCGCTAATTCCATGCATCTTCATTTGTTTAGGCCATAAAAACTTCTCTGCAATATGGAATTTCTCCTGTTCTGTATAGCCTGGAAATCTAATTACTTCCATTCTATCTCTTAATGCATGCGGGATATTTTCTAGCACATTTCCTGTTGCTATAAACATTACCTGTGACAAATCAAACGGAACTTCTAAATAGTGATCTGAAAACTCTTTATTTTGTTCAGGATCCAATGCCTCAAGTAATGCAGAGGCAGGATCTCCTCTAAAATCACTTCCTACTTTATCTATTTCATCAAGCATAAACACAGGGTTTTTTGTTCCTGCATTTTTAATTCCCTGAATAATACGTCCAGGAAGTGCTCCAACATAGGTACGTCTATGTCCTCTTATTTCAGCTTCATCCCTTATCCCTCCAAGTGATACTCTCACAAACTCTCTTCCTAATGCTCTTGCAATAGATTTTCCGATTGAAGTCTTGCCAACCCCTGGAGGTCCAATAAAGCAAAGGATAGTTGGCTGTGATTCCTTTGATTTCTTCTTTAATTTCATTACAGCCAAAAACTCCAAAATTCTTTGCTTTGCCTTATCAATTGCATAATGGTCTTCTTCTAAAATCTTTTCAGCATGCTTAATAGAAACCGCTCCCTCAGAAGAAATAGACCACGGCATATCAACTAGCCAGTCTAAATAATTTCTAATATAAGCTCCTTCTGGATTTGAAGGAGGAAGCTGCTGAAGTCTTTTTAATTCTTTAACTGCTTTCTCGTGAACCTCTTTAGGCATTTTTGCCTTTTTAATTTTTGAACTATACTCATCAATCTCATTGCCAGCTGCAGCACCTGTATCATCATCAAGCTCTTCTTCAATTGCTCTTTTCTTTTCAAGAAGCATCGCTTTTCTCATTTGATTCTCCAATTTTTTCTGTGTCTTCATGGAGATTGTTCGCTCTAAATCCAAAACATTTACTTCATGGGTAAGATACTCAATTACTTTCTTCAATCTTTTTTCTACTGATACTTCTTCAAGAAGTTCTTGCTTCTCATTTGTCTTTATGTCCAATAGATTTGCAACTGAATCAACCAATTCAATTGGATCAATTCCACCTGAAACTATTCTCATCACAGTAGTAATTTCTACTCCCTTGCCCAAATTTACTGCTTTTCTAAATAATTCCACCAATTGTTTTGAAAGAGCTTCAATTCCTGCTCCTTCAAACTCTTCTTCAGCCACTTCTGCTACTTTACCTATAAGATATGGTTCATGAGCAAGCCCTTCTCCAAGTTTTATTCTTGCCTGTCCTTTAACAACAGCATGGATTTCTGTCTCGCTAGACATCATCTGTGAAATTACAGCAATTGTTCCAAATTCACTTAAGTCTTCAATTGCAGGGTCAACCACATTTGGATCTCTTTGAGAAAATATTGCAATAATTCTGTCTTCACTAAATGCAGCGTTCACCGCAGCAACAGACTTTGGTCTGCCAAAAGAAAGGATTGTATCAGTATGAGGAAAAACAACTGAACCCCTAATTGCAACTATTGGTACTGTTCTTATTACTTTAGTTGGTTTCATATAAAAAAATTTACTTCCTGCCTTTTCTAAACTCTTTATACTCTAGCAGTCTAACATCGTGAGTGCTACCTGTCAAGCGCTTTAAAAATATTTAGAGAGTTTAGAAAAGAAATTTAAGATTTAAATCTGCAATAAGTAAGAAAACATTATCGCATATTTTCTACCCATCAACAAATTAATTTACACAATAAATCTGAGAATTTACTTAGAAATAAATTATGTTTTCCTTACAGAAAGAGGAAAATGCACTCTTTCAACAAGAAGAGCAGCAAATGATCCAATAATTGCTCCTGCAAGTATATCTTCTGGATAATGAACATTAGCCAATATTCTTGCAACTCCTACTACAACTGCCGCAACCACAAAGAAAATCCCTACTTTCCTGTCATGAAACCAAATAGTTGTAGCTAATGCAAAAACAGCAGCAGCATGTGTTGAGGGAAATGCAGGATCAGAAGGAACTGTTGCAGTTAATGGTCTTAATCCGTTTACCACAAATGGCCTAGGAGTATGGAATAGCTGCTTTAAAGCTTCAGAAATCACCCAAGCAATTGTTGCAGCAACTAATGCATGGAGTACCTGCTCCTTTTTTATTTTTCCGTCTATAAACCACAAAACAGCAACACCAGCCCACATGAACCAAATAAGAAAGCTTGCTAAAAACTCAACTACTACATTATTAGCTCCTGTCGTTGCTTCTCCTAAAACTTTTGTATTATCTATTCTGGCAGTAACATATGAAGGAACAGTAACCCTTCCTTCAACATAGGATAAACTAGAGTCTCCTAGATTTAATCTATTAGTACTTGATACTAATATTCCTAATGCTAGAAGTATGGTTAGAGGTGCTAACAAAATATAACTTCTACTCATTGCAAGTAGAACCATCATATCAAAAAATTTTCTAGTTTGTAATCCATCTTTTTATGTCATATGGGGTCAAAATTCGTTGTATAATGTAGTGTGAGTAAAAAAGAAAACTTATTTGGAAGTTTTGGGTATGCCTTTCAAGGAATCACCAAAGCTTTTAAAAGTGAACCAAATTTAAAAATACATTTAATAGCAGGAATATTAGCTCTCCTTACTGCATATTTCTTTAAAGTTACAAAAACAGAGTGGTTAATACTTGCTCTCACAATTACTCTGGTAATAATTTTAGAATTAATTAACACAGTCATTGAAACAATTACAGATATTGTTTCCCCCCGTTACTCTCCAAGAGCAAAAATAATTAAAGATGTTTCAGCAGGAGCTGTAGCAATTTCAGCAATACTTGCTATCATTGTTGGAATTGTTTTATTTCTTCCAAGGATTTGGCAGTATCTACACTAAACT
>DASVCV010000009.1:0-5783 GCA_036381415.1 Patescibacteria group bacterium
TCTACTGCTCCTTCATTTACTGGAGGAGTAGAAGGACCAAACAAGGTACTTGTTGCTTTAGTAGGACAAGTTCCAGTAAAGATTTCAACAACATCCTCACCAATTAATCCTGGAGACTATATTACCTCCTCTAGTGAAGCAGGAAAGGCAATGAAAGCTATTAATCCAGGCTACACTATTGGAAAAGCTCTGGAGGCATGGGATCCCTCATCTGGAAAGACTACCATTAATGTAGCTATACACAATTCATACTTTGAAGGAGACTTATCTGGTCAGATTGCACAGTTAAAGACAGATATTTCTAACTTACAGACTGATCTTTCTTTGATGAAATTAAGTACTTCTTCTGCAACTGTAGCAACGGACTCTGCATCATTTAAGGACCTTACTGTAACTGGAAATGCAGTGCTAGCTGATACTGTAGTTAACGGCAAGTTAAATGTAGGAACTCTTACTTTAGATAATACCAACAACTCCCTAGATGCAATTGGAACACTCAAGATTCAACCACTTGCATTAGGAGGTGTTGAATTCTTGGGAGGAATATTAAAGATGGATATAAAAGGAAATATTGTCATTAATACTGGACATATATTAGGAAATAACAGCTTTAGAGGGACTGTAGTAATCAAGGGAGGGTCTAGTACAGTGTATGTGGCACAGAGTACTCCCTGGGATACAATTCCAGTGAGTGTGACTCTTACACCAAGCTATAACACTAATGTCTGGGTGACAAACAAAACTACAACAGGTTTCTTAATCAATGTAGGAAATGTTTCAGCTACTGACCAAAGCATAGACTGGCTAGCTATTTGGTAAGCAAAGCTTGGCCAAACAGCGTTTGGTAAACATTGGAAAGTCCTTATTTTGAGTCTATAATGCGTTTATGACAATTCGGCAAGTACAAATAAAAATTAACTTGTCTTCTACTTTAAAGGATTTTTTGGAGAGCAAGGCTCAGAAATATGACATATCCATAGCAAGCTATGTAAAGCATCTTATTTTGAAGGATGTTAGCGAAATGGAGTATCCTACTTTTGAAGCTTCAGAAAGAACTTTAAAAGCATATGAAAAAGCACGTCAAGAAAAGAAAGAAGGAAAATTTATTAGGGTAACTGATGTTAAGAAGTTTTTTGATGAATTGTAAGATTTTTTATGGTACAAGGGTTGATCTGGGGTCAAAATTGACTAACTTTCGATTTAATGTTTAAATGACGGTATGACGTTGACAAAAGGAGACTTCAAAAAACTAGAGGAGAAGTTTGCTACAAAAGAAGAACTTAGGCAATTCAAAGAAGATGTTGTTTCAGAAGTATCAGAACAGGTAGATAAAATATTTGAGAAATATAGAGATGAATTTGCAACTAAGATTGATCCAATTCTTAAAGAAGTTCAGACTGAACCTCAAGAAAGAGCGATTTTGAGCAACAGACTAGAGCATCATGAAGGAAGAATTACTATTCTGGAAAAAGCATCAGACTAGAAGGCTCCTTATCTTCGATTAGTATACTGAAATTTTGTCCTTAATTTTATCAAAAACTGATTGAGTTAAAACCTTCTTTGAAACAAGTTCAGAAGTGTTTGAGTAAGGTCTGTTATCAATGATCTTTTGGGCGTAAACAGGACCAATTCCTGGTAGAGTATCTAGTTCATTTAAGGTTGCTTCATTGATATTAACTAGATTACTATAAGGTGTATTATCATATTGTGCGACATTGCTCCCCCCTATTGTTTTGCTAGCAGTCGAAGGATTGGACTGCTCATTAAGGGAAGGAATATATACTTTTTGCCCATCTATTAGTTTAGCTGCTCTATTTATGTTTTTGTTAACTAGTTCCCTGTCTGCATCAACTGAAAGACCCCCTGAAATAATTAAAAGGTCTTCAATTCTTGAAAGACTTGGCAAGTGGTAAACACCTGGTTTTTCAACTGCTCCATTTATCTCTACTATCATTTCTGATTGTTGGTTTGACGCTCCTTCAACTTTTGGGTCTAGGATTTCAATTTTGGTTGGGGCAAAAAAGTCATTTTTTGTTAAGAATATTCCTAGTCCTAAAAGAATAAAACCTATAATTAAAAGAATGATTTGGAGACGGTATTTTTGTTCTACCTCTTGCCAATTAATATTAGCAATGTCCATTTAAATTAATTATTTAAGTATTTGCTACTTAAACCACAAAGTTAATGACTTTACCTGTGATATAGATAACCTTCTTTATTTTCTTATCAATAAGCCATTTAGCTGCTTTTTCATCACTCTTTGCCAATTTTTCTACCTCTTCTTTGTTTTTTGAGGCTAAAGCATCAAGTTGAAGCTGACTTCTGACCTTTCCATTGACTTGAATAACAATATCTAAATATTTCTTTTTGATTAAATCTGCATCAAAGGCTGGCCAGGAAGTTGTATGAATGGATGTTTTATTTCCTAAGATTTCTACCCAGACTTCTTCTGCTAAGTGTGGTGCAAAAGGTGCAATCAGCTTTGCCAGGCTTGAAAGCACTTCTAGGGATGCCTTTTTACCTTTAATTGCATTTACAAGCTCCATCAGGCTAGCAATGGCTGTATTATAGTGGAATTTCTCTATATCTTGAGTTACTTTCTGTATAGTTTGATGTAGTAAGATATTTACCTCTTTATCAGGTGTATTTTTATTTCCTTGTCCAGTATTAAATACATTCCACAGTCGACTTACAAACCTATGCATTCCTTCTATGCCTGATATACTCCAAGGTTTGACTATATCAAATGGACCCATAAACATCTCATATAGCCTTAGAGTGTCGGCACCGAATTTGGGAATTATCTGATCAGGAGTAACAACATTCCCCCATCTTTTACTCATCTTTCTGGAGTCAGGACCTAGAATCCAACCTGGAGCTCTTAATTTTAAGAATGGTTCATCAGGAAGACTCTTATCAATTAAGCCTGCATCATATATTACTTTCCAGAAAAAGCGTGCGAAAAGCAAATGCTGGACAACATGTCCTCCTCCAACGTAAATGTCTACTGGAAGCCATTGTTTGATACATTTAGAGCTTGCAAATTCTTTGGAGTTTTTAGGATCAGCAAACCTAATAAAATACCAAGAGGAATCTACATATGTGTCCATTGTGTCTACCTCACGTTTGGCGCTTTTGCCGCACTTGGGGCAAATCACTCCTTTTTGGAATGTCTTTGAGGTTGCAATAGGAGAAACTCCGTGCGGAAGAAAATCTACATCAACAGGCAGCTTTACTGGTAAATCTTTTTCAGGCACAGGCTGCCAGCCACAGTCTTTGCAATAAATCATTGGAACTGGAGGTCCCCAGTATCTTTGACGGGAAATAAGCCAATCCCTTAAATGATATGTGGTGTGCTTTTTACCCCAGCCTTTTTTCTCAACAAGCTCCCACAGCTTCATATCCGGCTTATTTGAAACAATATCTAAGTCATACTTTTTAGCCATTTCCATATCACGCTCATCATATGAGGGCACACCCATGACTGCTCCTGTTCCATAGCCTGGAGCAACATAATTTGTCTTCCAAATGGGAAGCTTACGGCCATCTAAAGGATTTACAGCATATTTACCTGTGAATTTTCCAACTTTTTTATCTGTATCTTTATACTTCTCATATAGATCGTTGTCAGATACAGCCAGGAATGTTGCTGAATTAAGAGTATCTGGACGCGTTGTGAAGACTTCTATGACCTTTCCATCCTCTGCCTTAAACATAATTATCATGCCTTTTGATTTGCCAATCCAGTTTATTTGCTGGAGCTTAACATCTTCCGGCCAATCAATATCCTTTAAGCCTGAAATGAGCCTGTCTGCGTATGCGGTAATTTTTAGAAACCATTGGTCCAGCTCTTTTTGTATGACAGGAGTGTCACATCTTTCGCACTTACCATCTATAACCTGCTCATTTGCAAGCACGGTTTCATCTTTTGGACACCAATTAACAGGAGCTTTTTTCTTGTAAGCCAAGCCTTTCTTGTACATTAATAGAAACAGCCACTGTGTCCATCTATAGAAATCTGGATCAGAAGTATCTATTTCCTTGGACCAATCATAGGAGAGACCAGATGAGGCTAGCTGGCGTTTAAAGATTTTTATATTTTCGTGGGTAGACTTGTCAGGATGGATTCCAGTTTTGATTGCATAGTTTTCTGCAGGAAGTCCAAAGGCATCCCAGCCCATTGGATGAAGAACTGAGTACCCTTTCATCCTCAGGTAGCGTGACATTACATCTGTTCCTATATAGCCTTCTAAGTGGCCTACATGCATTGTAGCTCCCGATGGATATGGGAACATATCAAGGATGTACTTTTTATTCTTAGGAGAGCTTGGAGTCTTATATAGATCTTTTTGAGCCCAAACTTTTTGCCATTTAGCCTCAACTGAACCGTGATCATACTTTTGTGTTGCTTTCATGATCCAATTCTAGTAAAGTTGAGAGACAAAAGCAAACTTCTAAGATCAATGACTTCATACTACAGGATGAAATTGTGAAAATCCCAACAATACGGGATAAAAGATGGGCTAAAAATCTTAGCAGTTAAAGATGTAACCTGCTAAAAATACTTATAGTAAATATTGCTACTCTTTTTGACAAATTTAGGGTGTTTTAGAGTCTTTTTGGTCTAGGCACGAGGTTGTTTTCCGCAGAATACGGAAATAAAATAGCTAAATTAGTTATTTCCGCTTATTCTCCGTATAGCCTCAATTTTCGGGTCTCAAATTTCACAAAAATAAGTATTACAGGATACTGTTATGAGACGGGTTCGGATAATATCGTGAGGAAAATCGCTGCGGAAAATGTGTTATTAGGCAAAGTGAAAATATCCAAAATTAATCCTTTCTAACTAACTTTATGGCTTAGAGCTTTCCTTTTTAAGGTTTTTGAACTTGAGGCTAATTTGAGCTCATAAAATGCGATATAAGGGCTGTGATTTTTACCACCTGTGATATTTACATGCTTTTGTAATTATTTATTACTGTTTTTCGCCAGAAACTGTTAAGTTTTAACAATGCTTTTAGCATAACTCTACTAAAACCCCATTGACACAAGATTTCTTTTACTTAATAGTATAAGGAGTATAACTTGTATAACTTTGAGCCTACCCTATGACAAAGTCAATTTACCAAAAAGAGTTTGAAGAGTATCTCCAGAGTACTCTCGGGATATCTAAAAATACCCTCAAATCCTACAGGTCTGATATTAGACATTTTCTGACCTGGCTAGGTGTAGCTAGAATTGAGGATGCCTATTTGAAGCTAAATGCAATTGAGGCAAATGCCTACAAATCCTATCTATCTTCTTCCAACACTCCAATCAAAACCATAAACAGGCACCTTTCTTCGCTTAGGCATTTGTCTAGATTTCTTGTTAGTAAGAAATATTTACAGAAAAACTTCATGGAGACTATTGGAAATGCAGGCACACTCCATAATCCTGTACTAGAACAGACTACTTACAATCCAGTTAAGACTAGATCAATTAATATCAAGCCTTTACTGGCGGTAATTATTATTGCCTTCTTTCTTCTATTCCTGGGTAAATCTGGCATTGCAAAAGAAGGAATTTCAATTGTTGCTTCAAAGTTAGGCATTTCTCTTCCAAGCATGCAAGAAGAAAACACTGCATCTTCTACCATAGAACCATCAGTACTTGCTGAGAGTGTTTCCAAGGATTTGAGTTTCAATGTAAATATTAAAACCAATCTACTTAAAGATTTAAGTGTAGGAGGCAATGCTACAGTATCTGGAACTTTAACAACTACAGGAGATTTAACAACAGAA
>DASVCV010000010.1:0-60157 GCA_036381415.1 Patescibacteria group bacterium
TTTCGTACGAAGTTTATCTAATACACTTGTTTTTTTGTAGGTAGGATAAGAGGCTAAAAACTTTTTGAAAGAAACACTGTCGGAACTCATCAATAGAATTATACCACCATGTCAAATCTACTATAAGACAAGTAGTACCAAATCAATAAGTATTGGTATTAGTAAAAAGATGCAAGCCTCTTTTATAATCTCATAATTTATATTTATGTTAATCCTAAGCCCAAAAAAATATAAGAAAGCATAAAAGACAATTGCAGTTACAAAAACAGCAAACACTCCTTCCAAATCCTTCTTGCTTGAAAACATAGTATTTCCTACCTCAAAAACAATATATGAAATAAGTGCAACAAAAAGAGGTTGGCTAAATAGATTATGCTGATAAACATAAAAAATAGAGAAAAGTATAATCCCTACTCCAAAAAGAATTGGTGCAATTCCAATTAAAGTTCTTCTTATTGGATCAGTCTTTCCAATACCTACACTTCCCATTTTAATTCCATCCTCTTCAATAACAGGCATCAGTTCCACCTTTCCAACTGGGACAAGTAGGAGTAATCCAGTTAAAAAGTGGCTCATTTCATGTACAAATGTGCCAGGGAAAAAAAGGAAGGCAAATAAATAGGCAGCAGCTTTCTTACTCTTAGTCAGTCTGTAAAAAAAGGTCATTATTTTTCTTGAAGTTTTTCTAACTATTAAATAAAGAACAAGTATTTCAACAGGAAGAAGTATTAAAACCAGCATAGGTGGCATTTAAGATATAATACAGTCATGTTGATAGATGTTGCTAGTGTGGTATTTAGTGGCGGCCATGGTGGACCTGGCATTGTTTCATTTGGCAAAAAAGAACACTCAGGCCCAGATGGAGGAAACGGTGGAAAAGGTGGAGATTTATATCTTCGTGCCACCTCAGACATTACACTTCTTAATCAGTTTAGTATGAAATCAAAGTTTGATGCATATCCAGGAAACCCAGGAGGAAGATTTCGCCAATCAGGCAAAGATGGAAAAGATTTAGAAATTGTTATTCCAAGAGGCACAACTGTTATAGATGAAGAAACAAATGAGGTTCTTTTTGAGTTAACCGAAATTGATGAAAGAAAGCTTCTTTGCAAAGGTGGTCTTGGAGGCCGTGGAAATTATGAATTTAGAAGTTCCCGTCATACCACTCCTAAGATTTCTCAACCAGGCCTTCCTGGAGAAGAAAAGCATATCAAATTAGTCTTAAAACTCATTGCAGATTTTGGTTTAGTAGGACTTCCTAATGCAGGCAAAAGCAGTCTATTAAATGAACTTACCAATGCAAATGCAAAAGTAGGAACATATGCCTTTACCACCCTGTCTCCCAACCTTGGGGTTTACAAAGGAAAAACAATTGCAGACATTCCAGGACTAATTGAAGGAGCTTCAGAAAATAAAGGCTTAGGAGCTTCATTTTTAAAACACATTGAAAAAGTAGGAGTAATCCTACACTGTCTAGCGGGAGATACTAAAAACCCTCTTAAAGACTACAAGACAATTCATGATGAAATGAAAAAATACAACATAGTGCTGATAGAAAAGCCTGAAGTAATTATCCTTACAAAGTCTGATTTAGTAGACAAAAAAACGCTAGAAAGCTTAAAGAAAAAGTTTGCTAAAAAGGCAAATAAAGTTATTGCAGTCTCAATTCATGATTGGGACAGCCTAGAAAGCCTAAAAAAGGTGCTTTTTACTCTTTCTCAACCACGCTAATTGTAAGGATATTGTCTTTATATTCAAACACAAACTTCACATCTTTTTCTTTATTGTTAGTAATATAAAGGTTTTGGTATTGGCTTGATCCAGGATCCCCAGGTAAATCATATATGGACACTCCATATTCCCTAGGTACTTCTGGGATATTGGCAAAGTCGTGGTTACGTGGTGCAATAGCAGTTAGACCAGCATCCTTGGCAGTCCAGTAAATAAGTGAAGCTAAATGGCATACTCCATCTCCAGTTAAGTATCCATCAGACTTAAACCCATCAGTATAGTTAAAATGGGCATTAGTGCTCTTCACAATATTTCCCTTGTAGGCAGCCAAAACCTGGTCATGGAAGGTAAATTCCTCCCCAGGCTTTAGGGTAAACTCATATTTAGCAGGTTTTTCAACCTCAGCCCAATTAATATCAGAGGCTGCTTTTACCTTTCCATCCATATAGTTTAGGGTAAGTAAAATGTTGTCTTTGAATACGTCATTTACAAAGGTATTGCCATACCTCTTCTCTAGAGACATATTATGGGTTGCAAGAGGTGCTATTTGGGCACCAGAATCTGGCCTCAAGCTGTTAAGGCTATTTGAGGCACTAGTCATGGCTAAAATGTATAAAATTGTAGGTAACATAGGCATAAAAAAGGTTCTCTTTGTGGAGAACCGATTAAGCCATTATATGGACTATGGGGTGGTAAGTCAAGTTTCTAAGGGTTGTGTTTGGAGCTACTTTTTAACCCTTTTTCTGCTTAAAATTCTTCTCTATAAACCAAACTGCAAACAGGCTTGCAAGCATAGTTACAGCCCATGCAGCTCCTGTCTGAAGGAATAAATTATTCTCTCTTTTTTCAATTTCTCTTAAGGACCTGCCTGCTAGTAAAAATCCACCATTAAATTTCTTAACTACAACAGCACTTCTTACTCCGCTTTTAGGCTCCCAGGTAAACCTTAATTCCCCATTTTTTCTTACAGAATCATATGTACCACTTGGCAACCTTGGAGTCTTACCGTCAAGTTGAGCTGAAGCACCAATTGGATCTCCATTGTCATCATACACAATCACATATGGATCTAAAATCTTCCCAAAGTCGGTTTTAGAAGTAGTCGGAACTATGTTTTTAGGATCAGCTCCAGAGTCAACTGCAGCTACCACATCCTCAGCAATCTGAACCTGAGGGTCATTTGCATTCATCCTAAAGTTCTGCTGAACAGTTAAATAAGTAAGGCCGGAAAGCCCTGTAATTGCAATTCCCAAGGGAATAAAGCTGAGAAGCCATCTAGGGGGTGATTTTTTTGTAAATCTGCGTCCAATCTGTTGAAATCGCTTTTTGAGCTTCATTAAGAGTTATTATGCCATTACACACAGCTTCATGCAAATAGTTCTCTACTTTATCCTTTGCTCTTGCTCCCCAAACACCATCGTAGGCTTCTGGCCAGAGGTTTTTAGGATCTTTGGGTGACCCGCCTAGCTCTAGGGAAATTAGGTGGTCCTCTTCATAACTGCCTAAATTTGTATCTGTAAAACCATACTCAGAAATCTGCTGTCTTTTTAGGTTATTTGTATAGGTTGTGGATGGTCTAACAGTCTGGGTATACCCTGAAACGCAAATTGTTGTTTTTATGTTGTCCTGGGTCACATTAGGATCAATTGCACCAGGAGTACAGACTGTATCAGGAAGGCCATTTACTGACTGGCAAAGGCTTGTTTTTGCAACTCCAGCTACAGTTGGATTAGGAGTAAAATTCGGGCTTGGAAGTAGTTCTACAAAACTTTTTTCTGCTAGAGAAAGGGTAGCTATGAGAAAAAGTCCAAAAACAATAAGTACTAGAAGGTGTTGGTATTTGAAAGCCATTGAGAAAACTGCTTCCCTATTTCAGGGTCTTTTTTAGCATATTCAACCACTGTTTTCAAATACTCCAATTTGTTGCCCAAATCTCTATAGATGCCATTCTTAATTTCAATCCCATATACCTTTTTCTGATCCTTCATCATCAGGTTTAAAATATCTACATAATAAAGCTCATCCCCACTTTTAAGATTTTTGACCGCCTCATCTACATAGTTAAAAATATTACTTTCAAAAAGAAAGCTTGAGACTGTCCCCAAATCAGATGGAGCATTATCTTTTCCAGGTTTTTCAATTAGAGTTTCTACATCAATTACCCCATTTTCAACACTACTACCTCCAACATATCCATACCTTTCATAATCTTTGTCAGTTTTAGCCTTAACACAGGAAAGGCAACTTGCACCATATTTCTCATAGGCACCAATTAATTGTTCAAACTCACTGGGATTAGAATCTATTAAATCATCACTCCATGTGTAGATAAATGGCTCATTTCCAATTAAATGTGCAACATTAAGAAGTGGTGTCCCATTGCCATATGGGCCCTTTTGTCTTACATATATAAAGTTTGCCATATTGGCAATCTTTTCAATGTTTTCAAGAAGTGGTTTTTTCTTCTCTCCACCCATTTTAAGATTCTCAACCAAGTCTGTACTTGGTTTATCAAAATGGTCTTCAATTGCCCTTTTATGATATCCAGTAACAATAATAATATCTTTAATACCAGCATCCACTAATCCTTCAACAATGTACTGAATTATTGGTTTATCAACTACAGGAAGCATTTCCTTAGGAAGAGCTTTTGTCTGAGGCAAAAATCTTGTTCCAAACCCAGCAGCTGGAATTACAGCTTTGGTAGGTCGTCTAAATTTTGGCATACAATAAAATTATTGTAGAGTCAGTATACACCCATATTAAAAACCATTCACTAAGTATTTAAACTAGGCTGGCCTAAGTGAAGTAACTCCTGACAAGAAGAAAAGAAGAAGAAATAAAGCACCAATACTCATTACAAAGTAAACTACAGTCCATTTTGTAGATTTCGGAATAAAAAGGTTAAAAGGATAATATGAGAAAATTCCCATCTTGAGCTTATCCACAGAAGCCTTGGTTATTAAAAACCCAATTATAGAAATAACAACAAGAAAAATAATAACTAATGTTTGCTGCATTGTTAATCTTAATAATATAATGAATTATGAGATTAAGAAAGACTTCTTATGTCAATATCAAAGTAGCCTTTGCTTCAATAGTTGTTTTCTTTTTTGTGTTCTTTTTTATTTACTCACTAGTCCTAACTGGAAAAGTGTTTGATTTTTTCCAATATCTACCTTTTTCACCATATGGAACTTTTGTAAATGTTCCTACCTCAAAAGGTTGTGACAACTCCCTCTGGAACCATGTCTATAGCCCTTCAAGGCTTTATGTTGTAAGTCCCTGTATTACTATCTCAGGCACTATAACTAAAATAGAAAGAGAAAGTGATGGAGATGACCATATACTTCTTAAAGTTGACTCAAATTATCCTAGGTTAACTAATATTTTCAACAAACTATTAATGAAAGATAATATTGTCATGGAAATTATTTGTAAAGGAGAGGCAGACAAAGAGGCCAAAGAGTCTTGCCAAAACTATACCAACAAAATTAGTACTCCAGAAGTAGGGAGCAAAGTTACAGTGACTGGATCATTTGTTGTAGATAAACCCTATGGCTGGACTGAAATCCACCCTGTGTCAAAAATAAGCACTACCCCCTAATCATTTTTATCTCTCTTGGAAAAGTCTCGTTCTTAAGAGTTATTATAAAAACCATATGATAGTCCTTTACATGGATCATTCTGTCTGTTTTAGTATCCCTTACATCATTAATATCCCACCAAAGCTCTTCAAAACGGCTTAAAGGAATTCTTCTATCCCTTCCTGCAAAATTAGGGTATGGATCTGCAATATAGACCATATTGTCCCAGTCATCTATGTGGGTAATTACGCTATAGTGTCCATTGTCATCATCACTATATTCTAAAAATTCTCCCTGCCACTCCACTCCAACAGGATATTTATGATCCACAACCAAACTCCTTAACTCTGGAATCGTAGTGTTATCCTTCATCCAAAACTGAACATTAGGATACAGTTTATCTATTGCTACAGCCATCTCAGGCACACTCATTCCATATTTATTAAGCCTTTTCTGAGAAGATCCGGCAGCATCCACTATCTCGCTTTGCTCTGCTTTTATCCCTAGGTTTGCAAGAAGCATAACAACAACTGCAGGCCCGCAGTGTGCATTAGTTATCTGGGCAATACGGGGCAGTTTTTCAAAATGTATTGGATTATGAAATAATTTTGGCATATTTACTCAACATACTTTTGAGTACATCCATGAATGATACACCCTGGAGCTTAAGAACTTCAGTAAATGGAAGTCCCATGTCAGGCCCAAAAGCAGTATTGTGGTTTGAGTCAGTAAAATAAGGAGTTCCTGTATTTTCATCAACCCTTACATCAAACTTTGCATAATCCTTGTGGTGGAGTGCATAAAATGCCCTCACAGCAAGCTTTGAGATCTTATCTGCCAAGGGCTCTTCTACCCTTCTATATCTATAAGCATCTAAATAATCATATGACTCAAAACTAGTAAAATTGTGCTTTCCATCTGGTTTTCTCTTAAATTTTTTCTCTCCCATAAACACATGTTTCTTAACCCCATCATCAAACACTCCAACTGTTACTTCTGGCCCATCCACAAACCTTTCTACTATTACAGGCACTTTATATGTTGAAATCATATCTTCAATCTTCTTTTGAGCATCTTTAAATGTTTCCTTTACTGCATGATTGTCTATTCCCACTGACCCACCTGATTCATTTAGCTTTACTATTAAAGGAAGACCAAGCTCTTCATCTACCTGAGTGCCTGCTCTTCTAATAAACTGGAAAGTAGGTGTAGGAATCTCATACGCAAGCATTAGCCTTTTTGTTAAGTTTCTGTTATTTCCTATTACCATTCCCTCCATACCAGCTCCGGTATATGGAATATTAGATAGTTCAAGAGCCGCAGGCACAGAAGTTTGCAGCCTATCACTTCCCCTTAAAGTATCAACCAGATTTATAACCAAATCAGGTTTATCTACTAAGAGATTGGTAAGAAAATATTGGTCTCCTGGGTATCCCTTGCAAGGAATATCAAGCTTTTTAAGGCAATCAAGGACATCCTGAGCTCTTTCTTCTACCTCAACCTCAGCATGATATGCCTCTTCAGTTGGAAACCACTCTCTTTCCACATGTGAGTAAACTACAGCAACCAATCTGTATTTTTTTATTGCACTTTTATCACTAGCAAGTTTTACCTTCTTGTAGTGCCTTCTTTTTGAAGTACTAGAAGAACGATTGTGGTTGATATGAGTTGTTGCGGGCACAAAAAAATTATACCCCTTCTAATTACACATGAGAAGCCCTGCTTTATGCATAATCAATATTCTGTCTACCTTCTACAAGGTAAGTCACAACATAGGACCAATTTTTGTACAGAGTCAATATTTACTTCTCTATCTCCTTTTATGATATAAATCACCCTCTTTCTAGTGCATCCGATTCTCCCAAAAATGGACAAAATTTGCAAAGCTCATGTATAATAACGGCATGGCAGATATAGAAAGAACAAGTCAAGCAAGGCCCATAGTAAATGAAGCTAACCTTGCTATTGATGACAAAACAGTAAGCTTGAAAATAGGTGAAACTGTAGCCCAAATGACAGAAAGGGTTAGGCTTGCCTGGGGAGAAAACATGCCTTCTGATGTAAAGGAAGAATTAATTAGAAGAAACCAAGAAGATAGGCAAAATAGACACCAAAGAGTGCTTGGATCAAGCAATCCAGCTTTAGTTTCAGGACAAAAAGATCAGTGGTTTGAAAACCCCAACAGAAAACTCTAAATCTAAAAAAGAATTACTTCCTAACTAATTTGTAGGTAATAGGGTGATAAAGAAAAGCTACAGGTGCATCTTCAACTAGATATCTCTGAAAATCTAGGTATATTTTCTTTCTTTTTTCCTGATCTATTTCCATTCTTCCATCCTCCAGCAATTTGCCAATCCTAGTGTTTGTGTAGTGTGTAATATTCTCTGCTCCTTGTGGATGCCAGGTAGAATACTGGTCAGGGTCACTTGGTATGTCATACATAGCAAGAAATGCCTGAAAATCAGAGGGTACTGACTGGGTTACAGATACAGTTGTTGCAACACCTATTGCCTTCCAGTCATTTGCTACCTTTTCAGCAATAGGAAGAAGAGGTAGCGTTGTAACTAATTTAATCTTTAAGTTTTTCTTTTGCTCATCTGAAAGCTGTTTTGAATCATTTATGAGCTCTTTGGCACGGGCTACATCAAAATCATATGGCTTTACCTGAGGGTTATAAGCCCATGAAGCTGGTGAAAGTGGTCCATATGCTCTCTTAAATCCAAGTGCTTCTTTATTAATTGCATAGGCTAAAGCCTGCCTTAGATTCTTATCTTTCAAATTATCATCCAGGGTGTTAAAAAACACTCCAACATACCTCTGGTTATCTGTTAAGGGCTCAAGTTCTGAAGTCTTCCAGCTATTAGTATTAAAAGGTGAAGGATCAATAAGCTCATCTATCACATCAATCTCACCTAATTTATAGGCAAGTTTTACTCTATCTTCTGTGGGATAAAACTTAAATATTTTTTTATTCCCATCTTTATCAACAAGTGTCAAAGACTGTACATAATTGCCCGTTACACTTAAATCACTTACTTTCCATTCTCCTGTTCCAAGCAATCCCTTTTTAAATACAGGTCTTGATACTACGCCAGGAAAAGGGGTGAAAGGGGAAGCTAATGTAAAAACAACAGTATTATTATCTGGCTTTTTAATTTGAACATCTTCAAAATTGTAAGAAATATCAGCTGAAGTAACCTTTGTCTTATCCTGCCAATGTGCATCTTCCCTTAGATGAAATGTCCATGTTTTACCATTGTCAGTAGATTCCCAGCTTTTAGCTAGAGAAGGCTGTGGAATTCCTTCTGAATCTATTTTAGTAAGTCCATCTCCTACAAGCTCTAAAATTGAAGTAGGCAGGTTTGTGGCAGAATACCTTCCAGTCTCACCTATTTTTTCAACTGTTTTGTCAAAAAGCAATGGAGCTAAAAATCTAAAAATAATAAATACCAAAATTCCAAAAACTACTCCCAAGATTAGAATAATCTTGAACCGCATTATGAAAGTAGATATTAAACGGATAAAGTACCGTAAGGTTGTTGGCATTTAGATCACAAGCTGTGCTAAGGATACAAGAATAAATATAAATGCAACCACAAAGGTTGATTTAAACACAAACCCTTCTAGACCGCGTCTTGAAAAAGAAGTAGTCCAGCTTCCCCAAACTCTTCCAAACCCAACTCCTTTTACTTGAAGAAGTATAAGGATTATCAAAGTGACTGCTGAAACTATCTGTATTACTAAAAGTGTCTGCTGCATGTGTCAATTATACTTGAACTTGCCCTTAATTCACAAACCAATACAAAATACTGGTTATAAAGGATATTGTAAAAGAAAAGGCAATATAGGATAGAGGGTATGGTACTCCAAAGCTTGGTATATCAATAAGTGACTGTTTTAAACCCAAAAAATGATAGCCTCCTACATTAAATTCTTTCAATACTAGATCAACCAAATAAAGAGTAATTGCATTTGTTAAAAATTTAAATATGCCAAATGTCAAAAGATTAAGTGGAAGAATTAAAATGTTAATTACTGGCCTTACAAAAAAAGCCGCGATTCCAAGTGCAACTCCTGCAATTACTAAGCTTTGTAGTCCCTTTTCAAAATCAAGACCTGTTGTAATTTTAGAAACCAAAAAAAGAGCAACAGACTCAATAAGAAAAACTCGAAATATCCTCTTCATATACTATATTCAGTATACTACTGACTAAATGCAAATGGTAAAACCATCTAGAAGTAAAACTAAACCACTAAAGTTAGATCCCAATCAAGCTTTTCTTTACCTGTTTATGGTGCAGTCTCCTTGCAAATCTATGCGCTTCATCTCTAATTCTTTGAAGTAAATTTAAAGCAGGTCCTTTTGGTCTTACTTCAATGAATTTTTCATTCTTTTTTATAACAATTGTTTCAAACCTTTTAGCAAGTCCAATAATTGGTATTTGGTAATCCTTTAGAGCTTCATAGGCAATGGTAACTTGCGGTTTTCCTCCATCTACAATAATTAGATCTGGCTTTCCCCAGTCCTCAAAATGCTTAATTCTTCTTTCTAAAATTGATCTCATTGAATCTACATCAGATCCTTTCTTTTTTAGATACACCTTAAAATGTCTGTAATAGCTTTTATCAGCCTCTCCATTTACAAAAGTAACCATTGAAGCAGTGGGATTAGTTCCCGCCAAATGTGCAATATCAAAACACTCTATTCTATTAAGATTAGCTATATCAAAATAATTTGAAAGAAGTTTTTGCAAACCCAATCTTTCATTTTCTCTTATGTCTTCAAGAAGATTTGGATCTTTTAAATATAAATCAGGAGTGGATTGTGGTGTGGTAATATATTCCAAAGCTCTAATTTGTGAAGCAGTTTTTTGTGCTTCCTCATACATTTCTTTTTTAGAATAATCCTTCATTTCTTTAATCAAATCATTTTTAACACTGGTAAGCCCTCCAGAAAGAAGTTTTTTTATTTTTCTAATATTTGCCTGGTACTTTCTTTTTAAATATTCTTTCTTCTTTGGATCCTGCTCATTTTCAATTTCAGCAGGACAAGGATCACAAAGTCCAAGTTGTTTATAAATACACACTCTTTTATTTGGAAAGTGGCTGCTGTAGGGAATAATTTTTCTCAACCATCTTAAAACTTTTCTTACAGATTGCCCTTCTATAAAAGGACCAAACACTGTTTTTAATTTGAATTCTCCCATATCAGTTTTTCTCAATGCTATGACTCTTGGATATTTATCAGCTGTTATTGCAATATATAAATGGCTTTTGTCATCCTTAAGTTGAATATTATATTTTGGCTGTTTTTCTCTAACTAATTTTGCTTCAAGAAGCAGTGCTTCAAACTCAGTGTTTACTTTTATAAAAGAAAGATCTCTTGCATCAGTTACCATCGCAAGAGTTTTTGTTGCAAGGTTTGTGCCAAAGTAGGAAGTTACTCTAGATTTTAAATTTTTTGCCTTGCCAATATAAATTACCCGGTTCGTTGCATCTTTAAAAAGATACACACCAGGTGTTTCAGGAAGCCCTCTTAAATCTACCTTTAATAAATCTGACATACATTGCAAATGTAATTACAAATATAACAATTAAAATTGCTGCTAGATTAGATATTATAACCCCTGTCTTATAAGTTGGTATCTCCTCCCTCACTGTCCCCAAAACTACTCCAACTTTATTAGGTGTGGATTTACCAATAAAACTGTATGGAACTGAAATAGGAACATCATAATTGGCATAAGGTGGAATAACTCCAATTTGTTTTTTACTTGCATTTTCCCCATCAAAAAGTATATTGGCTGTTTGATTATACAAAGCTACAGGACCAGGATTTTTAATATGAGCAGTAAGTAGCATATCTGCAAATGGAACTTCTCTTACTGTTGAAATTGAAATTTGAGGTGTGCTTGCTCGAAGTGCAGGAAGTTGACCAAATGAAACAAATACGTCCTTCTGAGGATTAGGTCCTAACTTATATGATCCAGGTGGATATGGCTTTTTTGAATCAGATCCATGTATAACAAAAGCAAAGTGCCTTAAATCAAGTTTTGAAAAATAATCTACCCCTCCAGTAGTTGACCCCCACGTAGGATCCACTGGTATCCATGTTTGGCTTTTGGCATCCCAATACTCAGGCCATGCATGTAAAACATCTGAAACTAGTGAGAGTGGTTCCACCTTTGGATTTTCAGTATAAGCATATCCATTTATTTCTCTTGCTGGAATACCAGCAGCCCTGGCAAGTGCGATAAAACTGTCAGTAAACTCAGTGCAGATTGCGGATTTTGGATCTCTTAAAGCAGCTGAAGCCCCAAGTCTTACAACATTTGGAGTTACTCTTGAATAGTCATATGTCAGGTTTGATACAACATAATCATAAATAGCACGTGGGTTTTTAAGTTTGCTAGCTAGATCAGTAATTAATGGATCCTTTGTTTGCCAAACATCAGTCTCTTTCTTATCTACATCAAGTGAAGATGTATTAGAAGATGAAAAAGGCCTTGCTGATGCAAAAATCTGTACTGCCCCAGCTACTTTTAAATCAACTCTTTCTCTACCTTTTAGCTTAAATGTTGCAATCCAATTTCCATCATCATCCACTTTTACATTAGTAGGAGTCGGAGTAATGCTTGAATAGTTTACCTTTTGATAGGCAGTATCAGGAGGAATTGCAACATCAATAGAAGAAGGTATTCCGAGTGGATTCTCAAGATGATAAACCAAATTAAAAGTAAATACCTGGAACTGTCCAAAAGCTGCAGTTACTCCTGATGCTATTGCCTCTTTACTAAAGGTATAAGTATTGCCTTCTGAATCACTGACCTTTCCGCTAGGTTCCGGAGAAATATAGGCAAGACTTCCAAAAGATGGAGGAACAACTAAGCTTGCAGTGTATGAATTAAACACAGATTGATCAGAAAGTTTAGGAAGTGTTATTTCCCATATCTCTCCAGTCTTAACCGCCAAACTATTATCTTTAAAAGTTAAACTAAACTGTCTTTTATTTCCCTTTCCTACAACTGCATCAGGAAAAGTAATCTTAATAGTAGTTTTACCTTCTTCCTCGCTTACTGTTGTTGGAATACTAACTGAGTTTTCAAATGCTTGCGGATTAATAGGTTTTGTTCCAACTAATGAAATTGAATAAGAGGTTGCATAATATCCAGAGGTTGTATTTTGAAGTGTAATGTTTTGAGTAACATTCGTAGTTCCTTTGTTATCCACCTGATATAAAACACTGCTTGTTGTAATAAAATTATTGTCCGCAAAAACTTGCGAAGGAGAATAAAAAGAAAAAACAAGAATTAAAAGAAAAAAAAGAAAATTAATAGCTCGGCGCATCTCCCTATTTTAATTCTTTAGCTAGGAACTGACCAGTATATGAATTTTTCTTATTTATAATTTCATTTGGAGTGCCTGTTGCTACTACTTCTCCACCTTTTTCTCCTCCACCTGGTCCTAAGTCAATTACCCAATCTGCATTTTTAATAATATCTAAGTTATGCTCAATAACTACTACAGTATTTCCTTTTGAAACCAAAAGTTTTAGAACATGAAGAAGTCTTTCCAAATCTGCAAAATGAAGACCAGTTGTTGGTTCATCTAAAATGTATAGGGTGTGGCCTGTTGCCTTCTTGGCAAGTTCTGAAGCAAGTTTTACTCTTTGTGCTTCTCCTCCAGAAAGTGTTGTAGCAGGTTGCCCCAACTCCATATAGTTAAGTCCCACTGCTTCTAGTGTATCTAGTTTTGGTTCAATTGTTCTAAACACATGGAAAAACTCTTTTGCTTCAGTTACTGTCATTCCAAGTACTTCTGCAATATTTTTTCCTTTATAGAGGATATCAAGTGTTGAGCTGTTATACCTTGAACCTTTACATACTTCACAAGTCACCCAAATGTCAGGCATGAATTGCATTTCAATTTTAATTTGTCCTTGTCCCTCACAAGCCTCACACCTTCCTCCTTTAACATTAAATGAAAATCTTCCTGGTCCGTAGCCTGCTACTCTTGCTTCTTTAGTTTGTGCAAACACCTGTCTAATTGCATCAAAAGTTTTGGTGTATGTTGCAGGATTGCTCCTGGGCGTGCGTCCAATAGGTGATTGATCTATAAGTATTACCCTATCTATATTTTCTACTCCTTCAATTCGGCTAAATTCTCCCGGCATTTCTCTGTGATAATCATTAAGCTCACGAGCTACCGCATGATAGATAGTGTCTACTACTAAAGTAGACTTGCCGCTTCCTGATACTCCAGTCACTGCAACAAATTTACCAAGAGGAATTTCTACATCAATCTTTTTAAGATTAAACTGGTTTGCTCCATAAATAGTTAATTTTTCTTCTTTCCCTTTCTTTGCTCCAACAGAACTTGTTATCTTTCTTTTTCCAGAAAGATATTTTCCTGTTATTGAGTCTTTATCTACTATAATTTGTTTAGGAGTACCCGTAGCTACAACTCCTCCTCCAAACTTTCCAGCCCCCGGTCCAAAATCAAAAATAACATCTGACTCCATCATCATTTCTCGGTCATGTTCAACAACTACAATTGAGTTTCCTAAATCTCTTAACCTTTTTAGAGTTCTAATAAGTCTGTCATTATCTCTTGGATGAAGCCCAATGGTTGGTTCATCAAGTACATATAAAACTCCAGTTAGTCCTGATCCAATTTGAGAGGCAAGTCTTATTCTTTGTGCTTCCCCTCCTGCAAGCGTTTCAGCAGCACGCCCTAAAGTTAAGTATTCAAGACCAACATCAACTAAGAATGTAAGCCTTGCTGAAATTTCTTTTAAAACCATTGAAGCAATTTCACTTTCTCTGGCTGTTAATATTGAGTCAGTTGATAGTTTTTTAATCCACTCCAAAGTATCTGCAATTGAAAAACTGGTTACCTCACTAATTGATCTTCCATCTATTGTTATGCTCTCTGCCTCTTTCTTAAGTCTTGAACCATTACAGGTAGGACAGACAACTTGCTTCATATATTTTTCTACACCCATTCTTATGTAGTCAGACTCAGCAGTGGTGTGTCTTTTCTGAAGTTCTACTTCAACACCGGTAAACTTTTCATAAATCACAGTATTCTTACCCCACCTGTTTGTTCCCTTTACTTTATATTCTCTTTCACCAGTACCTGTTAAAAGAATATTTCTTTGTTCATCAGTCAAATTTTTAATTGCAGTGTGTTCATTAATTCCATTTTGTCTGCATACTTCAACTAAAAGTCTTGAGTACCATGTATCATGTTCAAAGATTGCAGAAAATGGAAGTATTCCTCCTTCCATTACAGAAAGCTCTGGCGAAAATATCCTTTCTCTATTTACTTCCAGTATTTTTCCTAATCCAAAGCATTTAGGACATGCTCCATGTGGGGTATTAAATGAAAATGTTCTGGGTTCTATTTCAGAAAGCTGAATGTTATCAATTGGACATGCAAACTTTTCAGAAAAAAGATGATCAGTAAAATCTTTTGGAAAATCAGGTATTTCAAATCCTTTGTCTTTAATCTCAGAAACAATTGCAAGTCCATCCGACATCTGAAGTGCTTGTGAAATAGAATCAGTCAGTCTGCTTTTTAAAATTGACTTACTAACATCATTTTTTAAATCTTTGTAGCTTGTTCCTACTCTATCTATTACTACATCAATGCTGTGTTTATTTGTCTTAATTAATACAAAATCTTCATCCAAATCATGAACATGTCCATCAACTCTTACTCTTTTAAATCCTTTTGCTTTAACATTGTCAAAAAGAGAAGAAAACTCACCTCTTCTATCTTTGACAACAGGAGAAAGAATTAAAAATCTTGCATTCTTTTCTCTTTTTGCAGTTGTTTCAATTAAACTCAAAACATTTCCTACAATCTGGTCAATACTTTGTGAAGCAATTTCGCGTCCACAGATTGGACAATGAGGATGTCCAACTCTGGCAAACAAAAGCCTCATGTAATCATATATTTCAGTCACAGTTCCAACAGTGCTTCTGGGATTATGGCTTGTAGTTTTTTGATCAATTGAAATTGCAGGAGACAACCCTTCTATAAGATCAACATCAGGCTTTTGCATTACTCCTAAAAACTGACGTGCATAGGCAGACAAGCTTTCTACATAACGCCTCTGTCCTTCAGCATAGATAGTGTCAAATGCCAAAGAACTCTTACCACTTCCAGATACTCCTGTAAAAACGACCAATTTGTTTTTGGGAATATCTAAATCAATATTTTTTAAATTGTGTTGTCGTGCTCCACGCACTTTAATTAAATTATCCATTTTTATTTTTATCTTTCCTTCCCCCAGTACCAGGTCAAAACTACATTTCTGTTCTTCATATCCCACATACTAAATCTATATCCAAAGGTATTAATTTCATTTCCTTTTAAAACCTCTGTTTGTTTTCTAGTTAGAAACAATAATGTTTCATCATCTACTGCTTTGACTTCAGCAATCTTACTTCCATACCTCTCAATAACATCTATTTGAACTACCTCCCCCTGCTTTAATTTTCTTGATCGATTAATTTTTCTTCCAAATATTTTTTCATTCCAACTAAGTTCGATTACCATACAAATATCCCGCTGGTTTTAACCAGTGGTGCTGCTATTATACACCTTACTCTAACTCTCTTACTTTATCCCTTATCTGTGCAGCTAGCTCAAAATTAAGATCGTTTGCGGCAAGTCTCATTTCTCTTTTGAGCTTTCTAGCAAGTTTTTGCTTATCCATTGGAGTAAGAGCTTCTAAATCAATATTAGGTAGATCTGTAAATGTCTTTCTTTTCTGCTGTTGCAATTCTCCCTCCTCAAATTCAATAAGTTTTTCTCTAAAAGGTTTTGAAATAGAAGTTGGAGTAATATTATTATCTTTATTCCACTTTAATTGGTATTTTCTTCTTCTTTTAATTTCATCTAATGCTCTTTCCATTGACCCGGTTACTTTATCTGCATATAAAATAACTTCTCCTTCTACATGTCTTGCAGCCCTCCCCATTGTTTGAATAAGTGAAACATCACTTCTTAAAAATCCTTCTTTGTCTGCATCAAGAATTGCTACAAGTGAAACCTCAGGAAGATCAAGTCCTTCTCTTAAGAGATTTACTCCAATAAGGCAATCATATTTCCCGCGTCTAAGATCATCTAATATATCTGTTCTTTCAAGAGTTTTTACATCAGAGTGAAGGTAGTGTGCTTTTAATCCCTGTTCTGTTAAATAGTTTGCAACATCTTCTGCTGTTCTTTTGGTAAGTGTAGTAACCAGTGTTCTTTCTTTGTTCTTAGCTCTTTTCTTAATTTCTTCAATTACATCTTTTACTTGAGTAGAAACAGGTCTAATTTCAACCATTGGATCTACTATTCCAGTAGGTCTTACCAGTTGCTCAACTACTTTTCCATCAGACATTGATACTTCCCAATCAGATGGAGTAGCAGACACTGCAATAAAATTAGGAATTCTTCTTACAAATTCATCAAACTTTAAAGGTCTATTATCATATGAGGCAGGAAGTCTAAATCCATAATTAACCAAAGTTTCTTTTCTTGCGAAGTCTCCGGCATACATTCCTCGTATCTGTGGAAAAGTAATATGGGATTCATCAACCACAACCATCCAGTCTTTTCCATATGCTTCCTCAAAGTAATCAAGTAAGGTATATGGTGCATCTCCAGGCTTTCTTCCATCAAAGTACCTTGAATAGTTTTCTATACCTTTTACATATCCCACTTCTTTAATCATTTCCAAATCATATTTAACTCTTTGGCTTATTCTGTGTGCTTCTAACTCTTTTCCTTGTGATTTAAAAAAATCTACCTGTTCTTTTAAGTCATTCATAATCTGTTTAAAAACTGAGGTATTTTTGCTTGGATCTGCCATAAAGTGCTTTGCAGGATACAAAACAAAATTATTAATATTTTCTTCCACTGTTTCACCGCTTACAGGATCTATTGCTGATATCTTCTGTATAGCATCCCCTAACATTTCAATTTTTATACCTACATCTTGATAAGCTGGGTACACATCAATTACATCCCCTCTTACCCTAAAAGTCCCTCTATGAAATCCAAAATCACTTCTTTCATATTGAAGATCAATTATTCTCTCTGCAATTTGCTCCCTTTTGACTTTCATTCCTGGAGTTATTTCTAAAACAAAATGTCCATATTCCCTAGGGGAACCTATGTTATAGATACAAGAGACTGAAGCTACAACAATTACATCTTTTCTGGTTAAAATATTTGTAGTTGCTGCCAGTCTAAGCTTATCAATAAGCTCATTAATACCAGAATCCTTTTCTATATATGTATCAGTAGATGGAATATAAGCTTCAGGCTGGTAGTAGTCATAGTAGGAAACAAAGTAAGAAACTGCATTGTCTGGAAAAAAACTCTTAAGTTCCTGATAAAGCTGTGCAGCCAGAGTTTTATTGTGTGATATAACAAGAGTTGGTCTTTGAGTTCTTTCAATAACATTAGCTACAGAAAAAGTCTTACCAGATCCTGTAACTCCAAGTAGTACCTGGTTTTTATTTTTTCCATTAAATCCCCCCACAAGTTTTTCTACTGCTTGCGGCTGGTCTCCCATTAATCCAAAAGGTGAAGTGATCTTAAATTTTGGCATATATCTAATATATCATATCTCCGAAAATAACTCGAATGTTATTTCACCTAAATGTTTGTGAAGATTTAATTATTTAGGAAATGCACTTTTCTCTTTCTCTTTAAGTGCTTCATCAATCTCTCTTGTTATCATTTCTGAATAATCACCATCTATGTCAAAAAATCTTCTTGGATTCCCATCTACATGGCTAACAATATAGCCAATTATGTGTTTTCTTTCCACCTCGTTAAGTAATCCGAAAGCTTTGTTAGTCCTTAAAAAAAACCTTCCGGGTAATCCTGATACAGAAAAAATCACTTCTGGAGGCGTTATCTCAAAAGAAAAACCAAGCTTAGATGGAAAAGCCAGCCTTTTACAGTGAACAGTCCTATTATATAGGCTTACTGAAAACCCGCTCTCTTCCCAAGGGAATTCTTTAGAAGATAAAACTCCAAACTTAATTTGCTCAACCATTATTAGATTTATAACAAATAGTCTTTATATAAGAAAGTCCTATTTTTTTACCACTTGACAAGTTCGGGTTTTCTTAATAAATTGTTTGTATAACATATGGCACCTGTAATTTACGCAAGACAAAGACAGATTTTAGATTTCATTAGAGAACACATCCAAACATCAGGAAGTGCTCCAACTCTAAAACAAATTGCAAATGCCTTGGGAGTAAGCTCTCTTGCTACAGTCCACGAACATCTTCAAACTCTAGAAGCAAAAGGCCTCATAAAAAGAAGGCATGGAAAATCTAGATCAATTGAATTGGTAAATGAAGATGCAATTTTTCCTAACGGCCAGACAGTAAGTGTTCCAATCCTTGGCTTTATTGCAGCTGGATCTCCTCTTGAACCCTACACTGACCCAAATGCAACAATGGATATAGCTCCTTCCTTTGTCTCAGGCAAGAAAAGAGTCTATGTTCTTCAAGTAAGAGGTGAGTCAATGATTGAAGAACAAATTAGAGATGGAGACTATGTTGTAGTTGAAGAAGCAAACGAAGCAAAAAATGGTGAAATTGTAGTAGCTCTACTTGATACCGGTATGGCAACCCTTAAAAGATTTTATAAAGAAGCAACCAGGATCAGGCTTGAACCGGCCAACTCCACTATGAGCCCTATATTTGTAAAAAGTGTAAGAATCCAAGGAAAAGTAGTAGGATTAATCCGAAAGTTTATAAACTAACCTTATTTAACAAAAATAGTTTCTTCCCCTTGAAGTCCAAAATTAGTTTTTCCTCCTGGAAACACTCCTTTAACATACACATAAATAGATCCATCAATTTGCCTTTTTGTATCTAAGATATTTTTCTCTTTCTGGTCTTCCACCTGCCTAACCAAACATTTGTGTGCCAAACACCTAACACTGGGGTCTTCCGACTGTAAAAAAGAAGCTACTTGAGAAATACTTGCAGGATCTCCCACCTTATATGCCTGTGCACATGCAACATTAATCTCTCTCCCTAAATTTATATAATATAACTCCACGTCATCTAACTCTTGAAATTCAGGTCGAATAAAATCAGTCAAACATCTCGTTTTAAACCTACACTCTACACATTCTAAGCTCATAAATACCTGCTATTAATTATAGCTCAGCAGTCAATATAAATATATGTTTTCCTCCTTGTGTTTCCAAGCTCACCTCAACTAAAATCAGTATATGCATTTTGATCTAAAAGAAATAATGGTGAGCCTTGCCACCCAATTTCCAACTCTCATCTACTTCATGCTCTTCTTTTTAATATTTGCCGAATCTGGTCTTCTTTTTGGATTTGTTCTTCCAGGAGACAGTGTTTTGGTTGTTGTTGGCCTTCTTGCCTCCCAGGGAATTCTTAGAATTGAAATACTTGTTCCTCTTCTTGCAATTGCAGCAATAACAGGCGACTCAGTTGGTTATTGGACAGGTAAAAAACTAGGGCCCCGCGTATTTAAGAAAGACAAATCACTTCTTTTTGACAAAAATCATATAACACGCGCCAATGAATTCTATAAAAAGCATGGCGGTAAAACCATTATCTTTGCACGCTTCATGCCATATATTAGAACCTTTGCTCCAATAATGGCAGGAGTTGCTGGAATGGATTATGGAAAATTTATCGCCTACAACATTTTTGGAGGTCTTCTTTGGGCTGCAGGCCTTTTATTGGTAGGTTATTTCCTGGGAAATGTAGTTCCAAATGTAGACAAATACTTGCTTCCACTAATTGTTCTAATAGTATTTTTATCCTTCCTTCCTTCCTTAATCGAAAATCGAAAATCAATTCGAAGACAGGTTGCAAAAGTGTTTGCCAAAATTACTTCCTAAGTAAAGCTTCTTCCAGAAGATTCCTTCCAGTCATGCTCGTTGGGATATTTATCCCCATTAAATGAAGTACTGTTGGAGCTACATCAGCAAGTATTCCTTCAGGAAGAGTAGAGGAGTTTCCAGTAAACTCTTTTGAGACTGCTATGAAAGGAACTGGGTTTGAAGTATGTTCTGTAGCAGCTTCTCCAGTATGAAGATTTATTTTTTCTTCAGCATTTCCATGATCAGCTGTAATTAGCATCGTCCCTCCATGAGCTAGTACAAAGTTAGATAGTTTTCCTACACACTCATCAACTACTTGGCAGGCAGTAACTGTTGCACCAATATTCCCTGTGTGTCCAACCATATCAGCATTGGCAAAATTAACTAAAACGAAGGAGTATTCATTTTCTTCTTCCAGTTCTTTAATAACAGTGTCAGTTACATCCCGAGCCGACATTTCAGGCTTTAAATCATAGGTGGCAACTTTAGGAGATGGAATTATAAGTCTTACCTCTTCAGGAAAAACAATATCCTGTTGGCCGTTGAAATAAAAAGTAACAAACCTTTCCTTCTCACTCTCAGCCATTCTTAACTGTCTTTTACCTGTTTCAGCAATCACTCTTCCTAACGGCATTGTTACTATCTCAGGAGGAAAGGCAATCCTAGCTCCGGCTTTAGAAAGTAAATCATCATATTTTGTCATCATTACAAAACAAAGATTAGTGAGTCTTTCTCCTCTTGGAAATGGCTCACCTGGAATTTGTTTTGTATTGTCATTTAATTCATGTTTTTTCTCATACTTAACCATATAGGGATCAAAGCTAAAATCATAATTTGCCTTGGAAAAATCCTCAATCATAAACGCCCTTGCTAGCTGTCTTGGCCTATCAATTCTAAAGTTAAAAAATACCACAGAATCGTTATTTCCAATTAATGCAATTGGTATCTTACCTCCATCAATTAATATTGAAGGCTCAATAAATTCATCCGTTTTACCCAATGCATATGAAGCTTCAATTGCCTCCTCTGCACTTTTTACAAGTTTTCCTTCACCTTTAGTCAATGCTCTATAAGCCTTCTCAGTTCTATCCCACCTATGATCCCTATCCATTGCCCAATACCTTCCCATAATAGATGCAATTTTGCCTACCCCTACTCTTGCCAGCACATTCTCAAGATTTTTGACATAAGTTAAAGCAGATGTGGGAGGTGAATCCCGGCCATCAGTAAACAAATGAATAAAAAGATTTTTGAAATCATGTTTTTTAGCTAGATCAATAAGAGCAAATAAATGGTTAATGTTTGAATGCACTCCGCCAGCTCCAATTAACCCCATGTAATGAAGTTTTGAATTGTTCTTCTTGGCATGTTCTATTGCTTCAATCAGCTCTTTATTCTCATAAAAAGTTCCATCAGCAATTGCCATGTTTATTCTTTCTAGATCCTGATAAACAATTCTTCCTGCACCTAAATTTAAATGTCCTGTTTCAGTGTTTCCTGCCTCTCCTCTAGGAAGCCCTACTGCTTCTCCAGATGCCTTAAGCACAGTGTGAGGATAGCTTTGCCAAAATCTGTTCATATTAATAGTATTAGCTTGTGCAACAGCATTACCAGGTCCATTAGGTGCAATTCCCCAGCCATCAAGAACTACTAGAAGAACAAAATTGTTTTTATTGTTGAAGTCCATTTTTATCTTGCCAATCCAAGTTCAATTTCTATGGCAGACAACCTATTGTATTTGGCAACACGTTCCCCTCTGGCTGGAGCTCCAAATTTAACGTAATCAGCACCTACTCCAACTGCAAAATCAGCTATAAAGCTGTCATTTGTTTCTCCTGATCTATGAGAAACAATAATTTTCCACCCTGCATCTCTACTCTTTTTAATAACATCCAATGTCTCAGTTACAGTTCCAATCTGGTTTGGTTTTACCAAAATTGAATTGCATGCCTTATCAGCTATAGCCTTTTCTACTCTCTTGCCATTTGTAACAAGTAAATCATCTCCAACTATTGCCATATCAGCTCCCAATACCTCATTTAGCTTTTTCCATCCTCCCCATGCATCTTCAAACAAAGGATCCTCCAAAACCGCAAGTTTGTAAGTGGCATTTAGTTCTTTGTAGTATTCAATCATTGTTGCTTCATCCATTGGAGCAGATTTATCCCTAATTGAGTAATTGCCATCTTTATAGAAAGAGTTGGCTGCAACATCTAATCCTAAAAAGAGATCCTTACCCATTCCATAGCTTGACTGATTAATAGTTTCAACTAGAACTTCTAATGCATCTGCATTAGTAAACAAATTAGGTGCATATCCTCCTTCATCTCCAACTGAGTGGATTGCCCCTCTTCTTCCAAGGTTTTGACCTAATGTCAGATAAACTTCCACTCCCATTTGAATTCCCTGAGAAAAGCTTTTAGCAGTTGATGGAATAACAAAAAACTCTTGGAAATCAAGATTTCCTGCTCCATGAAGACCTCCATTAATCATGTTAAAAAGAGGTGTTGGGATTTTTTTATTAACTGTAATTGCTTTCTTTTGGCAAATCTGAGCAATCCAGTTGTAAAGGCTCAAGTTAGCTGCAGCTGCTCCAGCTTTAGCTACAGCAGATGAAACAGCTAAGATGCTGTTTGCTCCAAGTTTTGATTTATTTTCAGTACCGTCTGCCTGGATCATTTTATGGTCTACTCCATCCTGGTCCATTGGATCCATACCGCTAACTAAGCTATTAAGAACTTGATTTACATTATTGACTGCTTTTAGTACTCCTTTTCCCTTATATCTTTTCTCATCCCCATCTCTTAATTCCAAAGCTTCATAGCTTCCAGTTGAAGCTCCAGAAGGAACTGAAGCAACTGAAATAAATCCGTTATCGAGCTGACACGCTGCCTCAATTGTAGGATGAGCTCTGGAATCTAGAATTTCTCTTGACCAAACTCGTGTTATTTTTGCCATTTTCTTTTTTTATTATTTAATTATTTTGTTAAATATCATACTATCACATCTTTTACTTCTGCTAAAGATCTTACTTCCCAACTTTCTTCTCAGCATTGTAAACAATTTGACGTGCACGTCCAATTGCATCAGGGTTAACCGAAATACTTGTTGTTCCCCAACCTACAAGCTTTTCAACCATGTCATCATAGGTGGAAGGTGCTTGTCCGCATATTGAAACAGTTACTCCATGCTTGTTGCAAATTCTAATAACTCTTCTTAAAGCCCAGTAAACTGATGGTGATCTTTCATCAAAAGCAGTTGCAACTTCAGCATTGTCTCGGTCAGTACCTAATATCAGCATTGAAAGGTCATTTGATCCAATAGACACTCCATCAATTCCCACCTTAATAAAATCTTCCAAGCTAATTACATTTGTAGGAAGTTCACACATCATCCAGAACTTAAAAGCTGGGTCCCTAAATAATTCCTCTGATGCAACTAGCCTTCTTACTTTTGCAAGCTCGTTAGGGGACCTGACGAATGGAATCATTAAATGCAGGTTTTTATACTTTTCTCTTACTTTTTTAATTGCAGCAAGTTCCAAATTAAATACATCAGGACTTGCTACATATCTAAATGCTCCTCTAAATCCTAGTAAGGGATTAGGCTCAACTGGCTCCCAGTGAGCTCCTCCCTCAAGTGATCTATATTCATTAGTCTTAAAATCAGTTGCTCTATAAACAACCGGCCTTGGAGTAAATGCCTTGCAAAATATCTCAAGATCACTTGCCAATTTGTTTATAAAATCTTTTTGCTTTTTAAGTTTTATAGCTTCTTTTGGATGAATTCCAATGTTTGCAATCATAAATTCAGCTCTTAACAGTCCTACTCCATCAACATTTAACTTTGCTATTTCCTTAGCTCTTTCTGGCTCTGCCAAGTTTACATACACTTTGGTTGCAGTCTTTAAATGAGCTGATTTGTTGTAAACCTGGGCAGGAGTTTCTGCTGCTTTTTCTAGTTTTACTTTTCCTCCCATATAAATATTTCCTTTTGCTCCATCCACTGTCACAACAAACCCATCCTTAAGTCTTGTTGTAGCTTCCTTTGTTCCAACAACACAAGGAACCCCTAATTCACGGGATACTATCGCCGCATGAGATGTCATTCCACCCTGGTCTGTAATAATTGCAGCAGCTTTCTTCATTGCAGGAACATAATCAGGAGATGTCATTTTTGCTACAAGCACATCTCCATTTTTAACTTTTTCTATTTCACTTGGAGACTTTAATACTTTTACTTCTCCCACTCCAACTCCTGGAGAAGCAGGTGTTCCTGACAAAAATGGAGAGGTCCCAACAACTGCCTCACCTTGTTCTTGAGTTTTTATTCTTCTTGAAGTTTCCTTAATTGTTGTAACTGGCCTGGTCTGAACTAGATAAATGTCTCCCTTTTTGTCTTTTGCCCATTCAGAATCCTGTGGAAAATAGTAGTGGTCTTGGAGTTTCTGCCCTAATTTTGCAATCTGAACCACTTCTTCATTGGTAATTTTTTGTCTATCTATCTTTTCCTTGGGAACTTCTACTTCCTTTGTAACCCCATCAGTCTTAATTAGCTGTATTGCCTGATCTGATATTTCTTTAGACAAAATTGAAAAGGTATCTTTTTGAACAACATATTTATCAGGAACCACTGATCCCTGAACTATCATTTCTCCAAGTCCCCATACAGCCTCAATTAAGATTCTATCCTTTTCATTTGTAACAGGATTTAGAGTAAACATAACTCCAGAGACTTCTGATTCAATCATTTTTTGCACAATTACTGAGATTTTTACTTTTTCATGAGCAATTTTGTTCTGTACTCTGTAAAAAATAGCTCTTGGGGTAAACAAAGATGCCCAACACTCACGGGTCATATCAAGAAGCTCAGTCTCCCCTTTTACATTAAGAAAAGTTGCCTGCTGTCCTGCAAAAGATGCACTTGGCAAATCTTCAGCAGTTGCACTAGATCTTACAGCAACCTGAACTTTTTTAAACATTCCAGAAAGTTTTCTGTAAGACTTTACTATTTCATGGGCTACATCATCCGGGATTCTGCTTTTTAAGATTTTCCTCTGTAAAGCTTTTGAAGCATCTTCCAAACGTGTTGAATCAGATACATCAAGATCCTTTAAAACACTTCTAATATCAACATTGATATTATTTTCCTCAAGGAATTTATCATATGCCCAAACAGTAATTGCAAACCCATAAGGAACAGGAAACCCTGCATTAGCCATTTCACCTAAATTAGCTCCCTTTCCACCTACAACAGGAACATCATCTTTATGTATTTCTTTGAAGAATAAAATAAGAGGTTTGGCAGACATAATCTATACCTTTAAATATTAGTCAAACTGGACTAATTAAGCAAGCTTCTCTTTGAAGTAGTCTACCCAAGGAATTGGAGACGGATCAATTCCTTCAAGCATTGCTAAATAAAAACTTATGTATGATCCTAACACTAAAATTTCAACAACCTCTTCAAGCTTTGTTTTTGAAGTAGTTTTATAAGTTAATGCTTTATATCCATTTTTCTCAATTACATCTTTCGTAATAGGGTAGCGTTTCAAAACTCTCTCATAATAGTGGGGTGACTCAAACATCAAAAACATCATTTTGTCTTTAATTCCGCTTGGAAATTTTAATCCTTCCAGTAAATGGTGGTTTGACTCTGAAATTTCAAAAAGAGCAGAAAAGTTCTTTGCATTTTCATTTATTTGGTTTTTAAATGCATATGAGACTCCACTTAAATGCTCACTTGCCATTAGCATTATCATTTTGTTGTGAAGTTTTGTGGCAAGTAGTTTGGCTATATTTTGATCTTCTTTTGCTCTTACCCCAAACTGATGTACAAACTCACTAGCTGAATTTGTTAGTTCATTTATTTCTTCCTTGCTTACAGTTATAAACTCATTCTTGCCCAAAAGTGCAAGGATTATTCCAAGTGAATACCCGAGTCCCATTCTGGGTTGGTTTGAAGGATTATGAATTGGATTAAATACATATCCAATTAATTTTTCTTTATTTACTAGTTCTGCTAACTTCCCTCCAGTTGCAACAACAAATACTTTTGCTTTTTTACTAATTGCATCATGAGCTGCAGCAATAGTTTCTTCAGTGTTTCCAGAATAGGAAGAAAGAATAACTAAAGTTTTTGAATTTACATAATGGGGAAGGTGATAGTCTGTAACAATTTCAAGAGGAACTCTTAGTCTATCTGCAAATAAACTATCAATTATTCTTCCTCCGAGCGCTGATCCTCCCATTCCACTTACTATTAAACTCTGTACTCCTTCATATTCTTTCCCAAAATTAAGCATGGATACTTCCTCCCATGCTTGTTTAATCTGGTCTGGAAGGCTAACTATAGAAGTAAGAATCTTTCCTTTATCTAATTTCTCTATATCAGTAAGATTATCTAAACTCTGCATTTTAAGTTCTTATAATTGCCAACACTTCATCTCTTTTTACTTCCATTAATTCTTTAGATTTTGCCTCAAGAGTTAGTCTAAGAAGTGATTCAGTATTAGATGGCCTGACAACAAATCTGTAGTTATCATATTCAACAGCAATTCCATCCAATCTGGATTGCTTTCCATCTTTATATCTCTGAGCAATCTCTTCCATCTTCTTTTCTTTGTCAGCTACTTCAGTATTTATTTCTCCTGAGATGAAATATTTATTCATTACAGGGCTAACAACTTCTGATAGTTTTACATTATTATCAGTTAGAAACTCCAAAACCTGCATTGCAGGAATCATTCCACAGTCAGCATACCAGTAATCTCTATAGTAAGTATGTCCGCTTGATTCAGTGGCAAACAAAGCATTGTTTTCTCTCATTGCTGCTTTTATATAAGAATGCCCAACTCTGCAAATTAAAGCCTCTCCTCCTGATTCTGAAATAGCATCTAAAAGTGCCCATGTGTACCTAGGATCATAAATAACTTTCTCATGAGGATGGGCTTTAAGCATTTGCTTAATAAGAATTGTGTTTAAATAATAAGGCTCTACAAACAATCCCCCATTAGCACAAAAAAATACTCTGTCTGCATCAGCATCCCAAGTTATTCCCAAATCAGCATTTGTATCTTTTACTAGTTTTGAAAATTCAACTCTATTTTCAGGTATAAAAGGGTCGGGCCTTCCTTTAGGAAAGTGCCCGTTAGGTTCTGTATCTAGTTTTACTAGCTCAATGGGTAAGTTCCCACGAGAAACAATCTTCTCAAAAATCTTTCCCCCATATCCAAAGTTTCCATTGATTACCACTTTTAAATGTTTAAGGTTTTTGGTTCTTAACCATGTGAGTATATAGTCGCAATACTCATCTTCTATGTTTCTGTTGGCTAACTTCCCAACATTTGGTGAGGTAATCTTTTTACCCTGCTCAACAAAGTTTTTAATGTCACCTATTCCAGTCTCCAAAGATAGTGGCACAACACCTTTTTTAATAAACTTAAATCCATGCCACTCAGGAGGATTGTGAGATGCAGTAACTTGTATGCCACCTGCATATCCAAATTTACCAACTCCAAAATATGACATGTCTGTAGTAATAACACCTATATCAACAACACTCACCCCAGCACCAATTAATCCTTTTATCAGACTTTGTTTAAGAACTTCCGAGTGAAGCCTTACATCACACCCAACAATTACTTCACCTTCAGGCTTTACATAGTTGGCATATCCTTGTCCTACTAGATATGCAATCTCTTCATTGAGAGTGTCAGGATAAATTCCTCTAATGTCGTATGCTTTAAATATAGAAGGGTCAACTTTCATTTAGATTATGTTCATTGTAGTTGTGTCACCATGATTAGGTCAAGGAACTCCTTCAAAGTACCATCAGACGTTTTTGTTTTTACATCTGCTTCACTTGCAAAATTAATAATTCTTTTTAATTTATTAGGAGTAAAGTAAGATGCCTGCTTTTTTAGTTTTGCTATTCTCCAGGACTGATAGGAAGGAAGGTCTTTGTTTTCCTTACTTACCCAATATAAGTCTCTAATATGTCGGGTAAGCATTGCAAAAACAAGTTCAACTGGTTGGCTTTCCAGAAGTTTAGAAAGAAGTGCCAAAGAGTTTTTGCAGTTGCCTGGATAGAATGAATCCAAAAAGTTAAAAATAATTTTGGGCAAATCAAACTTTTTTATGTTTATACCTTTTGGAAAAGAATTAACAACTTTAACAGGTGTATTTCCGTCATACCACAAAAGAAGATCTCCATTATATTTTCCAGATTTTTCTTTAATCCACTTCAAATCCTTAACTGTTAGATTCTTTAGCTTCTCATGAATAAAAAGGATTTTCTCTTCAAACAAAGATTGTCCTGACAATTTTTCTCCTAGATCTAAATTTGTCTCACTACTTATATCCCTTACTGTAAATCCCTCACTTTTTGCCTTCTCAACTAAGCTAAGATAATAGTTTCTTGAAGTGATTGCATCTTCTCCATGTATTAATATAATTTTCATAACGTATATTACAAGCTCTCCTTATTTATTTCTTCATTTCATAATATCTTTCAATCATCCGGTCAAGCCTGTCATGGAAGCTTCCTTTCCCATGCTTTTTGTGTGGAAGAAGCGCTCCTGAAAAATTTCTTGGGATATGAACTAATTCATGAAGAAGTATTTTATCTCTTTCTTCTTCACTTTCTCTGTCAAACTTCTCCGAAATTACTTCCAGAACATAAGCAGGTTTTAAGTTAAGTGTAATTTGCCAAACTCTTCCTAATCCCCAAATTCTTGCAATCGCTCTTGTCTGTGCATTATTAGATCTCACACAGTGAATAGAAGATGCTGTAAGCCAATCTAAATGAAGAAGTTCAATTAAGTAAGCAATGCGCCTTTCAATATCAGGTGCATAATCCCACTCTATTTTTTTATTCTTAGTTCTTTTTTTACTTGTCCTTAAATACCTCAGCGCCATCTTTTATTTCCTCTTTGGCTTTAATGCCAATACATTCTCCTTTGCCTGCAGATTTCTTTTGTTCATGTTCAATTTGTATAGAGTCCACTTTTTGTTCAAAAAGGTCTTCTCCTCCGCGGACAAACTTGATTTTATCTCCTACAGCTAGCGTTGAGTCAAGATCCACTATTGCCACTTTAATTTTGTCATAGTAGTGGCTAACCTTACCAACTTTAATCCAGGTCAAATATTCTCACCTCCTTTAAATGGCAGCAGTTTCAATTCCGTTTGATTTGTAAATATGAGTAACAGCAATAGCTAGTGCATCAGCAGCATTATCAAAATGAGTTTTTTTATGCTTCTCACTTCTTACTTTTGGACCCAGTATCTTTCTAACAGCTTTCTGCATCTCTTTTTTATTAGCTCTTCCACTTCCTGAAATAATTTTTTTAATTGTTCCTGGAGCATATTCAAAAACCTTTACTTGTGCTTTTGCTGCACACAATAAAATAACACCTTGAGCTTGCCCAACTCTGATTACAGTTTTTGCATTAGTTGCAAAAAAAACTTTCTCCATAATTAATACATCTGGTTTAAATTTAAGAATTAAGTCATTCATCTGGCTATAAATCTCATGAAGTCTCATAGAAGGTTCTGTTTCCTTATCTGTCTCAATTAATCCCCACTCAACAACTTTAAAATCGTTTGGTCCTTCATCTTGTATAAACCCATATCCAGTTGTTGCAGTACCAGGATCTATCCCAAGAATTAGCATCAAACCATTGTAGCACAATCCTGATTCTTATTTTCTTGAAGTTTTCTTAGTTTTCTTTACAGTTTTTTTAACAATCTTTTTCTTTGAAACTTCTTGTTTGTTCTTACGGGATGCTCTTGAATAGATTTTCTCTATTTCTCTTGTAGATTGTCCTCTTGTGTAGTAAAGCTTTGCCTGTTTTACCCCCTCAGTTCCTTTTCTTACTACTTCAACCTTTTCTAGAGTAGGGGTGTTAAATGGAAAAATCATCTCAATTCCAACCTTTTGAGCACCAATTTTTCTAACTAAAAAGGTTCTTCCTTGATCTTTGCCTTTAATACCAATAACCATTCCCTCAAAAATCTGGTTTCTGGTTTTCTCTCCTTCTTTTACTTTAAGATGTACTTTTACTGTATCTCCTACCCCAAAAGAAGTTTCTTTAACTGTTCCAATAAGTGCCATAATATGGGCTATTGTACATTATAAGGCCCTCTTCTTTCAAGAACCTGATCAATTAGCCTTGATAAATCCTGATCCCAGCTAACTCCAAACGGCAAAGTCATCCTTTTGGCATCCCTTCCTTGTTCTTTCTTACTTTCAAACACTAAAGTAACCTTCTGCTTGCCTGGATGTGCAAGAAGCAAGCTTTTAAGCTCCTTTAAGCTATCCAGTGGGGTACTGCCTGGAATTCTAATAAATAAAGAGCTCTCCTGGTCTTTAATAGTTTCAATCGTGTCCACTGACTCAACTAACAAGTTTGGAGCATCATCTCTGGTATCCACTCTCCCTGATAATAGTACCGGCTTGTAATCTACCCAAACATTTCTGGTTTTTTGATAGATTTTGGGAAATACCACAATATTAAGGGTTCCTGTTCCATCTTCTATTTTTACAAATGCCATTTCAGAAGATGTTGATTTGGTCAAAACCACTCTTACTTCTGTAACTACTCCTGCCACTTTTACAATATCTCCATGAACCTGGTCAGGTGCAATCTCATCAATCCTATGAGTTACATAATTGGTTAATTCTCCTACAAGTTCAATAATTGGTTTTGCAGAAAGTGAAAAACCAAGTAGCTGTCTTTCCAAAGCTTGAAGTTCATCCTCAGTAAACTCAGGAACATCAGAAATAATTTTTGCTATATCAACACTTGTTACTGTTTCACTCTTTTCCTCTCCAAATAAATCCTGCTGGTTAGTAGCTGTTTTTGGTTTTATTTTTGCTCTTAATTCATCCATAGTTGAAAGAATTGCTGCCCTTTTTCCAAAAATAGAAAGTGCACCTACTTTTACCAAACTCTCTAGTACTCTTTTGTTTACTTTTCTTCCATCAACCCTGGAAAGGAAATCAGCCAAAGATATAAAAGCCTTTTCATCTCTTACAGAAAGAATTGCCTCAATGGCAGCTTTTCCTACATTTTTAATAGCAGACAACCCAAATCTTATGGCTTTTCCATCCAAAGACCCTTTGTCTTCTACTATCTTAAATCCAACACTGCTCTCATTTATATCAGGAGGTAGTACTTTTACTCCCATTCTCCTACACTCGCTAATAGCCTGAGTAATTTTATCTGTATCCCCACTCTCACAAGTCAAAAGTGCACACATGTACTCAACTGGGTAGTTTGCCTTCATATAAGCTGTTTGATAGGCAACCATTCCATATGAAGCAGCATGGGCTTTATTAAATCCATAAGACTGGAAAGGTTCGAACAGCTTCCAAAGCTCTTCAGCAAATTCGTCTGTCTGTCCGTTGGCAACAATTCCTTTAATAAATTTGTCCTTTTGTGCTGCCATTTCTTCAGGAATTTTCTTTCCTACAGCTTTTCTAAATTTATCTGCCTCTTCCCAGGAATACCCCGCCAAATCAATAGCACAAAAAAGTAAATCATCTTGATAAACAATTAGTCCATATGAAGCTCCCAAAAACTTCTTCATTCTTGGATCTAAATATTTAATAAGCTTTGAATCATTCTTCCTGGCTATATATTCAGGAATCACTGCCATTGGTCCAGGTCGATATAATGCAACCATTGCCATCAAATCCTCTATTTTATTAGGCTTCAAATCTTTTAAGTATCTGGTCATCCCGCTTCCTGACAACTGAAATACACCCATTGTTTCTCCTCTAGCTAACATTTCAAAAGTCTTTTTGTCATCAAGAGGAATTTTATGCAAATCAATACTTGTTCCTCTGGTTTCTTTTACCGTATCAATTGCAGACCCCAATATAGAAAGATTTCTAATTCCTAAGATATCAAACTTAATTAGTCCAACATCTTCACATGCATGCATTTCAAATTGAGTAACAACACGATCACCGGATGGCTCATGTTGAAGTGGTGTAAAGTCAGTTAATTCTGATGGAGCAACCACTACTCCTGCAGCATGAACTGACAAATGCCTTGCACTTCCTTCTAAATGTTTTGCAAGTTCAAGTATTTTTTTTGCATCAGGATCGCTGTCATACATTTCCTTTAGTTGAGGATTTGTAGCTAGTGCCTTATCTACATTTATGGGAAACCCCTGTTTAGGTGGGGGAATCATTTTTGAAATTCTATCCCCTGTTGCATATGGATACCCCATTACACGAGCTACATCCCTAACTGCAGCACGGGCAAGCATTCTTCCAAAAGTGCATATCTGTGCAACCTTTTCTTTTCCATACCTTTTAGTAATAAATCCAATAACTTCTTCCCGTCTGGAGTCAGCTACGTCAAAGTCTATATCAGGAGGAGATGGACGATAGGGATTAAGAAATCTTTCAAAAGGAAGGTAATAGGTTAAAGGATTAACAGTAGTAATACCTAAAACATATGAAACCAAAGACCCAGCAGCAGACCCCCTAGTATTAGTAATAATTCCTTCACTGTTTGCCCAGTTAACCATATCCATAACAATTAAAAAGTAAGGAGCATAACCTTTTTTGTTTATAATTCCCAGTTCATAATCCAGCCTTTCTTTTACTTCTTTTGTAGGATTTTTAATTCTTTCAGCAAGTCTTTCCCTTGCTAATTTTTCAAGATACTTTCCAGCTTCCTCTCCTTTGGGTAGTGGGAATTTGGGGAAAAACCATTTTCCAAATGTACTTATTTCTAAATTGCACTTATTAGCAATTTTTTGAGTGTTCTCTATAGCATCAGGAAGATCGGGAAATAGATCCTTCATTTCCTGGGTTGTTTTAACATAAAAGCTAGGAGTATCCACAAACCTCATTCTTTTAACATCAGATACCTGTTTTCCTGTTGCAACACAAACCAATACATCTTGCGCATTTGCATCCTCTTTATCAATGTAGTGGGCATCATTTGTTGCAACAATTGGAATACCTAATTCTCTTGAAAGTTTGACTACTCCATCATTAATTATCTTTTCAGACTCCTGCATTTTCCTTAACTCTTGTTTAATTTCAGGCTCACTTGCAGAATCTACAAATTTTCCAAACTCGTGTCTTTGAACTTCTAAATAGTAGTCTTCACCAAAAACTCCTTGGTACCACTTTGCGGTTTTTTTAGCTTTCTCATAATCTCCATCAAGTAGAAATTTTGCTACTTCTCCTAATGCACAGGCGGAGGTACAAATTATTCCTTTTGAATATTTCTTTAAAACTTCATGATCAATTCTTGGCCTATAGTAATATCCTTCCAGCTGTGCAATTGAAGAAATCTTCATCAGATTTTTGTAGCCTTCCTCGTTTTTTGCAAGAAGCAGTAAGTGGTAATTTTTCCCTTCTCCACTTTGTTTCTCAGGTCTTTTGGTATGATCAACTAAGCTAACATAGGTCTCAATTCCAATAATAGGTTTAATCCCTTCTTTCTTTGCTTCTTTATAAAACTCAATTGCTCCATACATTGCTCCATGGTCCGTTATGGCAACAGAATCCATTCCCATTTCTTTGACTTTCTTCATTAATTTTGAAATTTTAGAAAGTCCGTCTAAGAGGGAATATTCAGTATGTAAATGAAGATGGATAAACTTTTCGTCAGCCATCAAACTAATATACCATACTTTACATATAAATTGATTTTATTAGCAATTGTATTAAAATATCTGCATGAGCTTAAAAGAGAAAGTTCAAGAAATTAAAGATCGATTCACTTTAGAAAAAAATTTGGGTGTAGTACTACATAGTGATTGGGACATTTATACATATAAATTGTGGATTGCACCATATTATAAAGATTCAGGATTTGATATAGACAATATTAAACGACGAACCGTAGCAAGAGATGCTATCGAACCAGAACCTGATTTACCTCCCTTTACAATTGTTCAACTACTGCCGTATGGAATAGAAATACCATCAAGGGTAAGACTAGCAAAAAAAGGTTTTGAACCTGAAGAAATAGCCAAAAAATGTATGGAGTGGGTAAAGGAAAATCAGGAAGAAGTTCTTTCAAAATTGCCTTCCGATGGCTTCAAAATAGAAAGATACATCAAATCTTAAAAACTGTCTTTACTCAGATAATCGTCAAAGTTTCTATTATATTTTTCCTTCAATTTTTCTACAGCTACTTGGTCTGGATACTCTTTGTTTGCTTCCAAACTAAGCTCTAATGCAGAAAACAAAAGCTGGTGCTGTGCAAATGCCAAGCCATTGCCAGTCTTTCTTACGCTTAAAGCTGATGTAAGTGCCAACCCGTAAAGTGTCCTGGTTTGTCTTAAATTCGATCCCGCCATCATTGGAAGCATTGTCAGCAAATCACATACCTTTCTATAGTTTATCGACATATCTCTTTCAAAATGTCTTGTAGCTCTTGAGGAACTGGAAAGATAAAGGAAGCCTAAATCTCTTTGTTTATTCCATACTCTTACTGCCGAACCTAAAAATTCATATAACTGCAAATCAATAATTCTTTTAAATTCTGGTCTTCCCGGCATTGTTGCCAGTCTTCTTTTTTCCTCTCTCTCAAAGACAAGCAATTCTTTCACATCTGCAATTCCAATACTTTTTCTACCAACAATTTCTCTGAGCTTTTTCTCAGTTGGATCAAATTCATCACTCCTTATTACAAATGGTCTATCTGGAGACATAAAAAGATTATACTAGTTGTTTTCAAGCATTTCTATTAATTTCTTTTGAATCACCTTTGGATCTCCTTTTCCTTTAAGTACCTTTTGAACTTGTCCAATCAAAAATCCCACTACTTGTCCCTTTCCTGATTTATATTTCTCAACTGCATCCTGGTTTTCCGACAATACTTTCTTCACACTTTCCTCTACTGATGAATCATCAGAGTATTCTTTTTTAGTAAGCTCATATACTTTTAGAACCAATTCCGAGGCTTCTTTATATTCTTTATCTAAATTCTTATTTACCATTAAATCAGCAATAGCCTTTATTCCCACATTGTGTTTTTTAGATAACTTAGCAGCTTCTTCAAAATAGTCAGATCTTTCAATGGAAATAGTTAGTAAATCTGCATAACTAGCTGGTATTCCATATTCTTTTACAAATCTTTCTCTTTTTGCCTTTGGGAGTTCAGGTAAACTTTTCTTTAATTTTGAAATCTCCTCTGGGGTAATTTTAATTGGTGGAATATCTGGCTCTGGGAAATATCTATAATCATGTGCTTCTTCTTTAGTTCGCTGTGATACTGTCTTTCCACTTCTTTCGTCAAATCCTCTGGTTTCCTGAACAATCTTTTCACCTTTTTCAAGTAAACTTGCTTGCCTTTCTACTTCAGAATCTATTGCTTTCTTTAAAAATCTAAATGAGTTAATGTTTTTAAGCTCCACTTTATAATCAGGCAGTTTTCCTTTTTTACTAGTTACTGATATATTTGCCTCTAATCTCATGGAACCTTTTTCCATGTCTGCTGTTGAAATTCCTAAATACCTAACAATCTTTTGGATTTCCTGCAAAAACTCAACAACCTCAGTGCTATTATCAAAATCAGGTTCTGTCACAAGTTCTACTAAGGGAACTCCACTTCTATTAAAATCAACCAAGCTTACTTTTTCACCATTAATTGTTGTGTGTTGAAGTTTCCCTGTGTCTTCTTCTAAATGTATTCTTCTTATCTTTATCACTTTTCCATCCTGAAGTTTAAACTCTCCTTCTGTGCAAAACGGAAGGTCATATTGTGAAACCTGATATCCTTTGGGTAAATCAGGATAAAAATAATGTTTTCTATCAAACTTGGAAAAATTTGAAACATTGCAGCCAAGAGCCAATCCATACTTAATTGTAAAATCAATAGCTTGGCTATTTGCATATGGAAGTGCCCCAGGAAGACCTAAACAAGTAGGACACACCTGAGAATTTGCTTCTTTTGCAAAATGATCTGCAGGGCACTTGCAAAACATTTTTGAGTTTGTAGATAACTCAACATGAACTTCTAATCCAATAACAGGTGTAAAATTCTTGCTTGTCATTAGAGATCCTTCACTTTATAAACAGCCAAAGTAAATCCGCTTAAGCATATTAGTCCCATTAAGATCATAAGTACTCTAATTCCTAAGACTTCTGTAATTGTTGCTGAAAAAACAACAGGAAGTATTGTTGCAACAGTTGTTAAAAACCAAAAGTTTCCAAACACTCTTCCAAGTAAGTCTTTTGGAGTTTTTTCCTGCATATAAGTAATTGATGGAACAAGAATAGCTACAACTGAAAATCCAGTGAGAACAAACATTACCATACTAATTGCAATTCTTAGTGAATGATCATCAACAAGTGGAACGAAAATTGATGTTACTAAAACATTTACTGCAAGCACTGCAAGAGCAATAAGTATTAACCTTCTTTTTCTCATCCCACTTGAAAGTATTTTTGTAATTCCAAAAGTAGCTAGTACAGCTCCCAATCCAGCAGGAACTACAACAACGAGTCCTGAACTTTTTGGATCAATTCTAACTAAGTCTGATGCAATTGATGGTAAATTTGTAACTATAACTGCAATTACAACTTGGAGTCCTAAAAGAAGTACAAAAGGTAAAAGTACTTTTTTGGTATCTTTAATATATTTATACCCCTCCATAATTTGTTTAAAGAAATCAACCACCCTGTCTTCGAATTCAGATGGAAGTTTATTGGATGCTCTTGCAGATGGCAAAAGAGAAGAGGCAATAAATGCAATAAAAAGTAGAAATGCTCCTAAAAATACAGTTGGTCTAAATCCAAGAGCTTCAGTAAGTACTCCTCCTAACCCAAACCCCAAAACCAGAGCCGATTGTTGGGTAATAAAAAATAGACTATTAGCCTGTGTTAGTCTTTCCTTCTTTAAATAAATTGCCAAACCTGCAGCTTCAGCTGGAACGTAAAATTGGTTAAAGAAGGAATAAAGAAAAACAACTGCATATGAGAAAAACACCAATTGTCTTCCTAATACAAGTCCATATGCCAATACTATTAAAGCCTGAAAAAGATTAGATGCCATTAAAACTTTTCTCTTATCAAACAAATCAACTGCCGCTGCTGCAAATGGTCCAACAATAATAGAAGGGATTGCATAGGTTATCCAAAGTAAAGATGCAGCAATGGGTGAGTGTGTAATCTCGTATAATCTTATTAAGATTACAAAACTTAAAATATTAACAGTAAGTTGTGAAAGCACTTGTGAAACCCACAAAGACAAAAATCTTTTATTTCCAACTGTTGTAGTAAATTCGCTCATACTTAAATATTACTTTATTTTTCTAAGTTTGGCCTTTTTAAATGCCAATCTGTTTCTTCCTGGTACTTTTCACCTAAATCAAACAGAGTGTCTTCTGAAAACCTAGGACCTAAGAGTTGAAATCCAACTGGCAAGCCGTTTTTAGTAAACCCACCTGGAATACTAAGTCCGGGAATTCCTGCTAGATTTGCAGCAACTGTGTAAATATCTGCTAAATACATTTTTAAAGGATCATTAGCTTTCTCTCCTATTTTAAAGGCAGGGGTAGGAGAAACTGGAGATAAGATCACATCCACTTTCTCAAAAGCTTTCTCAAAATCCTCAATAATTTTAGATCTAACTTTCATTGCCTTTAAATAATATGCATCATAATATCCAGAAGAAAGTACATATGTTCCAAGCATTATTCTTCTTTTTGCTTCATCTCCAAAGGCTTCCCTATCATTGCCAAACCTAACTCCATCATACCTTCCTAAATTAGATGACACCTCTGCAGGCTGTACTATATAGTAAACAGCTACAGCATACTTTGTATGAGGAAGGGTAACATCTACCAGTTCTACTCCGTTTTTCTTTAATACATGTGAGGCTTCTAAAGCCAACTTTTCTACTTCTCTATCAAGTCCTTCAGTAAAATATTCTTTTGGAATTCCAATTCTTATTTTTTTCTTTCCAGAATTGCTTTTTGGAAAATCTTTAACAGTACCATCAAATTCATCCCTCCCCTTTATCACATTAAAAATTTTCCTGGCATCAGTTACAGTTGAAGTTAAACATCCCATTGAATCAAGAGAAGAAGCCATTGCAACAACTCCATATCTGCTAACTGCCCCATAGGTTGGCTTTAGCCCTACAAGATTGCAAAAAGAGGATGGCTGTCTAATAGATCCTCCAGTATCAGTTCCCATGGCAAAGGTTGCAAAAGAAGAGGCAATACTGGCTGCAGATCCAGAAGAAGACCCTCCAGGAACACATGCTTTATTCCAGGGATTTTTTGTAGGTCCAAAATCAGAATTTTCTCCTGATGCCCCATGAGCCCAAGCATCACAGTTTGTTTTCCCTATTAAAATTGCTCCGGCTTCTTCCAATCTTTTTACTACTGTTGAAGAATAAGCTGGAATATAATCTGTCAATACTTTGGATGCTGCTGTTGTTCTAATTCCTTTAGTCAAATAAAGATCTTTTAAAGCAACTACTGCTCCAAGAAGAGGTTTTTCACTAAAAGCTTTCTCTGCCTTATTTGAAATCTCCTCATCAACTTTCTTTGCATCACTAAAAGCTCGCTCTTCGGTAACAGTTAAAAATGAGTTAATCTCCTTATCATATTTTTTAATTCTTTCTAGGTAAGAGTTTACTAATTGAGTAGCATCAAACTTTTTGTTTAATAACCCTGCCTGTACTTCTTTAATTGAAACTGGTATTTCCATTTATTTTTCTAAAACACGAGAAACTATGAAATAGTTATTGTGAATATTATCAGTACCACTTACTGACTCTTCTTGTGTCAAACAATTCTCAACTTCAATTTTGTCCTCTCTTAAAACATCTGTTAATCCTGTTGTCTGACTGGTAGGCTCTGTCTTTAAAGTATCAACCTCATTAAGCTCTCCAATATAATCAACAATACTTGACAGTTGTTTAGAAAACTTTTCAAGTTCACTTTCTGAAAGTTTTAATTTAGCTAAATGTGCAGTATGTTTAACATCAGCCTTAGTAAGCTTTACCATTGCCTAATCATACATTCTTTAGATCATTTTTTGAAGAGCTTTGGCAATCATCACGTTTTCTTACTTCACAAGTAATATAATGGCTTCGATGTCCGTAATCAGAACTCCAATCTACGGAGGTAAAAAGAGAGTAATCTAATCCCAAATATTCAATAATCCTCAAACATTTCACTTTGTAGTATTTAAATCTTTCAAATGGCGTTTCTACTAAAAAATCAGAGTCAGCATCATAGTTTTCTGGGTCTAGAACCATCTCTGGCTCATAATTTCTTCCTCTGTAGTTAGGGTTAGGAATGTATCTCCCTTGGGCTGGAGATAATTGAAACCTGAAAAGCCCTTTTGGTCCTAATACTTCCTTTATGGCAACCAGTTGCCCTTCAAGCGCTTCAGTTGATTCAGCATATAATCCAAACGCACAGGAGGAAACAATCTTATCAAAATATCCCTCAGGATAATAAAGGGAAAGATTTGTAATATCATCCTTTACCCAGTTTTTTACCACCTTGTCAAAAACATAAGGATCAGACTCAAACGGCTTATTAGGAAGAAAGTATTTATCATATCCATAAACGGTTAATGGCATAAGCCAAGCACAACTAGTATTAACCAAATCATAAGTCGACCTTCCCCATCCAGCACCCAAATCTAGAAAGTTGCAAGAAGTACTCTTCAAATTCGCTTGTGGAGACAACCTCTTTCCAAACATCCAAGTCAAATAATTATCTATGTCCCTAAAACCTTGTAGTTCACTTACTGTTTTTAGATTTCTGTTTAAGATATACCAATAAGGTTCAGTTTCAAAAATAGCTTTCCTCTCATTACCCATTGGAGGGAATTATATCATTGCTTTCAAAGCTTTAATGCGCTCAGAAACTGGTGGGTGAGTATTAAAAAGATTTGCAAACCAGCCAACAGCTCCATGATCCTTTTCTTTAAATGGATTTTCTATGTACATATGTGCCGTAGCTTTGGTAGCTTCTTTTAGAGGATTGGGGTCTTTTGAAATAATTTCAAGTGCATGAATTAAACCTTCTGGCTGCCTAGTTAATTCAACTGATCCAGCATCTGCCAAAAATTCTCTTCTTCTTGATACTGCAAGTTGTATTAATTGAGCAATAATTGGTGAAAGAATTGCAAAGATAAATCCTAATACCAAAAATATAGCTCCAATGTTTCCTTCTCCTTCACTATCTCTTCTTCTGCCTCTCCCCCAAAATGAAGCTCTTAAAAACCAATCACCAATAAGTGCAATCATTCCAACCATTACAGCTACAACAGACATCAGTCTTGTATCATAATTCCTAACATGGCTCATTTCATGAGCAACTACTCCTTCAAGTTCAGTTCTATTTAATTTTTGAAGTAACCCTGTTGTTGTTACAACTACTGCATGGTCTGGGTCTCTTCCTGTTGCAAATGCATTAGGTGCTGGATCATCAATCACATATAGTTTTGGTTTTGGCACTCCTGCTCCAATTGCAAGATTCTCAGCTACTGTATAAAAAAGAAAATCTTTTTTCCTATCTGCGGGTCTTGCGTGAGAAAGAGTTAGAACAATTTTATCGCTCCACCAGTAGCTGGCAAAACTCATTATCCCAGAAATTATTAGAGCCATTCCAGTAATACCTAATCCGCTCGCTTCGTATCCAAAATAATATGCAAATGCCTGGGAAAGAATATAGACAACCAAGGCAACAAAAATTCCAAACCCGATGATAATTATCCAGCTTTTCCTTTTGTTTGCATCAACCTCCTCATACACATTAACCATATGTTTTTTCTTTAGGCAGATTAACTTAACTTAACCTTAGGGGACTTCATTTCAGATTCGCTTACTTCTAGGTGTTCTCCAGATTGGGGAGTTATTAAACCTGGAAGTTCTTCAAATCCGAACATGTTTGCAATTATGCTTGATGGCACAGTTGCACGTCTTATGTTGTAGTCAGCTGTTAAATCTATAACCAATCTTCTTGCATACATTAGCTTATCTGCTGTATCTCTTAATTCATCCATCAGCTTCCCCACTACTTCTGAGCTTTTAAGTTCTGGGTTTGACTCAACTGCAACCTGTAAACGGGGTAATACTCCTGCCAATTTGCTTCCGGCATCTGCCATTTTCTGTGCATCTCCTGAATCAACTGCTCCTGCAACAGCTTTTCTTGCATCAGTTAGCATTTTAAAAATATCTTTTTCCTGCTTTAAATATCCTTTTACAGATTCTTCTAAATTAGGAATAAGATCTGCTTGCCTTTTGAGTTGGTTTCCTATTTCCTGTACTGCAGCTTTAATACGACCTTTAGCTGTTACAAAAAAATTATATGTAGAAAGACCCCAAAGAACTAAAACAATAGCTACTGCTAATAAAATATATAAAATCATCTTTTAATTCACCCCCTCAAACTTTTTTCAAAATCATTTAAACTCAATGTATTAATTATATCACTCTTAGTTGCCCATCCACGTCTTGCAACACTCACTCCATATTGCATATTAACAAGTCCATCTTTGTGATGTGAATCAGTACCTAAAGTTAATTTTATACCTTTCTTAACTGCCTCATGGACTAAATTATCAGGAAGATCAAGTCTTGCAGGATCAGAATTTATTTCAATCCAAATATTTTTAGTCAAGCATGCTTCAAATATTTTTTCCCAATCCACTTCAATCCCTTCTCTTTCATTTAGCTTTCTTCCAGTTGGATGTGCAAATATTTTTACATTAGGATATTCCAAAGCCCTAAGAACTCTTGCTGTCATCTCTTGTCTAGGCAATCTGAAAGAAGAGTGAATTGAAACAAGTGCAAAGTCTAAAGTTGCAAGTCCTTCTTCAGGAACTGGAAGTTCGCCATTAGGTAATATGTCAATCTCAAGGCTATTGAACACTTTTTTTACGCTACTTTTCACATCTTTCACGATTGAGTAATTTATTTTGTCTACCTTTTCTCTCTTTCTTTTTAAAATATCAACTATTTCTTTTTGACTGTGTTTGCTTTTGCTTGGATTATGTTCAGTAAAAGCCAAATACTCATATCCCAGTTTATTTGCAGCACTAATTACCTCCTCCATAGTTGAAGCTCCTAAATCATGGCTTGTCTCAATATCAAAGCTTGAATGAATTTGAAGATCTGCTTTTATGTCTTTAGCTTCAACCAGTTTTGGCAGTTTATGATCTAGTGCCGCCTGAATCTCTCCTGTATCTTCACGAAGTTCAGGAGGTATCCAATCCATACCCAAAAACTTGTAAAACTGCTCTTCGGTTGCAATTTCTTTTAGCGATTTTGGATCCCCTGGCTTTGTATAAATCCCATAATCAGATAGGCTCAAGCCTTTTTTCAAAGCATACTCACGAAGCGCAACATTATGATGCTTGGAACCGGTAAAGTGCTGCAAAATTGATCCATAGGTTGCAGTCTCTCCTACTAAAATATCTACCTGGACTCCGCTAGGCAAAATAATAGCAGCAGACCTAGTACCTTTTTCTAAAACTCTTGAGGCATGAGGATATTTTGTAAAATGCTCAAGGACCTGCTGCGGCTTATCTGATGCTGCAGCAATATCAACATCTCCAACTGTAGAAACCTTGCGCCTTAAACTACCCAGTGGATCAGCATGCTTTACACTTGGATCCTTTTTAACCCAATCAATAATTTCCTGGGCTGTTTGGGTTGCATATGGCAAGAGCATTCGCTTTTTATCTTTTTTAACCTCTCCTACAGACTTTAAAATTGCACTCTGTGAATCCTCGCCAAAACCTTCCAAACCTGAAATTTTATTACTTTCAGCAGCTTTCTTTAATTCTGCAATGGAATTAACTTTAAGCTCAGTTACAAGCCTGAAAGCACGCTTCACTCCAATTCCAGGAATTGTCATCAATTCAAAAACAGCTGGAGGAATTCCTTTCATAAGTTCATCAAAATGTTTAGACCTGCCTGTCTTAAAAATTTCTCCTAAATGCTGGGCAATGCTTGGGCCAATACCTCCTACCCCTTCCAACTTCCCATCATCCCACAAATCTTTAGCCTCACTAGACATGTGTTCAACTGCATCAGCTGCTCTCTGATAAGCAATAATCTTAAATTTATTCTTCTTATCATCCTGAAGTTGATATGAAGCAGCTACATCCCGAAGTAGTTCTGCAATCTCTAAATTATTCATAGATTTAGAAGTATCCATAATTAACCTTATATTAGCATTAGGTTGTTACTAGCTCAATTTTTAGGTATAATTAGGCAACTCTGGCCTCGTAGTTCATCGGTTAGAACACCCGCCTGTCACGCGGGAAAGGTGGGTTCGACTCCCATCGAGGCCGCTTTAAGAAAAGTCTACGTCATATATCTAAGCAATAAATATATATTTTCACAATGAGTACAACAGTTATTTTTTGCCAAACAAGTACTTATGGGAAAAATAATTGACTGGTTGGATAAATTTAGTGGCGTTTTTGGAGCAATTCTAATCTTCTATGCAGCAGCCAAGTTTATCTACGACAACCATAATAAAGTACCACCAAAGTTTTTAACAATTGCTGCGATAATAGCCCTACTGTTCTTTACTGTCTTCATCAGTAAAATCAAAAAAACTATTTTAGCATTCAGTATGAAGCAGATTGAAAATGAGACTAAATCAATAGTTAGCCAATCGAAATCCAAAAAATTTTCACCCAAACTTATCCTAACGAATAATCAAATGGAGAAGTGGCTAAAGCTTGTCACATATCAAGCTAAGCAATGGGCCTATGACGCTGAAATAAAAGATGCTATTGGACTCTATGAGTTCTACTACAATACTATCAGCGGTACACACCATCGCATAAGTGCAACATTTTATTCAAAATCTAGAGAAGAAATCCTCATCTTCGCATTCAATGGAAATAAACCCTATCTGATAGAGCTGCAGGACCGCAACTCTTACTCAACAACAACATCAATTCCATTTTACAAGAATCAACCAAAATGGAGAAAAGCTGTCTTGGCAGTGTACAAATTTATAGAAGACAGATTGGAATCCGACCTCCAATTTACAATAAGAACAGCAGATTTACCTGGAAAAGGATTAATAGCAATCGATTGTGGATATGGAACAAAAAATAGAGGTTTAAAAAAAAGTGGGAAATTCATAACATTCTTAAATTTTGAAAAAAACGAAACTTTCATATTCGATGGTAAATATATATTTAATAATAAATCAAAAATCAAGGTTAACTAACTAAAAATCTGGGAACAAACTCCTATCTTAAAATCACCTCAAAAACTTTACCCTATATAATACACCCACAATGGTTACCAACATTCACTTAACATTCCCTCTAAATCTTCAAAATACCCCTCTTCTCCACTATACTGGTATATAAATGAAAAAGGATTGGTTTAATGAATTGTTCCTTAAAGGCTACAATGCATATTACTGGATAACAGGACTTGGCTTTTTTACCTATATCTGGACCATCTTCTTTGGATTTACCTATTTTGACGACAAAACCTTAATTTTAGATAATCTCTATTTTCTTAAAAATTTAGGAAACATCCCTACAGCATTTACCACAGAAGTTTTCCATGTCCTACATGCCTCGGCTGCCTACTACAGGCCGCTTCTAACCATTTCATATATGATTGATGCTCAGTTTTCAGGAAACAGTGGTTTCTTTTATCACTTTACTGACATAATTATTCACTTAATAGCTTCCTGTCTTGTATATCTTTTCTTAACCAAACTTAAAATTAGAAAAGAGCTGGCATTTTTATTTTCTGCCATATTTGCAGTTCACCCAGTTCTTTCACAGGGAGTTGTCTGGCTTCCAGGAAGAAATGACTCACTCCTAGCTGTTTTTGTTTTATCTTCCTTCATTTTCTTTATTAGATTTCTTGATTCACAAAAAACAAAAGATTTAGTTTGGCACCTAGCATTCTTTGCCCTTGCCATTTTCACGAAAGAAAGTGCAGTATTACTTCCTCCAATGATTGTTTTATATTTGATTCTTTTCGTGAAAACACCAATTCGTTCAATCAAACTAAATTATGTTCTTACTTGGATTGGAATATATTTTGTCTGGTTTATCTTAAGAGCAATAGCTCTCACTAATCCTATCCATTATGGAGTACTAGATGTTTCCAAAAGTCTTATACGCGATCTTCCAGCAATTGCACTTCATTTTGGTAAAGCAATGTTTCCTGTTAACCTCTCAGTCCTGCCTATACTTCAAGACTCAAACTTCATATATGGCTATGTCTCAATTGCTTTGGTCCTAATTCTGCTTGCCTTTTCTAAAGGAAGAAATAATAAAATGGTTTTATTTGGAATAGCCTGGTTTTTAGTATTTTTAGTTCCCTCTTTTGTAAGGCCAGACCCAAATTATGTTGCAGATTTCCTAGAACACAGAATCTACCTTCCAATTATAGGAATTTTTCTAATCTTATCTGAAATAGAGTTCATTAAAAAACTAGACTTTCTAAATAAGAAAATAGTTTTTGTTTTAAGTACAATAATTGTAATTTTCACGGCTCTTAATTTTATTCACACGGCTAAATTTAGAGATAAACTTGTTTTTTGGCAAAATGCAGTGATAGATGCACCCCACCATCCTTTGGCTCACAAAAATCTGGGTGCAATGTATTATTTACATAAAAACTTTGACCAGGCTGAAAAGCAATATAAGTTAGCTCTAGAACTAAATCCCCAGGAAGTCATGACACACAATAACCTTGGTCTTATCTATATGGAAAGAAAAGATTATGTAAAAGCAGAGGATGAATATAAAAAAGAGCTTGAAATTAATCCTTTATATGACAATGCCTTTTTTAACTATGGAATATTGCTCTATGCAACAGGCAGGGCAGATGATGCAGAAAAGTTTTGGTTAAAAACATTGCAAATTAATCCAGATTATATAGATGCAATGAAAAATCTGCTTATTTTATACTCAGCCAAAAAAGATACAGAGCATGCACAGTATTACTATAATCAACTTCAAGCCAGAGGAATTCAATTAAACTATTGACAAGAACTCTTAATTGTTTTAAATTCACTTCAAATATTGCCCTAGAAGAAATAGCTATAGGAAATGGATCTTAAATCAATTTTAAAAACACTTAAACTAAATGAATCAACAATTAGCACTGTCCTTGGAGCTATAGTCATCTTAGTATTAGGAGTTTTTGTCATAAATTACTTCAAGCATTTGCCTTCCAATCAACTCCCTTCCACTGCTCTAACAACTGAAAATAATATTCAAACCACTCACAAAGTTGCAAAAGGTGAGACTCTCTCTCAAATTGCATTTAAGTACTACAAATCAGGAGACTGGAAGCAAATAGCAGATGCAAATAACATTACTGACCCAAATGTAATTGAAGTAGGACAAGAATTAAAAATTCCAGTAGAACAAACTGAGACCCCTATTGCCCAAGCTACTCCAGCTGAAACACCAGTCCCAACCACCCCAACCTTTACACCCACCCCAGTTGCAACTCCAACAGCTTCCCCATCTGCAACACCTGCTGTAGCTAACCCAAATGAAGCAATATCAGCTGCAACCTACAAAGTGGTAAAAGGAGACAGTCTTTGGAAAATCTCAGTCAGAGCTTATGGAGATGGATACAAATGGGTTCAAATTGCAAAAGCAAACAAACTTCACAACCCAGACTTAATTCACCCTGGAAACATATTTGTTCTTCCGAGATAAAGAGTATAATAGAAATATGGTTGAGTTAAAAACTCTTTCCGGTTTCACTCCAAGACAGGAACCAAATAATAATTGTCCAGATTATAAGTGTCCATTCATTAGTCTACTCGAACATTCAGATTTAGATAAAAAAGATGAACTAAGAAGAAGTATGTGTGAACCCTGCAAAGCTCGTGCAAAAACCGATAATGAACTAAACAGATTAAAAGAAGCATTTTTAAGAATCTAAAACGGTGCTACTTCAGCCTCCTAATGTTATAATAATTCTCAATGCGGCAGTAGTTCAGTGGTAGAATGTCTCCTTCCCAAGGAGAAGGTCGTGGGTTCGAATCCCATCTGCCGCTCAAATTGTAATTTAAATTATTAAATCAATGGAAAATCAATCAACCACAACCCATTCGAAGACCCCTCATCTGGATCAAATACCAGTTGAACAATCTTTCCAAACACTACAAACCAAATCAAATTTAGTAGTTCCCATCCTAACAACTATTTTAATTAGTGCAATCATTTTTGGACTTGGAGGATTCTATCTCGGAAGACGAAGTTTGAGTCTACAAAAAACTACAACTCTTGCTAATATATCACCAACTTCCACACCTACTCCAGTTACTCTTGAATCTGTGAACAACCAATTTCTATCTAGTCTACTTAATATAGTTAGTAAAGATGGATTTAAAGTAATTGAAGAAGATAGTATGTTATGGGTCAGTAATGATAACTGGAGTATTTTCGTAAAAAACAACGAATCAATTGGTCTAGTAAAACCTGAAGCTTACCAAGAGCTGTCAGATGTAAATTCTCAAACTTCGCAGCTTGTCTCAAAAATAGCTAACTTCCTTAAAAGCCAAGGGTTCTCTCCAAACGAAAGAAATTTTTCTAAAGATAGTAATGACAATAAATTTGTTGACTATATTCAGGGTTATCAAAAAGGTGAAGATATATGTCTGATAACCGTAAATCCTGACAAAAGTTACCACGCAGATAAAAATAACGAAATGGTTGCTGACCCAAACATTGAAATCTCTTGCTCTAACTCTTTCGAAGCAGATTATAATGAACAAATACCATTCTTAGTAGCTATGAATAAGAGAAATGAAGCCATAAACATTCAAAAAAATAATGGTATGGCAGCTAGTGCAAGTGTGCGTAGTAGAAGAGGGGGTGCATATGCTCTTTTCTCTAAGAAAAATGGCTTTTGGGAAATGATTTACTACGGTCAAGATGCACCAAGCTGCTCTATTTTACAAAAGTATTCTTTTCCTACAGAAATCCACGAAGGTTGCCTACCATTCTAATTTTAACTTTAGGAGAATATAGTTGTAAAATTCAGTAAGAAGCCACTCTACCACTCAGGCACAAACTGAGTGCAAATTCCATACCCAATGCACCTGATTAGTTCTTCACCCTTTTCTCAATTGCTTTTCAAGTAGCCTCATTACATTATTCTTTGCTTCACTAACAGGCATTCCCCACTTGTCAGCCATATGTTTAAAATCTCCTTCAGTAAGTGACCCTCCCCCTTCAGAAACCTTGCCCTTACCCATATCATCATTTGGTTGTTCACATCCACAGTTATAACACATACTTGATCACCTCCTTTATTTCTAATAATATTAGCACATACATTTCAAATGGATTTTAAACTAATTGAGAAAAGGGAAGAGGCTAAAGGAACAAAATCATTCTTTTTTGGACCAGAATCAAAAATAGACTGGCTTCCAGGACAATACTTTTACATAACACTTCCTAAGTTAAATCATGAAGATCCTAAAGGAAATATAAGGCATTTTACCAATGCTGCTTCCCCAACTGAAGGAAATGTAATGAGAATTACAACTAGAGTTAGACCTGAATCAGGTTTTAAACAAACGCTTGATGAACTTCAAATAGGAACAGTTGTTGAAGGCAGAGGTCCCAATGGTATTTTTACTATGGATGAAAACACAACAGGTAATCATATTTTTCTAGCAGGAGGCATAGGAATTACAGCTGCAAGAAGTATCGCCAAATTTGTGTTTGATAAAAACATAGGAATAAACCTTACTATTGTCTACTCAAATTCCATTCCAGAAGAAATTACTTTTAAAGATGAATTAGAAGGATGGGCTAAAGAACATAATAATTTTAAACTCTATATGACAATCTCAAAACCCGATGAATCCAAAGAAAAATGGGAGGGAAAAGTAGGAAGAATTGATCAAAAGCTCCTTACTGAGCTTTTTAGTAAAGAGGATATGAAAAAGTCTACCTTCTGGGTCTGCGGCCCTTCTGCCATGGTAACAGGAATGGAAGATATGCTCTCAAAAATGAGAGTACCCCTAGATAGTATTAGAACTGAAAAATTCACTGGTTATTAATTCTCCTCTTTTCACAAAGTGGTAAAATATGCATAATAGGCCGAGGTAGCTCAATGGTAGAGCAGCTGTATCGTAAACAGCAGGTTCTGGGTTCAAGTCCCAGTCTCGGCTCAGTTAATTATGGCAAGACAATATTCTAGGTTACAAAGTATGGAAGAGAAAAGAAATGTAAGGTCTGCCATTATATTTGGAGGATTGACCCTTCTAATTATCATCTTCTTTCTTTTCTTTGGAATTCCACTAGTTGCCCGTGTTGCATCTTTCTTTTCAGGAATGAAAGGTGGGACAACAGTTGACACCACAAATCTTCCAGTACCTCCACCACCCGATTTTTCCACTCTTCCAGAGTTTACTAAAGATCAAAAGCTCCATGTAGAGGGTTCTGCTCAGCCAGGATCTACAGTACTACTTTATTTCAACGACCAGCCTACAGAAGTAAAAGCAGACGATTCAGGGAAATTTAAAAATGATTTCTCATTAGTAAAGGGAAATAACACTCTATATGCCAAAGCAAAGAATAAAGCAGGTGTTGGTGAAGCTTCTGATAAATTTACTATTGTATATGATACAGAAGCTCCAAAGCTTGATATTTCCTCACCTCATGATGGGGATTCCTTCTTTGGAGACAAACAAAAACAACTAACAATTGAAGGAACTACAGAAGCAGAAGCTTCAGTAACCGTTAATGATAGAATCGCAATTGTAGGAAGTGATGGAAAATTTAGACTGACAATTGATCTATCCTCAGGTGAAAATACAATTAACATTTCTTCAACTGATAGAGCAGGAAACAAAAAAGAAACCAGTCTTAAGGTAAACTTTACTCCTTAACTCTGCTAACTCCTGCTAAAATTGCAATCCATCCCAATACCCAAGGATAAAAAAGAGTGTTCGTAAACATTGTGTGTATTAAAAGTGCAACTCCAGTTGCTAAAAACACTTTCCCATACATGCTTTTTTCTGTTGTAGCAATAAAATCATATATTAATTTAAAAAATATAATTAGCCCAACCATTCCTGTTGTTGCAATTACAAACAAAAAGCTATTATCTAGACCACTGCATGAATGAGAATTTATATTAACTTCACCCAGAAATTTAATTTTTGCTGCACAAATATTATTAAATCCCAATCCAAAAACAGGAGACTTATCTATTAAAACTGCACTTTCTTTATAATCCACCACTTTTTGAAATACAGAATTAAGTCTTTCAAGCCTTACTCCCTCACCTCCAGGCCTCGGTAGTAAGGGCAAAATTGCTAAAAGCCCTGCTATTAGTAGTAATGCAGCCTTTCTTCTTGAAGTAGAAAAAAGTAAGTACAAGCTTCCTCCAAACAATGCAATATAGCTGCTCCTAGAATAAGTAAACGCAATTGTAATTAAAAGAAAAACACAAAGTAGAATGTTTCCTATTTTATTTTTCTTATTAAATGATCCTAGTGTAAGTAAGAATGTAAAAACTAGAATTATGCCTGTAAAAGCTGGATCCAGGAAAGTTGATGTAATCCTAAAATAATGATCATCCCAACCAAGTATTTTCAAGCCAGTCAGATCTGGAAAGAGAAAATATTGAACCCATCCAAAAACAGCAACAAATACTCCTACAATTATTAAACTGTTAAATATTAGTTTCTTTAAATAAACATCATTTTTTACTAAATTCCAGATATTTGCAAAGAAGATTAAATAAGATGAAAGTCTAATAAAATACAAAATTCCTACTGAAAGGCTGCTTACCTTAAATATTGTTAAAGAAAAAAGAAGTGAAAAAACGCAAACTGCCAAAAAACTACTAATACTGGTTTTTAAATAGAAAACTTTCTTCCTTGAAACTAAAAACAAAACCGCTGAAAAAAGTACCAAAAAATCAGTAGGATAAAAAGGAACTCTAGTCCCTGCCAAAACAATTTCTAATCTTGTCAGTTGTCCAAATGGAAAAAGGACTAAATACAAAAATAATATTATTAAATGTGTTTTTCTTGTCTGTTCGTAATTAACCATAATCTGCTCCAAGCTAAAAATGAGTGAAAACTCATTATAACGGCAAGTATAAATCCTGCTACACCATCAAGAAAGCCAAGTTTTAAAATATAAAACATAAGAAACTTACCAACTGGATAGAAAATAACATAAAGAAAATTAGGTCTTTTCCCCTCTTTCTTATTTTCATAAGCATGAAGCCTTGAATATTTATTAACATCAGAAACAAACTCAGATATTCCTTTACTAGGAAAATGTAATAATGGACTATCTAATTTATCAACCTTTCCTTTTATACCCCATTCCTCGTGCACTTCACGCTTCCATTTTCCCTTTCCTTTTCTTCCCAATCTTAAAATAAAGGTCTGCCCAATTTCCCCATGTGTCATTTTTCTACCTAAAAAGAAGTATTCACGTCTAACTAGATATCCATTTACTCCCAAATCTCTAGTTTTTTTAATAATCTCATCTTGCAGTTTGGAAGTTACAACTTCATCTGCATCAATAAATAAAATCCAGTTGCCTTTTGCTTTTGTAAGTCCATAATTTCTTTGTGCCGAAAAATCGGAGTTTAAGGATCTTTTGTACACCTTTGCTCTCCATTTTTTTGCAATTTTAATAGTATTGTCAGTTGAATAATCATCAATTACAACTATTTCATCACACCAAAGGACGCTCTTTAAGCATTTTTCAATACTTTTCTCTTCATTTCTGGTTAAAACTACAGCTGAAATCATATCTTTCTTCTTAAAACCTCAATTAATACAGTTAAAATGAACAGCAAAATAATTGTTATTTTCCACTTGTTTAAGTTCAACACAAATTCAACCAAATTGCTAACAGCCTTACCATAATATTTTTCAAAATAATACTTTCTGCTCTTCTTAAAGTAGACATTCTTCTTTGGATTACTTTTTGTACTCACTCCCCACAAGTGAGTAATTTTTGTACTTTGTAGAATGTAATTTCTATAACCTAATTGCTTTATACGTCTGCAAAAGTCAGATTCTTCAAAATAAAGAAAGAAATTCTCATCAAACCCTCCAGCCTCTTCAAATATTTTCTTACTTACCAGAAAAGCCCCTCCTGGAGCAACCTCTACTTCTTTAAATTTAGACCTAGGATTTCTTCTTATCCAATATTTTTTAGAAATAGGATTGCTTGGAAAAATTCTATTTATAATTGATAATCCAAAAATGGCACTTATTGGAGTTAGCTTTCCAGTTCCTACAAATTCATACAGCATACCTTTATCATCAGTCTGATCTGGAGCAGTAACTCCACTCTTTGAGTGTGATTTGTAAAAAGAAATAAGTTTGTCTATAGATCCTCTCGTCCAAATAGTATCTGGGTTTGCTATTAAGAGATACTCACCTTTTGCCCTTTTAAAACCTTTGTTAATTCCTGCTCCATAACCAACATTGTTTTTGTCATTATCAATTACAATTATTTCATGAGGAATTGCTGTTTTAATGCTGGCAATGCACTCTTTAAGTTCTTTTTCAGATTTATACTTAACTATTATTATTGATAGTTTTACTTTCTGCATATAGCTATAAAATAATATGATTTTTGAACATTGGTTCTTTTTATTGGAAAATCCTTTGTTTCAAGCTTTTCTTGAGACTCCCTGCCATAAAAATTTCCCAAATATTTCCAAATCTTCTCCTTTACGCTTTTTGGCACCATCTTTCTTATTCCAAACTTATCTTTCTCCACAAATCCCTGCCTTGTACCCTGTGATTTAAGAAAATCACCCCATGCCTTCTTAGCTTTAACCGATTTTGTCTGGCCTAAAATTTTAACTGACTTAAATTCCTTTTTTAATAAACTAGATAACTCTCTATAGTTAAATTCCTTAGTATGATATGGACTTGATACACCTCCGTGAGGGGACACAACAGATGCATTTGGTGTAGATAGTATAAAGTAGCTGCCTTTTTTAATAATCCTTTTTACCTCTTTAAGAAATGCTTTAGGATTATCAATATGTTCTATTACTTCAAAAGAACAAGCTATATCAAATTCACTATTCTTAAGCCTTAAATCTTTAATATTGCCTTTTATAAATTTTGTCTTTTTGCCATAATGCTTTGTTGCATAGTCAACTGCCTCCTTATCTATATCTATTCCAGTAACCTCACACCCAAGCTCTGATAGCACTGCACTTCCATAGCCTGTCCCGCATCCCAAATCTATAACTCTCATACCATTTTTTATAAACCTCTTTACAAATTCATATCTTGCCAGTGCTTCCTTAAACAAATAATTTGAAGATACATTAGGTATTACTCTTTCATTAAAATCCATCATATTTTCCTTGCCTCCACAACCACAACCTCGCTAGTTCCAAAAAATGGTTCAAATACTGCAACTAACCAACAAACAATCTTTACTCCAATAACTCTTAAAGAATTATTTTCCTTTTTTACGAAGTTTTTCTTTCCTGTTTCCCTTTGTCCACCCATTTTCTTTACAAAATTTGGAGAAAACTTTTGACGGAAGCTCTCAAATAGAACTGGATAATTATGCTCCCAATATCCATGGTTAACTTTTCTAACTTCAAAACCACACATAGAAAGCATATTTTCCAAAGTATCTAAATTGAATTGATACAAATGCCTTGGTGCATCTATTCCATACCAAAATTTTCCAAATAATCTAAACCCCACACCACTCAAATTTGGAACTGCAACAATTAAAGCTCCATTATTTTTAAGCACTTTTGAAATCTCTTCCAATGTTTCTTTTGGTTTATATAGATGCTCTAAAACATTATTAAGTGTTACTACATCAAAATAGTTTTTAGGAAATTTAAAATCTAAAAAGTCTCCTCTTTTAAGTTTAAGTCCAAAATTCTTTGCCTCTTTAACAGCATGTTCTGAAAATTCAACACCAGTTGATTCCCATCCTCTTTTTTTAAATTCACTTAAAAAAAGTCCATTTCCTGCTCCAATATCAAGTATTTTCTTTTTCTTGCCATTAAAAATTAATTCATATAAATATCCATAAGCTTTTTGAGGGTCCGCTTTGTTGTTCCAATAAGTCTCAGTTGGATAGAACTGGCCTATATATTTTTTGGTAGGTCTGGGGTTAACATACACTAATCCGCAATTACTACATCTTACTAATCTAAACTTTTCTTTATGTTCCCATGAAGTAACACTATCTAAAAATACTTTATAATCCTTGCTTTGGCAGAAGTTGCAGGAAGGTTTTTCCCATTTAGTCATTTCTTAATTCCTTTGAGACCTTCATAAAATAATACAGTTCAACAGGAATGGCAATAATTGTTCCAATTAAAGCTGCAAAGCCTGCTCCAATTAGTCCATACCTAGAAACCAATGGAGCAACTGTTACTAAAATTCCAATCATATTTAAGAATGTTATTGTTGTCACATATTTTTGTTTCTCCAAAGCCATGAACAAAGCATTAACAGAAAGAGTCAGTCCTCTTACTAACCCTACAAAGCAAAGTACTTGAATAACTGGGATTGCATCAATCCATGTTTCATTAAATAAAATAAGTACTATTGGTCTTGCAAATAAAAATATAGTCATACTAAGAAGAGTCACTAAAACAGAACTCACTGCAAAGGTTTTCCAAAAAGCAGCCAATAACCTCCCTTTTTCTTTTGATATTTTTACATAAACAGGGAATGTTACCTGATATAAAACTCCAACAATTTCTGTTATTGGAGTCATAGATAAAGTGTAGGCATTGTCATACACTCCAAGCGGAGCTTCCCCTAGCATTCTTCCAACTGCAATGTTGTCGCCTTGACTAAATACATAATCAAAAATGCCAAATCCAGTTACCCATTTGCCTTTATGAAGTATTTTCTTTATTTGACTAACATCAAATTCAAAGGAAGGTCTTGGGTGTACCAAGAAAAATGAAATAACAACTTCTACAACTGCACTAACTAAAAGCCCAATAATAAGTGCAATTGGGGATCTGGTAATAATTGCTAAACTTACTGAAAAGATAAACTCAGTAAAATAGGTAAGTGACTTATATATAAAATCTTTATTGAATGTAAGCTCTTTTTGAAACTTCACAACAGATGGATTAATAAATCCACGTATAAAAGGTATTAGGGCAACTAGCATTAAAAGAGGGTAGGAATCTTCAGAATGGAAAAAGGAAACAACCAAAGGAGTAGATAGCACAATAAGAAGAGCAATTAAAATTCCTCTCAAAATAGATACTACCCAAGCAGTATTGATATATTTATTAATCTCATCTTTTTCCTGTATTAAAAAGACATTAATTCCAGATTCTGTCAGAAGTTCAAGAAGTGCCAGTACCATTGTAGCAATTCCATATACTCCAAATTGTGCTTTAGAAAGAATAGCAAAGTGAGCAAGTATTACTATTTTTAAAACCCCAATACTTCTTAGTACTACCCTTACTCCGCCTACCCATCCAACACCCTTTATGGTTTTCCTAAAATACCCATCCATCAGCTTATTATACCTGACAAAAAGCCCATCATAACAGACAAATCACAAAAAAATTGTATGACTACTCCCCACACCCCAACCCTTATCTCTCTAAACCTTTTGTAAACTTTATAAAAAGAATACAAAAAATATAAAAATAACAAAATTATTAAAAGAAGAAAAAGAAATGGGGAAGAGAAACCTAAAAGTAAAATTAGGGCAAATATAAAGTACCGCAGGAATACTAAAAGCACTTTAATATTGTGCGACCTAAACTTTTTAGTAGGATGCCAAAAAATTTTAGATTTTGCATCACCCTTAGCATATGAATAAAACTTTTTCATAGTATCTAGCAAATTATCAGGAAGAATCCAATAAACCAAAGCATTTTTCACACGAACAATTTTCAAATTCTTTTTAACTGCTTTGAAGTTAAATACTGTATCTTCTGCTGTATCATTTAAATTTTTATCAAACCCCCCTACTCTTTTCCAAGATCCCCTCTTAAAAGCAATTGACCGGGTTGAGGGCAAAAAGTCTTCATTAAAATCCTCACTTTTCACACCTAAAAAACATGATATGGCTTTTTGAAACGGACTATTCCCTTTCATTTGATAAAAACCTGCGACAATATCCACACTTTTACTTTTAAAAGGTTCAGTAATTCCTTTAACCCAATTTCTATCTAATACACACCCAGCATCTGTCATTGCAATAACTTCATTTCTTGCATTTTTTACTGCAATATTTCTTCCTTCTGCCCTGCTGCACTTTTTAGTAATAATTTTTAGATTTCTTAGCTTATTTCTATAACCTTCAATCAATTGCAAAGTTAAATCAGAAGAATCAGAATCAACAACCACAACTTCGTCAGCCTTTTTAGTCTGTTTAATTAAAGAAACTAATAACTTATTAATAGTTTTTTCTTCATTAAATGTTGTTATACAGACAGAAACTTTCATTTTCCAATCATCCACAAATCTAAATACATATCAGTTAAATTTTCCCATGTCTGCCTCTTCACCCATCTATATGCATTTTCTATTCTAGATTTAGCTTTATACAAATTTTTTGAATAGTATTTTACCTGTTGGGCAAGTTTTTTCGGATCCTTTTCAATTACAATCCATTTTGAAAAAGGAGTCATTTTTAAATAGTCACTTTTAATTGGATTATCATAAACAGCAAAAACAAACTTTTTTGCAGCAAATGCCTCCAAGATTGCCAAATACCTTGAATAAAAAGCAAAACGGGATTCTCTTAAATAATTTTCAGTATTATCAACAAAGCCAATAGAAGTTCCAACAAGGCTCGCTAAGCTTTTAAACTTACCATCTCCCAGTATTAAAAACTCAAAACGTCTCTTTCTCTTCCTAATTATCTTAACCGCATCAATATAAGCCGTTATCCCTGTTTGCTCATCCAGTCTACTTGAAAATACTGCATCGTATTTGTATTTATTCTTTTTAGCAGGCTTAAACTTTTTTATATCAACTGCACCATACGAAACAAAATTAGGATTATGACCATACCACTTTTTCATAAAATCACCTATGCAAATACTGCCAAAGGAAAGTTTTTCTGACAATCTTCTTATTATTTTTGCAGAAATCCTTATTGGATAGCTCTCGTAACCATGAAAGGTCGTATAAACAGGCTTTTTATAAAACAAAAATCTAAAAGGTAAATACCAAATAAAAACATCATGGCAATGAACAATATCACTCTTCAATATCAAATTACGATATTTAAATAAACTAATCCAAATCCACACTAATCCTAAAAATTTTAATTTAGGATAAGGAAATCTATAAATTTTTGAACCTCTAAAGGTTTCGATATCTTTTAAATTTGTAGTAAACTTTCCACTTATAACGCTAACACTATGGCCTCTTACAATAAGCTGATAGGATAAATTTTCTAGGTGTTTCTCCACACCTCCAACATGAGGATAATAAAAACGTGATAGAAAAAGTACCTTCATATTTTCTTTGCAATTAGTACAATGTTATTGGGCAAACGATTTACAAAAGGTAAATATTTAACAAACATCTTCTTCCACTTATATCCACTTCTAAACGCGTATAAATAAAATTCGGCAACACAAGTAAAACCTGCAATACGCAATTCCGATTTAATAAGCTCTGGCGTATACACTCTCATGTGCCCATTTGGGTTTATATTTTCAACTTCTACCATGTGTTGTAGTGGTTCATTCATAGGAACAGTAACAATCAAATACCCATTCTTCTTCAAAATCCTCAACATGCCTTTATACACTTTAAAAACTTTAGATGGAGTAATATGTTCCAGTATCTCCATCGCAATAATAAAATCAAAAAAATTTGATTCATAAGGAAGTCTAAAAACACTTCCAAATTTATAATCCCCTCTCAAATTTCTCTTTGCCCTCTTAACCATAGTTGGTGAAATATCCAATCCAAATAACTCAATACCAAGCTCTTTTTGTAACAGGTTTTCCAGCTTAGCTTGTCCAAACCCAAGATCTAGCAATTTACCCTTTCTGCGTTTCAAAAACTTATATACAATATTTATACGGTCTTCCTCCACATAACTAAACTCCTTTCTTTTTTCTTTTAAATTAAATTTTTTATCCCAAAAATGTGAAGTATTTTTGTTCAGTATGTTTCTTTCTCTCTTTAAATAAGTGGCTTTTAGTCTAATCAAATTACCATTTTTAGCTAAAAAGTTTCTATAATATTCAGTCTCAAAGTATCCCATTTTTTATAGGTATAAAATAATTGCTCTATTGACAATTGGTATTATAAGGTAAATATAATATAACTACTATAGACATGAGTTTAGTAAGAAAAACTGCGACTAGTTTAATACTATCCTCTATTTTACTGTTTATAACCCCCATAAAAACCTTTGCTTTTGAACCATTGTCATCATGGAGCCAACAACAATCTCTTCCTTATTCAATTGCAAGCCATGTTTCAACAATAAATAATAACAAACTGAGCATTATAGGAGGTGCAACCAATTTTTCTACTTCAGAAATATCACAAACAGAAATAAACAATGTAGGAAATCTTACAACATGGCAAACATTTCAAAACCTAACGTCTCCACTTTTTTGGAACTCAATCGCAAAGAATGAGAATTTTGTCTATCTCCTGGGCGGGTCAATAAATACAAGCACATACCCAACAAATACAGTGTATGTAGGAACCAACAACTTACAAAACTGGTCAACAACAACTCCCCTTTCATCACCATTAGCTCTAGGTAACTCTATCATAGTAAACAATAAGATTTATTATTCAGGAGGAGGACTAGACAGTAATTTTACATCGATAAGTTCAAAAGTTTATGTTGCCGATATAAACCCTGACGGAACATTAGGCAGTTGGGCAGAAACAACACCTCTTCCTGAACCATTATTCGGTCATGGAATGATTGAAACAGGTTCAAAAATAATAATTATAGGAGGAAGAACAAGTATGTGGTACTCCAACCCCAGAGTATATGAAGCAACAATTAACCCAAACGGCACATTGGGAACTTGGACTCAAACAAACTCACTTCCTACACCAATATCAAGAGCAGGAGTAATCAAAAAAGGAAATATAATTTATGTAGTAGGCGGAGAAAGCCTACAAGGTCCAGGAAGCATCACTTTTTTGAAGAAAGTATACTACACAACAGTGGACCAAAACGCATCAATCGGTCCCTGGCTTGAAAGTCAATATGAATTACCACAACCTTTATGCTGTGGCTCTCTCGCTACCACAGATACAAATATGTACTATACAGGGGGGCACAATAGCACAGGGTACCTGAATACAGTATATATGTCCTCCATTGGCAATTCTCTACCCTCTCTTATTGTCCCAGATATAAAACAATATTCATCACCTTGGAACAGTCAAATATATGACAGTGCCAACAACTGGTATCCTTCCAATCCGACTATAGAAAGATGGGGTTGTGCCCTAACCTCAGCAGCAATGGTTCTAAATTATTTTAACCACCAAATAGATCCAGGTGTTTTAAACACTTGGCTTAAAGCCCAACCAGATGGCTACATCAGAAATGGTCTATTAAATTGGCTTTCAGTATCAAGATATACTCTTCAACACAATTCTTCCTCTTCTCCAACCTTAGAATACAAAAGGCAGGATACTTCATATCTTGTTCCAGAACTAACCGAGTCAAGACCAGCAATTCTAGAAGAACCTGGACACTTTGTCGTAGCAAAAAGCCAGCTCCCAACTACTTTTGGAATAAACGACCCAGCCTACTCAAATAGACCCACTCTGGAATCATATAACAACTCATTTTTATCCCTTGGATCTTACATCCCAAGTCACACAGATTTATCCTACATTTATCTCCTAATTGATCCAGCTTTTAAAATAGAAGTGTTTGATCCAGCTGGAAATAAAATTGAAGGATTTTCATTTACTTCTCAGCCTATTACTGATAATTTTAGCCTTCAAACAAGTGGAACTCCTTTAAATAC
>DASVCV010000011.1:0-7850 GCA_036381415.1 Patescibacteria group bacterium
CTCATGATTCTACTGAATACATTGATTGGAGTAAAGCTGAAAAAAATGTTAGCTTTCCCAACCTTAAACCTACCACAAAACCCATTTCCATAAGACTACCAGAGTATATGATTGATCACCTAAAGGAAAAGGCAAATGAGATTGACGTGCCTTATCAATCCTTAATCAAAAACTACATAAAACAGGGTTTATTCAACAGTTGAGGTCTGTGATATAATTCTTTCTATGCCCAATAAAGCTGAGCATATATCTCTTCCAGCCGGAACCCAAATTCCAAACCATCTTGCAATCATATTAGATGGCAACAGGCGCTGGGCTCGTGCCCGTGGGCTCCACCCTTGGGAAGGCCACAGGGCAGGCTTCAAAGCAGCTAGAGTTGTTGCAGACTCAGCTAGAACACTTGGAATACATACTGTGACTCTCTGGGGATTTTCAACTGAAAACTGGGACAGATCTCCCAAAGAAATAGAGCAGATAATGAAGCTTATTAAACAGTTTGTTAATGACTTTGAAAAAGAAGCCAAGAAAGACCAGATTAGATTTGTCCATCTTGGCCGTAAAGATAGGCTCCCCAAAGCCTTGGTTAAAGCCCTAGAAAACCTTGAAATTGCAACAAAAGACTACAAAAAACACATTTTAAACATTGCTCTTGATTACGGTGGGAAAGATGAAATAGTCCGTGCCACCCGTAAAATCCTTAAAGACAATATCGATCCAGACAAACTTGATGAAGATCTCTTTTCCAAATACCTTGATACTGGCAACCAGCCTTACCCATATGTAGATCTATTCATAAGGCCATCTGGAGAACAAAGGACCTCAGGACTCCTTCCTTGGCAGATGAGCTATGCTGAAATTTATTGGGAGTCTGACCATCTTCCTGATATGACCCCACTTAAATTAAAAGAAGCAATTCTTGATTACTCAAGAAGAAGAAGAAGGTTTGGAGGAGATGACAAAGTAGAGCATCTTAAATTTAAACCAGAAATTGCAGCCAAGTTTGAACTTGCCTGGTGGAGGCTATCTAAAATTCCACAAGGAACAAAGTTTAGTCAATATGCCATTAACCACGTTAAAGAGCAGTATGGTTTGACTAAACACTTGGCAAAAGATGCAGCCAAACTAATGGTTACTGCATTTCTTGAAGGAAAAGAAAGTAAATGGCACCAGGCAGGAGTTAAACTCCACAAATTCTACAAATTAATTAAAGATGAATTAAAGCTAGCCTTTGAGCCATCAATTGTTGCTTCAATGGAAGTAAAGATGTGGCAGAAGATGGATTCTAGAGGTTCTGAAGGGGATGTAGAAGATTTAGCCCGTGACCTGGTTGCAGAAACCTATAGAATATCAGACTTCCAAGCAGCCAAAGCAGCTCACTTAAGAGTTCTTGCAACAAAAGAAAGAGATTTAGCTCAAATTGATAACAATGAAGATCATTGGAGAAATGCACAAGACTATCTTGAAAGATATTATAGAGCCCTCAAAGACCGTGTGGCATAAAAGCAATTAGGTAGTCTGGTTTTGTTTGTACAAACTCCATACTTAATGGCTCATCAGGGTTTGGAAAGAAAAAGGCTTCTTTTCCATCTTCTTTTCTATTTATAAACAAAGCCTCACCTCCATTAAACTCCATTCCTGCAAGCCTAACATCTACCACTTTACTGGCAAGCATGGCTTTTCCTTGTTCAACCAAATCAAACAATACTCCTATAGGTGCCTCAACTGGATTAGATGCAAAAAAATATCTTGACTCGCCAGAGGCAAGCATGTATTGCCCAACCACATTAAAACGGTTGGATTGCATCATATTTGGTCTTTTTCTAATTTCTTCAAAGTCAGATTGTTTTGCAAACCAATCTGCTTGATAGGCAGCAACCAAATTAGGATCAGCCTTATTTTCTCTGACATCCTCAAACACCTTCTTTAAAGTAGAGTAGTCAACAATTCCAAGTGAATTATCAGATGTAACTACTATTCCACCATGCTGCACTTCATCTTTCCTTCTCCTTTCCATAAAGGGAATTTCTTCAACAAGCTTTCCTCCTTTGCCTTTTAGAGCAGTTCCAAAAGAGGGAACTCTTACCATTCTGTCTGTCTTATCCTTTTTAACCTCATAAGTGGCTCCAGTCTTAAAAGCAACAACTTTATTACCGCTTCCTTCAATGGTATCAATTACTCCAGTCCAATTAGGATTTATTATTTTGGTTTGATCAATATAGTAGAAGTCAAATTTTACTCCCTCAGGCATCATCACAAGATACCCAATGGGGAGGTCACCAGCCTCGCTTCTTGGTCTTCTCAACTCCATATAACCAAATCCGAAGCTTTCGCCCTCCATTACCTCATAGCCTGTTTTGGATACTTTTTCTGGACTGATAACTGATTGTATACGAGGTATTAAATTTTTTCTAACCGTGTTTTTTATCTTAGAAGGGCTGCCAAGATGTTTTTTAACATCCTCAATATTTGTTAAATGTCTTAATATAGATTTGGCGGTAATAATAAGGTTGTTGTACCTGTAAGTTGAAGCATGACCTGTATCAGAAGGAGGAAGATAGCTTACTTTTTTACTTTTTATATTATCGATTTCCTCCTTTAACTTATTTGTATCAGTGTCACTTCCTGCTATTAAGGAAATAGGAGAGGAGGAAGGAGCCGTCTTTGCAGTTGGAGTAGTATTTGTAACGCTGCTTTTTTTCGGCAAAATGGATTTAACACTTGATTCTGCTGATTCAGCCATAATAAATTAGTCTAACACACTAAAAGGCCCTTGACACACCTGTATCCCTTTGATATTGTCTGACTAACTTAGGTTGTGCTGCAAGCCTAGCACCCAATCAAAATGGATATAAACAATAAAAAGAAGATCAGGTTAGAAGATTTACCAGATTTATTAACAGTAAGAGAAGTTGCAGATCTTTTAAGAGTCTCTCCATTAACAATTAAAAGGTGGGGAAAAAGAGGCAAGCTAACTCCAATTAGAATTAATTCAAGAGGTGACCGAAGGTACAAAAAAGAAGCAGTTCTTTGGCTTCTTGGTATTCAGGGAAAAGAACAATAAGCTTTCTTGTTTGGAGTAAATTAGCTACTTCCGATTCGCTTGACAGACCCCAAAAGTTGTATAATTATCTCATGTGGAGACTGATTGCCATACTTCTTGTTTCAGCATGTTTAGGACTACTTTTAGGATTTTTATTTTTAAATACTCCTTCCTATTTTTCAAGTAATATTGTAGTTTCCCAAGGTGATTTAGGTTCAGCATGGCTTAATCCAGCCAAATATGCCATAAGATCAGCCCTCTCAGTTGGAGTGTCTTTAAACACCATTGTTCTTCTTTTACTTCTTCCAGTTGTAGCAAGTTTCATTGCAGGTGTAAGGCACATTGTTGGACTTAAATCTTTTGGAATATTTCTGCCAGCAGCTCTATCAGTAGTCTTTGTAGCTCTTGGTCCTGTAATTGGAATTGGTTTATTCCTACTAATAGTAGGAATGTCTACTTTAGTTAGAATGCTTTTAAGAAAAACTAAAGTAAGACTTCAATACTTGCCCCGTATGGCCTTCATCCTTTGGGGAGTTGTAATTGCAGTTCTTTTCCTTTTGTATCTAGCTCCAATATTAGGAGTTGTTGATCTTTCAAGTATTTCAATTTTCCCAGTCTTTATTCTGATTCTGCTTGCAGAAGACTTCACTAGAGTCCAGCTGGGTAAATCAGTACGCACTGCAGTAAATCTTACAACTGAAACCTTAATTCTTGGACTTTCCTCCTACCTTATTCTTTCTTTTACACCTTTGCAGGAATTTGCAGTTACAAACCCAGAAGCTCTTCTAATAATAGTAGCTATATTTGATTTGATACTAGGCCGTTATGTAGGATTAAGATTTTTGGAGTTCTGGAGGTTTAGAAAACTTTTAACAAGTTAATATATGAAGATTTCTTCAATTCTTGGACTAAATGCCCGTTCTCAGCTTTACATGATGCCTTTTAATTCCAATCATGCCAAAAAAGTAGCTGATTCAAAGATTTTAACCTGGAGAGTATTAAAAAAAGCATCAGTTCCTACTCCACAGATCTATAAAATCTTTAGAAATCCTGAAGATATATTTAAATTTAACTGGGAAACTCTTCCAGAAGCTTTTGCTCTAAAGCCATCCAAAGGTTTAGGTGGAGAAGGAATAATTGTTGTTAAAAGAAAAGCTCTAGATGGCAATGGCTGGATCTCAACCCAGAGAAAAAGAGTAACAATTGATGATTTAAAAATCCATGTCTTAGATATCTTAGAAGGAGCCTACAGCATGGGTAATGTTCCAGATGTAGCCTTCATCCAGGAGTATGTAGGCCGTCACAAGACTTTTAGAAAGTATGCATATAGAGGCACTCCTGATCTTAGAATTATTGTTTTTAACAAAGTACCAGTAATGGCCATGTTAAGGCTTCCTACAAAAGAAAGTGGAGGAAGAGCCAACCTTCACCAGGGAGCAATTGGAGTGGGAATTGATATAGCTACAGGCATAACTACTAAAGCAATCTGGCATGGAACTGAAATTAAATACAAGCCTGATACTAATAGAAAGCTCCATGGAATTAAAATGCCTCTTTGGACAAAAGTACTTGAGACAGCAGTAAATGCTGCAATTGCCTCAGGCTTAGGATATGCTGGCTGTGACATAGTACTAGATCCGGAAAAAGGACCAATGATACTTGAATTAAATGCCCAGCCCGGTCTCCAAATCCAATTAGCCAACTTAACAGGACTTAAAAAAAGATTGGAGCGCGTTGAAGACTTAGAAGTTAAAGATGCAGAACATGGAGTAAAAATTGCCAAAGCACTTTTTGCTGAAAGATTTGCAGACAGAGTTGCTGCAGAAGAAGGAATTAAAACAGTAAATGTCTGGGAGGATGTAAAAGTAGTGGCAGCCAAAGGGGACAAGGTAAAAATTACAGCCAAAATAGATACAGGTGCTTGGAGAAGCTCTATTGACCGTGAATTAGCAGACAAGCTTGGTATTGCTCAAAAAGAAAACATTTTATGGACAAAAACCTACAAAAGTTCCTTGGGACAGGAAAAAAGAAGAGTTGTGAATCTAACCTTTTACCTAGCTGGAAGAAAGATTACAACAATAGCAAACATTGCATCCCGAGCTAGCTTAAGATCTCAGCTTATAATTGGAAGACGTGACTTAGAAGGGTTTGTTGTAAAGCCTATTGGATTGCAAAACAAGCCTTAAAAACAAATGATCAAGCTATTTTCCCTAAAGAAAAAATCTCTCTTAATATTAGTAGATAATATTGGACCAAAAAAAGAACACTTTGCCAAACTCCTTTCAGAACATATTGGAAAAACCGCACAAGTAACTCTAGGTAAGTTTGATGACATTAAAATTGAAATTGAAGGAAATAAAGTTAATGCCTATTTAGGCAAAGTTAACCTTAAAAGTTTTGATCTTGTCTACTTTAGAAGAATTGATCACTCAATTTTTCCGCTTTCTCACACATTAGCCTTATTCTTCGACAAATTTAAAATCAAATACTTTGATACAACCTTCCGTGAAGTGGGCGCAGGAGGGGATAAAGTAACCTCTATTACAAGGCTTGCTCTGTCAGGTGTTTCTGTTCCCCAAACAATTTTTGTAACAAGAACACACATGTTGGAAGAAGCTGATAACATTATTTCAAAGCTTGGTTTACCCATTATTGCAAAAGATACTAAAGCTCAGGGCAATACTGGTATCTTTGTCATAAATACCAAAAATGACTTTAAAAAACTCCTTGAAAAATACAAAATCCGTTCAACAGGTTATCCTGTTCAATTTCTTCTCCAAGCCTTTATAGATATAGATAAAGAATTTAGACTTCTTGTTCTTAAAGATAAAGTAGCTGCAGCCCACAAAAAACATAAAAGAGATTACAAGACTTTGGTTGTTGGCTGGGTCAACCCAGATGACGATGAACTGGAGTTTGTAAACATCAACTCCATTCCAGATGTTCTTAAAAAAGAAGCAGTCAAAGCTGCAAAGGCTTTAAATGTAGAAATAGCTGGAGTAGATGGATGTTTATTAAAGAAATCTAATAAGCCAGTAATTATTGAAGTAAACAGAGGTCCTGGTTTTGAATATGATGCTAAAAAGTCTCCTGAAGTCCCCGAGGTAGCAAACTTTCTCAAAAAAGAACTCTCAAAATGACAAACTTTGGAATGTGTTTTTCTAAAAGTATTAAGGAGGAAAATCCCTTAAGCCATATTGGTAAAAAGCGTCCTACCTATCTGGAGCTTTTTACACTCTGTGAGAATCAAGGTTGGAATGTCTTTGCAGTAAGTAAAAAAACATATCAAGGAAAGGGAATTTTTAATGGTGTATGGGCTTTTAATAATGGAGAGTTTAAACAAGTTTTTGAAAAAACCAAAATGGATTTGGTTTTTGATTGGACAAATGGTTTAGAGTTTCCTCCTGAAGAAGATCCCAAAATGAGAGTTGTTGACTCACAAAAATTTAAGGTTTTTTGCAGCAACAAATGGGAAATGTATCTAATATTAAGGCAGTTCATGGCAACTACCTATTGGGTAGGCGAGGACAACTTTAACCTTAAAAAAATACTTACTAAGATTAAAGGAGATAAAGTTGTCTTAAAGCCAATAAGTGGCCTAAAAGGAAAAGGAATCTTTGTAGGAGAAAAAAATGAAGCGCTTAAATTTAAGTTTGAAGGCAAAAACCCACACTATATTGCCCAAGAGTTTGTAGATACATCAGGAGGAATTAAAGGCATAACAGATGGCCGCCATGATTTAAGAGTAGTAGTAAACAACAAAAAAGTAGTCTGGTGTCATGTCAGAACTCCGCGTCCTGGTACTTATAAAGCAAATGTAGGACAAGGAGGAAGTCTAACTGAAGTAGACTACAATTTAGTTCCTGATAAGGTAAAGAAAATAGTAGAAGAAGTATCAGAAATCTTTTACAAAGAATTTGATAACCCTCTTTTTAGTGTTGATTTTGGAATTGAAAAAGGACACCCTTATATCTTTGAAATAAATGATCAGATAGGCTTCCCGCTTCCTGATGCAAAAGGAAGAGAAAAGTTCTTACAGGAATTAGTAGAAAACTTTAAATCAAAAGTTAAGAAATAATCTCTCTAAAATATTTAAAAATAGCTTCCAGTGCATCTATTCCAGTTAATTCTTCAAACTCTTTTGTTTTAGGAGATCTGTTGATTTCAATTATGAAATAGTTGCCAAATTTGTCCTCAATTACATCAACTCCAGCAATGTCTAAGCTCATCATATTTGCCGCCTTTAAGGCAATACTTGCCAATTTTGGATCTATTTTTGCGACACTTCTGGCTCTGCTTTCTGAATTTATATTTGCCCTAAACTCACCCGTATGTGCCTCATGCTCAATTGCTCCTAAAATCTTTTTTCCAACCACAATAATTCTATAGTCTTTAACATAATCAACTTTTTCTTGTAAAAGAAAATCTCTTCTTCCACTTTCTCCCTTTTCCTCAAAATACTTTCTAATCTCTTCCTTTGAGTTAACCAAAAACACTCCTTGACCTCTGTGTAGATCAACTACCTTTAATACTGCAGGAAACTTAATATTGTCACTAATATTTAGAAGTTCTTCATAGCTAGGGGAATAAAGAGTGTGAGGAACAGGCAGTCCATTTAATTTAGACCTGACTGCATATTCAACTTTATTATCAGCAGACAAGATGTCATAGGCTAAGCTTGAATCCACCACACTTACTCCATACATTCGTGCAATATGAGCAAGTATTGCTGCCTGAGCATATATGCCTTCTATATCTCTAATATAAATGAGCTTGTAGTCAGTTATTTTCTTGCCTTTAATAGTTACAA
>DASVCV010000012.1:0-125647 GCA_036381415.1 Patescibacteria group bacterium
TCTTTAGCAGATACTATACAGTACCCGTTTCAGGAATGAGTATTGTTGTCGGGTCATACATTGCTCTTACCATTAACCAAATTAAAAACATTCATAAAAAGAGAAATATTTTTTTAACAGGAGTAGGTATACTTTTTATTACTACAATTTTTGTAAGCTACATAGGAAACATCAGCCAAATTACCAATCAACTTTCTGACATTGAAAATAATCGCAATAATGTAAACTACCTAAGATTGTGGAATACACTTCAACCTTACCTCAATTCAATTGTAGTCAGAGACAAAAAGATAGTTTTTTATTACGAGGGGTCAGGTACCGCTGAAGAAACAAAAATACTAACTGACTATTTTCCATACAGAATGGCTGAAGAGATGAGCTATACAAACGGTAATGGCCCGACCGCAGCTTTCATCAACAGTAAACAAACAGTACTGACAATCATTAAAACTGAAAAATTAGATCCAAATCAAATATATGCATTTAAAATCGAAAATGGAAACGTAAAAGACATTAAGAAAGATGTGTTAAATGAAATTGCAAAATGAAAAAAATTATCAATATCGCAACCATTTTAGCAATATTAATTTTGGACCTTCTTATTCTAGCCATGGCCATACAGTTTCCTCCATCGATACTTAAAAACTTCATTACAATATGTGACACAAAAAATCTGGGGTCATGGTCAGCTGATCAAGCATTACCACAATATTTTAGAAGCACATCTGTCACAGGTAAAGAAACAATTTTTGAAGCAAGCTACGTTAACACAGACAAAACAATCACACTTTCCTGTAAAACTAAAATTCTGGTAAGTGATCTCTATCAAGCAAAAAATTTATATGCAAGAATATTAGCAAATCAACAGACAGATGTTCTCATTTCTTTATCAAGGAAAGGTAATGGTGGTCCAAGACCAACTCCTACAACAATCAAGCCTAATAAGAACGGCGACCCAAATATTGTTTGGATAAACCTTGATTCAAAGGATAGGCCGAAAATTAATTGGCTGACTGGAGATTACGATACTGTACAGCTTAGATTTACTAATTTTGATACTACTAAGGAATTAAATATTAAAATTGACGAAATTTACATAAAGTAAATTACTTAAGCTTCAACGATAACTCTTTTAACGAATCCATGTTCTGTTGTATATAAAGCCAGTAACTAGAACGAAAAGAGTGTTTATCTCTAATACTTGCAAGAATATCTGAGTATTTACTAAATTCTTCAATAACTTTTTCTTTGTTTTCTTTGGAAGCTGATATTCCATTTAAATATTCGGATAAAACACCTGCCTGGTATGAAAAACGTTCGCTTGAGGTTTGAAATTCACTTAAAAGATCATGGTCTGAGACATATTTTAATTCAGATAATCTTTTAAGAGTTAACTTGTCATAAAAACTAATTTTTGAATCATTAGAAAATTGAAACTTCTCTTCCAACTTCTCCCATCCTCTTTTGAATTTATAGACAAATGACCCCGGATTAGCACTCTGGTTGGGTAAAGAAAAAGTATCCTCAGCCAAAATCGTCTGGTTAAACAAGACAATTAACAAAAAGAGGATAAAAAAAGAAGTAATCAATCTTTTTATAAAAAGTGTATTCATTGTGGAACCTTAATTATATCTTTATCCTGTAAACAACTTCAACTATAGATAATTCTTGCTGGAATTTTTTTGTCTCTATATTTTCTATTTCCAAAATGAACAAGGTAATACTTCCAATCTGGATTTAATAATACTTTTTCAAGTATTTCAAAATCACTTACCCTTCTTATTCTTTTCTGAACAAAATTTCTCTCTTCCCAAGTTTTCTTTATGTTCTTAACATGCCAGATATATGTTTGCGGCAATGTAAGCGCAAACTTAAATCTCCTTTTTAAAATATTAATCACAAACCACATCAAATAAGAAACTTGAAGTCCTCCTAGAAAAAGAATTAGGTAAGGTAGTGAAAAATTTTTGATAAATGATCTAATCTGATTCCTTTGATTCCAAAACCATACTTGTGAGTTTTGTGTATTTATCGTTCTTCCCCATAAATGATAAAGAACAGCTTTTGGGCAATAAACAACAGTAAAGCCAGACAACCAAACTCTATGGCATAAATCACTTTCGTCGTAATAGACAAAAGACTCTTCATCAAACAATCCAGTAATTTTTGCAGTTTCTTTTCTAACCAAAAACCCCGCACCATTAGAACTAAAAATATAATAACTCTTCTGATACTTTTTGTTATTCTTATCTTTGTATATTCCATAATGGTAAAGAGTACCTGTAAAAGTAAGAAAACTCCCAACATTATGAAGTTCTTTTGGTTTTTCCTCCTGAATTATTTTCGGTGCAGTAATTCCAATTTTTTCATCCTTTTCCATCATTCCTACCATATTAGAAATACATGAGCGATCTATTCTCGTATCATTACTTAAAATAAAAACATATTTACCTTTACAATACTTAAATCCAAAATTAAACCCCCCAGTAAGACCCCTGTTCTTTTCTAACCTTACAATTTTAATTTTTTTTCTTTTGAAATTTTTCTTTATAAACCCTTTTATATCTTCCTGTGACCCATTATCGCTTACTACAATCTCCAACTTTGAATAGTCGGACTTCAGAACTGCATCAACACACTTTTCAAGTAGATCCGTCCTATTAAATGTCAAAATTAATACAGAAACTAATGGTTTCATCTTTTAATAATTAGATAGTTATCCAACGCTAAATATTTTAACCCAGTAAGCTTAAAGGTGTTTAGTGCATCACTTGGGCTACAAACAATTGGCTCTCCGTGATAATTAAAAGAGGTGTTAAGTACAGCCCCAACTCCTGTTTTTTTCTTGAACTCTCTAATTAAACCGCAATACTCAGAATTTACTGTATTCTTCACTATTTGAGGTCGACATGTAAAATCCTGAGGGTGAATTGCGGCCGCTAAATGCTCTCTACCTTTCAGAGTTGTATCAAAAGCCATTATCATAAAGGACCCATCTACCTTTTTAGGGTTTACCAAATACTTTGTAGCATTCTCTTCCAAAATACTTGCCGCAAAAGGCATCCAAAAATCTCTTGATTTAACCTGCTCATTAAGCTCTCTTTTTAAATCCACTCGTCTTGGATCCATAAGAATAGATCTATTTCCTAATGCCCTGGCCCCCCACTCCATCCTACCCTTAAATCTTGCAACAATTTTTCCTTGTGCTAAAAGATTTGCAACCTTTTTATCAATATTACTTACTCTCTCAATTTTATACTTCCTTTTTATCAACCTATCTTTTAAAACTAAGTCAACATCAAACTTATCAAAATTAGGTCCCAAGTAAAGACCCAGAATAGGCAAAGGACAAAAATCTTTTCGTTTCTCTTTACAAAGCTTTTCATATCCCCAATAAGCTGCACCAAAAACAGTTGACTCATCCCCAGCAGATGGGCATGGAATAATTTCTGATACTTCATTTAATTCAGAAATTGTTTTATTTGCTTTAACATTCATAAAAAAACCACCCCCTAGAACCACTTTATCTATACCAGATTTTTTGATAGCCCTTTTTATAAATTCACACACTATATTTTCTACATAAGCTTGAGATGCAGCAGCCACACCATCAAACCTTTTATAACAAAGAACTCTTTTAAAGTACTCACCTAAAGATCCTGATGGAATTCTGGTATGAAAAACTAAGCCTCTATCTATCCAAAACAAACCGTTAAACAACGGATATACCTTTTCCATTTCAAATTTAGAAACATAAGGAGCAAGCCCCATAACTTTATACTCATGTTCATTCATCTTCATTCCTAAAAATTGAGTTATCAAACCATAAAAAGTAGCAATTGAATTTCCTCCAACTGTTTTGGAGATTCTTTTCCAAACACCTTTTTTAACAGCAGAAACTGTTGCACAAATTCCATCTCCCTCTCCATCAACAGTAACCACCAAATAATCTTTTTTATCATTAACTTTTTCGACAAACCCGTAGTACGCAGCATAGGCGTGACAAAGATGGTGGTCAGCAAAAACAATCTTTCGAGGATCAACACCCAAAAAGAGTGACATATTTTTTCTAAAATGATTCTGGAAATTAGGAACTAAAAATTTCTCAGAAAAATAATTATAAATTCTAATAACTACATCGTGTGCAGAAGGAAAATAAAATAAAAACTTTCTTAAATATACTACGGGGGAAAAAAGAAGTGTTAGAAAAAAAGAAGATTTTGTTTCACCATCAGGCGCAATATACCCCTCGGGATGACGATAAGTTCTGACAAACAAATCTACATCTGTTGCTTTTATTCCCGCCTCTTCCAAGCAATACTCTATAGCTTTTTTAGGAAACGTGTCTGAATTTTTTACCCTATTAAATCTTTCCTCACTTGCAGCTGCAATTATTTTTCCATCTTTTAATAAACACGCAGTTGCATTGTGACCTTTATAAAACCCAACTATTATCATACTTCGTAAATTTATACCGACAAATGAACAAATGCAAATTTCTTGCCAATTTACAAAGATACTCAAGTATGTATAATGGTGAAAATGAAAATTGTTGTGCCAATGGCAGGGAGAGGATCTAGGTTTCTAGATGCAGCTAATTTAAACCCTGAATACAAAAAACCAAAACCTATTATAAATATCAAGGGTAAACCAATGGTCGCCTGGGCAATTGACTCCCTGCCATTTATAAAACTTCCAGGAAAAAGAGTAAACAAAAGAATAACTGCCTGTCCACAAGATTTAATATTTATCTGTAGAAGAGACCATGAAGAAGAACACCAGATAAGTAAAGTTTTAAAAAAACTCTTTACAGATGGCATAAACATAATTTTTATTGACCATATAACCAGAGGAGCTGCAGAAACTGTCTTAAAGGCAAAAGAATACATTAACAACAATGAAGATATTATAATTTCTGACTCTGACCATCACTTTAATGGGCTAAGTCTATATAAATCAATACTTTACAAAGATAAGAACACAGAAGGAATTATTCCCGTATTAGTTCCACCAGACAAAGAAATAAAATGGAGCTACACTCTTTTTAATAAGAAAAGAATTGCCAGTGCTGTATCAGAAAAAGATCCAGTCCTTGCAGCAAAAGGAGCATACGCAAATATCGGAGCATATTACTTCAGTAAAGGAAAAACTTTCGTTAACGAAGCAGAAGAAATGATAAGAGAAAATGATATGTACGGCCCAGATGATAAAAAGGAATTTTATATTGCTCCCATCTATAATAGACTTATTAAAAAAGGTATGAAGATAAAAGTATCAATATTGCCAAAGGTTTGGAATCTAGGTGCTCCTAAAGATGTCCAGTACTTCCTAGATAACTATCCAAATGGAACAATATAATATCAAAGATTTCACAAGAGGCTGGTTCATCGGCAACTTTGACCCATCTATAGTTAAAAGAGAAGACTTTGAGATAGGTGTAAAAATCTTTTCAAAGGGTCAGACAGAAAAAGCTCATTACCATGAAAAGACTGACGAAATAACAGTTGTAGTCCAAGGCAGATGTCGACTTAACAATATAGTACTTGATGAAGGAGACATTGTATGGATTAAGCCAAAAGAAGTAGCAGAATTTGAAGCACTCGAGGACTGCAAATTAGCTATAATTAAAATTCCTTCATTACCAGAAGATAAATACAGTATTTAAATAACTTTCACCAAAATTTCTTCTGGATAATCAGTACAAATTGCATCTGGTCCTAACTCTATAATTTCCTTTACCCTATCAAAAAGAATTTTTTCATTTAGAGCATCCTGGTGTGACTCTCCTGCGGGAAGAGAAGGAGAAGTCGCATGCAATTCTGGCGTAACAAGAGCAATCCTAATTCCCTCCTCTTTTAACCTCTCAAAATTATAAGCCGTATAAAATTTTTTGTCAGTCCCCTCTTTCCCATTCCTATCCCATTCATCCATCCATACCCAATCAAATAATTCCCTTTGCTGTATCACTTCTTCAACAGACATCAAAGTTTGATAAATATAACTGTTGTACCGATAAATATCGTATGGATCTGCAACAGATGGAGCAAGAACCAAACGAGCGTTTCTTTCTTTTAAATAACGAGCAGTTTCAGCTCTCACGTCAAAAATTATAAGTCTTTCCAATAAATCAGAATTTCTTCCTAAGTGCTCTAGCAATTTATCAATATTAGCTTGATTTTGATATTTGCCTTTGAAATGAAGTGCGTTCACCTCAGAAGAACTGGCTCTTATAAGATCCATCAATTCATCAAAAGTACAAAACCTCCCATTTTGTAAAGAAACATTTAAGACTTCCTCAACACAAAGATCAGAAAATGACCTCTTGTCTCTTCCTAATGTTATTCTTTCCAAAGTTGAATCATGAGCTATGACTATCCCATCTCTCATAAAGTTAGGATCAAACTCCACTCCAAACCCTCTCTTAAGGTGATCTCTAAAAGCCTCATAGCTACTTTCTGAATAAAAATTTCTCCTGCTTGGTTCTAAACCTCTATGTGCTAAAATTTCCATCATGAAGAGTCTATCTCAACTGCCAACCAAAAACAACCAACACCTCTTCTATCTATATCAAGAGAATTTTTATAAAAAGCTATCCAGATGCTCCAAATTACGCATAGATTTTTGTAAAAATAAAACCATTTTAGATGTTGGATGTGGAGAAGGAATCGATGATATAAGATTTTCAAAATTTGCTAAAAAAGTAGTGGGGATTGACATAGAAGAATTCCCTTCCTGGAAAACTTTTCAATCAAATAAAATTGTATTTAAGAAAGCTAATGCTGAAAAATTGCCTTTTAAATCAAACACCTTCGACATAGTTTTTTCTAAAGATATGCTCCACCATACTCCTAACCCGCAAAAAGCATTAAGAGAAATAAAAAGAATTGTAAAGAAAAACGGAGTTGTCATTATATTAGAAGGCAACAGATATAACCCAATATCCTTTATTCATATGACAAAGTTGAAAGGCCACGAGCATTTCCCCCAAAAACTATTTAGAAAAATGATATTAGGTAATTTCCTTAATGCAAAGTTTTACACTTTTGAAAGTCATTTTATACCTTTTTTTGGTAGTATTTTCCTATCTCTAATTTTTAAATTTGAAGATACTTTCGAAAAGATTCCTTTTGTGTCTTCTATTCACTCCTACAATATTGCAGTAATTAAAAAAACTACTTAGTAGCTATAAATATCTGACCTGGCCTAAATCTTGGAACCATACCCATTGCATAATCTAATAAATAGGCAAAAACTTTTTTGTATGGGTTACTAAACAATTTATTAGTGTGAAAGTAATTGTATAGTTTATATTCAACCTTCTTTACCTTAAACCCACTCTTTTCTAATATATTCTTAACCTCATTCACTGAGTACTCTCTAATATGTCCCATGTATCCATATTTAGATAGTTTTTCAAATTCAATATATGCATTATTAAATCCCTTCCCTGTATTAAACATTATTATCTTATGAAGCGCGTAGAGATTTGGAGTAGTAAGTATCATTATGCCTTTAGGTTTCATAACTCTATTAATTTCTTTTAAAGTAGATAGAGGATCAATTCTTAAATGTTCAAACACTTCATTAAACAGAATATTATCAAAATAGTTGTCAGGAAAAGGTAATCTTTGCTTTTCTATATCACACTTTCTTACATCTAAATTACACTTCCTTATAAATTTAGAAAGTACTTTTGGATTAATATCAATTCCAAAGGTATTAAAACCCATTTCCTTCAAGCAATAAGTCATATGACATGGAAGTGATCCAATTTCCATTACTTTTTTTGATTTTCCTTTTTTAAAATACTTATTAATCAAACTTAAATCGTTAATATATCTGTTTTTGTGATCAACAAAAGAAGTCCACATGAAATCAGCAATATCAGGATTTGTTTCGATAAATATTTCAACCTCCTTCTGAAGTTTCTGTATTAAACTATTGCCATCAGCACTTTTTTTCATTTACTTGCTTTAACAAATACTGAGACCCCAACATTTCTTGGCTTCCATACATCATTCAAACTATCTACTGCCTCACTTAAGCAAAAATATATCCAAGGTAAAAATGAAATATCATCGCTCTCACTCTTAAACTTATTAGCTCCTTGGGTCAAAAAAGTATTTTTATTTCTAGCTAAGATTCTTGCCCCCAAATTAACAAGGTAATGATTAAAAAGTAATGACCAAAAAGTATATGTTTCAGTTTTTAATACTTTAAATCCAGCCTTTTCCATAATCTTTCTAATTTTTTCTGGTTTGTAAAGTCTCTCATGTTGATTCCAAATTCCTGCCCAAAAACCTGACTTTATATGAGTATCCGCTAAATGTTCTAACAACCAATTAACAGGATCCCAAAAAAAAGGATAGTTGGTATTAGGAACCGTTAAACAAATAGTTCCACCTGGCTTTAAAACTCTTGCAACTTCAGATAGACCCTTTAAATCGTTAGGAAGATGTTCAGCAACTTCACTCATCACAATTTTATTAAAGCTATTTTTTGGAAAGGGAAGTTTTTTCATTAGGTCCCCCTTTACAAGCTTTATCTTATTTCCTTTCAAATTTTTTTTGGCAGAAGCCAGCCCTCTCTCATCAAAATCACACCCAGCCAAAGTTACATCCTTATATAAAGTAGAAATAAGGTGAAGGTAATAACCATCCCCACAACCCACATCTAAGATTTTATCTCCCTTTTTTACATCTAATTCCTGAAGTATTATTTGTGCTCTTTTTTTAAGCGCAGTATCACGAGTCGTACTTAGAAGTTCTATAATATTATTATTAAAATTCTTTTTCACTTTTTAGGAAAAGTCTTTTACACAAAGCAAGTTAGCAGATATTTGAGGAATAAAGTAGCAAAACGGCGTAAAAATATAATAAAAAGCCTGTTTAATCTTTAAAAACTTTGGGTTTTCACCTACAAAAGGAACCATTACACCCAATCCATACACTTTATAACCAAAATCCTTAAAATCCCTAGTTTTCCACAAAGACTGATGAACATCCTGCTTTTCACCAGGAGGGTTATCAAAAAATACATTTGGTGTACTTACAATTGCACGTCCTCTACACACTCTATCTACTTCCTTTAAAAACTTTTGCCCATCCTTTTTACTTAAATGTTCAATAACCTCAGTACACATTAAAAAATCTACACTCTTATCTTTAAAAGGGAGTTTCGGAAGTGTGTTTTTGATTAACTTGTCATAAACCTTATGCTCTCTGCAAAAAGATAGCATCTTTTCATTTGAATCAAGACCAATCATCTTTCCACCCTCTAAATCACGTGTTGCTCGAGTCAGATACCCAACCATTCCTTTTCCACATCCACAATCAACAACCACTTTCCCCTTAAGACCTGGAGTAAAATAAGAAATAAATGGGTCTATAAAAAAAGGATGCATGCCACTCCAAATAAATTCCTTTTTGTTTCTCTTTTCTTTCCGCTTAATCATAATGCTCGTGCTATTGTAGCACTTTATTTTGGTATGCAAAAATTATACTTTCAACATTCTTCTCACCAAATTTATCTAGAGCATATTTCCTAGCCCTTCTGGATAGAGTATCAAGCAATTTCCTGTTCTTTTTAAAGAAGCTTAAATGCTTTGAATATTCATCTGCAGTTGGCTCTATAAGTCTTCCTATTTCAGAAACTACAACTTCTGACAGCCCTCCTCTTTTTGCTGCAAGCACGGGCGTTCCACAGGCAATAGCTTCCATTGCCACCCTCCCATATCCCTCGTCAACCAAAGACGGTACTGCAACAATATCCGCAGCATTCATGTAGCTCATAACCTTATCCTGCGTAAGGTAACCTGCGTATTTAATATTTTCATTTTTGTCTGCAAAACATTGCACTTCCGCAGCCAAGGGTCCATCTCCCCCAATAACAAAAGTTATATCTTTACAACTTTTTTTCTTTGAAGAGTCAAGTAACACCAATACTCCTTTTGTCTCGATAAGCCTGCCAACAAAAAAGACAACAAACCTTCCACTTAATTCTAAATTCTTTTTTGCCACGTTTTTGTTTACCTTCTTAAATAAGTCCAAGTTAAGCCAATACCTAAAAGGTTTAAGTTTTTCACTGGGAACTCCAATTCGCGCCATCTCTTCCTGTGATTGCTGAGACAAACAAAGAACCTCATCAGCATTAGAAAAAACAACCTTGCTAAAATCCTTATACAATCCCGATTTAGGGAAAAAATAGAGATTGTGAGTACTAACTATTACTCTCTTTCTCAAGATTTTCCCCCATAAAATAGAAATAACAGCCGGAACCAATCCTTGAGCATGAAGAACTTTTATATCTCTCTTAGTTAAAAGTACATATCCTGTCAAAACAAAAAGTCCAGGAAAAAGATATATAAACTCAAGTATCGGATAGGGAGTTAATCTATGTACAATATTAAACCCAAGCCAAGGCATCCTGTAAATACCTAACCTCTTCTTTTTCTCTACAAAAGGTACTTTGATATTTCGAGCTAGAGGCTTATATGTTGCTACATACACATTCCACTCCCGCTTTGCTAAAGCTCTAACCAAATCATTAAGATGTGTCTCAACTCCTCCAAAATTAGGAGAAAAATGAGAAGCAACAATTAGTACTTCTTTCTTATCCATAATATTTAGTTATCAATTGGATATTATCACTACTATAATTTTTAACTGCAAATTTCCTGGCATTTTTTGCCATCCTTTTTAATTTATTTTTGTTCTTTATAAACATATTTAATACTCTACTTATATTTTTCCCCGATACATCTATAAAAACACCAACACTCTCATCCATTGCCTCTACAATCGCGCCCCTTCTTGATCCAACAACTGGTGTCCCACAAGAAAGAGATTCAATTATAACTCTTCCAAACCCTTCTTCATGAGTCGATGGAACAATAACAACGTCACTAGCCGAATAATATATAGGCAAATATCTATTATCTATTTTACCTATAAAATTTAAATTTGAAAGTTTCGCTTGTGCATCTCTTACATCATCTGCCATTGGCCCATCCCCAATAATCAAAAACTCTACAGTTTTTGTTATCCTTGCAGCATCAATTAAATCCATAATACCTTTAACCGCAACAAGTCTGCCAACAAACAAGCAGTAAAATTTCTTACCACTTAATCCCAACTTCTTTCTAGCCCTTAACTTATTAATAGGAGAGAAAATTTTCTGGTTGACCCAGTATGTAAAAACTGAAACCTTCTCGCTATTCACATTTAGGTCAAGAACTTCACTTTTTGACTGCTTTGAAAGAGTTAAGACATGGTTGCTTCCATTAAAAAGCTTTTGACAAAACTTCGAATATAATCCTGATTCTGGAAAACGATAAATTGAATGAGTAGATACCACCACCTTTTTACCAAACAATTTTCCCATGACAACACCTATTGCTCCAGCAACTAAACCTTGTGCATGTATTACTTTAATCTTACTTCTATTCCAAAAAATAAAGATAAAACTCATCATAAATAGTCCTGGTGCTAAGTAAACAAACTCCAATATTGGATATTTTTCCAAAAGTAAAAATAAATTTGCCCTAATCCATGGAAACCTGTATATAACATATCCTTTTCCTCTCTCAATATATTTACCCCTTGCCCTAGTTACCAAAGGCTGATAAGTCAAAACAAAAAACTTCAATCCCTTCTTAACTCCTTCATCAATTAAATCATCCAAATGAGTCTCTACCCCTCCTACATTTGGACGAAAGGGTGTAGTTAAAAGTAAAACTCTACCCTTCATCTAACCTCCCTCTAACATATCCTACCAACCCTCCAGCCATTTCACACCCAAACATATAAAACATTGCAATACTTAATAGTGGATTACTTACCAACTTTCTCCATTTTTTATAAAAAACAGGTCTTAAAAAATAAATAGTTTTACTACTAACTAGAGGAATGTTTTGTTTTTTTAAATATTTGTGTGCAAGCTTGGCATAATAGAATTTTTTCCTAACTAAAGAATATAAAGAAGGTATTCTTTCATAATGGTAAATAACTGACCTGACCCTATCTATTTTGTATCCCATTTTTCCAACACTCTCTGGCAACTCCCAATCTTCAGGCCCAGTAATCAACTCATCGTATCCTCCTGCTTTATTAAATGTGCTTTTCCTGAAAAATCGAGCAGCATCTGTTGTTGCATCACCTGACTCATTGTAAAAAGATCTCTCATAAGCTTTAACTCTCTCCCAAAAATTTGATGCAAGAGACTCTTCAGGAATCACAATTCCCCCTATCTCCTTATTACCTTCAATCTTTTTTACACACTCCGATAAAACATTTTCAGTTAGTTCCATGTCAGCATCCAAAAATAAAAGATACTCTCCACTGGCTTTCTTTGCCCCAAAATTTCTCTGCGCAGATCTTTCAGGACCATAGGTATAAACTTTTCTTGTAAATTTTTTAGCAATACCTAAAGTATTATCTCTAGATCTATTATCAACTACTATTATTTCCTTACTCGCGTCTTTCTGACCTTTTACACTTTGTAAAAGCCGCCCCAATACCTTTTCCTCATTCTTAGTCGTAACTACCACAGAGATTAAGTTTTTCTTTTTCATTGGCTAAATGATATCATAAATAAATTTACTCCTTGAGAGCAAAACAGTAGAGTTATGTCTTTAGCAAACATCACATCAAAACATAGAGGCAAATTAATAATAAAAGCCTACAAAAATAGCTTAAAGAAAAATCACAAAGTAATTGATATTGGTTGCGGTAACGGAGTGATTACTACTCAATTAAAAGACTTCTTCAAATTTAAAGTAATCGGGTGTGACATTATAAACTATCTTTTAACCGACATTCCATTTAGAAAAATGACTAAAGACAGTCAGATCCCCTTTCGCAATAAGTCCTTTGACATTTCCATGTTTAACGACGTCCTTCACCATATGCCAAAAGAAGTACAAATTAAAATGTTGAAAGAAGCATTAAGAGTAAGCAAAAAAGTTTTAATATTTGAAGTTCAGCCAACTATTTCAGGAACCATTTTTGATTTCATATTAAATAAAATTCACAATTTTAATATGTATATTCCTTTTACTTTTAGAAAAACTGAGGATTGGGCAAAAGTATTTGAAAACTTAAATTGTAATTATAAAGTTATAACTGTTGATAGACCAACTTTTTACCCGTTTTCTCATGTTGCTTTCGTTTTGACAAAAACAAAGGACTAACCTTTAATCTCCAAAACCCAATACCGCACATCTTTGCCAACACCAACCCATGCTTAAAGGCTTTCATCTTAGATTTTCCAGCGACTCTCTTTTTGTAATGAACAGGCACTTCAATTATATCCAAGTTGTTTTCAGCAGCTCCAAACAATAAATCAAAGTCTCCCCATGATTTTCCACTCATTTTAACCTTCTTGTAATCACTTTTATATAAAGCTTTAGTACCACAAAGCGTATCTGTTATTCTTACACCTAAAAGCCAGGAAAATATCCAGCTAAAAACTAAATTTCCCACCAAATTAAGCTGTCTCATGGCTTGATCTTCCATTGGATAAATTAATCGGGTGCCATTTACAAAAGTTCCCAGCCCTTTTTCAAAAATATTAAAAAATCTCGGCAATTCCTCCGGAGGAACAGCCATATCTGCATCTAAAATCATTACGACATCCCCTTTAGAAGCATTCATCCCTTCCTTAACAGCCCAACCCTTACCTCTATTAGGTTTATACGAAACAAGCCTCAAGTTCTTATACTTTCTCATCAATTGTTTAACTTCTCTTGCAGTCTTGTCCTTCGATCCATCGTCTACCACAATTATCTCAGTTCCCTTACCCATCTTAGGCACTCTACTAATACAGTTTTTAATATTTTCCTCTTCATTAAAACAAGGAATAACAACTGAACAGCTAAGTTTTTTAGTAACTGCCAAATCCGCCTTGCTTGCAACAATATACTGCTCCAAGCAAAAACGATTTAGGAATGGGGTTTGCTGAACAACTGAATTAACCCATCTGCTGACAAAAGGTATGTGGACAGGAAATATTAATTTATATCCACACTCTTCAACTTGATAACCTGATATATTTACAATATTTTTTAAATCCTGGAGTCTTAACCAATTCTTCTCACCTTCTGCCCTTTTTAAATTAAACTTTTCTAAAACGGAAAAAACTTGTATCCATTTTGGGTTCAAGGAAGTAAGGATTATTTTTGATTTTGTTGTTGTATTATCTTTTAGTTTTTCAAGAACAGTTTGGATATCTTCTAAATGATCAACTGAGTTCGGCATTATAACATAGTCAAAGCTACCTCCTATATTTATATTTTCGGGCTTGGAATTAATAAATTTAATCTGTGAGTATCTTCTTTTTGCAGAAAGCATAATGTTCTCATCAGTATCAACACTTACAGCTTTCTTTGGATAAAGACTCGCTAGAATATCTCCCAACCCATACCCTACTTGCAATACATTTGCCCCTTCAGGAATAGACGATTTAAAAATCTGCCGCAATGAGTTATGGAAGTACCAGTTCTTTTCTCTCCAATAATCAAGACTCTTACTCATTGAAAAAGAAACAGCTTCTCTAGAAAACGCACTGTTTTTAACAATATCTTCAATCGTTGTATCAATATCATATTCATACTTCCATTTAGGATAATGACCCTTAAACTTTTCTACAGAAGAAACATACCAAATATGGTCTCCAGTTCTATTTTCGTCTTTATATTCTGTAATTGCCTTTTTACCACTGATATCTTCAATCTTTTTAATCGCCTCAATCATAGAAATGTTGGCAAATCTTGAACCTCCCATGTTATAAACCTCACCAATTCTTGGTTTTTGGTAAAAATTATAAAAAGCATTTAGTAGATCATGGGAGTGGATATTATCTCTTACTTGCTTTCCTTTATACCCATATATAGTGTACTTACGTTCAGTTAAAATACACTTAACTAAATAAGATAAAAATCCATGTTGCTCTGTACCTGCATGCCCAGATCCGGTAAGACACCCTCCCCTAAAAACACCAGTTGCTAAGTTAAAATATCTTCCATATTCCTGAACCATAAGATCCGCTGCTGCTTTTGAAACACCAAATAAAGAATGAGTGCTATTATCAATAGACATTGTTTCATCAATACCGTTTTTATATTGATGTTTTGGACTAATCTCGTATCTAGTTTTTAATTCAATTAAGGGAAGTCTGTTAGGAGTATCTCCATAAACTTTATTTGTTGATGTATATATAAATACTCCATCAGAAGCATGACGCTTAAAACATTCAAGCAAATTTAATGTTCCATTGGCATTTACTCCAAAGTCAGTAAGAGGCTCCTTCGCAGCCCAGTCATGCGATGGCTGCGCAGCAGTGTGAATAATTAAATCAAACTTATGTTTTTCAAATATTTCTTCTAACTTATCAAAATCCCTTATATCATTCGAATAGTGAGAATAGTTTTTATATATCCTAAGAAGCTTTTTTACGTTTGGCTCAGTACTTCCTTCACTACCAAAGTAGTATTCCCTCATATTGTTGTCTATTCCAACTACTTTGTACCCTAGATTAGAAAAAAAATGTACCGACTCAGATCCTATTAGTCCGCCTGATCCGGTAACTAAAATTGTCTTTGCCATTTCGGGTCCATATTATATACTTACCAATTAGAAGTCAACTGTAAATATGTCAAAAAAATATAAAATTATTGTTACTGGATCAACAGGTTTTGTAGGAAGAAGATTAATAAAACTTCTAGTTAAAAAATATAACAGCAAAGATATTCTTTGTCTAATCTGGGACCGAAATAGCAATCTTGAAAAATCAGGAAGAAAAATTCTCAAAGACCTAAAACTCAACACAAAAAAAATTGATTTAGTAACAGGGCAGGGACTTAAAAACCTTCCCAAATCTCCAAAGCTCATTATTCATCTCGCAGCCAACACAGATACAAATGAAAAGGATCACAGAGTAAACGACATAGGAGTTAAAAATCTACTAGATGCTTTTAGCCCCATAGCACCAGACACACATATTATCCACATTAGTACCATGGTAGCAATGAGTGGAAGAAAAAATTGTTCTAAACCTTTCAGTGAATCAAACCCTCTTTCTCCAAACAATGAATATACTAGAACAAAAGCAAATGGAGAAAAAATCATACTGGAAAGACAAAAAAAAGAAAACTTCAGGCTAACGATTTTAAGACCAAACACTATTTATGGTAGCGGTATGAGACCAGATAGTCTTTTTGATTTTGTTAAAAAACTTATCCTTAAAAAGTCACTACTTGCTAGACTTAATTGGCCAGGACTTTCAAGTCTTATCTGTGTTGATGATGTAGCTAAAGCAATACTTCTAGCTGTAAATAACCCCCCAAAACCTGGTAAGAACAATATTTTCTTCTTGCATGGAGAAAACATAACTCTTGCTGAAATAAGTCGCCAGCTTCATCAAAAGCTAAACACTCCCTATAAAGTGATAGTAATGCCAAAATTATTTTGGAGCATGGCTTCTTTAGAAAGATATTTCATACCAATACTAGAAAAGGTAACAAACCCAAAAACTTTCAACCTCGCCTGGAGGGCTTCACTAATAGTTGAAAATGTAATCTATTGTAATTCAACCAAAATGAAAAAAACATTTCCTACCTGGTCACCTAGAAAATTAAGTGAGGAAATAAAAAGGATAACTATTTAAGCCTACTTGAAGTATTTTTCTTTTACCTGTTCCTCTATCCACTTATATGTCTCCCCCAAACCTTCCTCTAGAGATATCTTTGGCTCCCATTTAAGAACCTTCTTCAAACGAGTATTATCAGAATTTCTTCCTCTTACTCCTTGTGGTCCTTCAATATGTTTAATTTTAATTTTCACTCCTGCAATATTTGCAACCAATTTAGCTAGGTCATTTATACTTATTAACCTATCTTGTCCTAAATTAAGTGGTTTATCATAATCAGATCTCATCAGCTTGAAAATTCCTTCAGTGCAATCATCAATATAACAAAAAGATCTTGTCTGTTTTCCATCTCCCCATATTTCAATCTCAGGATTACCGCTTAATTTTGCAAAAGCAACTTTTCTACACATAGCAGCAGGAGCTTTTTCTCTCCCACCCTCCCATGTCCCATGAGGACCAAAAATATTATGAAATCTCACAATCCTAGTTTCAATTCCAAAATCCTGCTTATAATGTGTACACAACCTCTCCATCACAAGTTTTTCCCATCCATATGCATCTTGTGGAAAAGCTGGATAAGCATCATCTTCTTTTAGAGGAACAACCTTTGCTTTAGTTTGTTTAAATTCAGGGTACACACAAGCCGAAGACGTGTAGAAATACCTCTTAGCCCCATTTACTCTTGCTGCTTCAAGAGTATGGGTATTAATTAAAGAATTATTGCGAAGAATAATAGAATGATTTGATGAGATAAATCCCATCCCACCCATATCAGCTGCCAAACCAAAAACCTCCTCAATTCCTCTCGTTGCCTGCAAGCAATTATCCCATCTTCTTAAGTCTAAAATTTCAAATTCATCAGCATCACTTTCTTTATACTCAGGATACTTAATATCTACTCCTCTAACCCAATATCCTTTTCCTTTTAAGTAAGTCACCAAATGGTGTCCAATAAATCCACCTGCTCCAGTTACTAAAACTCTTTTTCTATTGTTCTCTGCTTTTTTCTTTTTTGGCATTGTGAAACATTATAATACCAATCTCTACAATTTGTAAAAGGCAAAAATAAAAATTGAAATTTACAAGCTTTTGAGCAAATTTAAACTTTTATTTTGAGCCGATTTCCAATCAAACTTCTTGCTCCACATAATCGCATTTTTTTGAAACTTGTTATATTTATTTCTATTAGACATTAACTCAATACAATTCTTTGCTAATTTTTCCACATCTCCTTGAGAACACAACAATCCAGTCTTGTTATTAATTACCGAGTCTTTTACTCCACTTACGTTGTAGCCCACTACTGGCACACCCATTGAGTTTGCCTCAATATTTACCAATCCCCAACCTTCTCTTACAGAAGGGTTAAGCATAATATCAGCTCTACCCAACAGCTCAAATTTTTTTTCCTCGCTAACAAACCCCCAAAATTTAATTATTCTATCTAGACTCAGCTCTTTAGCTCTTAACTTTAAAAATCTAAGATACTGCGTTTCACCTTTTCCTACAACCCAGAACTTACAATTATCTTTTAGTTTATTTATCAAACTAAATACCTCAATAGCCTCCTCAATTCCTTTATCCTTAGACAAAGCGCCTAAATAAATAACTGTAGTTGCTTTTTCTCTTTTAAATTTTTTCTCTATCTTAGTAAAACCATTGTAAATTACTACAATGTTCTTTTTTGGAATTCCCCACTTTTCTAAATCGTTCTTTGTTGATTGAGAAACAGTCATAAATAAAGTGCTTTTATATAAAAGCTTAAAAATGAAGGGCTCAAGCATTGTACCAACAACAAATGGAATTGTATTAAAAGGCCTTGGCCAAGGATTAAGTTTCCACACCTCCTTTGCAACTTCATGAATATACGCAATCTTTTTGCCTCTAACAAAAATTGGGGTAAAAAATGGTATCCCATGAAACTGGTCAACCACTACATCATAGTTCTCATGTTTTTCAAGTATGTACCACAAAAAAGCAGCTACCTGAACACCAAAAACTTCTGATCCCCTCCTGATGATCTCCACCCCATCGACAATCTCCCTAACCTTTCCTCCACTAAAATAGGAGGTAAAAAGAGTGACCTCATGTCCTGCATTTACCCACCCCTTCGCATGCTCGTGGGTTGCAATTTCTGCTCCTCCAAAATGTGGATGTCCTGGACCTCTCCAGCTAAAAATAAGTATTCTCATCTTCCTTTAAACGTTAAGTAATGTGGAGTAATCCAAATACTTTTATTATCGCTCCTATAATATCGCTTTATTCTTAATCTATAAAAGATTGCTAAAGTATCCCAAAACATCCAAAAAACAGTTCTTAAAAAACCCTTTGAAGTTAAAACAGATGCTCCTCCAAACTCCATTTTTAACTCAATAGGAGCTTCGTATATTCTCTTAAATCCCAAGTAGTTTGCAACAGCAAGCATTTCTACATCAAATGCCCAAGCTTTAACTAATAATCTTGGTAAAGTCTTTTCTAACACTTTTCTTCTAAAGAATTTTAATCCAACCTGAGTATCTTTAATGTTAAGACCAAATAGCACTCTCACAAATATTTGGTACCCAAAAGATAATATTCTTCTCTGCCATGGGTAGACAACTTTAGAAACAGGATGTCTTTTTGAACCTACTATTATGTCTGCCCTATACCACTCAAAATGTTCAAGAAGTAAAGATAAACTGTTGGGGTTTATATCAAAACCAGCATCAATAAATCCAATAATATCCCCTTTTGATTGGGCCATACCGTATTTAACAGCATGCCCTTTCCCCAAATTATTGTCATATCCAACTACCTTAATTTTTCTTCTATATCTTTTTGCTAACTTCTCAGCTTTTTCAAAAGTACCGTCGACTCTACCATCAACAACACAAATTATTTCATATGGATATCTCGTATCATCTAAAACATCCTTAACTCTCTTTAAACTTTTCTGTATTATTTTCTCTGCTTTATAAGCAGGAATGATTACTGATAAAAAAAGTGTCTCAGGCTTTTTTTGACCTCGCTTCTTCATATCCAAAGTATATTAGCAGACTCATAAGAAGAAAAGAAGTTACGGCTAAGTTAACTTTCGCTATATTAAGAATTGAATCATGTATCCCAACAATAGCTAAAATCTGAATGAACGCAAAAATAACAACAAAAATAACAACTTTTGTCTTCCCAATAGATAGATAGAAGGATGCTACTAAAGTAGAAAGACTAAATACTGCAGCAAACAATCCAAACCAAATCAAATTGCCAGAAGCAACTAAATACTTCTGTCCATAGAGAATGCCAATTGGCAAAGATGGGGTAAACAAATAAACAGCCAGTGCAATAAGTGACAAAACTGATGTCAATGCAAAACTTAGAAGAAATATTTGGATATAATTCTCTCCTTTTGAGTGTTTCTTTGAAATCATAGGAAACATTACAGCACCTATTGGGCCTGAACCATAAAGAATTATTTTACCCACAGTAGAAAGTGCATCATATAAAGCAGCATCATTGGAATTAATAAAATGCTTAACTAATATTATATCTGTAGTTAAAAAAGAAGTTGAAGCAAGTGAAAACAAAAATACAGGCACCGTATACTTAAAGACATCTCCGCCAGCCTTAAAACTATATTTAAATTTAAAATTTTTGTAATCAGAAAGTAGTACCCATGTTATGAAAACTGAAAGAATAGATGAAAGTAATATTCCCAGCACTCCACCCATAACTTCCAATCCAACAACTATTAATACCACACCAAAAACAACCCTACCCAGATATTCCAAATTAATTGCAAAAACAAATTGTCCAAACTTAAGTAGTCCTTGAAGAAAGGATTTAAAAACAAGGGAGAAAAGGGCAAAGAATAATATTGGTCCAACTAAAACCATTGTTTTTTCATCAATATGCAAAAAGTTCGATATAGAAGAAGTAGCTAATACAATGACAACTATTATTATTAATCCTAAAATTAACACTCTTCTTAAAAACCATCCGAATATCCCCTTCACCTCATCTTTATCTTTTGCTTGTGAAACAAACTTAACAATAACTAACCCTATGAAATTAAACATTGCAGTAAATACTGCAATTACAGAAATAACTGCTGCAAGGTCTGCATATAAAGACAAACTTAAAAATCTAGCAAGAATAATATGATATATAGAAGCAAAAAAGTTTGCTAAGTTTGTTCCAAGTATCATAACCGCACTACCAGCAAAAAAAGGATGTTTAACTACCTTTAGTATGTAAGATTTCATTTGGCTAAGCTTTCATATACAGCCAACGTGCCTTGGGCTGTGTTTTGCCAGGAGTATTTTTTAACAGCTTCTCTCCCACTATCAATATATTTATTTCTAAGTTTTTTGTCTTCAATAATTCTTTTGAACTTAGTTGCAAAATCCTCAGGTTTTTTAGCATCTGCAAAATAAGCACCATCTCCTGCAATTTCAACAAGTGCTTGAGTTCTAGATGCAACCACTGGCGTACCACAGGTCAGTGCATCAACTACTGGTATTCCATACCCTTCATAATATGAAGGTTGACAGTAAATTGATGCGAGGTTGTAAATAGCTACCAAATCCTCATCAGGAACAAATCCTAATCTTTTTATATTCTTTGATTTGTCAAAAGCTTTTAATATCTGTTTAAAATGTGCAAGCTCTGGATGTGGTTTGTTTAAAACAAATCTAAACCAGTCCTTTAAACCTTTTATGTCATTTATTCCCATCCCTTGAGTTTCAATATCCATTGCTTGTTTTCCAGCAATAACCAAAGGAATATCTGCAATTTCACAAGCTTTAATTAAGGTTGGAATATTTTTATTGTAATTAACATCCCCAACGTATAAAACAAATTTGTCAGGTAAGCCATATTTTTCTCTAGCTTTATTTAAGGTCTTCTGATCACCAATTTTTCTATAAATTGGCTTAGGTGCCAAATAAACTACATGTATTTTTTCTGGTCTTATTCCCAAAAATCTTACAATATCTTTCTTTGAAGTCTCAGAAATAGTAATTACTGCGTCTGCTCTTTTAACAAGAAACTTATTCAAATTAAATTTAATCTTTCCCTTTAATCCAGGTGGATAGTGCTTAGGATAAATTAGAGGAATTAAATCATGGATAGTAACTACTGTTTTTGTTTTTTTTATTAAAGGAAGGTTTACAAAAAAAGGATTAAAAAACTGATAATGTGCAACATCAAATTTTGATAAGTCAGTTTTTGTAAAATCAACTGCTTCGACTTTTACCCCATTAAGCTTCTCCAAATGCTCTATAAGAAGCCTAGTATGCACACCAATCCCTCTTACTGAGTGTCCTGATGTTAATGGTCCTGTATCAATTGCAACTTTAATCATAGTGCTTCTCCTGACCAATATTTAAAATAGGCAATTGGAAAATGAAATGCAGAAAATATTGACCAAACAAACCCTCTCATTCCATCCTCAAAGCCTTTATTTTTAATATATAAATTAACAAACACTGAAAAAGGCTTTAGGAATGAATAATAAATAAGTGAAAGGAAATTCTTTGATACCTTTTTCACTTTAAATTCTGCTGCGGTTAAACTTGTATATCTATTAGCTCTAGACAAGTATCTACTAAAGGTAGGTGAGTCATAATGCTCTAAATCATTAAACAGCCAAGCCACTTCTCCTTGTATTTTCATCTGTTCATGAACCGATTTTGCAGGCAAATATGCCTTTCCATTCTTAATAAGTCTAATAACAGCATCAGGATAAACTCCTGCATGAATAAGTGGTTTTCCTAAAAACATGTTTAGTCTTGGTATAAAAAATGCAACAATCTCACCCTTCTCACCTAATTTGCCATCTCTTTCTTCAATAATGCTTTGGTGCCTTTGAAATAATCTCCATTTCTTCATACTACTTGGTCTTCTCCTACATATTTCCTCACTAGTCATATTAATCACTTCTTTAATTTCTTCTGCAAGTTCTTTTATAACTACCTCATCAGCATCCAATTGAAGTATCCAATCACCCTTTGCTTTCTCAATTGCCTTTTGTTTAGTTATATGGAAAACATCATGATGAGGCTCTTCATAAACCTTCGCGCCCAATCTTTTTGCAATCTCTGCTGTCTTATCAGTTGAATATTCATCAACAACAATAATCTCATCAGCTATATTCTTAACTGACTTCAGGCACCTTTCTATATTAGCTTCTTCATTTCTGGTAGCAAGCACTACTGACAATTTCATCTTATCCATATTACTAGTTTGCAACTATTTTAAAAACAGGCTTTCCATCAGGTCCATATATTACTCTTACTATATTAGCTTCATTTGGAATCTCAGTATCCGTCCCCACAATTAAAGTATTTGGATTATCCACCTTTGCCTCATCAAATCTTATGGTTGAGAAATAATATTTATCAAAGTGGTTAACAGTTGAAAATCCAAATCCATCCCTAGGTGTAAGTGTATGCTCAGCCTGGAACTTAGCAGGCGAATACTTCATGTAGAAAAGAAAAAGTATATATGGCTGGTCATATCTATCAGTAACCAATATTTTCTGGTATGCACTCGTATGCCCTTGCACATAACTTACTAAGTCTTTTAATCCATACTGAGATGAGAATGGATACTCCTTTGCCATATGCACATAATACATGTGTAAGTATCTTCCAAAATTAAGACAAATAGCTGCAACAACAACTATGTAGAATGCATTCCTTAAATTTGTTCTACTCACTCTTTTTCTAAACTGTGCAACAATGCACATCAGTCCAAACTCACTTAATATCACAAGAGGAATTATCATATTATGAGCACGTAATGCTCCAGGTGCCTGAAAAGTAAGTGCAGAAGCAACAGGAGCAACAATTAGCCACCACATAATTGTGGCATGCTCCTTCTTCAAATTCCTCACAATTACAATTAACCCAATTCCTACAAGCACAACATCATATATATACATCTCTCCTGTTTCTGGAACTTTATTTCTTTGCACTTCATCTCCTGACAAAAACAAAAACTCTCCCCAATAATGCTTTCCCCAATTTTCCAAGAATGCCAGCGAATAGTTAACTGCTTTATTATGAAGAGATTTTGCAAGTAAACTGCTTATGTTTGAGTGTTCTCCTCTTTGTTCCTCTAGCCTTGATTTAGGTCCCGGATCTGCAAAAAGACCAACTCCAGCTGCTCTGGATAATGCTCCTCCCTTTGTCAGATCAAGTGCCAGAGGAAGTACAAGAACTAATCCAACTACTGCAGCAATAATAATTGTTCTCTTGCTCTTTAAAATATCTTTAAAATAAATTGCAAAAAGTCCAATTCCCAGTAGTGGAACAACAACTCTTGCAGCATGGTATGTATATAAAGCCAAAACAAAAGAAACTAGACACCCATAATAATACTTAGGTTTCTTTAAACCCTTTAGGAAAAGAAGAACTCCTAGGGATATAAAAAAGGTTGCTACATTTGCTTCCCATCCCCCTCTTGAAAAATGTATATGCCAGGGTGATATTGCAAGAAAAAAGCTTGCAACAAGTGATCCTTCTTCATCATCAAATAATTCCTTGACAAGCATATACACAAGTAGCACCGTGACTACCCCTAAAAACGCAGCTGGAGCCCGCACCGACATCTCGTTTAATCCAAAAAGCTTTACAAAAGGAACAACAATGTAGAAATAAAGACCAGGTTTATAATCATTAAATGACTGAAAGTGAATCGGCCAAGGGTTGCCATGTTCATCTTTTCCAGTTTGAATTAAAGAATAAGCATTGTAGCCAATTGCTGCTTCATCTGCATTAAGAGCAGGATATGAATCAAGTTGATAAAACCTTAGAGTAAAAGCTAGAAGAACAATAAGTATAAGTGTTATTCTTCTTTTGTTTGATATTAATCCTAATAATCTTTCTTTCATTTTAATATTTCTACAACTCTAAAAGCTGTCTTTCCATCTAAATATTTTATTTCCTTAATCAGTTTAAACCTGTTTGGATCACTTGAATCCTGTACGGGCATTTTAATTGGATCTGCAACAATTAATTCACCTTTGTGCCCCTGGTCAGCTGACCAATCAATTGCACTAAATTCAATATTGTCTAATTTTTCAACCAATCCCACATCCCCCATTGGGCTTTCAGTTAAATGAGCCTGTGCTTGGTATTTAGCTGGGTCATACTTTTCAAAAAATAAAAAGTAAATATATGGCTGAGCATAGCTCTGTTCTACCTTTATTTTCTTGTAGTTTCCTTGTACTGGATAAACTGCTTCAACTATTTGTTTGTAGCCATATTCCCAATAAATAGAATCATGTTTAGGTAAATGTACAAAATAAGAGTCTAAATAGTAAACATAATTAGCAGTATATATAAGAGCAAGGGCAACAAAGATAATTCTATACCTGCTAATAAGTAAATAAGCTCCATGAGCCATAATAATTACAAAAGGAATTACCATATTGAACGCCCTAACAGCATGCACCTGATCCCTAGATAATATCGAAGGAAGTGTAGCTAAAATAAGCCAAAGTCCTACAAATAAATTTTCCTTCTTTATCAACGAAGTCGGCAAAGCTTTGCTTAGCTTTCCCTTTACCATTGCCGCAAACCCAACTGCCACTAAGAAGGCATCGCTAACCAAGAACATCCCCATATTAGGAGGTGAATGTCTTGGGTTAGTCCAATCCCCTTCAAAAAACAAAAATCTAACGGAAAAATGATTAAAGAATCTGCCTAGCACTCCTCTTGCAAAATTAAGCCACTCGGGATGAAATAAGTAATAGGATAAGCTTCCTTTCACTTCTTGTCCTTCATCCAAAAAATCTTGTAAATATTTTTCAGGTCTGGGATTCGAAAAAACACTAAAGATAGCAAGCCTGCCAGTCTGCCCATTAAATAAACTTAGTATTATTGGTATACAAACCAATACCCCAACAGCAATCGACTGCAAAATAACTTTTCTTTCTATTTTTAATAACTCCTTAAGGTACAAAACCAAAAGAAGTAAAACTACAATTCCTGTTGAAAGTTTTGCCCCTTGATATGCAGTAAGGGTTAAAGCAAAAAATACTGCTGAAAATATCAAGTATTTTCCCTTCTTGAAAGATTTGAAAAAAAAGTAAATACCAATAAGTGTAAGGGTCAAAGAAAGATTTATCTCCCAAGCACCTCTTGAAAAATGTATATGCCAGGAATTAATTGCTAAAAGAAAAGCTCCTAGAAGTGCAAGCTTTTCCTCTTTCCAAACTTCTTTAAGTACTAAATAAAGAAGTACTACTGCAAGTATCCCTGCTATTGCACTTGGGAGCCTTACTGCAAACTCATTGAGCCCAAATATTAAAACTGAAGGAATTGCAGCATAAACATAAAGACCTGGTTTAAAATCTCCAAAAGACTTAAAAATAATTGGGAAAAGTGTTCCATACTCATCTCTTCCTGTTTTTAAAATTGAATAGGCATTGTATCCCAATGATGCTTCATCAGCAGTCAGATGAGGTGGAACATTACTTAGATTAACCAACCTCAAAACTGCAGCAAGAATAATTATCAAAAACAAGAACACAGTTATTTTTGATTTAATTTTCATAATATTTTTAATAAATAACATATCCGTTTCTAGTTGCTATATATTTCAAAAGCTTTCTTTCCATCTAAAAAGTCATATGTTTTCAACAGCTTCCATCCTTTGGGATAATTACCAGGACTTGTAATAAGTAAGCACTTAGTTTTTGAGCAATCCACATTCTCCTTTTTACTCTCCAGTACAAATGTAGTCCCTTCTTTAGGAATTTGCCAGTCATTCACAAAGTAAAATTTATCAAACCTATCCACCCAATACCAGTTGCTTTGGAAAAATCGGATTAGATTTGGATCATTTCTATATTTTTCCGGACTCCACCCTGAAAAGAAAAGAAGAAATTCATGTGGTTCTCCATACTTCTTAGTCACTATAATCTTTTCATATTGAGAAGAGTTCTCATTTGCATAGCTATACACCTCTTTGTATCCGTATTGCCAAGCCCAAGAATAGTTATTTCTATAGCTGTTAGCATACACATTCAAATAATTTCCAAGCAATATAAACATAACTCCGCCAAACAGCAAGCTCACAAAAACTCTATACTTAGGCATTCTCTTTATAACCTCAACCAAACCAACTGCACTAAGTATTTGCGGAATAGGTAGCAATGTAGTTGCCCTAATAAGAGCAGATTCATCTTGTGTAATGGCTGCAGGAATAGGCGCCAGAATTAGCCATAATAATAGTAATCTCCAGTCTCTGTCTTTTATAGCCTTCTTGATCAAAATAAATAGTCCTAAATAAAAAAACGGCAATTCAGCCAGATATAAAACTCCATGATTTGGAACACTAAATTGATACTGAGTTCCACCTTTTAAAAACAAAAAGCTCGGAGAAAAATAATTTATATAGTTTCTTGCAAAATTAACTGAAAGATATGTGGCTTTGTTATATAAAAGCGACTTAAACGGCAGCTTTGAGCTATTACGCAAATCGTTTATTTGATTAATAGCTCCCTGATCAATCAAAAAAACTACATTAGACCTTGCCCTAGCTTGAGGATTTAAAAGAATAAAAGGCAGAGGTGCAAAAAACAAGAGTATGAAAGCAAATGAAACAACAATCTCTACACTTCTTCTAGAAATCTTCTGGATAAACTCCTTTCTATAAATCAAAAGTAAACCAACCAATATTAATGGCGAAAAAATTCTAGTTGAATGATATGAAAAAAGAGTCGAACCCAGAAATAAAAATGAAATAGGTGTAAACCATCTGTTCTTTTCTCTATTAAAAAAGACAGCCATTGCAGTTGTCAGAAAAAATACAGACAAGTTGGACTGAAAAACTGCCCTTGATGGAAACAAAAGCCACGGATCAATTGCAGCAAAAAAAGAACCAATAAGTGCAATTTTGCGGTTTTTTGTTATCCCAAGAGCAAGAAAATATACAGAAACAATTGTCAAAGTGCCTAAAAACGCATGTGGAAAGCGTATTGCAACCTCATTAAGCCCAAAAACAGCTATAAAAGGAATTGTTAAGTAAAGATTAAGAGGAAGGGGATAGTCTCCATAAGCTCTAAAATTTGCAATTGGGAAAGCCTGACCCCACTCATCCTTGCCTGTCTTAAGGATAGAATAGGCATTATATCCATGGCTTACCTCATCCCAATTAAGGGAAGGTGGAACAAAATTTAAGTAAGAAAATCTTAAAACCGCTCCAAGCACCAATATTAGAACTAAATATTTATTTTTAAGTAAAAAGCCAATAATGTTATTTTTTATTTTCTTCATATTTAAATTTCTTCCAGGTAGCTGCAACCAGCACAACTGCCAAAACGCTCACCCAATTTCCAACAGTTCTGACAGGTGTATCTGAAAAAACCGCCCCGTCTGCAGGAATCAAACCATTTTTATCAGGTTGGTAATTCCAACCTGGAAAATAGTTTATATACTTTCCATCAGAAATCTTATCCGGTAGTTTATGGCCAAAGTTTGGCCAATAATCATTAATTGATGCAAACCTTGATTCTGTCCAAAAAGCCCCGCTCTCCAAATCACTATCTGTAACACTCTTCCATATATCTGGTCTGAAAAAATTGTAGTTAAGAGCTATTGCAATTACCACAACGACAACAGCCATCCATACTCCAAATTTCCCTAAGTATTTTACAATCAGCCCTGAGGCAAGTGCGAAAGAAAAAACAGCAACACTCAAAAATCTCCATGGGAACTGAATATATTTCATAAACATTAAGTTGTTCCAAATAAATGTTGATTTATTATGAGTCAAGAAAAGTGCAAAAACTCCTATTAAAACTAAGGCCACAAAAATCTTTACATCCTTAGTAAATTTTCTCCTTAAGAGGACAATTAAACCAACAAGAAAAGGTAGAACCCACTGTATCTGTCCAACTGATAAGCTAAGCCCATCATCAGTTCCCCATACAGATCCTCCATAACCCCAAAATCTGGAAACAAAAAGCTGCCCAATCGTTACAAAATTGGCTCTCCAATCAAAATATCCGCTTGTTGTAGAACCGATATCTACAAATTTTGATTCAAAAATAACCGGCAAAATATAAAACGCAGAAATTACAAAAGAAAAAAGTCCCGCAATTGCAAGGTATACAAATGGTTTTACATTTTTATATGTTAATAGCCTAAAGATTGTCCATCCTATTAAAAAGGGTAAAAATAAAACAACTGACAAACTATGATTTAAGAGTAGAAGAGCAAAGAATAGACTAAACAGGACTAGATACGTCTTCTTCTTTGTAGACAAATAGTTTTCTATTTCTAAAATTATCAATGGAAAGAAAACAAAACTCATGCTCTCAGCCAGATCTCCCCTTACCCAGACATCAACTGCCCGGTATGGAGCATACAGATAAATAGCAGATGACACTATCGCCGCCCAATCACTTTTCCAAATCTTTTTGGCCAGTAAAAACATTGCAAAAGCTGACATTACAAAGGATAAGGTAAAAGCAATTTTTAAAGAGTCTATTTTGCTAAAACCAACTAAATGAAATATTTCTCCAACTGCAAATGACACCTGTCCGTAAAAATTAAAAAGAGGCTCTCCATAACCAGCCCCCACATCCTGCGCCCATCTGCATGGAATCTGTAAAGCTCTAAAGCACTTGTCTAGCTCAACCAAACGGATGTAGGGAAAATCCTGCATTGAGTAAATGCCAAACTGGAGCATTCTCCAAAAAGCAGGGACAGATATAGCTAAAACAAGTAGAATTAAAAGTTTCTTTTTCACTTTGTTGATACAATATAATACGCCGGCGTCAGATTAGGATAATTCACTACAAAATCAATTTTTGCACTTGTAGGAAATTCAGATGGCTTCCCAACTAAGATAATATTTTTCAGCTTGCTGTCCACATTATAATTAATATCTCGAAAAATATACTTTCCTATATTGTAGCTTCCCTGCTGGTCCACCCAACCATTAACTAATTCCCAATTCCTGCTTGCGCTCTGATACTCTCTAGGGTCTATTTTTTTATAAAAAGCTAAATAAATTTGAGGCTCTGAAACTGACTTTGAAATAATAACTTCCTTCTTTCCACCTTCTTCTTTAGATATAAAATCCACCACTTCTTTCGTTCCATATATCATACTAGGAGCATAAGAAACCCTCTGAGCATACACATACTTCTCAAAATTAAAAGCAAACGAAAGAAAAACAACAATTACACTAGCAAACACAATTGCCTGCTTATAAAATCTAGGAAACTTAAGAACATATCTTCTATACAAATAGACTAACCCAAATGCCAATAAAATTTGCAGTGCAGGCATCATAAAAGCTACTCTGTTTGCAGCAAAACCAGGCCCTGTTGTTAAACTTGCAGGTATTGGACTTATTAATACCCAAAAAATAAATAGCCCTGCATTTTTAATTTGCCCACGGATTAATCCAACAATCAGTCCCACCAAAGATACAATGTCAAACAAGTACAATACCCCCACTCCTGGAACCATCCCATAAGTTCCCTCATTTGGACCATTTGTAAAAAGAAACTGAGGAGAAAAGTAACTTAGGTAGTTTTTTGTAAAAGTTGTTGCAAGAGTAATAAGCTTATTATTAAATGTTCTTGCCACTATATTTGCCTCTCCAGCCAAAATTGCCTGATACCGGTCCTGAGCAGACCATCCAGAAACCAAAGAAAAAATAGAAGATGAGGCAATCCTTGAGCTTCCAATTATATAAAAATAAACCGCTGAAGCTAAAAATAAAAACACTACCACACAAGCAAATAGAGTGTATTTTTCAATTTTTATCTCTTTTCTATAATTAAATATTAAGTATCCAACAATTAATGGAGTAAGCAATCTTGCCGTGTGATATGAAAACATATTAAGTCCAAAAACTAATGCACTCACAACCAACAGCTTTGGCCTTTTAATACCTTCTATAAATAGAAGTATCCCCAGTGGTAAAAAAAATGTAGTTAGATTAGCTTCAAATGCCCCTCTTGAAAGCATGATATGCCAAGGTGAAATTGCAACTAAGAATGAGGCAAGTAAAGCAGTTTTGTCTGTACTTAGCTTCTTAACTAGAAAATAGACAGCTACTAAAGCTAAACTGCCAAGTACTGCATTAGGAAGTCTTGTAGCAGTTTCATTAAGTCCAAAAACTGCAATAAAAGGTATATCTAGATAGCTGTATAAAGGAAGCTTAGAATCTCCAAATGATCTTAATATTAACGGAAAACTCACTCCCCACTGATCTTTTCCCGTTTTTAAAATTGAATAGGCATCATAACCAAACGAAGCTTCATCAGGAGTAAACCCAGCAGGTACACTATTTAATCCTATAACTCTAAGTAAGAATCCTAAAGATACAATTAATACTAAAATCCACTTTCGTGCCACAAATATATTATACTTATCTTGTGTTCATAACTCCACCGGTTGAATTACAAGAAATACAACTCCTTAATCTATTCCATCTAGCTCTCACTCCTCTTGCCTTAAGGCTAATAGGAATTATCTTTCGTGTATTAGGAAGTCTTCTTTTTAGTCTAGTTGCCTTTTATTTTGTAAAACCTAATAAACATAAAAACCTATTTCTTGCAGCAACTGGATTAATGTTTTTTCTATCACCCTGGGAAAGTCTTATTTCAACATTTTATCTTGTTCAGAGCATATTAATTTTCTTGCTTTTAGTTGTCCTTAAGTTTAAAAAAAGAATTCTATTAATCCCGCTTCTTTTAATTTCGATTTTCTTTTTATACAAAACATACGCTCCAACATATCTATTTACAAACAAATTATCTTCTTCAAACCTCTTAATAGAAATAAATGACAGACAAAAAGCTGATTATTTAATAGAGGGAAGAAAATTTGTAATCCCTCGTCCAATTAGGGGAGTTATTTATAATAAACAGTTTCTAGCAGGTAACAAAATTCTAAACCAATTCATTTCCTTTTTTGATTTTGAACATCTTGTTTCTCCTCTTGATTCATATGAGTTAATAAGATTAAGTGGGATTTCCCCAAAAGGAAACCTTCCTCTTTTTTATCTCTGGGATATTCCACTTGTTATTTATGGAGTGTATCTTCTGACTAAAGAGAATAAGAACAATAAGAAGTATGTAATCTTTTTGTTTTTCATTTCACTTATCCCTTATATGATATTTGAGAAAAAACTTCTTCCCCAAACTGCATTTCTAACTTTAATTCCAATTCTCTTAATAGAACCCTTAGCCATTTACAAAATAATAAAACTAAAAAACAAAATTCCCCTTCTTTTAGTTTCTCTACTTTTTGCACTTAGCATCTTTAGCTACTACACAACTTTTTACTTCTCTCCACAAACCTACCAAAAACCAGAATCCTACCTGTATGAAGAAATCTCCAAATGGCTGTATAACAATTACGACCCTAGTAAAACATATATTATCACTAACAAATTTGGTCCAACAGACAAGATGGTTTCATTCTATCTTCAAAAAACTTACAGCAATGTAAATTTTGAAGAGTTTGATCTATCAGAAAAAATTCCTCAAAAAAACACTTATTATGTTGGACTTGAAGGAGAATTTGTAGGACACGGCAAAAACCTGGAACAAAGAACACTCCCCGAGCATCTAAATATTGTTGATAAAATAACTGGACAGGAAGAACCAGTCTTTGAATATGGAAAGGAAATATGGATAGGATTATACAAATAACTAATAAGTACGGATTAATTCTTATTTTGCTGTTGGCGTTCTGTCTTAGAGTAGCCTGGATAAGTAAGTCCCCTCCATCCCTTAATTGGGATGAAGCATCTTTTGGATATAATGCCTACTCAATTCTTAAAACTGGTAAGGATGAATTTGGAGTTAAACTCCCCATATTTCTTAGGTCCTTTGACGACTACAAACCAGCCCTTTATTCATACCTTACAATTCCCTTCATATATCTATTGGGGCTAAATGAAGCTTCAGTCAGACTGGTTTCCGTTTTTTCAGGCACTTTCTCAGTGATATTTATATATCTATTAGCAAAAGAGCTCTTTAAAAACAAATACATTGGGCTTCTTTCAGCTCTATCTATAGCAATTGAACCCTGGGCCATCCACTTTTCAAGAGCCGCCTTTGAAGCAAACCTTGCCCTCACATTAGTTTTAGGTGGTATCTACTTTTTACTAAAATCAAAACTAAAAGATAACTACGTAGTATTAGGAACCCTACTTCTTTCTTTATCTCTATATGCATACACCGCAAGCCGTATACTCATAATCCCCATTCTTTTAGTTTTTCTTGCCATTTATGGAAAAAATCTATTTAAAATCAGAAAAACTTTATATTTAATAATTATTTTTAACTTAATTCTAGTTCTTCCAATAATAATAACTAACATTGTCCACCCAGAAACCTTGTTTAGGTTATCCTCAACATTTTTAATTTCAAGTTCCACCCCGGCAAGATTTCTTTCCTACTTCTCACCAATAAATTTATTTGTAAGAGGTTCTTCAGAGCCAACCCAACATATTCCAAACTTCGGAATGTTTTTTAGTTTTGAATTTTTCTTCTGGGTAATAGGAATCTATTTTCTCTTAAAAAAGTACACAAAAGAAAAAATTTTAATCTTTCTAATTCTTGTAGCTCCAATTCCAGCTGCAATAACATGGAATTGGTTTTATCCTGCCCGAGTTCTACCTTTGTTTTCGCTTTTTTCAATTCTAATAGGATTAGGCTCATACCAGACAATAATTTATCTTGCCACAAAACCAAAAATTATTTTTGCTTTTTCAATTCTTGCTATTGCATTCCTTACTCTGTACAACCTTGCCAATCTGGTAACCACACTCCGTTATCTACTTCCATACGAGGATAGAGGAAACTGGCAATATGGAATGAGAGAAATAGTCCAAGAAATTGCAAAGAATGAATCTAACTACAACACAATTGTTTTCGAAACAAGAAACGCCCAGCCCTTTATCTTTGTACTTTTCTATTCCAAGTATCCGCCTGATATGTATCAAAAACAGATAGAAAACACCGCCAAACTCCAAATCCCAAGGAAAAGCTTTGATTTTGGAAAATACATCTTTAGAGATGTTTACTGGCCAAATGACAAGAAAGACCAAAGAACTCTTCTTGTTGCTCCAGATTCATCACTGCCACTAGATAAGGTAAAATCAAACTCAAATCTAAACCTCATTAAAGAAGTTAATGATTTTGAAGGAAACCTTCTGGCAAGAATAGTAGGACTTAGATAATCCCATTATTAATTTATTAAAGAGTTAATTTTCTTTGTAAGATGTATAAGCTTTATAAATACAATAAGGTTAATAATCGAAAGCGCTGTCTTTACACTATCTATCTTTAAAAGGCTCTCCAGGAAGGAAAAAGGAGGTGCCCAAAACAAATGATATAGATTTAAAAGACTTAAAATAGACAAAATAATATAAGAAATTAAAATTTCTGGGAAAAATCCAAGAGAAATAGTAGCCAGCGGAAAAAAGGGATAAAGATACCTCTCATGAATTCTTGTAAAAAACAAAAACGTAGCCAAAGCAGTCAAACTTAAAGCATAGAAAATATACTTTTCTTCAAATTTATGTTTCTTTAGCCATAATATTAGTGTAAGTACTATCCCGATAACCAAAAGATACCCCCAAATATGTGCTGACAAGCCAAAATAAATGTAAGAATCAAGAACTTTTCCAGGATCAACTATCCACCAGAAATTAAAGGCATTGGCAGTTAAATACCCAATCTCCCCTGGAAATATTCTTTGATTATATAAATTAAATAGCCAAACAGGTAAATCAAAAGCTGGGTGGAACCAAATTGATATTCCAACTACGCATATTGCACATGCTGCAAATGCCCTCACCCACTCCTTTACTTCATATTTCTGCCAAATCATTACCACAAAAAGAATTGGCAGAAAGATAGACAAAGACCCTTTAAACAGTAAGCTCAAAACTATAAATATCATGGATAAAACTAGTTTCCTCTTCATTAGAAAAAGAATACTCACTAGTCCTAATAAATTTACAATTGGATCTGTTTGCCCCCAAACAGCAGAGTTATATAAAATAACAGGATTAAATAGCCACAAAGCACTCAAAATAAACCCCCTTCTTTCCATCTTCTTTTCTTTAAAGTACTTATAAATAAGCCATCCAATCCCAAGATCAGCTAAAACTGACGGAAGCTTAACCAACAAGGTCATTCCTTGTCTTTCCCAATACCAAATAAACTTTGATGGAAAAAATGAAATGCGATTATTTAGGAACCAGGAACTATTATCAACAAAACTCCAAATATTATTAGTAAAAGCAAATAGAAGTATAGTTAAAGGCGGCTGGTTTGGTGCTGAATTAGGCCAATCAGTCCCTTCATAAAAATTAGCTAGTCCTCTCTCACTAGCTAACTTTCCCCAAGAAATATTGTTATTTAAATCCCCGTGGAATGCAATTGGGATTAAAAGGAGTCTTAATATAAAAGCAGCTAGTATTAATATAATAAATTTTTTGCTCTTCATTTATTACAATATACACTTTTGTTGGGTGTGCTTGCACACTTTAATCCCGGATTAGTTTTGTAACCAATAAATATTGGCCGATGAATAGGATCATCAATTTCAAAAACCTTGGTTAAAAAATGCTCCTTAGCCTGTTTAGAAGATATAGATAGCTCATCCCCTACCAAAATTTGATTTTTGTATATATCTTTTTCCCAAATTATCCCTCGAGTTTCAACATTTTCAAATTGATGGTATGGATCAAACTTAGTATTACTATAATAATTATATTTTATCGTTTGATCTATGTTTTTTTGATAAATTAAAGGATCAATCTTCATAAAAAATGCCAATTCAATATATGGTATTTTTATTCTTTGATCTTCAACAATGTAGTGCGTCTCAGAATCCTTTCTAATTAATTGGGACAACTCCTCAAAGCCAAAGCTAAAATCTCTAGCTTTCTCATTAATAAACAAAACAAAATAAGATCTCCAGAAAAATGACAAGGAAATAAACAAAAATAAAATAACAAATAAACTCTTTACTAATAATTTAGGTTTAAATTTGTTTAGAAACACCATAACTTCATTTATTCCAAACGCAATAATAAGGCTTATTGGAAAAACAACAGGCATTGCTCTGTGGGTTGACAATGGATCCTTAGTTAATGCCGCAGGGATAGGTGAAAGAAGTAAAACTAATAATATAAATTTTGAATAATCCTCTTTTCTCTTTTTCCAAAGATAAACTACCCCAATCAAATAAGGAACAACCATCCAAACATAAAAAGGTGTCATTTCTGGCATATCCAAATCATTTGATAAAAACAAACTTCTTGGAGAAAAATAGTTTACATATTGAGAAAGAAACTCTCGTAAAAAAGATAATACAAAAGCAACTAATTTGGGAAAAATATTAATTTTTTCTGCCTGTGACAAAATTGCAGAAGAAGACATTAAATCAGACTTAGGAAAAAAAGCAGGTGTAAAAACTATCATTAAGTTAGGTATCTGAGTCAAAAACAATATTGCAAAAGAAATAATAATATTTTTATAATTTTCTTTTTTAAGTATCTTTTTCCTAAAAATAACAAAAAAGAAAAGAATTAAAGGAGGAATAATAAATCTTTCGGTATAGGCAGCATAAAGAGAAAATGAAAGAAAAACTGCAGAAGGAATTAAGTAGATGCTCTTTTTAAGAGAAAGCCAAAGAAATAAAGAACCTGCACAAAAAAGAAAGAACGCTAGCGACACTTCATATCCAACCCTGCTTTGGAATACAAGCCAAGGAGTTACTGCAAAAAACAAACTTCCAACTAGTGAAATTTTAAGGTTCTTAAGGAAAAAATAAAATACAAAAATTGACAAAAACCCGCTTAATGATGCAACAATTCTTACTGCATATGGATTTAACCCCCATATTTTTATAGGAAGTGTAGTTAAGTAAATATATAAAGGCGCATTATAAGAGCCATACATCCTAAAAACTATCGGCAAGAACTTTCCATATTCATCCTTGCCAGTTTGGAGAATACTGTAAGCATTATACCCATGAAGTGCTTCATCCACATAAAACCCTTTCGGAACAGATTCTAGCTTAACAAAAAAGATTATAAATCCAATAACACCTAGAAGTGTTAATATCAAAACTGATACCCAATTTCTTTTAATTTTAAAGTGTTGCATAAATAATAGTTTGAACAAAGACCAATAAATAGCAAACAATAAATAACCCAACCACGATCCTTTCATTAAGCACTTTTGAAACTTTTATCTTTTCATAGACATACTTTACTCCTGATAAAATTGATAAGAATATAAATGGGAACAAAACAAATGGACCAATAGGGTTTGATTGTCCAATTAATCCAATCAAAAAAATTGGAATAGCAAAAGACAAGAAAAATATCTTTTTTTCTTTCTTGTAATCAAAATTTAAAAATCCTATTACAAAAAATGGAAGTAGAATATAAGGAAACTTCTCAAACTCCTTAAATCCTACTCTTTCATTAGGATGGTTTGAGAAAAAATATAAATTTAAACTCAATGCATCACTAACATTGTTTTTAATTCTATATATGGACAACAACCAGGGTTTGTTTTCAAACCAATTAGCAGTAGGTATCCATAAATTTTTATTAAATATTTTTATATACACAGGTGGATATTCTTTTAATCTTTGTATCTGGTACAGTTTTTCTTGATCACCCAACTGGACTAAAGGAATAGTCTTAGTAGTTGCAAACTGAAATGCAATAAGAATAAGCATGCTAATAATAAAAATCTTATTTATTTTTTTCTCTTTTACGCTTTTATATATAAAAAATGTTGCAGCTAAGACAGCAGTAAATATAAAGAAATTAAAATGTAGTATTTTCCAAATCCAAATATTTGCAAAAAGAAAAATAAAAAATAATTTTAAATTAAGATTAGTCATAAATTCTAAACATGTCTTACCAGAGAGAAGGGAAGTTATCTGGTATTATCCCATCAGGATATTTTGTATTTCTTTCTACTTCAACCATATATTTAAACCTACTAGGAGGAACAGGAAGTGGAGTCGGCATCTTAGATAGAGGATAAAATTCAATCATTGAATAGGCAGCTACTCCATCAGGATAGTAGAAAGTCTTGACGACCTTTGAATTTTGAGGAATCTCCTCCCCCTTACACACATACAAAACATTTAATTTGCCACTCTTAGGGCAGTTAAATGTCATCTTAAAATAAATATTATCCAACCTATCTACCCTCTCCCATTTACTTTCAGATACTGGCTTTATGACAGCTCTTTTAAGAAACTCCTGAGGAGTTATTGCTCCATAGAAAAGGAAAAATATGTAATCATCATTGTTTACAGCAACGGCTTTATAATTATCTTTAATTGCTAATATTTCCTTAGTCATGCTCTCATTTACAGCTTCTTTAAACCAAGGTCTGTCAGTTGGCTTTTGCACAAAAATTTGGTTCAAAGCATAAAAAGAACTTAGAAGTCCAAACACAAAAATTCCAGCTAAAACAACTTTCTTAACATTTCCTTTAAATAAATTACCAATGCTTAAAAAGCCATATGCTGAAATAAGGCAAATTGGAACAATCATAATAGAAGCTCTGTGAATATATGGCCCTCCATCAGTTAGAGATGCAGCTACAGGAGCAGCTAGAAGCCAAGCAAATACAATAATGCCACTTTTAAAGTCACTTTTAAATAGAAAAAGTAACCCGGCAGGCAAAAGTACAACTTCCACCAAAAGTAAAACTCCCATGTCAGGAATTCTTTCTTTAGAATCCATTGCTCCAGTAAAAAATAAAAATTGAGGGCTAAAATATCTAGCATAGCGATCTAAAAGTCCAACAGCTCCAATCTCATATTTATTATGTAAAAACCAGGTTAATCTTGGAGCAATTTTTACAGGAGAAACACCCGCCTGAAAGTAAATCTCTTCCAAATGGCTTGCCTCATCTGATGTCATACCACTCCAAATATCTGCTCCAGCTCTTCCTCTATTTTCGGCAGGGATGAAAGAAAGAAAAATTATTAAACCCAAAGCTGCTGCAAACCCAGCTAAAACTTTTCTTTGTACTTTTAAATTAGAATTTTTAATAAAAGATATTCCAACTAATCCTAAAAGGAATAAGGGTATAAAAACTCTTTGAGCTCCATATGTAAAAGATGAAATTAAAAATAAAACAAAGGCTGTAGCAATAAGTATTCTTCGCTTTTTTATTTCTTTTGCATTCTTAAATTTAAACGCAGCAAAAAGAGCAACAACTGCTCCTGTGGTTAAAACCATAGCAATATGGTTTTCATACCCCAACCTAGATTCAAGAATGCTCCATGGTGACAAAGCAGCAAGCCAGGAGGCAACAAGCCCCATTTTAGGATTTGAAAATATCAAAACAGCTAGTGCATATAATAGTAATATGAGAATAACTCCAGATGCTGCATCCCAAAACCGAATCTCCACATTTTTCATTCCAAAAATAGCAGCAGGGATTGCATTTAAGTAGGCAAGTCCAGGATATTTAAAATCTCCAATAGATGCAAAATTAAGTGGAAGTACCTTGCCATACTCATCAGTTCCAAAATGAAGTAAGCTCCAACCGTAGTATCCAAAAGCAACTTCATCTCCATCTGGCGGAAACGGTAGAGTGGTAATTCTCCAGAAGCGGGTACCGACACCAACTAATACTGCAAGTATTAGTAAGATCTTAACCCAATTCATTTTCATCTTCACCTTCCGCTAAAAATATAAAATGCAGGAGCTCCTGAGGGATAGGCAATTGCTTTTATCAGCTTTAAATCCCCTGGTGTCCTTTCTGGCTCATGAATTAAGTCAACCTTAACCTCATTGGCAGTAGCTACATATAAAGTATTTTTATCTAGTAGCTTTCCAAATCCATACACTCCCTCACCAGCAACACTTGCTGTCCCAAAATAATATTTATCAATATAGGAAACATTTCCAAACCCCTTCACTTCAGTCTTCTTAAATGGATATCCTTCGTGCCATTTGGCAGGTGGATATGGGTAAAACCCTGCAAAAAATATCCAAGGAGGTTCAGAATATGTTGAAATTATAACTTTACTATAATTTCCTTCTACTTCTTTCATGGCACTAATTGCTTCCTTAAATCCATAATGCCACATCCGCTCATTGTCCCAAGGGTTATGTACAAAGTATCCATGAAGGAAAAATATAATAGACACAACCCAAACTGCTCCGTATACTAAAACTAAATATTTTCTATAATTCTTTTTTACTAATTTAATCCCTTCAACAATTCCATACGAAATTAAAATTACTAATGGAGGCAGTATTAGAATTAAGCGTGTTGAGTGTGTTCCACCATCACGGGTTAACGCCGAAGGAAGTACACCTGCTAATATCCAAAAACCAATCAAGGCTTTTAATCTTTTGTTTTTAGTCTTTACAAAAAACAAAAACAGTCCAGCAACAAGCGGAATTGCTTCTAATTTATAAAACTGACCAATCTCTTGTATTGAGTGCCTTGAGTTAGGATCTCCAGTATTAAATAAATAATCAGCACCTAATGCCTGGAAATAGTTTCTGGTAATAACTGTTCCAATGATAGTAAATTTATTGTGTAACAACCTGTCTATTATCGTTGGGTTCACTCCTATTTGAGTTTCTCCCCTCATTAAAGCATCTCTTTGTCTAGCAAAACCTACCTCAGACTCAATTGTAGGATCAGTAAAAATACCTATATAATCAAATCTTGCCGTTCCTCCTCCAAACATTGTGCTAAATGCAATTGGAACACCAACAATAAGTCCTGCTATGGCTGTATAAACAAGTTGCCTTCTAGGAAGTGAAAATATCTCTTTTCTCCAAACTAATGTTAAAAATACAATTAAAAACGGTGTAAATAATTTGGCAGTGCTGTAAATCCACGGGGTAAGACAAAAACAAACTGCAGCAAGCCACATCCATTTTCCATTCTTTAGACCCTTAAAAAAGAAATACAAGCCTAACATTAAAAAAAACAAAAGCTCAGTAACTTCAAACCCAGCCCTGCTGTACTGAAAATGCCATGGGGAAAAAGTAAGTACCAGTGCTGAAAGAAGTGCCAGCTTTTCACTTTTAAACAACTCCTTTACTAAAAGGTAAAATGCCCAAATCCCTAAAACTCCAAAAATAACTGCAGGAAGCCTTACCCCATAAGGACTAATTCCAAATAAAGCTACCGTAGGTACTGCACTATATAAATAAAGAGGAGTTCTCCACTCAGCTAGTGAATTAAAATGAAGAGGGAGTATATTCCCAGAGTAATCTTTTCCAGTTTTTAAAAATGAATAAGCCTGATACCCCAAGTCCACTTCATCTCCAAACAAAGAAACAGGCACTTTTGTTATATTCCAAAACCTTAGAATAAAGGCTAAAGCAAGAATTGCAATTAAAATGTGAATAGGTTTTATCTTTTTGACTATTTTTTCCATAATCGAGAAATTTTAATGACTAGATTAATAATATAGTATCCAGTAAGTCCGTGGTAGGTCTTGCTGCTTTTAACTAAAAAATCCATCTTTCCACCACTTGCTCCATGGTAGTGAATTATTTGAGAGGAAGGTACATAGTAAACTTTCAATCCCATCCTTCTTACTTTTCTGCAATAGTCTAGATCCTCAAAATACATAAAATATCTTTCATCCAAAAACCCTACTTCACCAATTGCCCGAGGCGTAAGTAGAAATGCAGCACCAACAACCGACTCAACCTCAACAGGGTCATCCCCCTTTGGTGCATATTTATCTAAAATCTTTTTACCAAACCAATAATGCATTACTGCTCTGTAAATAGTAGGGAGTCTAAAAACAGAAGATTGTATAGACCTGTCAGGATTTAAAAGTCTTGCTCCAACTACACCTGCAAAACTTTTTCCACTCGCAAACTTATATAAATTATATATTGAATCTTTCTTTACCTTTGTATCAGAATTAAGAAGAAGAACATATCTCCCATGTGCAGATTTAATTCCAATATTATTAGCCTTCGAAAATCCTAAATTTACTTCGTTTTCAATAATTCTTAATTTTGCACCCAGCCTCTTAGCTGATTTATATTTTTCAAAAGCTTCTACCGACTCATCACCTGATGCATTATCAACTACAACAATTTCATAACGAACCTTAACATCTGAACTTAAAATGGATTTAAGACACTCCAAAGTAAGCTTTTTTGTGTTAAAGTTAACAATTATTATAGATAAATCCATTTATTGCATATTTCCCAACTTGGCAACAAACTTTCTTACTGCCTTCCTATTATAAGTGATGTTGAATCTCCCATATATTTCCAAACTTCCTGTTGGTTATTAATAATTCTTGTATTCAAAAATACCGACACCAAAAACAATGTTAAAAGCATGCCACTTTGAATGAATTGTACTTTTCTCGTCCTTGTAATAAAAGAAATAGACATAACACCAATAACAACAAGTATAAATAGTCTGTACTGAAAAATATAGGGAACCCAATTATATATTCCAATTCCCCAAAACAAACTTGTTGAAAAAGCAGTAAACAAAAACAATATACCTGTAAAAAAATCAGGCTTGAAAATTATTTCAACAATTAGATAACCTGCAGCAATTAAAAGAAATGGATATAAAGGCAGTCTGTACCATCCAAAATCCTCTCCTCCAAAAAACATAAGACCAATTAGATATGAAAATACTGGAATCATCAGTGCCTTATGTTTGTTCTCTTTTGCAAAAGCAAGAATAAACAAAGCCATCCAACCAAAAAATATCCACCCATCAAGAAATATTTTTGTTACTCTGGGAATTAATATTTTGGTTAAAAGAAGCGTAGGACCTGCAAAAAACCTGGTTCCATTGTAAATAGCTGCTGCAACAAAAGTGTTTTTATCATAAAAAAATCCGTAAGCTGTATAAATAACTAGAGATGCCACTCCCGCTCCCAAAAAATAAAGAGCCATCCTTTTGTTTCTAATAATCCAAATAAAATAACCAATTCCAATAAGAGCTGCAGATAACCCAAACAACTTAACAAGAGGTGCAGCAAATGAAATCATAAGTGCCATTACAACAAGATAGTTCTTCTTAGTTCTTCTGTAGTACTCAAGAAGAACAACTTCCAAAAGAAGCATTAAGGTTAAAACATTTTCAGGCAATGCAAGTCTTGATCCAAAAATAACAGTTGGAACAGTAGCATAAATTAACCCGGAAACAACTGCAACCTTCTTTCCATACCATAGGTAAGAAAGTATAATAACTAGCAAAGTCGAAAAAGTTCCATAGAGTACGAAAGGCTTCCTTATCAAACTTAAAGTAACTTCCGAAAATTCCCTAATACCACCAAGGTATGCAGGCATTCCAACAATAATTCCACCCAAAGGCGGATGCTCTAAATAAGGACTGACAATATCAAAATGAGATTTATATCCTTCTAAGCTTATTTCCTTTGTCAAACTAATTGGTTTAGGAAAGCTGCCGTAATTTTCCAAAGTCGGAACAATATTATTCACACTTATCTTTGTACCGACAAGATCAAGCTTAGAGTCCTTCACAATCGCCCCTTTATAAACTGTCAAGAATGACCACGATGTTGGGACACCACTTCTTAATAAGGATAAACCTAGCCAGGAGGAAGCATATTCATCAAAGGTATCTGCAACTGGAGGATAACTCCAATAATATTTATTTCGGTAGACAAAAGAAACAACCAAACAAATTAATGCTAAGAATACAAAAATACCTTTTTTACTCATGCTCTCTCAAACATTGCAAAAATCGCTTCATCAGAAATCTTAGCCTCTTTTTTTTCTCTCGCTCTAAGTTTTCCAACTAACTTGAGCTTCTTTAAAGCCATTATAAAAATCCTAATATACCCAGGATGTTTAATAATCCTATTAAGCAATCCCTTTATATGCTTCCTAAAAAGTCTTCTGCTTGTTAAATTTTTCCATATAAAAAGAAGTTGGTTTCTTTCTCTAATACCCGACACATAATCCTTAGGAAGTTTACCCACTGTAGATTCATGTTCATGAACAACCACTGCATTTGGCTCCCACAAAATTCTATATCCTCTTTTATGTGCTCTATATCCCAAATCCACATCTTCCCAATAAAAAGGTGAAAGAAGTGCTTCATCAAATCCTTTTAATTCCATCCAAACACTTCGTCTCATAACTGCACTTCCACCACTTGCCCAAAAAGACTCTGTTGCCACACTTGCCTCAGGCCTTCCACTGTGTTCAATAAACCCATCCTTGAAACTCCCTCCTGCAGGACCATATCCTTTTTCATGAAGTGAAACTGCAAAAACTTTTTCATCATCAAAGTGACCTATTACATTCTCTAAAAAATCTTTGCTAGGAATAACATCACTGTTAAGAAGGCAAATTAACTCTCCTTTGGCACTTCTTACTCCAGTGTTAACAGCTGAAGCAAATCCTCTATTTTCTTTGTGAACAACAATTCTAATTTGGTCTTCATAACTCTTTTTCAAAAAGCTTACTGACTCATCAGTTGAAGCATCATCAATCACTATAATTTCCAAAATATGATTCTTCTTGTTATTTTTTGCTGCAACTAGGCTAGGAGCATTTTTCCTAAGCAGCTCTATCCCATTCCAATTTGGTATTACAACACTTACTGTAATATTTTTATTCATTTTCTTACCTTTACTAAATGAAGCATCCCTAATATAAACTTCTTGCTCACTTCAACTTTTAGACCTGATTTAGCAACTACTTTATCTAGCGGATTTTTGCTAGAAAACGATTGAACATGGCAATCTTTCCAAATTCTTGCCCACCAAAATCTTGTTATAAATCCCCAAATAATATTAAAAAGAAAATTGTCAGAAGGAACAAGAAACACTGCATATCCACCTTTTTTAAGTATTCTTTTTATTTCTAAAAAAACCTTTTCCGGTTCAAACACATGCTCTAAAACTTCTAAGGCAAATACAGCATCAAAAGTATTTGAGTCAAAATTAAGTTTGTGAGCATCCCCAACCTGAAACTTAAGTTCTTTATACTTTTTCCAGTGGTTATTTGCCCAATCAACTGATGCTTTTAATACATCAATTCCAATAATCTTGCCAGCGTGTGATTTATCTAGAATCACTTTGGTAAACATCCCATCAGCACTTCCTATATCAAGTATTTTTCCACCAGTTGGCTCAATCACCCTTCCCACTTCATCAAACCTTCTTTTGTGCCAATATCTCTGGAACAGATTCCTCTTAATAGACTGAAAATACCAGTCAGGAGGAACATTCTCATGTAAAGCTGCTGCATCAACTACATTCTTGTGTTTTACCATGTTTTTTACTTTGCTTGCCATTTTTCTATATAACTATTCTTTTTCTAGCCAAAAACACCACCAGCCCAACTATAACAGAAACACCAGAAATTTTTAAGCCATTAAAAAATGATTCAGGCTTATACACCATTTCAACAGTATGCTTACCTTCAGAAACCGAGATTGCCCTAAAAGCAAAATCTGCTCTTAGTATTTTTGTCTCTTTTCCATCAACATATGCTTTCCACCCCGGATAATAAGTATCTGAAACGAATAAAAAACCGTCTTTGGTACTCTGAACGCTATACATACTTTCATTCTCGTTGTAACTAACAACTTCTACTTTATCGCTAGTTGCACCACCTGATATTCCAACCTGAACCGGCTCCTCAAAAATAATCTTTTTCCCCAATGGAAAATTACTCTCAAGAAGAGACATCATTGCAACTTTTTCATCTTTCTCAACTTCCCAATCATGTACCACAAAAGCTCTCGGCAAAACTTCTCTATTCTCCAAAATCGTCACACTCTTATCAGTAAAAACAGAGGTAAACCTTTTCTTGTCATATAAACTACCCGTCTTTATAAATAAATACTTCATATTCATTAAATTTGTAAGTTTGGAGGTTGGATTACTTACTATTCCAAACCTATCTTGCGGAGTGCCATTTGAATTGCCGCTATTAACAGCAGCTATAAATTTGGCCTCAACCAATGGATAAACTGCCTCATAACCTCCAAGGAATTCAATTTTATAAGGTACATTTAAATTAACCGATGTAATATCTCCTCCCGAAACTCTAAATGGAACTCCTTTCCCCTTTTCTTTAATCAAAAAGTCCCAAACAGGAGTTGTAGGATAAACTATATCCTTTGAAACAAAGGGACTAAATTTCCAGCCAAACCTAAAAAGCTCCACTATCATCAGTACAAAAAGTAAAAGCACTCCAATTTTTCTTAGGTTTTTAAATCTTTGCATTACAAACAAAAGACCTCCCACCATAACCAAAACAACCCCTGGAAATACTAAGTTCCTAAGACCAACAGTATATTTTGGCGTGCCCCTAAGCAAAGATAATTCTGGATTACCCTTGGTCGTCTGGTAAAGATAGAATGTAATTAGGATATAGATAACAATTACTAACAAGGGAATAATAAGGGGAAGAACAACTTTTACCTTTTGTTTCACGGAAAGTAAAATATCTACTCCAAAACCAGCACCAACAGAGACTGCAAGGATAAACAAAGACAATGACTTATAAAAAACTCCAGCTTTAAGCCCTAATACATTCCTATCCCACAGAAATACTGAAATAGGATTTTGGAAAGCTAGGATTAACGACAAAACTAATGATAACCACAGAAACTTAACTTCTCTTCTTTTTACATTTCTGAGCCCAACTACAGCCAGTGTAAACGCTACTATCCCTACATATCCAATAGTACCTAGATAATTTTTTGGCCCCCAATAATTTTGCGTTGCATGGTTTCCAAAATAGTCAGGAGCAAACAATGTAATTACTTCCTTAGGGAATAAAAACACCCATTCATATGTTAACGACTCAACATTCCTCTGTGAGTAAGTAACCAACTCATTTGCAGGAAGAACCTGGAAAGCCGCCAATCCAATTCCCAAAGCCACAAATATACTCAAAAATAACGATTTTAAAACCCACTTTTTATCTCCCCAAATCCGCACCAACCAAAGTATCCCCATCCCCATCAATGTATATAAAACTATCTGAGGATAACCAGAAAAAATCTGTAGGCACAAAGATATTGAAATGCCCACACCATACTTATACTTTTTCGTAATCAAAAATTGGTCCTCAAAATACAAAATAAGCGGAAGAAATGCGGTAGCAAGTGCATGAGCATTCCACTGCGACCAAATGATGAAAAATCCAGAAAACGCAAATGAAAATGATCCAATTAAACTTCCCAATTTTGAGGCTTTCCAGTGTCGAAGAAGAATATAGCAAAATACAAAACCTACAATATGTTGCAACACAACCTGCCAACTCCAAGCAGTCACATTATTAAACAAAAGGTAAAGAATATTGGTCGGAGAAAATGGCGCTGATTGAAAATCAGCCAAAAGCGGAGTCCCTTGCAATAAATATGGATTCCAGAGTGGCCATTGGTTGGACTTAAGAAGATCTACTCCTAATATTCGTAAAGGATAAGTAAAAGAAATTGAATCAGACACAATCGGGTTTTTCACTGGCACCCCTGTTGAATATCCCCATTTATAATCAGACCATGGGAGATATGCACCAACCAGTAAATCCGCAGGAACAGGAACAAACCCCCTTAATACCACTTTCCAGAAAAATATAAAAACAAGTCCAATTATCACAACCAGTGGAGTTAACTTATTAAATAAGTGAAAGTAGTTCTTTTTCAAATCTTTCATATGAATACTTTAAAGCATCCTTTTTACCACTTATCACCATTTTTCTTGTCAGCTTAGGATCCTCCATCAATTTGATAGTTTTAGATATCAGTCCTTCCTCACTTTTCCACAAATACCCATTCTCGCCATTTACTATTACCTCTTTGTGTCCACCTGCCTCATATACTAGGGCAACTGCCCCTGAAGCCATTGCCTCAACTGTTGTAATACCAAAATGTTCCACTTTTTCAGGTTCTTTTAATTCATCAACTCCATAACCACTAGCACTCCAAAAAAACATAGCAGTGGAATAAAGTTTCTTAATTTCATTAAATGAAGGACTTTGAATAATTTTTATTGGATAATTTCGAGATCTTTCTTTTAGATTTTCTATATACTCCTTTGCACCAATCTCAGCCCCTCCCGCCAAAACTAATTTCCATCCTTTTCCCTGTGTATCAAAGAATCTTTTAAAACAGCTAACCAAAATGTCCTGTCTTTTTGCTTGAAGTAATCCTGAAAATCTTCCAACAGAAAGTATTACATTCTCCTTTTTCTTTGGCCTAAATTGACTAACCGAAACAGGAGGGTATAAAACCACACTATTTATTCCAAACTCCTTGTCTATAATTTTCTTAGTAAAATTAGAATTACAAATTACTTTTGAAATTCTAAAAAGCTTCATTCTAGAAAGAAGCGTTCTTCCCCCAACATTCTTAAAAGGAACTTGAAAATGAAGAAAATTTTTTCTTGCTTGAAGCGTTGGAATGCTTCCATCAGATACCCAAAAACAAACATCATATCCATCACCCCTTTTAACACTATCTACTATATTAATTCCTTCTAAATCTACTCCAAATCTTCCCTGAAGTTCATTTTTTAAATTTGAGTCCTTCCACTCAACATCAACTGCATATCCATTTTTTGCCAAAACCTGTGCAACAGAAATAGCATATCTTTCTCCTCCTCCTAATGTGTCCCAGTAAGGATTTACAATTGCTGCCTTCATTTGATCCTAGCCAAAGGATATCATATAATGATCGCTATATGAAAGACAGGTTGCCAGAAATGTATGGAGGGCAAAAACAAGATAACTCCTCAGATCTTCTAAAAAGACAAAAAGTGGATATAGGAATTCTAGGTGCATCAGCACTAGCTTTGGTAACATCCCTTGCAGCAGGTGGAACAAGTGCATCAACTAAAGACCAATTGTTGCTGCTTTCCTCTGCAGGATCTATTTTTGTAGGATCTTCTGCAGCTTTTCTTGCAATAATTAACGACCCCAAAACAAGACAAACTGTAGATAAATTAGTAGACCGTTTTATCTCCTCAACTGACAACAAAAAATATTAATTCTTAGAAGTTTGTTGCTGCATCTCCCAAAGCTTGGCATATGACACAAATCTGCTAAACACTTGATATATTATTTCAATGATTCCAACTGGCCCATCCAAAAACCCAAGTTTAATAATCCCTCTATACCAAAACTCTCTAAACATGGCAGTCATGAATCTAATAACATTCATTGGAGGGTGATTTGCCTCAAACATAAGCCTTGCTTCAATTTCAGACCATTTATTAGTTTTCTCAACCATTTCAGTTAAAGACCTATGAGTTATATGAATAAATGGTTCTTTAAGTTTCCCAACCTCACCCTCAATTTCAGGTTGCTCGTGCACCTCACCTCTATAACCTTTTACTTTCTCTTTTCTTAAAAGTCTTAAAACATAATCAGGCCACCAACCTCCATGCCTCATCTCGTGACCTAAAAACACATTTCTTCTTGGAATAGCATATGCACTAAAGCCACCGGATTCCTCTATGGTCTTTCTAATTTCATCTTTTAACCCAGGTGTCACTCTTTCATCAGCATCAACAAATAATATCCAATCATTACTAACAAGCTTTAAAGCATAATTTCTCCATTCAGAGTAATTTTTCCCTTTTAAGTATGAAACAACCTTAACTCCATGCTTTTTTACAATCTCTTTTGTTGCATCATTTGATCCTGTATCAATTACTATTACTTCATCTGCCCACCCGACAGACTCCAAACACTCTCCAATCATTTTTTCTTCATTTTTAGCAATAATTAAAACAGATAGCTTGTTCATTTAATACGCTCCTCTACATTAACATCATGATATTTGTCGCTTGCTACTACAACCCCTAAATCCTTCTCTGCCTTCTTTTTCCATTCATCTAGTCTGTACCCTGCATCCGGATCTCTCTCCCATAAATCAAACATAACTCTCTCAGTACTTTTGCTAGGCAAATATCCATATTTACTTTGACCATACCACAAAAATACATAATCCCAAGGTTCATCCTTAAAATATGGAATTGTATAAATCCAAAGTCCAAATGGCTTGCCTTCCGCTTTTGTGTAAACAAAGTCCACAGCCTTCTTTCTATCCTCCAATGTAATTAAGCTATTTGTTCCAATAGGTATAAGTGCATGTGAAGGTTCACTAAAAAACTTCAAATCATTTGAAATATTAAATTTTGCAAATAAAAATAAAATTATAATAGCTGGTAATATAAACATTGGTTTTTTAATAAAGTAAGAAAAAGACCCTGCAGTAAAAAGCACAACAAGCGGGAGTATTCCTAAATAGAAAAAGTCAGCAGTTCCTCTTTTATAAAAAAGAAGCCCAACTAAAGGAATAACAAAAATTAAAACTAAAAATCTTATTCCTTTTTCTTTCTTCCTTAAAAGAAGAATTACTCCTACAACTGTTGACCCAATCACAACTCCAGTAAATAAATTATTCCCATATGAGAAAAAATTAACAATCTCTCTAGAGAGCACTCCCAAACTATCTCCAACTTTAGAAGAAATCCCCAACCCATTAGTACCAAAAACCATTTTTACAATACTTTTAGTAACCAAAAACGAATGCCTTAAATCAAAAAGAAATAATGGAATGCTTGGGACTAAAAATGTTCCAACTGAAATACTAAATATCTTTTTGTTTTCCAAAAAATAATTTCTTTGTCTAAAAAATAAAACTGCCATTAGCGGTACAAAGAAAAACCCAATAGCTCCATTAAGCTGTATTATTATTCCTGCAGTTAATGTAGCAAGAGGCCATAAATAATTTTTCTTCTCCATTTCAATCTTTACCAAAAAGAAGTAGAAAAGAATAGCAAAAAAAGAAATAGGTGTTACATTTGAAACCCATCTTGAGTAGCTAATAGTAAGTAAGGAAAAACCCCAGATAATAGCTGCAATTAATCCTGCTAAATCAGACTTAAAAAGTTTCTTTGCAGTTTTAAAAAGAAAAAATATGCCTACTACATCAAGAATTACCATAAACATGCTCACTCCAACTGGATCCCCTCTAAATAGTGCATAAACAGGTGCCAAAAAGTAATAAAAGAATGCTCCATGAAACACCCCTTCAACATCAGTTGGATGTCCTAAAAGAACAAAATGATGGTCATGCCATATATTCCAAATTCCTAGTGCATGAAGCCCTTGATCATAGTGAAAAAGAAGATCAGTATCTATTCTATAAAGCCTAAGAATTGCTGAAGCAGTAATTACTAGAATAAGTAAGATTTTAACTACCCTATTCATTTCTAAAGCTTCCCTTCCCAAACTTGCCTCCGTAAAAGTCCGACACTCCTCTCTTCTGCCACTTCCTTCCAACCAGCATAAACTTAATACTCTCTCTTATAAGTGCCACTCTTGCCCTAATAGGTGCATACTTCATTCCAAACATAAGTCTATTTCTAGTTATAAAATAATCATTTAAATTGCTTCCAATTCCTGAGGACTGTGACACTTTATGCCAAACAATTGCTTTTGGTGCATATTTTACCTTCCATCCTTTTTTCTTTAATCTTAATGACAAATCAGCATCTTCTAAATACAAAAAATACTTTTCATCAAACATTCCAACTTCTCTAATTGCCTGTGAAGATAAAAACATACATGCTCCTGTTGCAAATCCAGTATTTGAAATATTTTGAAACTGCCCGCTGTCAACTTCATCCACTCCTCTATTTTCTCCATACACATTCTTCCAATCAATTTTTCCACCTGCATACCAAACCACTTTCCCTAACTCATTTTTCTTATACCTGTCTTTATGAAATTCAAATCCTTCAGCAAAATAAATCTTTGGACTAACTGCCCCAACCTTTTCTTTCTTTGCCACCTTCAAAAGTTCTGTTATTAAATTTTTATCAACAATTGTGTCATTGTTAAGAATCATTACATAATCAGCTCCACTTTCTAATGCATACTTAATGCCTACATTATTTCCACCAGCAAATCCCAGATTAGTAGTTGTAGTAACCAGTCTAAAATCAATTTCGCGAAACACAAGCTTCCTTAATTTTTCTACTGAATCATCAGTGGAGCCGTTATCTACAACTATCACTCCAAGCCCACAATCTTTCACATTTAATTTTTTGATGCTTTCAAGACATGCGAGAGTATCATCTATTCCATTCCAGTTAAGTATTATTATGAAGACTTTTGGTAGCATGAATATTATCTAAGCTTAAACTTCCTCTTAAATTTGTTTATTACTCCACCTTCATTTTTTACTAGTGCGTCTGCTTGCCAGTAATTAACTTCAGATTGTGATTCATTAATAGCTCCAATTACTTCATGGACGCTTATTTTCTTCTCTTCAAACTGTTCCTTCTGCCAAATCTTTAAATAGACAACCAATTCTGAAAATCCTTGTAATAGTGATAAAGATAATCCGTGTAGTCCATCTTTATATCCCTCACCTGCAAAATACCTGCTTACAAATTCAGCAGTTGGTTTAGATATTAAGTCCTTCCACTCAAATTTATAATCCTTTGCCTTAAGATCAGCCTGTACTGAAGTATATCTATTCATTCTTGATATATACTGTTCTATAGATTCATAGTGGTGATGAACTATTGCAAATTCCTCTTTATCACCTAAATCAATTCCTCTCCCCTCAGTAGTAGGCACCCCATGAATAATCTCATTCCAAAACACTTTTCCATTCTTAAAAAAGCGGATATTATAATCAGGCCACCATCTAGCTCTTGTTACCCACTTTCCAAATACCACATTTTTCCTAGGAATCCTTACATAATCAGCTTCATTGTTATTAACAATCTCTTTAAGCCTCTCACTTAAGCTATGAGGAACCTCCTCATCAGGATCTAAAATTAAAAGCCAGTTGCCTTCTTCTGCTTTAGATATTCCAAAGTTCCTTACAGGCTCAACATAATTGACTAAATCATGCTTAAAAACCCTAGCTCCATACTTTTTAGCAACAGCTGAAATTTTAGACTCCCCGCTCATATCAACAATTACAATTTCACCCACCAAACCCTTAATTGAAGCTAAAGCCTGGGGTAAGTACTTTTCCTCTCCAGCTACAGTTGTAATAATGGCTGATACGTTTTTCACTATACTATTTTATCACTTTATAGATGATCACCTCTGAATTTTCAAAAATATTGTCTAGTCCCAAACCTTTCTCATTTAGATTTATGTTTTGAGCCTTAACCAGATAAATATATGTAATATTATTATTACTTAAAAACTTCACAGCTTCACCCCGGTCTAAAGTTTCAAAAAACTTCGCCACAACATCTCTTCTTTCTTTCCAATCAAATCCCATAATATCCAAATTCCCATCGCTTCCATCATCTTCCAAAAATACCTGCTTATTAGACAATGCGGCTACATAGCTTGTTGACGCATACAAATAGAGTGGCCTTGGAGGATTATTTATTGCTCTATCTGCCGCCTCTTTATCAAATGGAAATGTCAGGACCACACCATCTTCTTGTTTTGAAAGAAAACTTAATGCCGATAGTTCATCTATAGAAACCTTTGCCGGTGGACGACCAGGTATGTAGTTGTTAACCAAAGTCGACAGAGACGTAGGAACAGTAAAAAGCACAATCAAAACCGAAAGAAAAATAACCAAACTTCTTCTATTTTTCTTGCTAAATAAATCTCCAATAAATATTCCACCCAAAACTCCTGCAAAAACTAAGGAATAATAAAAAAACTGTATGGTATTCCAAGCTGTGGACTTTTGAAGAAATAAGGTTGGAATTGCTACTCCACCAAAAATAACAACTATAAAAAACACATCAAAAGAATCTAAGCTTTTCAGCCTTTTAACTATCTTGTTTGCCACATAAACGGACCCTAGCAACCTACTACTCATATTTCCAATCCAAAAAATTACAAAAGCAAACAGATAGGCCAGTATAAATTTACTAAGGACACCTTGGCTTTTATAACTAGCCATAGCTTCAGCAAGTTTTGGCCAATTTAACCTGTCATAACTTGCAACCATAGACTCCAAAAACCAAAACGGCTGAAATATAAAAGGAAAAGTAGAGTTTCTACTAAAAATAGCAAAAACAATTAAAGATACTGCTGTTGAACCTACAAACAACTTAATAAAGTTGGTTTTTTTCTCCCTAAACAATTCATACAATCCTGCCACAAAAAGCCCACCGAGTACCAATATCCCCGCATATGCCTTAATCTCAAATAGTGAACCAAATAAGAATATTCCAAACAAATAGTTTAAAAGCGTAAATTTAGTTTTGATTTTCCAAATCAAGATCAATCCTAAAAAAATAACAAGTACAGAAAGTGCAAGAGGCGGGTTTACTAGTGTTGAAACGGCCTGCTGTCCCCAAAAAGTAGATTCACCTCCAAAATTTTTATCTCTCAAAAAAGTTATTATCCACCCAAGATCTCCACCAAAGTAAACAAAAAAAATCGCCCAAAGCGCTTGCGCACTCCCTTTCCATTTTTTAACAAAAACATAAACAAACGCCCCTATCAGGATAGCCATAACTGGAGGGGCAATTTGAAAATAAAGTTGAAAAGCAGGGATACTAGTTAGTCTATGAACTACTGCAATCAATAAATCAAAACCAATATGATAATTTTGTATCATATGTCCTGCAAATACAGGCATCTCCAAACTTCCTTTAGAAAGAGAATTAATTAAAGCCAAATGCCAAATTCCATCATGTCCGTTTGCTCCCCAAAATCCCATCCCAAATGAATAAATTACTCCGCTTTTTACCATGGTAATACACCACGAAATAGATCCTAATACTATTAGAAGTAAGGCTTTTTTATCCTTTGCTAAACTACCTTGAGAAAATTTCTTTAAAGCTCCTTTTAGCATCTTCAATTAAAGAGGCGCCTATTATTGCAACCATCAATACTCCATATACAACAACTCCAACACTTGCCAAAATCCAAATGGAGTAGAAATTTACAGGAAGTGCTCCTCTTAAAATAATAAGAACAGTTCCCATAAGAAGTGTTGCAATACCTGGCTTGACTACAGCATCGTTAACTGAAAAGTTAACATATTTCTTTGCAATAAATATTGCTACAACCGAAGAAGCTCCAACCAAAGCATATCCTAATGCTGCTCCATCTACTCCATATAACTTGGCTAGTACTGGAATGAAAACCCAAGTAAGAACTGTCCACATAATCATTAAATAAAATGTAATTCTGATTTTTCCAATAGCATTTAATAGATTAGTAAGTTGGGTAGTAGCTGCTGCAAACATGAAATTGATAGAAACAAAAGTTAGTGGCACAAGTGCAGGAAGCCACTGATTATATCTTGGAATAACTTCTACTATTAATGGAGCAAGAATAACTAGTCCAACCAAACTTGGAAAAACAAGAAAACAGATAAAAAAGATAGATCTTGTCACACTTCGCTCTAAATGTCCCTTAGCATCCTGCATTCTAGAAAATGCTGGAAACGTAACTTTTGTAACTGTATCCATAAAAAATGTTAGTGGATATCTTGCAAACTTCTGAGCAGTACCTAAAAACCCAATACCAACAGGCCCCAATATTCCACCCAACACCAAAGTCATCCCGTCATCTTTTAAAGCAGCAAGCAGAGTATTTATTTGGTATGGAATTCCAAACTTAAATAACCCTGACAAAGTCTTTTTTGAAAATGCAATTCCAGGCTTCCAAGGTTGAAGTATATATATTGTTACTAATCCAACAACATCTCGAATTATTACAGCAATAGTAAAACTTTTAATTCCATAACCCCTTATGGCCAAAAATACCAAGATCACATAATAAATTACTTGCTCAAGAATTTGTGGGAAAGTAAGTTTCACAAATTCCAGCTTTCTCTCCAAGAGTATTGACGGAATGCTTTTAAGTGAAGATAGTAAGAATGAAAAGGCCAAAGCATATAACAGAACTACCCCATCTTGGCTTAAATGATATTGCCTTGTAAAAAATGGACTAAGAAGAACTACTATTCCAATAATAGCTAAAACCAAAACCTGCTGGACAAAAAACGTTGTTCTTAAATCAGTCTCAGTTAATTTTTCTTTCTTTTGAATTAAAGCCGCAGCCAGCCCTATATCAGAAAAATAATTTAGGAAATTAATAACAGCATTCAGTATAAAAAACACACCTAACTCAGTTGGGGCTAAATAGGCCCACATAAGACCTGAAGCTACAAATGCAACTACCTGTAGAAAAAAAGTTCTCCCAGTAAGAACCACCACACCACGCACCGAGCGTGCTTTAACAGTCTCAAGAGTAATCTCACTAGTTGGGTCTAAATGCTCTCTTTCTAATTCATCCACCCCTAAATTGTAGCATTAAAATACCTTTACTGTGAGCTCAAAAACATCTTTATTTTTATATGCAGCCATTGGCACTCCACCCAAATCTTCATAATAAACCATTATGTTTTTCCCCTTATATAATAGATTAATTGCATCTTGTCCATTAAGAATAAAAAATGCCTGTTTTGAACTACTTCCCCACTCACTAGAAATAAAAGGATAGTCAGGATCATTCCTTAGATAAAGAATTGAACCATAGGGTAATTCTGGATACTTTGCTTGTATTTGACTGATAATCTGCTTTGCATAATCTCCCCTGGTCTTTGCCCAATAAGTAGATTGTGCAAGTTGTGATGTAGATAGTGAAAGGCAGATAAGACCAGCAACGAACAGCATAACTAAAATCAATCCAATCTTTGTTTTTTTCTTTAGTAAATCATATGCACTAAATACAATATAAAAAACCACTCCCCAAAAGGCAGGAAGTGAAACTGCAAGGTAATAAGCAGATTTGTGAAGGGGAAGTAAGGCTAAAGGTAAAATACTTGCAGGAAACCAAATAAGAAGTAAAAGAAAGTTTCTATTAGATAATAATTTTATTTTCTTTACTACTATATAAAAAATAGAAGTAGCAATTACTATAACTGAATAAAAAAATGTAGGAAATATTACTCTGTAATAGTTGCTCCAATATTTTAAAAGATTTGGATTTAGTTTTAAGCCAGACCCAACAAAATCAATTAAGCTTTCAGGAAGTCCAACTGCCCACACAATATACCAAGAAAATGTATTTGCAATTGTCTTCAAATTAAAAACAGGATGGTACTGTACTTCTCCCTCTGAAAATCCAATTACTTTTACTTCTAAATAAAGATAGATTAAAGAAAAACCAAGTGGAATCAAATATCCTCTTACTGATTTTAATATATTGTTTATATTAATTTTATCCCAACTACTTACATCCAAAAATAGAATCACAGGAATAAGTGCAATTGAAGTCTCATGACTAGCAAGTGCCAAAAAGAAAGTTAGAAAAGAAATTAATTTCCATTTTAGTATTCTTTTTTCTAAATATTTTAAATACAAAAGTACTGTTAGAAGTACAAAAAAAGTAGCTCCCAGTGCTTGTACTCCTCCTGCAAGATAATAAAGAATACTCACATTAGCTCCGCTTATTCCAACCATCAAAGAAACTAAATAAGACAACGATTTTCTTTTAAATAGTTTGTTCATTAAAAGATATGTAAGTGCTATGTTTGAAAAAAGAAGTACAAACTGCAAAATCCTAAAAGGAAGTGCGTTTAGTCCAAACAAATTGTAAAAGTTTAAATAGAGAAGCTCTCTAAATATTGGTCTATAAAAAGCAATTCCACGCTCGCTAAAAGGATGAAATCCAAATAAATAAACAAGTCCTTTACTTCCAGCTTCCTGTGCAACTCTAAAATGGAAAAAATCATCCCCGCTAAAGTAAGTAGTAAGAACAGGCAGATAAAAAAGAAGAGTAACTAAAAATATGGGAAGTAGTATTAAGAAAGTCTTCTTGTACATTTGATATAAGAAATAACATTAGCCAAAGACAAAATCTTAATAAGCAAAAACCCATTATCTGTAAATGGCCTTCCTATTTCATCAGAACTCCTTCTATAGAAAGCCCAGATTAGATTTAAAAATAAAGTTATATTTATAAGTACCAAGTAAACAGCCAGCTTTGGTTTAGTAAAAATAAGTATAACTAAAGGAGCAAATGCTGCAAAGAAGTATCTCTCAAGCATTCCAGTCATAAATAGAAAACTTCCTAATCCAATCGTAAATATTCCTACAACAACTGACAAAAGATTGTTCTTTTGTTTTGAAATCCACTTAAATGTAAACACATTTATAACAAGATAGAATAATAAGCCCCACAAGTTGGCTGGAATTAAAAAGTATCTTGAAAAATCAAAATCACGGTCAATTTTTGCAAAAATAGTCCAGAAATTAAATGCTGAGTTGGAAATTTTTTGTATTCCTTTTGACCCGGGTAAAATATTATTAAAAATATATTTAGTACTAAAACCAAATAAATCCCCATTCGCAAAAGGATTTGTGGTTATATAAAAAATAACAACAGATATGACAAGGCCAACCAATATTTGTTTCCTACTCACCTTAAATCTCCAAAGCAAAAACAAAAACAAAGGTCCAAAAACAATCCAGGTTGGCTTTATATAGATACTAATAAATAAAAGGGGGATTGCAAGCCATGCTTTTTTTGATGCCAATAACACAAATGATCCTAATCCAAAAATAGCAATTACACTCTCAGTTTGTCCCCAAACTCCAGCAAGAAATATTGTTACAGGATTTAAAAGATAAAAAGATGCGGCTAAAGCTGCTTTTTTAGAATCTTTTGTTAAATCTTTAACTACTTTAAAAATAAGGGCACCTAATCCAACATCAGCTAGTATTACAGGAAGTTTTAAAAGTAAATTGTATCCACTCGAGTAGAAATCAATTATAAAAGAAGACGGGGGAATCTTAATTTTATTGTGTAACTGAGAAAGCACATACTTTGAGTCAAACATTTTACCCAAATATCCATACATTAAAGAAGATAGAGGGGGATAGGTTGGTCTTGAAAACTCCCAACTAGTATCCGTATAGAAATTCTTTGTACCTATCTTTTCAAACTTTGCTCCCCACTCTCCAACTGCATTTAAATCACCATTAATATTAAAATCTCCATAGGGAAGTAGACTATACCTAATAATCACTCCCAAAACTACTGCTCCTGCAAAAACTAATCTAACTGAAAATTTTAAGCTTTTTTTTTTACTCTTATTCTTACCCTTAAGTTTATTTTCTCTGATATTTCTAACAATTAATATCGCAAGTATTACCCAAGTAACAAGTGAAATTATATTCCCTAAGGTTCTTGGCAATGTATCATATAGTCTTACATACACTTGATGCACCCCTTTTGGAACATTTACATATATTCTTCCCCATTTCTCTTCCTTTGCAGTCTTAACTTGTGCTTCAGTTCCATCTATAAATACTCTCCAATTTGGAAACTGAAATATATTAATTCTAACTAATCCGTAATCAGTTACTACATTTGCATTAAATGTAGCCCAATTAGTACTTTCCTTTGGACTTGTAATTTCGCCTTTGCCATCTATAAACTCAGCCAAAATCCTCTGTGGACTATTTGGCGCCATTTCAGCAGTAATTGGAAGGTAATCATAAATGCCAGCTGTCTGCTGTAAATCCCATGCAAGACCGCTAAACTTTTCATGATCAGTTAGAGGTCCTAAATGTCCATGTTCTGGTAGGAAATAATTCCAGTTCCAAACAATAAGTCCAACTGCCAAAATACCTGCAATATATATTCCTATTTTTTTAGGCAAAAGTGTAGGAAGTATTCCTGCCAAAAAAGAGAAGCAAAAAATAACAATTGTTAAAAATCTCCAAGGGAACTGGACATAGTTTAAAGTCTTAAACATCTGCCAGATAGGCGTTGATTTTGAGTGGATCATAAAAGCCGCAAACCAACCTCCAACAAACAAAAGTAAAACCATAAGTGTCACATCATCTATTTTTCTTTTCTTAAGTGTTCTTAAACCAACAATGGCAAGCACTACTAAAGAAAGTATCCAGTGAAGCTGTCCAATCTGGAATGGCATTCCATCATTTGGCCCCCAAATAGAAGGACCATATCCCCAGAAGCGTGAAGTCAAAATCTGCCCCACAGTTGCAAAATGAGCAGTGTACTCATAATAACCCTGAATAAGGCTGTTAGCATGTGTATATTTCTGCTCAACTACTACAGGAATTGTAAAAAATGCCACCAAACCAAATGCCAAAATTCCGCTAACTATAAGAGGAAGTATTTTTCTCCAACCATTTCTTCTAACAACCCAAAGTAAACACCAGAGAGAAAACAAAGGTGCAAATATCATAGCCATTAAATTGTGCGACGTAAGAAGTCCTGCCCAAGCAAGACCAAGACCCACAATCCATCCAAACCTCTTACCCTTTGCAGTTATAAGTTTATATGAAGTCCAAAAAATTAATGGAAACCAAGTTAGTGCCCATGCTTCATTCATAGCTCCCCTTACATAGATATCAACTGAATGGTATGGAGCCCAAACATAAAAAATAGCTGCAATAATTCCGCCATATTTGCCAAAAAATTCTTTTCCCAAAAAGTACATTGTCACACTTGATGTGACAAAAGCTAAAATAAACACAAGCTTTATAGTATCTACAAAAGATACTCCAAATAGTCTAATCGCCTCCCCTATTAAATAGGGAAGGGGTGGGTAAAAATTAAATAAAGGAAAACCAAATCCATATCCCATATCAGGAACCCATCTGCATGGAATCTGAAGAGACAAAAAGCACTTCTCCATTTCAAGTTGCCTCATCATCTGAAGATCATCATGCATGTTGAAATATCCAGATCCAATAAGTCCTTTGCCAGCTAATATCCCCACAAAGATAACGATAAGAAGCGGTACAAAACCAGGATTAGAAATAATTTTTCGAATAAACTTCATGTTAATTATATTATCACGTTGAATGCTCTACTTCCCAGAGTCAACCAATTCAAATAAATAAAGTGTCTCTCTAGGCCCTAAGTTTTTATATTCCTTTGCATTTTTATCTAGTCTAAATGCTTTAGGATAAGCTGCTATTAACCTTAGTCCTTTTGACTCAGGATTTGTAAACTTCAATCTGTCATTATTAACAACCAAATAAGTAAAGTTTCCACTCCTTTTTGAATTAACTAAGTTTGAAGGAACTTTATCTAAATCAAGTCCCACTCCAACAACTGTAAGATTAGGAATCTCATTTAAATAAATTTGAAGTCCATCAGGCAAAGTACCAAATAATCCTTCAGTCCCAACAACTATTCCTTTGCCAGGATTTTGAGAGTGAACTCCTTTTATATAATCACTCACCTCTTTAATCCCAGTCCCGCTTGTCCACTCTTCTAAATACCCACTTCTTTCACTAGAAGGAATTGGTGCTACCTCTATATTAGTTGCAAATAAGTAATCAATTCTTAATGAATTTATAACTAGGAATATAAAAACAATTGTAAGTATCTTTGTATAGATTTTGTTCCTTTCCAAAAAGGCACTAGCCAAAAGCATATAAAAAGGAGGAAGAGTATATAAAATATATCTAGCTGTAAAAACCTTTCCAAATTCGCTTGTTGCAAGAAGTGGAACTATAAACCAGGCAAAAATTAATACCACTTCCCATTTATGTTTCCTTACTGTTGTAAAAATTCCTGGAAAGAAAAAGAGTGTAAGAAGTCCTGGCCCCCAAGCCATAAACCAATCAGTGAATACTTCTTTAAAGTGAAATGTAAATGGATCCCACCAGCCACTCCCAAACAAATGGCTTATTGGATAAACATAGTCCATATTCCTTATTGTTATAAATTGAGAGTTAGGACCCAATCTTAAAATTCCATACATTCCATATCCAATAACATAGGTAACCAACAATAACCCAACTAAATGAAATACATGAGTTAGAACATCCATTCTCTTCTTTGGCCACTTTGAAACGACAAGCGTTAAAGGAAGCAGCACTGCAAAAAATAATGCTGGAGATTTAGTAAGAAGTGCTCCACCTAAACTAAACCCGGTTAGCATTGCCATATCCAATCTTTTTGTTTTGGCAGTAATAATTCCCAATAGTAGTGTCCACATACCAAACATAGTTAAAAGTGAATCCACAAGTGCCATCCTGTCAAAAAAGAAAGAGAAAGGAACAATGGCTGTCATAAAAGAAGCTATTAAAGCCACCTTTTTTGATTTAAACAATGAATATGAAATTCCAAATGTTGCAGCAATTGTTCCAATTCCACTAAATACCGAAATAACTCTTCCCAAAAACAAAGGATCAAAACGTTTATTCATCAAAAACATAAGTATCCACATATAAAAGGGCTGTTTGCCGTCTGACAAAGGCAAAAACCTTAATGTATTATCAGCTGCCATTACTTGAGACCATCTTATGTAAATTGCTTCATCTGCAAACACCGGCATGGAAGTTAAGTGGTATATCCTAATTAGAAATGCAAAAAGAAGTATTAAAAAAAGAATTATCCCTGTCTTTTTCCAATTAATCAAAAACTTTTTAACCATATTAAACTTGATATTTCCCGCTAAGTGCATTTATTCTTACCTTTATTAATCCCTTAAACCCATCCCAGGAGTCTTTAATTGGACTCACTTCTTTTCTTAATCCCTTTTCATGCCAATCAACTGGCACTTCAGCAACTTTTAATCCTAGCTTTCTTGCAATATATAAAATCTCAAGATCAAAACCAGCATTCACTGCCGCCCCTTTAATGCGTGCCGTATCATTAAAAACTTTCATTCTCTTAAATATTTCATGAGCTTTTTCCTTCTTAAAAGCTTTAAATCCACACTGAGTATCTTTATATGGAAGATTAAGAATTAATTTTCTTAAAATCATAAATCCGTAAGCCATTAACTTTCTTACCATTGGATAACCTTCTCTTCCATGCCTTGATCCAATTACTCCATCATATCCACTCTCAAATTTAGGAAAGAACTTCTCAATTTCTCTCAAAGGTGTTGCCTGGTCCATATCAGAAAATAAAATTATTTCTCCTTCTGCTTTTAACATCCCGGCAATTACAGTTCCTGCTTTTCCTCTGTGTGGTTCTTCATAGAAAGTAAAATTTTTGTGGCTTTTGGCATAGCTGGAAAGAAGAGTTGGTGTTTCATCAGTTGATCCATCATCAACCAAAAGTACATTCCAAATATATTTTTGCTTCTTTAAATACTCATTAACCTCATCCAAAACTCCATTCTGGATATTTTTAACTTCATTGTATGCTGGAATTACTACTGATAATTTGTACTTCATATATCTTATTTGTCTATATTAAATCTAACCCTTCTTTGCACACTCACCCCTCCAAATTTTACCTCTTCTTGAATACTTCCGATACCAGCTTGTCTAACCATCCAAGATTGAAGCCTTTCGGGATGGGGTGGATCAGTCTCAAATACTGTATAAAGTAAACTAACGTGTTTATCTAGCTTCATGTTGCATAAATCCACTCCACACCTTTTAGTTGCCTGCCAAACAAATAAGTAGTTATAAGAATAAGGAATAACTGGCGGAACATAGCTATCAAAATTAAACTCCCTTCCTCCAGCATCTTTAAAAGCCCAATCAACTGCTTGAAGTTCATTACCCATTGCAACAGTAGTAGGACCATCAACACCAGAAACTACATAATTTCTATCTAGGAGTAAATTCTGCTGGAAAAAGACAATCAAAAATAATGCTGGGATTACAAATCTTGCCCTGCCTTGCACAAAATTCACAACCAATATTGAGAATACTAAAACAAATATAAAGTAATACCCTGTAAAGTAGTAATCATAGACATTCCCAAAATTTCCCTGGAAGAAAAACATACCAATTAAAGGAGAAACAAGTAAAAGTAAAATCACTTTAAAATATTTGTTAGCCCAAAGACTTCTCCAGTTAATTAGAAGTGATGCAAACATAAAAGCAGTTGCAACCAATTTTCCTTTTTCACCACTTGGATTAATTTTAGACATAAATACATCCTGATAAAAAGGAACTCTAATCTTTACCATTTCCCAGAAAGAAACCTTAAAAGATTTGTCTGTAAATAAAAACTTGGCAATTGCAGTTCTTAAAATACCCTGATGAATAAGATCAAAAATAATTTGTGGGACAAATGCAAAAAAAATTAGAAAAATGCTTGCAATCATTATTTTCTTACTACCAAGATTGCGTCTTTGCCAGATTGCAAAAATAACTACAGCAGGAAAGTAAAAAACTTCAGCTGCACTTCCAAACTGCATTGCCATACCAATTAAAAACCCAATAGCAAGCCAAGCCCACTTTTTTCCTTCCATCGCCAAAAACATACTAAAAATAAGTAACATGCTAATTAAAAGCATTGGAGTGGGATTTGATAGCCAACGGGAGGCCAAAAGTAAATAATATGATAATCCTGCAATTGCTGCAGCAAATACACCAGTTGACCTATCTGCCACTTTAGAAGCAATAATGTAAACAAATACAACAGCTACAAGTGTTGTTAACGAAAGAAAAACCGCTGGAAATCCAGGATCTCCACCACCAATTAAATAAAAAGGGGCAATTAGCCAGTAATACCAAGGTCCACGAAATATTCCAGCTATCCCAGTAGTAGGTCCAATTAAAAACATTTTTCCCTTGTGCCAGAAATCCCAAATTACCTGCGCATCTCTTCCTTGGTCATAATAGAACCCTAGAAGCTGGTCTACTCTATAAACCCTAAAAAATAAGGCAGCAATTAAAACTATAAAAAGTAAAATATAGATAACATGATGATCTTTTACTTCTCTTTTAAATCTTCCCATCCACTCTTTTATGTTCCCTTTTATTTTCTTAATCATATTTTTCCTTCTTTCTCCTTCATAAGCTCTTTTGCAGTATCTAACACTTTCTCTACAGCTTTTTCAAATGGCAAATCTAAAATCTTTGCAGCAGCTGCCCACCTGTGTCCACCTCCACCAAGCTTTGCTGCAATTTTAGACACATCCACTCCGGTCCTAGATCTAAAACTTACATCCAATCTTTTATCTTCTCCAATCATCACAATTCCAATCTTGCTTCCAGACACACTTTGAAATATTAAATCTGCAATTTCACTTTTAGCTCCAACTGGTCTTTCATATTTTTTGTATATCTCAAACTTCGTAGCCGACCAAGCAATTCCACTCTCCTCATCTATTTTCAAATTATTTAGAACCTCAACCCAAAACTTAATTGTTAATAATTCATAACTTTGAAACAGATTTAAAATTATTGTTTCTCTATCAGCTCTTTTTGTCATTAAATCAGCAACCACTACAAAAGTACTCTCCTTAGTTTCTCTAAACCTTAACCCTCCTGTATCTCCCATCACACCTGTTAATAGTGAAGTAGAAAGATTCGCATCCATGTTTATTCCCCAACCTCTAAAAAGCCAAAATAAAATCTCGCAGTTTGATGGAGAACTCTCATCAACCATATTAATTTTCCCAAATTTTTCATTTGTTTCATGGTGATCAATCACAATAATAGGAATTGAAGGGATGCTGACTTTTTTATTTCCAGTAACTCTTTCCCAGCTTGCAGAATCTAAAACTACAAAAAGATCCCAAGCAGTAAAATCAAACTTTTCATAGTCTACTATCTCTATATCTTTCGTTTCTTTTAAAAAAGAAAGATTTTTAGGAATTGGACTTGGGCTTACTATTTTTGCTTCCTTTCCTAACCCCTTCACAAAATGCAAAAACGAAACTGCACTTCCAACACTGTCTGCATCACAATTAGCATGACAATTAATAAGAACTTTTTCTGATTTTTTTACTTCATCCAAAATTTCCTGTGAGTGAGGATAATTCATTTCACTTATTGTGGCCTAACTTATAAACAATAACTCCTGATACTTCCCATTGGTCAAGTATTTTGCTCCAGCCAAAGTTGGCAATCCATGCAGAAGGATCATGGGTTGGGTCACACTTTTCCTTAGGTTTCTCACAAACCACAAATAACTGATCAGTAACTGTGTAGGCCACTGCATTTGGGTCAGTATCTACTACCTTTGCTCCCCATACCTGGAAAAAGTACTGATACACATCTCTATTATTTCTTTCAGAAATAGTTGCAATATTAAACCTTTGTCCATTTGCCCTATCCCTTATAAAAGCTGCAATATCTTGTGATCTTTTAAGCTGATTGTTTGGTCCAACATTCAAAGCACTATTTGAAAAATTAGCATAAGCTAAAATCAAAAACCCAATTACAAGTAATATTTTTACAATATTATTTTTATATAGCTTCTGATAAATAGCTCCAGTAAGAATAAATGGAACAGCAAAAACAAATCCGTAATAGTGATCAAAAATATTTTGTTTATACAATCCAAATCCAAGTAGTGCAAATCCCATCCACACAATAAGAAGATAAAATGCACTCCCCAATTTTTTTCTTTTTGTAAGAACAAGAAAAGCGCAAATTCCTGTTACAATAATTGTCGTCCACTTCCCAACCTCAACATCCCTCCCTGCTATTAGTCTTGCATTTATATCTTCAAATCTTGGATACATCTTTGGAATTGCATTCCAGGGTTTAATTGAAACTGTATCTTGTCTTACAGTAAAGAACTGCTTTATTGCATTAAAGTTTTGCCAATTATGTCTAATATCAAAGATAAGAAGGGGAGACATCAAAATTGCAAAAGCAGCTACCCCCCAAATAGTATTCATAATTAATTTTCTTTTCTCTTTTTTATCCTTCTTGGCCTGCCAAAAAGTAAGAAGCCACAAAATTCCCATTACAGGAATAAGCGCCAGTCCTAAGTAGTGTGACTGCACAACAAATGCAAAAGAAATCCCAGCTAGAATTAAAAGTCTTAATTCTTTCTTACTCCACACTCTCCACATTAAATAAATTGAAGCCAATGCAAAAAAAGGCATGATGTTGGGGTTCCAAGAAGATCTTGAATAAATTACAACTGTAGGACTGATAGCATAAAAAAATGCTGCAAAAAAAGCTGCAATGCCTCCAAACCACTCTCTTGCTACCCACCAAACCAAAAATATAGTTAAAACTCCAAGCAAAGCAACCATTACAGCTGGCCCAACAGGCGAGTAGTTGGCAATTAAAAGTGGAATTGCCATCATGTAGTAGTAAAGAGGACCTAAATACATATTTCCAATTGAAGTTCCAGGTCCAATTAATGGAGGATGCGCCTCTACCCAAAGACGCCTTACTATAATCACATCTCTTCCTTCATCTCCCAAAAAAGTCATGTATTGATCAATTTTGTAAAGTCTTAGAAATGCACCAACCAAAATAATTAAAACTAATAAAACTGTTTCCTTTGGGTGATCTTTAACCCATCCCTTAGTTTTTTTAAATATCTGATTTATCCTTTTACCTAATTCAATTTTTGCCATAATTTGATTAAATCAGTAATACTTTTGAGAACTACTTTCATATCTGCTCCTGTCTGCTTCCCAAACTTTCTTGGATAATGATGTACTCCAACCTCAGCAAATCTGTACCCTTTTCTTTTTGCTTTAGTTAGCATCTCAATTTTAGTTACCTTTTCTTCTCCCACTAAAGGTTGAATAGAATCAAACACTTCTTTCTTTATTACCCAAAACCCACATGAATAATCTTTTATGGTAAGTCCAAAAATAACTCTTGGGAAAATTCTCCATCCCCATGTAAAAACCTTTCTCATAAATGGATCTGCTCTATGAAGTCTGTAGCCCAAAATTAAATCCGCTTTGTCTGTATACTCTAAAAACTTTGTAATTTCTCCAAAATCAAACTGTCCATCACTGTCTGCAAAAGCAACCCAGGGATATTTTGCATTTCTGTATCCTGTCTTCAATGCTCCTCCATATCCAGCATTAGCTTGGTTTACAACCTTAATTCTCTTGTCCTTTTTAGCTAAGGCTTCTGCTATTTCCCTTGTTCTATCTTTAGATCCATCATTAACAACAATAATTTCCCACTTATTTGCAACCTTCTCTAAAACCTCTTTAGCAGATGTAACTGTAGTTTTTATATTTCCCTCCTCATTGTAGGCTGGAAAAAATACTGAAAGTGAATCTATTTTTGCCATTTGTCATCAAAGTCTAGCATAAAATAAGCCTAGCGTGCTAATATTTGATAGTTCCATGAAAAAATTAACAAATATTGTCCCCATCCTCTTTTTAGCCATAATTCCAACTCTTTTAATCTGGCTCCCTTTCTTTTTGAGGCTAGATAATATTGCAAATGTACCTTTAGCTAAAAATGGAATGGCTACAATTGTTGCAAACTATGATGGCCCTCTTTATTTAATTGTTGCTAAAACTCTCTATAATCTTCCTCAAATTGCTCAAAATTATCAGTTTCCACTTCCGCTTGAGTATTACGCAGCCCACTTTCCACTCTTTCCTCTTCTTATTAGGCTATTTTCTCCTGTCTTTGGATATCCCTACTCAATGCTGTTTCTTACAGTTGCCTCATCCTTCCTTGCCCTCTTCTTCTTCCACAAACTAATTTTAAAATATGTTAAACCCCATGATGCTCTTTGGATTACCCTTGTCTTTGCCCTCTTTCCAGGCAGATGGCTGGTGGTTAGATCAGTTGGCTCTCCAGAGCCCCTTTTTGTAGCTGCAATTATTGCATCTCTTTACTACTTTACCGAAAAAAAGTATCTGTATGCAGCTTTCTGGGGAGTAGTAGCACAATTAACAAAATCCCCAGCTATTCTGTTGTTTATTGCATACTTAGGATCAATTGCAGCTCCCCAACTAAACAATATTATTACTGGCAAATTCAAAAAGATTAATTTAAAACCTCTTGCTATAGTTGCCATCCCCCTTTCCCTTCTTGCCGTCTTTTACTTTTTTGGTTTAAAAACAACCTTTAATGATTTTCTTGCCTACTTCCACTCAGGTGACAATATTCATCTTCTTTTTCCACCTTTCCAGATCTTTAACTATTCTGCACCTTGGGTAGGAACATTTTGGCTAGAAGAAGTACTATTTATATACCTATTTGGAGCAGCAACAGTAGCAACATTCATTAAAAGAAAAGAATACACACTTGCATGGTTTACTGGAATATTTTTCACCTCTCTTCTTTTTGTATCGCACCGAGACTTACTAAGATATGCTCTTCCTTTAGTACCTTTTACTTTCGTAGCATTTCATAAATACTTAACTATGAAGGAATTTAAATACATTTTTGCCCTTCTTATCATCCCCACCTATTTATTTGCTCTTGCCTTCATTTCCCAAAATGTAATGCCAATTGCAAACTGGGGACCATTCCTATAAATCTTCTAGGCTTGCAACCTCTGCTATAATTATATCTACATGAGTCCTGACAGGGGATTTTTCCATATAGCTCAAAACTGGAGAGTAAGAAACGAAAGGCTAACACTAACTGGCAAAGAATGTTCGCATTGCGGCTCTAAGATATTTCCTCCTAGGCCGATTTGTCCTACTTGTGATTATGAAGTAGAGGGAGAATTCCTTGGAATGGGAACTTTAAAAGTAGCACTTTCCCACATTAAATCTTCTAAAAGACAAATTGAATTTTGCATTTCTATTGTTAAGGATAATGTAGAAATGACTATTAATTTAAATGGTAAGTCACACACTCTTGGACTAAAAGCTGGAATGCAGATTCCTGTCTTTGTAAGAAAATCAAGAAACGGAGGAGATCCTTATTATAGTTTTGATCTTAACCAACCAGCTTCTGAAGCCAACCAAGACCTGGGATCTTCCAAGTCTTCCAAATAAGAATATTGTAGGCTGCATAGTTATATGGAAGTACAAAAAATCCAACAGCAATTATAAGCATAATCTGCCTATACTGATTCCCAAATAATTTGGTTCCTACTCCAACTACCACTGCCTGAATTAAAATTGCCCCCAATGATGTAAAGTTAAATTGCAAAAACTTGACTATTAACTTGCCAACAGAAGTAATCTTTCTTTCTGAAAATGTCCAAAAATTATTTAACGTAAAGTTTGAAATAATAGCAAGCTCAGCTCCAAGTGCTGCTGCAATTGCAGTTGCAAGTCCCAATCTATAAAAAACTTCTAAACCGCCTGCATTAATTAAATATCCAATAAAACCTACTGTTGCAAACTTGAAAAATCTAAGTATTTTTGGATTATGTATTTGGAAAAGAAAAATGACTTTAAGGCTTTCAATCATTTCATTTTTAATAATCTTAGATTCCCCAGCTGTCCTTGCCATAAAAGTAATTGGAACCTCAGCTACCTTAGCACCATTATTAAGGCATGCTGCCAAAATATGTAGTTTATATGCAAAACTGTTTGAGTAAAGGTGATCCAAATCAACTTTATCTAAAACTCCCTTTACCTTAGTTAATTTAAAACCAGTTGTAAGATCATGAACACCAAATCTTAAAAGTCCTACTCTTGCAATTAAATTTCCCACAACACTTAAAAACTTTCTGTTAAATCCCCACTCCTTTGGAATTGACCCGCCTGGTATGTATCTTGATCCAATAATATATTCATAACCTTCGTCAATTTTCTCAACTAGTCTGTGCATCTCATCAGGCCTGTGTTGAAAATCTCCATCAAATTCCATCACATAGTCAGCATTCATTTCTTTCATGGCATATTTAAATCCTTTAGCATATGCCTTCCCTAATCCTTCTTTTTTAGGATTTAGAAGAAGATGCACCCATTTATATTTCTTTGCATAGTCTCTTACTACCTCATATGTTTTATCAGGTGAAGTATCATCAACTACCAACAATTCCATTTTATGAGACAAAGACTTTTCTATCTTTGGAAACTCATCAGCCAAAGCTTCAATCATTTTGGAGATATTATCCCTCTCATTATAAGTAGGGATTACAACGACAACTTTCATTTTATTGTTGATTAGCAGCACTCATTAAGAAGGTGGGCAATAAAGCTACAAATGCAAATGCAAGGATAATAGACAAAAGAGTAATTATCACTGCAGGAACTGCAAAAACAAGAATTGATTTCTTCATACTAAATTTATGCATCACAGTTCCCCCGATTACAAAAATAACTAACGCATAAATAGATCCAGCAAGAGGACCTATGATTGGAATAAAATTAAGTAATGGCTTAGGAGTATTTGAATACACATATAACTGATATGTGTTCACAAAGGTTCCTGTACCTCCAAAGATCTTTGCCCAAACATGAATAATTGCAATTACTATAAAAATAAGTAGAAGTGTAAGTATATAAACTACAACTAAGGCAGGAATATTTAAACCCTTGCCTCCCTGAAGAACAACTGCTGCCAAAGTTTGCAATATTGTGCCAACCAAAGATAAAACTGCATAATAGATAAATGCATCCTTAATACCGTCTTCCTTCTTTGCTCCCTCAAAAAATATCTTTGGCTTTGTAAGAACCAATTTTGCTTTTTTTACAATTTCTTTCACAAATTCCATATCTTAGAATATAATAACACTAGCGTATAAGAAATCAAACTATGAAAATACAAATACTAACTTTATTTCCTAACATGTTTGTTGGTCCTTTTGATGAATCAATAATTAAAAGAGCAAAAGACAAAAAGCTAGTAAATATTGAAATAAAAGACTTAAGATCTTGGGGGTTAACTGAAAGAAAAACTGTAGATGATAGACCATATGGAGGTGGAGTTGGAATGGTCATGATGGTAGAACCTATCTACAATGCTTTAAAAGACCTAAAAACCAAAGATACTACAGTAATACTTCTTACTCCTCAAGGAAAAGTATTTAATCAAAGTATTGCAAAAGATCTATCTAAACAAAAAGATATTATTTTAATCTGCGGCCACTATGAAGGGTTTGATGAAAGAATAAGAAGTCTTGTTGATGAAGAAATATCAGTTGGAGACTTTGTACTAACAGGAGGAGAACTTCCTGCAATGCTTATTGCAGATACAATTGTAAGACTTATTCCAGGAGTGTTGGAAAAGGAAGATGCTGTAAAATTTGAATCTTTCTCAGATAATCTTCTTGAGTACCCTCAATACACTCGTCCTGAAGATTTTAAAGGAATGACAGTTCCCAAAGTTCTTCTTTCAGGCAATCACAAAGAAATTGAAAACTGGAGAAAAGAAGAGTCTCTCAAAAAAACAAAGAAAAATAGATCGGACCTTCTGAAATGAACTATTTTTGCCCAGTCTTTGAATAAAGTTTTTCTGCTTTATTCTTCAATGGTCTCCACCACCACTCATTATCTTTATACCAATCAACAGTCTTTATCAGCCAATCAGAAAAGGTATATTTTGGTTTCCACCCCAACTCGGTTGTAATCTTTCTCCAATCAACAGCATATCTCCTATCATGCCCCTTCCTATCTTGAACAAATTTTATCCATGATGAATCTTTCCTAAAAATACCAAGGAGCATATTAGCAACTTCTAAATTGCTAATATCTTTTGTTAAACCTCCAACAACATATGTTTCTCCTACTTTTCCTTTTTTTATAACCTTTTCAATCGCTCTCACATGGTCCTCTACATAGAGCCAATCTCGAATATTTAGCCCATCTCCATATACTGGCAGCTTTTGACCATCTATTAGATTAGTAATCAAACGTGGTAGGAATTTCTCTGGATCTTGGTATGGACCAAAATTGTTAGAACAATTGGTTATTGTCACACCAAGTCCATATGTAAAAAAATAAGCTCTCACTAGATGATCAGCAGCAGCTTTACTTGCAGAATATGGACTTCTAGGATTATATAAAGTATTCTCATTAAATTTCTTTTTAGAATTTAAATCTAAACTTCCAAAAATTTCATCAGTTCCCACAAAATGAAATCTCTTAACTTTATTCTGACATGCTGAGTCTAAAAGTATTTGAGTTCCCAAGACATTTGTTTTTATAAACACTCCAGGTCCAACAATAGATCTGTCAACATGACTTTCAGCAGCAAAGTGCACAACAATGTCTACACCTTTCATTGCCTTATCAACAATTTTTCGATCACAAATATCGCCTTTAATAAACAAATAACCTTTCTTCTTTGAAAAATCTTTCGTAGAAGTTAAATGTCCAGCATATGTAAGCTTATCTAAATTAACAATCTTATCCTGAGGATATTTATCTAACCAATATCTAATAAAATTAGACCCTATAAACCCAGCCCCTCCTGTTACCAAAATCTTCATTTATTGTTTTTGTGTTCTACTATTTTTACTTTGAAGACAAATTCATCGCCTGGTTTAATTTCTCCTAAATCAGAAACTTCTATCTCGTTAGACCCATTTTCCTGTGTGTGAATAAACAACTGATACCGATGTCCTTTTGAAGATAGTTTTCCATTAAGAGCTGTACCAAACTGTTCCGGGTCATACTCAATTTCAATTGGAACTTCTTTAGGACCAGCCATATTTACAGTAATATTTATTATACACGAGCTTGCAAGTCTCAAAAACTATAAGTTAGGTATGTTTGTCAGCTACAGATGAAGCTCCCCATGAATCAGGTTTCGTCTTTGCTACAAATCCATTTCCGCTTACCATTCCAACAACTTCCTTAATCATTTCCCTAGTTTTTCCTATTGGCCCTACATCAATATGAATCTCTAAATCATATTTAGCAGGAGTAACCTGGCTTCTAAGTGCTGGAACAAGCTCATGTGCAGTCTCAAGTGACCTTGTAGTCTCATTGTAGATTTTTTCCCTTAAAACAGGTGCCCTCATTACTTTATCTTTCTTCCAAAAATACCTTGCCCCTTTGCCTTTTCTGTGAATTACAATAGCTGTTACAAAATCACACTCGCCTTTTCCATTGTTGTATTTAATCTGAGAGTCAGTTCCAATAACTAAGCTGTAGAAACTTCCTGGCTCTTCACTCACAAAGTTAGAAATCTCTTTTAACATTTTTCTCACAGTCAAACTCCCTTTGGAAGGGCTATAAAATCCATTTTTGTCTAAATCAACCATGCCTAATTATACCATGGTTTGAAGCTAAAAATGCCCTCTCGGAGTTACCTTAAAAGTAGAGTCACTCCAATTACAAAACCAAGCAATGCAAAGGCTAAATACTCAATTATCACTGCAATTGTTAAATCATCATGAATAAGGTGGTGCACCACTCCCCAGGTAACATAGGCACTCGCCGCTGCTGCAAGTGCTGAAACCTGCACAGCTTTGTTAAATGAAAACAGTACAAAAATAACAGCAGTAATTAAAAACACCCCATATAAAGAGGCAATATGTGGAAGGTGTTTAATAGCTCTTTCAAAACTTTTTGTCATAAGTAAAACTTATACTTAACTTTGTTAATCATAGTATTTGTCCTACCTTAGCAATAATTAGTATTGCCAAAATCATCCCCAAAAAGGCAAAGTGTGCGTAAGCTCTTCCTCCTGCTCTTACCAGTCTTTTCTTCTCAATAACAAAGGTATCAACTACCAAAGCTATAATTAAAACTGAAATTACTCCTAAAGATATGCTTCTAGTTATGTTAAATGGTGAAACCTGAAGTTGAGGTGAAGTAGCAGCAACTGCTGGTGTTGCAGTAGGCAAGACAGTTGGGTTAACAGTTGGAAGTGGCGTTGCAGCCTTTACTTGTCCAACAATAGGAGCAACTGTTGGTTCAGCTTTTGCAACAGGTTGTACTGGAATGGTATCAGCCATTTTAGTTCCAAAAAACTGAACTATTATGGTAGTATCTACTCCCGCTAGTTTTCCATCTACTACTCCAATTCCTATTTCTCTGTATTTGCTGGATAGCATATTCTCCCTGTGTGAGGAAGAGGCCATCCATGCATCCACCGCACTTGCTGGATCTGAAAAATCTCTTGCCAAATTTTCTCCAGCGTATCTATAGTCATACCCAAAATCTCCAAAAAACTTCCATGGTTGTATTCCATCAGGTGAAACATGAGCCCAATAGCCTTTATTAATCATGTCAGTTCCCTTAGCAAGAGCAGCCTGATCAAGAGTTTTATTCTCAACTAGAGGAGAAAGTCCATTTTCTTGTCTTTTTAAATTAGTAAGTCTAATTACTTCACTTGGAGATATGTTTGCTGCAAATCCTAAAACCAGTCCCTTTTTTGCAGCAAAATTAACAGCGATCTGAACAGAAAGTAGTGTAAGTACTATGAAAAAAATGGATGTGGAATGAAGGATTTTAGCCTTGTGTCCATTAGAATGTCTGGGTATAAAAAAGTGAGCAGGATTAAGGTTCATTGCTCACTCATTATCTATTTGATTGCACTTTCAGTCAACAGGATCAGCATATACCACCAACCTCTTTTGATCAAAAGTCCCATCACAAGTATACATTGTTAATCTATTCTTATCAGACAAAATTGAAGCTACATCAGTTGGAAGCACTCTATGAACCTCAGACACCCTATATTTAAACCAGTCATTCCCTTTTTTAACCTCAACTACATCCCCAACTTTAAGTTTATATAAATCCCCAAAAAGTCCTCGTCTGTCATGCCCATATAAAATTACATTACCTTCCCCAGGAACAGCAGATGTTGCAAGCCAAGCAATCTTGTCATCATACAAATCCCAGGTATTTCCATCCACAAGTCCGGCAGATATTGGCAAATCAATTTTTATGTTTGAAATCTTAATTTCAGTAGGGGGGAATTTTGTAGTAGGAGTAGACATTATTGACCCTCCAATTTTTGCCTCTTTCCTCTCCCAAAAAATAGGATTGCTCAATCTAAAAAAGGCAAAGCCTAGGTATATAGAAATTATTCCAACAAAAGCAATATCAATAAATCTTTTTGACATGAGTTTCTTAAATTTAAACTTTTTAATTCTCTTCCCTAGCATGAAGAAATTGTACGCCCGCTACAAAGACTAGTCCAAAAACAGCAAGCCCAGCAATTGCCCTAAGTGAACTAAAATCAGAATGTGTTGCAGCTAATCTGTCTGTACTTGCTCCAAGAACTTTGCTTGTTGATGCTCCCAAAACTCCTCCACCAGTTCCCAATATTGCAGAAGGATCAGATGGCATGCATTCATTTACTGCCATAAGCCTAAAGTAATAATTCAAATTTGGATTTAAAGCTCCAACTGTAAAATTGTCAGTATTTCCAGTGTTGGGTACCCCAAATTGCAAGTTATTTGGATCTGTTCCATATGAAATTACATAATATGTAGATGGAATTACCGGTGCCCACTTTAATAGTGCAGTCGTTGCACTAGTTCTTGTTACAGATAAAAGCAAGGGTGCAGGTGGTTGTTTTGAATCACAAACTTTAGGTCCTTGTGGTCCAGGTGCAGGAGGATTTGTTGGTTCACTAGTAGGTGTTGGAGCGGGAGTACTAGTTGGGCATGGTGTTCCTTCTACATCAGGTACACATGGTATAGGAGTAGGAGAGCTATCGTTAGGGATAGGTTTAGGACTAGCAATAGAAGAACTCCCAACCTTAAAGTTATCAGTTTTAGACTCATTGTTTGGAAACTCTTTGTTTTTACTTACCCAAACCTTATACTCCCCACCTGAATTTGTAGTATCACTAAAATTAGTCAAGTTAAATAAATTAACGCAAGTTGCAAAACGACCATTTGACACATTTACAGTAGTGGGATCGCTTTTGCCCAAAAGCGTATCATTTGGCTCGGTTACCTTTACAAAATACTCACCATCAGGCAAGCCAGGATTACTTGAAGTAGACGGTCCGCCGTCCAAATAAACATCACCTTTTAGTGTATAAATATTCCCGTTTACTTTTTCGCAATCTAAGTTAGTTGTCCAAATAGAGCCAGTGTTAGGATTACCCTGAGCTTTAGCCATAGAATTCATGGCTAAACCTACAAAAAGAGTCAAAATTAAACAAAAAATTAATAATTTTCTAACGCCATCTTTAACAAAATACATACCTCTGAAATTATACAACTCATCCATTGCTTAAGCAAGCTATAGGTTTATTTGGAGGGTTCTTCGACTTTTTTGCTGCCTCTTTGATATATGTAATAAAGGACAGAGAAGAAAACTATTATCAAATTCAAAAGCCAATACCTTGGGCACCACTCTCCAGTTGCACAATTACAACCCAAAATCTGGTGAATTATCTGAGAAATTATTGCCCCTATAGCCAAAATTAGCCACCAATTCTTATCTTTCCACCGCTTCCAAATATATAAAATACTAGCTGCAAGCTGTATAACAAGGGGAATCCACCAAGGATAGTTATTATCTCTACAAGCCGAGGCTCCTAAAACGTTAAGTTCAGGACTTGAAGATGGACTACTTTGAGGAGTAGGACTCGGAGTAGGCGTAGCTTCAGTTTTCACCCCCAAAATATTAAATCCAGCAGCAGCCACTTGAGCCAAAACTGCCCCTGTAGTTGTTGCATTAGCCTCATTTGACCAGTTGCCCCCTGTACAGCCATTCACCCCTACCACTCTGAAGAAATAGATTGTATTTCCAGAAAGAGCCTTAACACTATAACTTGTTACATTTCCTATATTCGTAGCTCCATAAATATATTGTCCGCTAGTTGTTCCATACTCGATCATGTAATGATCAACAGGACTGACAGGTGTCCAAGAAAGATTGATTATATTATCTCCTCCAGAAATAGCTGATAAAACGGGTGCTCCACGGGGTGCAGTGTCATTACAAGTGCTTGCCCCTTGTACAGTTCCCCCACCTCCTGGGTTGTTAGGATTAGATGTTGCAGGTGGGTTGCATGTAAAGCTTAAATTAAAATCAAAAGTAGTATTTGCCCCCTGGAACTCATTTCCAGCATTTGGGTCAAAAGCAACATTCCAGTCATAAATTTGAGAAGACCCTGCAGCTATTGTCCCTAAGGATATTGGACCCCCAGTAAAAATCGAATTCAAGGTAGAGCTTATAAAAACTGTACTTCCACTATTAATACTTGAAAGTAGTACAGAAGCAAAATTTGATGGACTTTGTACAGGATTTTGAACAGTCATAACTAAATCACAACTCTGAGAAGAATCTTGATTTGCAACTGTTATGGTTCTACTAACCGAATCACCTGGAACCCATCCAGTTTCCTGAAAAAGAGGAGTTGAAACTGGAGTTATTGTGCAAGGACCACCTGCTAAACAACTTACAGATAAATTAGCAGCTAGTACACGTGGGGTAAAAAGAAAAACTAATAAAAAGCCTGCAACTAAACTTGATAAATATTTAATTTTTCTCATACTGTTGGTGTTGCACTAGGTGTAGGTGTTGGATCGATACTTGGTACTGGTATGTTTTCAGGTGTTGGTGCAGGTAAGGGATCTGAACTTGGACTAGGTACTGGACTAGGCAAAGGTGTTGGAGTAGGAGTTGGCACTAAAGTAGAAATTGGCGTAGGAGAAACTTCAATTATTGGCTCAGAAGAAGGCTCTATATTTAAATTTAATACAGGCGTAGGAGTTGGTGCTGGTGTAGGAATCTCTAACTCATTTGGTCCTCCAGGAGTTGGAACTGGGTCATACCAAGTAGTTGATCCATCAGGAATTCTCGCAATTGATTTCCCAGCAGGAGTTAATCCATAACTGTGAGAATCAATCAAGTTGCCAGGTAAAACAGCTCCAGAGTAGAGGTTAACTGTATCACCAGTATTGTTAAGTATTGCTCCTGTAAAGTAAACAACTAACCAACTATGTGGAGAAACTACTGTTCCGCCTGTATTTGTTTTAGTACCCAAAATTTCTACATCATGTAAATCATTCAAATCAGTTATATGCCAATGATTCACATCTACAGGTGAGTTAGAATTATTGTAAAGTTCTACCCACTCACCATTCGGCATAGCAGTACCTCCACCTAATGGATTAGGAAGAATTTCATTTAGCACAATACCTGCAGATGGTGTTGCTGGAATTGGTTCTAAAGTAGGATTTGGAAATGTATTTAATATTTTAAAGTGCCACACTTGACTCCACCCACTTACATTTCCTCTTGCATCAACAGCACGCACTCTCCAGTAAACATCCCCATTCGGTGCACCTTCAGCATGCTTTGTAACAACCTGCCCATTACCATTAGCAGAGTTTGTATAATTTGCAGTAAATCTAGAACTTGTAAGACCAGGATCACTATAACTTTCATAGTTATACGTAACCTCTCCACCCATATTGTCAAAAACTTCCTGCCAAGTCTGGGTTAAACTAGTACTGTTCAATTCTGTGTTATTTCCAGGAGAAATCAAAAGTGGAACACTCGGTGCATGATTATCGACTGTTAATAGCCAAGCAGGAGAAAAATCACTTACATGTCCCCACTGATCTCTTGCCTGCACATGCCAATAATAAATACCATCTGGTGTTCCAGGGGCCGGAATTTGAGGACTATTAAGCCATGTAGAATCATATGCAAGGCTTGCAAAATTTGACACATGTGAAGATTGATAATGATACTGGATAGTAGCTCCAAGACAGGAACTAGTTGAAACATCCCAAATCATTACAGGATTTGCCGTCCAAGAAGAAGTTGAATTAGCAACATAGTTATTTGCTGGAGAAGCCAGTACCGGAACAGTTGGAGGAGCCCAACAACCTGTCTGGGAGGGTTCTGAGGTTCCACTAACTCCTACTGTAAAATAAGCTTGAGAATAAAGAAAACCATTCACTCCCACCATGAATATCACACCAATTGCTGCAAAAATCTTTACAGTAGAAAAAAATATTTTTAAATAGTCTTTGATTCTCATAATTCCTCAGCCACCCTTCCTACTTTCTTCTTAGTTTTCTCCAGCTCTTTTTTAAGTTTTTCAATTTCTTCTTCAGATTTCCTTTTGTATTTTCCTTTAAAATGCATAACTACAGAAAGTATTTCCCATACAATTAATACTAGTGCTGGAAGAACAACCAAAAGGATAAATCCTGTTTGAGTCTGTGCAAATATTGCAACATATCCCAATTTAGGAACACCCCAATTATATTTGCCTAATATTTGATTAGGGAGAACTTCCTCTTGATCACTAGATCCATTGGCATCTCCTTTTGTTATAAACGAAATCTTAGTAATCTTTTGCTCTTTCTTATCAGGAGTAAACAAAATAACGTCTACTTTCTTCACATCTTCTATGCGGTGAGTAACTACTGAAGATTTTCCATCTTTATCAGATCGAGTAAAAGTAATAATGTCTCCCTTCTTTAGATCATCAAGATTATATTTTCCAGAATAAATAAGAGATCCTACAGGAATAGTAGGCTCCATACTTCCTGATACTACTGTATAAAAAGTAAGTCCGAGTCTATTCAAAATTGGAAGTTTGTAAGCAAAACTAACAACCGTTATACAAACCAACGCAACAATAATTAAAGTCTGTACAACAGATATAAATAATTTAACAAATCTTTTTCCCATCTTTGTCATAAATTAATATGCTAAGGTTGTTGCCCCTGAATCGGGGCAACACTTCTTAACACACTAACTTAATTAAAAGCTAGGTGCATTAACTTGTTTGGTCTGTAAATTCAAAGTGTAATTGAATGTTTGACCCTGATAGTTATTATCAGCTGTAACATCAAGAGTTAGGTCAACTCTATAAATTGTAAACTGCATGTTATTCAATTCAAAAGTTGGACTATCCCCCCCCACTACTGGTCCTGCAAAATTACCAACTCCTGCAGAAATGTTCGTGTATCCAGCATTTGTTAACCAATAATAAATATCCTCACAATATGCATCAGCTTCACAATTTCCAGCCGCGTACCTATGAATATTTGGAACAGTAATTAAACTGTTAACCAATGGTAAGCCAAGAGCACCTAATGACGTCGACCAAGATCCACTAGCAGATCCTTGATAACGGAAAGGGAGTGATCCATAATTCGCAACCACTACATACCCACTCCTAGTCTCTCCTGGCTGTACATTAGTAATAGCTGGAAAATTTCCAATCTGATGATTTCCTGTTGCATCAGCATAAGCAACCCATTGTCCTGTATTATCTCCTGTCGGAGTTAACCAAGAACCAAGATAAGCAGTCATTGTTCCAGTTGTAATCTGGTTATTAGCTGCTGTTACGTTTGCTGTAAAGTAAGCACTTGTTGCAGTTGTTAAAGCTGCAAGTGCTACTGCTGTTACCACAAAAGCACGAAGTAAAGTTTTCATCTATAATCACCTCCTTTCTTTTTAAAGTCACAAAAAAACCGACCTTTTGGGTCGGAGTTAAAAATATATTTACCAAGAGTATAATTGCTCAATCTGAACATAAAATAAACTATAGTATTAATTTAATTGCTCTGTCAAGCTGTTCAACTATATCTAATATCAACTGATCCTTTTTTAGATATATCTACCCCATTAACCTTTACACCCAATACCCAACCTAATGTATTTGCAACACTTACACCCACTCTAAGTCCAGTAAAAGATCCAGGACCAGTAACTACTTCTATTTCTGTAACTTCTTCAATTTTTCTTTTTTTCTTTTTTAAGATGTGGTCTATGAAAGGAAGTAGTTTCTGAGAAGTCCTTACTCTTGCTTTAGATTCATACCTTTTCTCATCTAAGCCAATAACTAATTTTTCAGAACTTGATGTGTCGATAAATAGTTTCATTTTGCCTCATTAATAGTTATTTTTCTTTTTTCTCCTCCAATATTTTCAAATTTAATCCAAGTAACATTTTTAGGTAGTATGTCTTTAATTTTTTCAGCCCACTCAATTGCTGTAATATTATCCTCCTTCTCCCATACATCAGGAATTCCTAAATTCTCAATTTCTGATTCTAAGTTCCCTTCTAATCTGTATAAATCAATGTGATAGAAGTTCTTTTCATGAGCTAGTTCATAAGTTCTCATCAATATGAATGTTGGAGATACAATTCTTCCTTTTACCCCAAGTCCTTGTGCTAATCCTTGTATAAAAGTAGTCTTGCCACTCCCTAAATCTCCAGTTAAGGCAAGAATTTCTCCTCCTTTTAAACTAGATCCAATTTTATTGCCCAGTTCTTGAGTCTCCCTGGCGCTAGAGGTAATAGTTTCCATATTATTAATAACCCAACTGACCCGCCTATTGTATCAATAAATACATCGCGTATGCGAGGCTCCCTTCCTGGTGTAAAAGTCTGATGATATTCATCAGATGCTCCATATATAAAGCAAAAAGACACTGCCCATATAAAGGCAGTAGTTTTGCTAAATCCATAATTAATTAAAGCTCTGTAAAGAAGAATAGATAAAACACTGTATTCTAATACATGTGCAGTCTTTTTAGCAGCAAAATTAGTAATGTAGGTTGGTCCTACACTAGGCATTGTTCTTGATGAGAAAGAATAAATAATTACAATCCAGACAAATACTGGAACCCAAAACCTAATGAAACTGACTGCCTTCTTCTGATTTTCCTGAGTCATGCATTAAATTATACCCTTTCAACCTCCCCTTAATAAAGGGAAAAGCTGCAACTCCAATAAAAGCAGCACCTGCTCCCATGGCTACAATTGCTCCAACAGGCATCTTTTTTCCGCTATCAGATTTCAAGGTAGGTGAACTTGTAGGGCTTGAAGTTGCTTCCAATTCTTTTCTTGCAGCCAATACTTGTGAGTCAGAAGTTGGAGAAGGAGTTTTTAAAACAGCCTTTACAGTTGCAACAGGTGTTCTTAAAACAGTTGGAGTAGGTGTTGGAGCAATAGTAGGGGTTGCGGTAGGTGTTGGTGTTGGAGTGGTAGTTGGTGTAAGAGTAGAAGTAGGCGTAGAAGTTGTTGTTGGAGTAGGACATGGACTTAAAACTGCTGAATTATTAGAAGTATCTCTTGTTGGCCCTACAAATTTATCAATAGTATTGTTTCCATCAGGATATCTGCCAATAGACTCACTACTTCCTGCATAACAAACCTGTCCATCTCCTCCATAATTTATTGAATCAACTAGAATATTATTGTTAAAAAGTCGAACACTGTCCGGTGTACTATTGTTAAGCCAATTGCTAAAGCTAAATGATACAAATCCACCTGGAGCAATGTCACCTGACAAAGCTTTGTCATTTGTCCCAGAATCCATCAGTTTATAAGTTGCCAAACTAGCAGATTCTGTAGAAATATTATAAAGCTCAACCCAATCTGAAGTGCTTCCAGAACTAAACTCATTTATTAGAACTTGTGCTTTAACTTCATCTGCTGCAAACATAAAAAGAGGAAAAGAAAGTATAAGTGCAATATATTTTTTCACTTAATTAGTTAAAGCTTACGCTAAAAAGTCTAGTTATATTCCCTACAGAGTACTTTTCAGTAAATTGTCTATTCCCACCATTTTCCAAATAAGGATCATTCATTATATAGTTTCCATTTGATCCACTCTTAATAACAATATAATGATCTGGACCTCCATAAAGACCAGCAATTACAGGATTTCCTGATGCAAGCTGCTGGTCAAGTTGAGAAACTGAGATTGGATTTAGAGTTACACTCACTCCATTAACTGAAAACGACCAGTAAAGAAGTGCAGTATCTGCATTAGGACTAAAGAAAGCTCCAGGCGTATTTGCAATATCAATTGGTTTAATATCCCGTCCATAATGTTTTGCCATCATAGAAACTGAAGTTACTAAACAACCATATTCTGCCATTGAAAGCTGGCTAGTTCCCATTGGATTATTTCCCCACTGGGAATCTCTTTGATTGTAGTAACAGCCCCACCCATCACATACAGTCTGGTTATTCAAAATGCTTGCTCCTCCTTGCCTGGTAATAAAGCTTAAGAATGCATTTCTTTGAGCAACAGCTTGGGATAACAATTGCTGGTATTTTCTTTCATCACTTTGAGTAGAAGCAAGTAATTGATCTTTTGCTACTTTTTGCACAGCTAGTTGTCTTTTTTGAGCATCGAGCTGCTCCTGCAGCTTTTCCTGTTCTGTTTTATTCTGTTTATAAGTATTTTGTGCCCCCTGAAGCCTTACAAGCAAATCATGATCAGCCATTTGTGCTTTTAATAAATAGTTAAATTTCTCAAGAGTATTGGTTAGATTATGAGAGGATAAAAGTAATGAAAGTGTTTCACCACTTCTTGCCATTTTGTAAGTAGCAACAGCCCTGGATGAAAATGCTTCAGAAAGAGATTTCAAAGAAACTTCCAATTGATCTATCCTTCCGCCCAAAAGAGCAATTTGTTCTTGTGTCTGCTCAATTCTCAATTCAGTAAGGTAAATCTGTGCATTAAATTGGGCAATCTGATTAGACAAAGTCCTTGATTGATTAGCTAAATCCTGAGTTTTTTGCTGAAGACACGCTATTTTCCTCCCAATATTATCTTTGTCAGAAGGTATATCATCGCAAGTCTCAGCTAAAACCTTAAAAGTGAAGCTAAAAAATAATAAGCTTACTGCAAGAAGTAAAAATAGTAGCTTCTTTTTTCCATTCATTGTGACTTAAGAGCTCTAGCTGTTGCTACATATGCCCCCATTATTGCAATTCCCATAGAAACTAATATTTCTCCACCTAAAACTAGAAGCATTAGCTCAAAAAACTGCACTGTATCTCTGGGCAATACTGCAATTCCCACAAAGTAGGAAAGAATTGATGGTGTTGCATATAGAATTAAAATTAGAGCTATAATCCAGCCAATTGTTGCTCCAACAACTGCATAGGTAATTGCCTCCATTAAAATTGGAGCCCTAATAAATCCAGGAGTAGCTCCAATTAGTTTTAATGTTTCTAAATCTGACCTTCTTGTTGTAATTCTCATACCAATCACAACCATTAGTACTAAAAATGAAGCAAATCCCAAAACTGCAACCAAGGCAAGACCTCCACCTCTTACATACAAAGTAACTTTCCTAAGCTTATCAACCACTTCATCAAGTGCATTTTGTCCTCCAATTGAAGCAGTAAACCCAATACTGTCAACAATTGCTTCTTTTTTGACTTCCTCAATCACACTCTTTGTATTTCCTAAATCACTAACTGAAAACTCAAGTGAAGCTGGAAAGATAGAGGGTGAAACAAGCTCACCCAGTAAAGGATTATCACTTGTTGCATTTTTGTAAATTGAAAGCGCATCTTCTTTAGACACATACTTTACATCTTTAAGCCTAATATCACTTGATAATTTGGCTTTTAAAGCATTTGTCTGATCCACTGTTGCATCACTTTTAAGAAATACAATGACCTGCGGTCTTGTCTCAAAGTAAGAAAGAACCTTGGAAGAAGAATAGACTAAAACAATAATTATAGTCGCTACAAAAAAAGTAACAGCTAAAACAGAAATACTGGCAAGTGCCTGAAAAGGAGATCTTTTAATTGAATCAATTGATGTTTTGAAATGTGTTTTCATTTTGATTTTGAACTAGCTATTTTTCCATCTTTTAGAACAATTACTCTTTTCTTCATTCTATCAATAATTTCCTTGTTGTGGGATGTAACAATTACAGTCTTTCCTTCTTTATTTATCTTAGAAAGTAAATCCATAATAGTTTCTGCTGTATCCCAATCCAAGTTTCCAGTTGGTTCATCAGCAAAGATTAATTGTGGATTTACAACCAATGCTCTAGCTATTGCCACTCTCTGAAGTTCTCCTCCTGAAAGTTGAAGTGGAAAAAGTTCTGATCTATGTGACAATCCAACCAATTTAAGTACCTGATCCACTCTTGCCTTCCACTCTTTCTTATCTACTCCTACAACATCTAGTGCTACTTCAATATTTTCCCTAATTGATCTTTCCTTTAGAAGTTTAAAATCTTGAAAAACAGCCCCTATTCTCTGTCTTAAATAAGGAACATCTCTTTTTTTAATTTTTGACAAATCTCTCCCATCAAAAATAATAGTTCCACTAGTTGGCTTGTATTCAGCCATGAGTAGCCTTAGTATTGTAGTTTTTCCTGCTCCTGAGGCTCCTACTATAAACACAAACTCACCCTTGCCAACACTAAAGGAAACATCACTTAATGCTCTTACTCCTCCAAAGCTCTTACTTACATTTTTAAATTCTAGAAGTAAATTCACACTATTAGATTAGCAGATAAGATCAACTATTCCAAGGGAAAAGTTATTTCAAAGGAGTAAGTTCTCTTTATTCCAATACTTTAACTTTACCTACATCCATGAGCCATGGAGCATGCTTTCCAGCATATGTTTGGCCCCAAATCTGTACCTTTTTACCTACAAAAGGTGAAAGATCAACTACTGTTGAAGTCAAATAAACTGTTTTAGTCTCTCCTCCTGGTCTTTCCAAATGGTAAGTTCCTTCTCCTTTAATTCCTCCATCCCTTAACATTCCCTCAGCCGTATCTTTAAAATTATCTGTTTCTTTCACTCCAGCCTCATTTGTAGAACTTTTTACAGTAGCTGTAGGTCCTTTAGCAGTTCCTCCCTTAGCAAGTAATTTTCCAGACAGAAGTCCTCCAGTAACAATTCCAGCTAGAACCACCAGAATTCCAACCCCAATCATCACTATTTTGTTTTTATTGTTTGGATCTCTAAAACTTCCCATAACTTCCTGTGTTTTATTAACCGCATTAGCAAATGGCTGTGGAGTTTCCATATATGATCAATATATCACACTGCTCCCAACTTTTGTATACCTGGTCTCCTTTTTGTGAAAACCCTTTTTTCCTTCTTAACTTTCACATTTTCAGGCAAAAGTCCTTCAATTAACTTTATTCCCCTTGCTCCATCCTCCAGCTCAATAATATTGCGGTTAGCTAACCTCCAAACAATCTTTTTTCCGCTGCTGTTTGCTAACTTTCCCATTGCTCTTGCAATTTCAGCATGTGTTGGTGGTCTATGATTTTCCTGAAAATAATTATAAATAAACCTATATGCTTTCTTATCAGGTTCATATGTGACAAAACGAACAACAGGATGACAAGATTCATCATTCTTACTCCCACTAACCACAGTAGCACTAGATACCACCCTGGATATTTCAGTTTTAAAAGAGTCAGGCAAAGAATTAAAGATCTCCATCATTAGCTGAGCTTTACACTCATCATCTAAATTTCTTGCATAAAAAGAAGCTCTAGAAGCTGCCCATCTACCATTTCCTTCAACATTTTCCATACTCATCTATTTATTTTGCCAATTTTAACTCAGCTTGTATGAATTCATCAAGCTCTCCTCCCAAAACTGCCTCAGTATTTGAAGTTTCAACACCAGTTCTTAAATCCTTAACCATCTTATATGGATGAAGTACATAGGATCTAATTTGAGTTCCCCAGGAAGCAGGCCTATATTCTCCCTTAATAGATTTTTTAGTTGCTTTTGCTTCTTCCAGTGCTCTTGCCCAAAGTCTAGCCCTAAGCAAATTGAGTGCAATCTTTCTATTTTGTTCCTGAAATCTTTCAGTTTGGGCAGTAACTACAAGCCCGCTTGGATTATGAATAAGCCGTACTGCCGTTGATACTTTATTAACATTTTGACCTCCCTGGCTGCCAGCTCTAAAAAACTGCCACTCTAAATCCTCATCTTTAATTTCAATATCAGGCAGATCAACATTTTCAAGTTCAGGCATAGCTTCAACCAAAGCAAATGAAGTTTGCCTCAATTTATCTGCATTAAAAGGAGACTGCCTAACCAATCTATGTGTTCCCACTTCCCCTTTTAAATATCCATATGCATTGTTTCCCACCACTCTAAAAGTAATTCCTTTTATTCCAGCCTCTTCCCCTTTTGTCTCATCCAAAATTTCTGTTCTCCATCCCTTTTTTTCTGCATACCTTAAATACATTCTAAGAAGCATGCTTGCCCAGTCCATAGCTTCAGTTCCACCTTGTCCGGCATGGATCCCCATAATTGCATTTTTGGCATCGTATGGTCCTGACAAATAGGTCTTTAATTTAAATGAGGTAATCTCTTTTTCTATTCTTTGAATCTCTTTTTCTAAGTTTGACGCTTCCTTTTCATCTCCAACTAAGCTTTTAACAATCTCAATTTCCTCTTTTAAGTTGGTAATTTGAGATATTTCATCCTTTAATCCGCCCAACTCCTGCATAACAGATCTTGCATTTTCCTGATCATCCCATAAATTAGGATCAGTTGACCTTGCTTCCAGTTCCTTTAATCTTTCCTCTTTTTTAGGTAAATTAATTGACTCAATAATTTTCTCAAAGTCTGCTGATATTGATTTTATCTTTGTCGCAAGCTCATACATAGTTGCTCAAAGTATATCATTTTGAAGGACAAGGAGTGGCAGATACTCCCAAAGTCTGTCTTAACTTCTCATTTCCATTGTTTAAAACTGTCTGTATTGCACCTGGTGCATTTTTCCACCCCAAAACTCCTGTTAAAAAGGTGTTTCCAGCAAGCAAGAAAAATCCCTCTATTATAAGTGCAAGGAAAAATCCAAGCGCAATCCCAAAAGACGCTCCTTTAAAGGACCAATGAAGATAATGTCTTCTCATTTGAGCAAAAGTAAGAACTAAAAGAAAAAGCAGTATTACAATTGCAATTGCCTGCCAAAGCTGCGGAACAATTGTCAGTCCTCCAATATGAATTTCAAACCCCCGGGATGCAGTACCTACGGCAGTGTTTGCCATAAATTAATCATATCACAAAGAAGAGGCGGCGCTATTTAGCTGCTCTATATCACTATCAGCAGAATTTACCTTTGTATTGTTCAAATCCTGAAGCAGGCTGTTAGTGTCATCAAGTGGGGTAAGGGGAGCATTTGAGCTTCCAATATTAGTCTTAAAAGTATTAGTATATGCAGGGGGGACAGGTGTAGGAAGTATAGAATTGTTGCCCATCATATAAGTTGCATTTGAACTCTGTCCAGAAATTTTTAGGAAATAATAAGCACCAGCTGAAATAGCTACTATTACTAGTACTACAATTACTAAAACCAAAACTATTGAAAAACCTTCTTGCTTCTTCATCTTGTTATTCCTCCGCTTGTTGCAGTTGTAGCTGAGGGAGTTGCAGTATCAGTGTCAACTCCAGCAATTGCCCTTAAAGCACTAATTGCATCTCCAATTGCTTTTCTTGCAGCTTCCATTGTTGAAATAACACTTTTAATATCAGTACTGAATTGTTGAACAGTAGTTCTAACATCTTGCCCAATCCCTGTATCTCCGTTTGTAATACCAATAGTATAAGTTTTGGCACATTGTGCTGTTCCTGCTGCCTTTGCAGCAGCAATTGCAGTACTAGCTGCACTAATTGCACTATCAGCTGCTGTAGTATCTTTCCCGCTAGCCTTTACCTTGTCTCTTCTTGATTGAACTTTGCTAAGTAAATCATCTAATCTTGCTCCAACCTCACTCCAGTGTGTGCACCACTTTTCTCCTCTTTCTAGTAGCACATTCTCTAAGTTTGCAACTACTGTTTTCTTCTTTTCATCTTTTAAGGTAGTAAGGTTATTTTTAAACTCCTGCTCTTTAGCTGCTCTAGCCGCTTTATACTGGCTTGAAAGTGCTGCCTTCTTTTGTGCAAACTCTGTTTGTGCCTTACTCCAAACCGTCCCAGAAGAAGTAGCTGTAAGATTGGTTGCTAAACCTGCTGAACTTGTTGAAGTTGTCTCCACCCCTAAAACTTTGGGAAGATTAGCTTGGGGTGCAATTGTATTTGCAAGTGTAACAAGTGTCACAAAAAAAGAAGCCAACAATTCCATATATACCAGTCTATGAGGAATTAAACCCAACTGTCAAGTTCAGTTCTTTTACTGAGCTGGAGTTGGAGTAGGAGTGCTAGAAGGATTAGCAGTTGCACCTTTCCTAAGTCCTGTAATTATCTGAATATCAGTAGAGGTTAAAGATGAAGAGGTATCTGTCTCAACTGACTGATAAATGCTCTTTAATTGGCTTGTAATTTCAGTTACAACATCACTTGAAATCTTTGTTGCAAAAGTAACCTTAGTAGCTGTTGCTGAACTTGTATCAGAATTCCCAGTAGTAGTGCTTGTATATCCTAAAGGTTTAAGCTGATTAACTAAATATGCTGCCTCACCTGCAATACCTGTACCGTTTAATACCTGTATTTTAATTTCATCTTTTGTCACAGATGCAGGTGTAGCAGTTGGTGTTGGTTCAACTGTTTGGCTTGGAGTAGCTAAGTCAGTAGGTTCAGTAGTTGCTTCTTCGCTCCCAGCCTGAGAACCCTTAAAAACTAAAAATGCAATTACACCAATAATTATTACAAAAACTATAACTATGTAAATCCATTTATTGCTTTTCTTCTTAGCTGGAGGCATAGCTCCTGGAAAACTCACACTCTCAGGCACTGTAGGGTTTGATGTAGGAATTTGATTTTCTTCCATATATATTCTCTAGGCTCAGAGTATATAAGTTAAGGTATATACTTGTCAAACCTAAAATTAGATGCCGTTGAGCTTGCGATTATCCACATAAAGAATAGAATATGATTGATATGGATAAAAACAAACTAGAAAATCATACACTGGAAAAAATTTATGATTCAAGTCTTAGATTTCTTGCCCCACTTTCTCTTTATGAAACATATACCTCTATAATTGAAGAAGCTTTAAAGTTAACAGGAGCTGAATATGGCACAATCTTTATAAAACAAAGGAATAAATTTGAAAGAATATATTCCACCGTCCCCCCAGGAAATCAAATACAACCAAGAAAACGAGGCTTTATTTACAAAGCATTTCATAACAAAAAAATTACAGTTTTAACTAACCAGCAATTTAAATCAGCCCATCCAGAATTCCAAAACACTACAACAAAATCAGTAGTTATTATTCCCCTAACCTTTAAAAATAAATCAATTGGAGTAATTAGCCTTGACTCAAAAAGCAACCGGCAGTTTACTCCTAAAAAGCTGGAAATTTTGCTGGTCTTCTCATCATTTGCATACCTGGCTATCCAAAAAACTCAGCTTTACTCAGCAACCAAAGATGCTCTTGATGCAAGAGATATCTTCATTTCCATAGTAGCTCACAACTTACGTACTCCGCTTACTACTGTAGTTGGATATACAGACCTCATACACAAAAAACTATCGCTAGGAAAAGTTCCCAAAAAAGAGTGGGCACAAATTGTAAAAAATGAAACTGCCCTCTTAAATGCAGTCATAAATAACATTCTCGAAACAAATCAGGTTAAAACAGGAAGATACCAATATAAACTAATGCAGCAAGATATGTGTAATATAGTCGACAAATCAGTACGTAATTTCAAAAAATGCTATCCCAAACACACTATAAAACTAAACAACAAACTTGATCCACACAACTGTTATGTCATAGGGGATAATAATAAACTAGAACAAGCTCTCGATCATATACTTGCCAATTCAGCACAATTTTCTCCTCCTACAAACCCAATTAATCTTAACGTATCTGCAAAAAACCACTCAATACTAGTTTCCATTAAAGACCGTGGCAAAGGAATTCCTAAAAAAGATCTGTCTCACATCTTTAAACAATTCTATAGAGGTTCAAATTCTAAAACTGAAAGTATGGGGATAGGTTTATTTTTAACAAAAAAAATACTAGAAAAGCACCGGGGCAAAATAGAAGTGCATTCAATTCCCACTAAAGGCACAACTGTAAAAATTACTCTTCCAAGAGTAAACTATCCCAATGTGTGAAAACACGCCAGAACTACTTTCTAAAAGATATGAAAACTTAATTCCTCCCAACTCAACTCTTTTCAACGCAAGAACTGTCTTTGGCGAACATATTAATGAAACACTTGGAGAAATTATTTTTAGGAAAAATTTAAAATGTATTGCCATAGTGGGTGAACCAGGATCTGGAAAAACCATCATCTCAAAAGAAGTAGCAAATATTGTTAAAAAAAATAGAACTGATAAGGTACTAGAGTTTTTCTACTATGATGATATTCACGAATTTATTCAATATATTACAAATGCCAAAAGTGGATCTTGGGCCAAACTAAGAGATCAAGAGAAATATCCAGATCTCTGGGCATTATCTTCGACTATTGTCCTTTTTTCAGTTCTAGAAGCACTCCAAGATCCAACTAAGCTAATCATTCTAGAAGGAGTATTTTGCGGTAAAGAGGACAGATTAAGAAGTACAATTTTAAAACTTTTTAACCTTTTTGGTGAAGGGTCACTAGGTATAATCCCAGTTGTTCCACATCCAGATACACAGCAGTCAGCTGTGATGATTAGAGATGCTGTAGAAGTATCATTACCCAATAGGGTAATAGAAGTATTAAGAATGATGAACACTGAACCAAACAAAGATTTCAGGAATGGAGATTGCGATATGGGAACACTTATTAAAAAAGATTTTGAAAAATCTGCAACAGGAGCTGAAATATCTGAATTAAGCCACGAAAATAGAAGACTTGCAGAAGAAGTATTTCATAATATGTCCCCAGATTTAGAAGAAATATATCAGGAAATACTTAGTCCCCAAGTTCCAGAAATGTCATATTTGACTGATTTTGGAGACATTACAAGAATTAAAGCTCTTGCTTTTATTGATAGTTTTGGAAAAGCAGGAGTAGATGTCACCCCAATTATTAATATGCCAATGCGTGGAACAATCAACCTTTATATTTCGCCTACCACAGAAAAAGTAAAATTAAATATTAGTTTTATCAAACAACTTGCAAGAATAATAAGTGAAAAAAGACAATCAAATGAGTGGGACTATAAAGAAATTAGGAAATGGTTTCCAAATCTAGGTAATATCCAACTAACTTAAACTTCTATATAAAACTATCTTGCGTTTACCCTAACGCTACTGGAAGCAGAATTGTTTGAAGTGTCATACGCAGTTGCAGTTATTGTAAATTTTGATCCATTAGTAGGAACAGCCCAGTTGCAAGTATATGGCCCAGATAAAAGAGTGCACTTAACAACTCCTCCTACACTTATTTCAACTCTGGCAACTCTTGCATTGTCAGTTGCACTTACATTAATTGCTACAGTCGATCCTTTAGAAACAGTTGAGTTATTAGTAGGACTTGTTATAGCAATAACCGGTCTTGTGGTATCAGTTGGACAAGTCACAACTGCAGATCTGATTGGACTTGTTGAATATAATGACCTTGCCTGCCAATATATAGTTCTTCCACAATAATATGAATAATACTGATTTGGATTAACATTCATCAAAGGCAAGTTATACCCAGTTGCAAAATTCCAATACACATTAGAAGAAAAAGTAGAAGATGTTGATACATCAATAGATCCATAAACAGTCTGTCCTGAAAAAAGATAGTTAAAACTTGCAGTGTCCCTACCCAGACTTGCTGACATTGATGAAAAAGTTCCTGCAGGGGTCAAACTATCAGGATTTGCTATATAATCCCACCAAGATGGAATTGGTTGTCCCACACTATCAACTAACCCATTATCCATTCCCGGCATATTCTGCATCCAAAATGTTAACCAACCAGTTGGTGTGCATCCCCACCAAGTACAGCTCATATTTTCTTTGATCCCACTTCCATCTGGTTTCCAGTTTCTGCAGTCAGAAGAAACTGTAGCCATGTTGTATCTATCATACTCATATCTTGCATTTGGCGGATTATGATCACTCCCACAAGAATCTCCTTTTCCTACAAGTCCGCTATTTGCGGCTGCTGATTCATCAGCCCAAGTCTGATATTCACTTCTATAATCTCTAAAAACAGTCTCAAGTTGATGTCCATATGACTCCATTGCCTCAGCCAATCCTCTTTCATAATTAAAGCCATACACAACTATTGTTTTATCAGGACAATCAGTAAGTGTTGCTCCATTTGCTCTAATTTTATTGCTTGTCACTGCTGACTCCCAAAGACCGCTATAGTAGGGTCCGCTTCCTGCTCCCCACACAATAACTGCCTTAATATCATTGGCTTTTGCATAATTGCAAAGATCATATTTATTAAACAAGGCATTAGTATAGTCATAGCTTCCCATTGAATTATTATTTGCCTGGGGTGGGGTAATGTATTCAACATGAATATCAGCTGGATCCAAAGTGTAGTTTAATGCTGCTGATGCACTAGCATCTGAATATCCATGGTAGCGGGAAGCCTCATTCATTGCTGGAAGTAAAGTGTTTTGTGTAAAAATAGTTGGATCAGTAACTTCAGCGTTCGGGTATAAAGATGAAATACCATTAGTTGGAAGGTATTCCAAAACCCAGACCTTCATATTAGAAGTTGAGGCCTTTACAGGGCTAACTATAACAAAAGATAATAATCCAAAAATTAAGAAGAAACAAGCAAAAAGAAAGTATTTAATTATTTTTTTCATTCTCCAACCTATATGTAATAACTATACACATAGAATCTACACTTGTGTCAAGAAGCACTTTACTCTACTTTCAAAAGTTCTACCTCAAAAATCAAAGTTGAGTTAGCAGGTATTGTTCCCATATCTCTATTCCCATATCCCAAAGATGCAGGTATTGTTAGTTTTCTTTTTCCTCCAACTTTCATTCCGCTTACTCCCTTATCCCAACCTTGAATTACTTCTCCAGCTCCAAGATTAAATGTAAATGGTTGGTTGCGGTCTATTGAACTGTCAAATTTAGTTCCATTAGTCAAAGTACCTACATAATTAACAGTAACTTTCTTCCCGCTTACTGCTTCATCTCCTGTTCCTACTTTTATATCTTCTATTTTTAATTGATCTGAATTTTCCATAGTATTATTAATAGTTGCACTTGGTGTAGAAGTAGCTGTTGCTATAGGAGTAGAAGTTGCAACCGTTTGTATTCCTTCTACCTGGCTATTTCCCTGCTTTGCACTTTTTATAAGGACAAAAAGAGCGACAAAAATAAAGAAAGGTATAGCTAGTACCCATAACTTTTTTAGATCTAGTATCTTTTTTCCTTCTTCCACACTATAAGCATATTACCCTAACAATTTACTCATTTCCAGAGGAAAAATCTTTAACAACACTATCTGTATTTGCCACTATAAATCTAACAGCAGTTCTTTGCATACCATCTAAATCAAAATCCCTAAAAATAGGAAAAGAAACAATCTCAATGCCATCTTTTTTCAGATATTCCGCACCAAGGGCTAACCCTTTTACGGCTTGGTATGTAGCAGAGGAACCAAGTGACTGAACCACTGCAATCTTATTTTTCTTAATAGCTTTTGTTAGTGCGCCAGCAACTGCAGTTGCCCTCGACATTGCTGAAATTTTTAAGATAGAGTCTTCTGATTCATCCACCTTAGATTCCAATTTAGCTCTAACTACACTAAATCTCACCGCTGTTCTTTCCTGCCCATCAACTTCAATTTTTACAAAATGAGGAACACAACCAATATGAATATCTTTTTCTTCTAAGAGGCGTCTTGTCAAAGCAATTGACTTAATCCCCTGATTACAAGCAGATGCTCCAATTGTTTGCACTTCTGTAGGCATGCCCATCTTAACTGCATCCTGAATTACCATTGCAGTAACAGTGTGTCTGGATGTTGCAGAAACTTTAATAACTGATAATTTCTTGTCTGGCTCTTTTTCCAACATAAGAATTTGGATGAGTATAGTTCTATCTACTTCCTTAAGTCAATTTATTGAGGTAGTTGTGGATAATGGCATCTCTTGAAATGACACAAGAATTGTAGACCAAATAGGTTCATCATTTTTATAATATCTATTTACAAATACTATAATATCTTAATACAAAGATCAAACTAACCTCAATATAAAGGGGATATTTCTCATAGTTGGGAGTCTATACTTACGAACAATTTTGTAATAAATATATTGATACTTTTTGATTTTAAGATTTATAGCCTTTTCAAATTCAACATCATTTAAATTTTCAAGAAAATTGCCAGCAGCTCTCTCAATAGCCGGAGATAATAGCTTCCATTGATAATCTTCAAAAACAGTAGAGTATTTGTCCAGTCTGTCTTCGGTGATATTTATCAATTCATTTTCAATCTCCAAGTATATTTTCAACAACATCGGTATTCTTCGAAACGGACATTTAGGCGTTATGTTAGAAACTATAAACTTTTCGAATTGATTGTATTCAAAGTACATCATGCAACAAAACCAATTCATCTCTTCTTTCGTCTTCCGTTCTGCAAAATTGTCATTAAAATATGATCTGATTATTCTTCCAGGATAGGAATTTGCAAACAAATAAAATCTCACAGACTTGTATCTTCTCTCACTCACCATCATATTGTGGCTATAATACTGCTTGAAGCAAGAAGAGTGAAGAGAATTTTGTTAAACTTGGTAAACTTTTTGAATTGTGTGATTAGCAGCAACTTGCAAATTAAGATTCACTCCCTGTTTATTTTTAATATATCGTTGCTCCAAATAACTAGATACTTGAGCTCTATTACTTAACGGATGCCAATCATCATGTTGAACAATATAAATATTATCAGTAACTTTTTCTGGATTTGCTTTTGTAAACTGATGCGCAGTTTTTAGAATTCCTTCCCAAAGAGATGGAATATTAACTTTATCTACCCAGTCAGCATTTGGATTCACTGCACGTAAAACCAAACTTGGTTTGCCATTAACATCAACTACTCTTGCTTCAACCATTCCTCGTACAACCGATTCATTCTCAACAATTGGTAGATTAAATAAATTTTCCCAATCAGTGAAGGGGTCAATTTGTTCTTTTGTACAAAGCCCAGCTGAAGCCTTAGCAAAAAATGAAGCTGCGTTTTTCGTAACAAAAAGCTTCAATTCACCATGTCTCACAACTTTACCTTCATCTGTAGTTGCTACAAATTTGTTCGTTTCTGTATGAACTTCTTTGCGAACTGTTTCTATGTAACCAGTCTTAATTAAACGAGTTATAGTAGTAGCCATAAATTGTTGTGCTGTCTCTTGACCTCTGTTCCCCAAAAAACGAGTAATTCCACGACCTTGTTGTAAACTTCTTTCAAACACGCTCCAATCAATTCTTTCTCCCATCGTTTGCATCTTCTGAGTGAGCACTTCACGAAATTCCACATTACCAAATAGATTTGTTAAGGCATCTGATAATTCAGGAGATTGTCTTAAATTTTGAGCAATGGTTTGTTCAAAATTATCATCAAAGAAAACACCGTAAATCTCTCCCAGTCCTTGTAAGTATCCGTAAGCATCTTGTTGTGTAACTTGTGGAAACCGATCTAGAAAATCATGTACAAAAGAGGCTTGGCCACGATGTTCTCCGTTTAAGATTGAAAGAATTACACCAAGTTCCGTCTGTCCCGAATTCCTTTCACTAACGCCATCAGCTTGTTTGTTTAAAACAAGTTTTTGCAAAGCCTCAGTAAAGTTCTCTGAATATGGCTTTTCTCTATCCAATCTTTCTCCTGCAAGTAATTCTCTAAAGCTTCGCAGTCGAGACATGTCTACAGATTTTCCTCTTTCAATTGTATATGTTACTGGCCCAGTAAGGTTTAGCTCATAGCCACCTTGTGGGAAGTTATACCCATCTAAATGTTCAGTACAATCGGGAATATTACGAAGCAGCTCGGCAACTTTGTCATAAGTCATATCAACAGGTTTATATGCGTGATAAACCATTTCGGCCAATATATCTTGGTCATGTCTGTCCAGAATATTTTTTATAGGAACATTCTTGAAAAACTGAGGTTTAAGAGAACGAATTTGCACTGCAAACTTCCTTCTATCATCTGGGGCTTTGGAGCGATATCTGTCATATATTCTTGGGGTCAACGTTTCAAGATCTGAAAGGGCAGCAAAAATCTCCAATTCATTATCAGCCAATGGATAGTTAGGAATTTGATGTAAAGTGTCAATTATAGTATTAAACTGCGTTCCGTATTTTCCCATTATTTTCTTGAGGACTGAAACATTACGATTATCGTTTAAATAGTCAGTAAGTTGCGGAGTAAAATATTCGCGTGCTATTAATTTTTGGCAGAAGTGATCAAACATTTCAGGAGGAAGAGCTGTCATTTCCAAAAAACGCATAGCTAGAACTCCACCTCGAATACTCTTATCTGTATCAACTAAAGTATCTAGTATGGTTGCCGTGAAACCTATGAACTCAACAACTTTGGGATCACTTTTTCCTTTCTCTTGCAAAAGTTTATCTCTCCATTGACCTCGAAGTTCTCTTATTGTTTCATCTGTCAGTGGTAATTCTAGATCTTCTGACAAACCCAACTCTGTCCTCAAAAGAGATAATTGTTCATCTTTTCTTTTCCCTTCAAGAGCTGGATTAATAACCTCTTTATTGATTTCTTTAGTAATCTTTTTGTTGAGCTCCTTTAAATCTTTTGTAGTACGTTCTGACATACTACGAAGTAATCTCAAACTGTCATTACCTCCCAAGTTTGTGAGAGTTTCTGTTATCTGTTCTGTAGTCCACGAATCTCCAAACTTATGCTCAGACCCAAAATATTTTTCTCCCGACAAAGATTTAAGTGATTTTAAGAACGCCTTAGTTGTACGGTATTTAACCAAATCTCTCTGATGGGAATCATCTTCCGTATGAATCGAAACTGTTTCTAGAACTTCACTCACTGCTGTATCTAGACGAAGCGATGCTGATACACGATCTTTTTCAGGAAGTGCTCCTAAAAATTGGGTTCTTTGGCTCTCAGGTAAAACCAAAGCATAATCATCCAAAAGATCAGGGTCATCTGCAATTACCCTCGCTACTTCTAGTGGTGTAGGGAGAATAGTCTCTTCAATAATCTGATGTTGAATTCCTAAAACAAGAGCGTCTGGCAAGAAATCTCCTGGGGTATTTTTAGGAATTCCTTGGCTTTTACTTTCATCAATAAAGTGTCTAGCTTGAACAAGCAGGGTAGATGGATCTCTTCCAGATAGTTGTTCTATCTGGGCTGCTTTTGCAAAATAAAGTGCAGCCATGTTTGGTGCCCAATCTTGATAACTCTGTGCTTTACTTAGATAATCTGCCAGTCTTTTTCCAGAATCATGTCCAACTTCCTGACCGTTTTGACCATGCAAAGCTTCCATCACAACCTTGTGTTGTTCACTTTCTGCATTTTTAATTACAGCAGGTATCTCCTGATTATCCAAACCTGCTGTTAAAGCTAATAGTTCTCTGTCAAAAACCAATTCCCTTCTTCTCATATCTGCCCGTGCAGAGATCGCAACTTTATATTCATCTGAATTTGGTGAATAAGCTGTTACTTCTGAGTTGGGTTCGTTCATACCATAGATTCTATAATATTGGCAATGTTCCAATCAATCCATTTTACATCTTTTTCTTTGTCATGGGTTAAAATTAAACTTCTGTAACTGCTAAGATTTGCTAGATTTAATCGTTTTTTAATTCTGGGATACATTTTCTTTCGCAATCTTCTACCGTTAGGATATATATCACAACCCAAGAAATGAATTCCTTGCCTTGTTGGAATTATTATATTGTTAGTTTTATGCACAGTTAATTTTAATTCATTTGTAATATATAAAGTGACAGCTTCCTTTGTTTTCTTAGCACTTTCATGATCAGGAATAATTAGCAAGAAGTCATCTCCATATCTCATATAAGCTAGTGGTCTAATTGTATGTGAAACATAATGATCAAGTTCGTTCATATAAATATTGCAGAAAATTTGGCTTGTGAGATTTCCAATTGGCATTCCGCGACCTGGAGCATATGAAAAGAAACTATCAATAACAATATCGGTTAGCCACAAAACTCGTTCACCAGAAACACGGCGTCTAATAGTTTTTTTAAGAAATTCTTGATCAATTGAATCAAAAAATTTAGTAATATCACACCTCCAAACGTAGGCATTTGGAAAGCTTTTTAAAAGATCTCCTGCCCGATTAATTGCACCAAGTAACCCTTTTCCTTCTCGACATGACCATGCGTCATAGATAAATCTTTTATCAAAAATTGATACCAAATAATCGTAAATCAACCTATGGACAATTCTATCTCGGATTGATGCAACTGAAATAGTTCGCTTTTTTGTATCTGTGAGATAAAATGTGCGATAATGCCCATGTTGATAAGTGTGACTTAGCAAATCTTGATGAAGATTATGCAGGTTTGACTCAAGAGAATAGGTGAACGTATCGAATTCATGATTCTTTGTTTTACCTTTTTTGAATGAATACCAAGCATGCAAAACACTTGTTAAACTAACATTTATGTCAGATTCATTACCAATTATCATGAGATCATATGACGCTTACAAGCGTATTGTTGATATTAGCATCAATTTACCGAAAAGATGGAGATATGGTCTGGGTGTTAGCATAGAGCAGTCAATACTCGATTGTTTGTCTGAACTTATCATGGCAAAAATGCTCCAAAATCTTTGAAAGCTGCTTATTTGATTCGTGCAAATTCTCACCTAGAAGTTACTAACTTAAAACTCCGGCTAGTTCTTGAATATAAACTTGCGAATGAAACAAAAATATTTCAAACCCAAGCAGCTATAAACGAAATTGGTAGAATGCTTGGAGGTTGGCTCAAATCCACACAATCTACCTAATACTTCTCACCGTGGAACGAACACCTAGATTCTCATTCTGATTACCAGGATCATTCGCATTGACATTCAGCTGACCATTGTCACGATTCCAGTTCGAATTCGGAACGTTAGCCGAAATATATGACATAGTGCATTTTCGCTTAAAAATGTCGCAACCTAATTAAGCTAACCTTACAAACTTTCGTTCAAAAGATATTCCATCCTGATAAATCAGGAACACTATGCTCATCGGTGAGAAGTTTCGGAAAATCCGTAAACTTTAAGGTAGCCAGAAATAAATTTCCAGTGGCTATTCACCTTATTGTTATTCTACCTGAAGTCAAAAATAAAAATCAAAAAAAGTTAAAGCTCAAACACCAAGCCTCACCGTGGAACGAACACCTAGATACTCATTCTGAAAACCAGGCCCAGACGCATCGACACGCAGCTGACCACCGCCACGATCCCAGCGCGAATCCGGAACGTTAGCCGATTCAGGAAGATAAGACCCAACAAGCCATAAACCATTATTCTCACGCCATTCGTGACTAACCTCATTCGTATTTTCTAGATTTACCAAAAAATCAGTCAAAATATCTTCATAAGTCCAACCAGTTTCTCCCTTGTATATGCCGGACTGTAAACTCTTAACGTAATCTCTTGGAGTTGAATTATTCTCTAACTGCTTTCTTCCACCAATAATTTGCCCAGAACCTTGTACAGGAAGAAATTTGTTATCTTCAACTAAACCAATACTCCAACCAGGAATAGCACAAATTTTAGGATCAGCAATGATCCTATCTTTAGATTTTCCATCATGGTTTACATCAAACTGTCTTGGAAAATATACAACCTTATCAGAAGCAACTGCTTCTTTTACCGTATCCCATACCCATACTGGCTCGTCTGTATCCACAGAAACCACAATTTCAGAGTCATCTGCGTTCCGTTTAGTTTGAAAAATTTTTCCTTCGCGATTGTGTTTTAAAATTGCTTCTTTCGCTCTATCAATAAGAAGCGAAACCGACATTGCGAGTGGAGTAATTTGTAATCTAGTAAATCCTTCAGCTCGTTTTGCTTCTACAAGTTTACGATTATGCTCAAATATTCCATGCACTTCTTCTAATGTAGGTACTGGATACTCTTTCCCATCAGCTCCTATAACTCCCAATCTTTCGCTTTGTGGCAAAATACTTAAAACCCCAGTACGATTTAGGGCTACAAGTGACTTACGATATTCAGATTCAACAGGGAGCCTATGTTCAATATTAATCAATCCTTCAATTTGTGTAATTTGTCCTTCTTGCATATTAATTTAAAAAAAACGAAAACAAAGTCAAAGTTTAAAATAAAAACAAAGACTAAAGACCTAACCTCACCGTGGAACGAACACCCAGATTCTCATTCTGAACACCAGGATCATACGCATTGACAACCAGCTGACCATCGCCACGATCCCAGCTCGAATACGGAACGAAAGCCGAACCTGGTAAATATGAACCTACCAACCAAACTGCGCTATTTTCATAGTATTCATTACTAACTTGGTTTGTATTGTGTAAATTAACCAAAAAGTCAGTCAATATGTCTTCATACGTCCATCCTGTTTCTCCTTTATAAACAGAACCCTGTAAGGCTTTTATGTAATCTTTTGGTGATAGATTAGTTTCCAGTTGTTTCCTCCCGCTAGTTGTCACTCCATGTCCAGCCTGGGGTAAAACTGGCGTGTCCTCTACAAGACCAACACTCCAACCTGGAATTGGACAAATTTTGGGGTCACTAATTACTTCCATCTTTGTTTTTCCTTTGTGATTTCCATCAAATTGTTTGGGAAAATATACTATGCCATCACTTGCCTTGATTGCTTCTCTAGCTGTACTCCATATCCAAACAGGCTCATTTCGGTCAACTCTTGTAGGAGTTTCAGAGTCACTAGGCAGTTTCTTTGTTTGAAAAATTTTCCCTTCATCAGCGTGTCTTACAATTTCTCTTTCTGCACGAGCAATAAGTAAAGAAATCGGAGTAGCCAAAGGTGTAAGCTGCAATCTAGTGAAACCTTGTGCTTTCTTAGTTTCTATAAGTCTATGGTTACGATCAAATATTTCCCTAACTTCCGCTTGTGTAGGTGCTGGGTATTCTTTTCCATCTACACCAATTACCCCAAGCTTTTCGCTAACAGGTAATATACTTAAGATTCCAGTATGGTTAAGAGCTATCAAGGTTTGGCGATATTCTGATATTGGAAGCGTTTCTTGCTCTACTGCAATCAGTTTGACATCAACTACTCCAGAACTAATTCCTTCTTGCATATTAAAGATATTATACCAAAATCCTACTTTATGAATTCTGACATTGGAGTTTTGAGAATTTTAGATAATTTCTGTAATACTTCCCACGAAGGAACATGCCTAGCTTGCTCAATGTAGCCTATATAAACCCTGCTTACTCCAACCTTGAAAGCCAACTCTTCTTGTGTCAACCCCAGCTCTCTTCTCTTTTTACTTATCCTGGCACCAACAATTTTGGGCAGAGTAGCGTTTTTGCGCATACTCAAATTATTAGGCTAAGAAAAAGATTACTCTACTAAGTACAACTTAGCATCTAGCTTCGTATTACACTGTATTTGTGCTAAATCGCATTTAGCATTGAGATAAAAGGGAAATAATATAACTACTCCACTATCTGAATAGTGGTTTTGTTTTTCTTAAAGTAAATGATAGTTGGAATAGATTTAGTTTCTCCGAGAGAGTCTTCGTAAATGTCATCTCCACCCTGTTGTTCTACTTCAAATCCAAAGTTTTTATAATCATCAATCTTCAGATCTATTGAGTTGTATGGAAATTTGAAGAGAACTTGGACTTTAGCTTTTTTACCAAGCTGGCTATATCTTTCTTCAAGATAACCAATTATAAAATCCCTAAACTGTCCTTTGTCATCTTTCTCAATTTTCACATCTAAGCTGAACTCTAGAAAGTCACTATTAAAGTCATTCTCATCTCCAAGAATAATCTCAGTAAATAAGTTTTTAGATCCAAGTCCTCTGAGTTGAAAATCCGTTTTACCTTGGCTATCTTTTATGAAAAACCCATCTTCATTTGTAAGATAAGTGACTCTAACCCAACCTTTGTTTCCTAAGTTTTTTTGTATGAATTTACCAAATTTATCCTTGTCCTCTTTAGACCAGTCTTTATAATCTTTCTCGATTGTTGAAGTCTTCAGTTTTGATTCTTGAAGAAACTTTGGACGATGAATAATCGCGTCTTGAGCATTGATACTAAACCAATGAGAATATCCCAGTCCCTTTGATTCTTCAATCTTTTTCAGTCGTTTATCAATCTGATATATGAAGTAGAAAACTATAACTGCGAAGATAACAATAGTCCAATTCATTTATCAATTATACCTCATCACTGATATAATACATTTATATGGTCAAACTAAGACTCCGACCAAGCTATTTATTGATTCTTCTAGCTGTTACTATCTCAGGATTCCTACTGTACAAAAACTGGCAATCAAAGTTTGAAGCTCCAAGAAAAGATACTCCTGATATTCAATTTACAATTGGAAAAGACAGAACTCTTCAGTCTGTGATAGGAGATCTTAAATATTATGATTTCATTAAAGATGAAGAAGCATTTACTTTTGCACTAGAACATACCCAAGACAATACTCAAGGTAGTGCAAGTGCCATCAAAGTGGGTAAAGATAGTAAGACAATAGACAGAGAAGCTGTATACACTATCTCCCAAAGTATGACTGCTTGGGAGTTAGCTTCGGTTTTACTTAATAAAGGTACATATCAAGATTGCAATCACGGTTGTCCTGAAAGCAACTTCATTCCAGAACTTCTTCCAGGTGGAGACTTAGCTCCTACGCTGAAAGAAAAATATTCTTGGGTTAAAACATACAATGACTGCGTAAAGGCTATTGGCCATGATGGTGGACAACTTTCAAGCGAGCAATATGCTCAAAAAACTGGAATAAGAATTTGTAATACTGCTGATGGCAGATACTTTGTTCAAGGAAAAGAAGGATATACTGATTATCCACCTTATCCGTAAATCAACTTCAGTAGTAGTTCAAGAGCGAGTGAAATGCCATATACAATGGCATAAATTTTAAAGGCTTTAGTCAGAAATAAATATCTATTTCCACCCAAGAAGTGTCTTTTTCTAATTAAGTAATAAATTCCCAAGAAAAAACTAATAACGATAACTGGTATTAACATCACTAACATCGGAATAATTAAGTACCAAGCAACTCCAAATGAGCCATAACCTCCCTTAACAAATTGATTTGCAAAAGCAATCACATAGCTAAAAACAAACCACTTTGCAAGATTCTTTTGTGTTTTGTCCCAGCTTTGGAATTTCTCAACAACATCTCCTTTTGGAGAAATGACTTCATAGTCAACATCTGTTTCCTTTTTATCTATAACCTGTGCTGCTTTTTCAGAAAAATATGTGGTAATCATTGCTATTGGATATATAAATAAACTCATAACCATTTGCCAGAAACTTAGTAAGAAACCGATGAGAAGCAGACCTATTACAAAAGATAGGATTACCAACCACCAAGTTCCCCAATTTGCAGCAACAATTTGATACAAAAAATAAAATGGATAAACAAAAAAGTAGATTTGGATAGCCCAATTAAGAAGTGTATTTATTGCAAAGGGAATGAAGAAAAATCCTTTCTTTGTTAGAACTGTTAGAGCATAAAAGAAGACATTTATTATTAGCCAGCAAACTAACAAGATTACATATCCAATTAGAAAACTTATTATTCCTTCCATTAGTCGAGCTCCTTTCCAGTAGCAATTACCAATTCTCTCAATTTAATTTGTTTTAATTCTTCTACACATAGTGCTATGCACTTCATCATTACAATTGGGTCATTTTCGTGACCAGAAAGTCTTGCAATGTTTTTGCCAAACTCCCAGAATAGTGTATCTTTAGGACTTTCGTTTTTGTCTGCAAACATCTTCTTGTATTTTGAATATTCAAGTTCCGCATTGTTCATATTACGATAAAACTCATTTTTTATTCCCTCCTTGTATTTATCTGGCCAGTGCCCGAACCAGGATTTAGTAGTAGTTTCCTGCAAGGTTGGTGAAAGAAAATCTTGTATTTTAACCCTCTTTTCGTGACCTAGTTCTCCAAAAGCATAACGCATCGTCAAATGCATAAAGAAGAATAGAAATTCATACTGAACTTCTATTAGGTGTGATATTGCTTCTTTGGAATCTTTACCAAATTTCTCATCTACATCTACCTTGAATTGCTGTCCGCACTCAAAAGACAACTGGAGTATTGCAAGCCCTAATGCTTTTAAGGCTTGGTGTTTATCTTTTTGTTTATTAAAAAATCCCATGTTTATTTTCTTTTGATTGAATAAGCTGAAATGAAAAATAAAATTGCAGAAACAAAATCAATCAAAACCCATGTTTCTTTACTCAAATAGATTGGCACAATTGGATTGAAAAGAAACGCTACAGCTCCAAACACAAGCATCCAACCTTTAAGTCCTGATTTATAAAATCCATTTGCAATTATTACTGCTGAAATAGAAACTACCCACCTAAGTAAAATATAATAACCATACGGCCACCATCCTACTGGAACAGCCAACACAAGCATTATTCCTACTATAGTTGCTAAAGATTTAATATTCATTTTTTTAATAATTTCTTTCTAGCTTCCTCAATTCTTCTATCCCAATCACCTGACCATCTTTGCTTTTTAGCTTGCTCGCAAACTTCAATCACTTTTTTATATTCTCCTTGTTTCTTGAGGATTATTGCAAGTTGGGAATAGCCCACATGGGCTGGAAGTGATTGGCCAGGATATTCTTTTAAGAAAGCCTTAGCTGTTTCTGGAGCAATTTTAATTTGTTCTTCACAAGCTTTTATAGCTTTGTCCAAAGCTGTTGGATCAGTGTCTCTATCACGATAGTAAATCTCAATTTCTTGCTGAAAAGTGAAATGTAAGTCCAAAACATCAGTACCTTTTTGAGCCAGTTCCTCAGCTTTTTGGATAATTTTTCTTGCTATCTCTCTATCTCCTGGTTTATTAAACCAACCGGCAAGGGCATGAAGAAGTCCGGCTGCATTCTGCGATGAATAGTCAATTTTACCTTCTGTTAATGGCTTAGAATTTGGATCAGCACCAAAAGGATGGAATACTTCTTCAATATGACTTCTTTCTTCTTCTGTAAAAGTCGTGAGCCACCAATCTACTAAACTGTAGTATCCAATCTCTCCTTCAATTTGTTTTTCTTTTTTAGATATGTTGAACATGATATTCAAGAGTCTTGGCAAAGTCAGAAAAAGCATCAAAGTTGCTAAACATATATGATTCTTCAAGACCAGTTTCAGAAGTAAGTGTTAGGCTTCCATATTTAACAATTGGGATTTGATAGTTACCTTTAAATCTTTTATCCATTGAACCGTCCTTATTGGATTTCTTCCAGGTGTGTTGGATTACTTCTGTGTCTTTGGGAACACTTTCTTCTTCAATGTACCCAGTCAGTTTCATCTCAGCTTTAATTTCTTTTAAGTCAAATATTCCAAATTCCTGATTATCTTTAAAAAGAATTAAAAAGGTTGGAAAAAAGAATAGATTTGGGCCATTGGAGTTGGGAAGAAATAGATGTTGCAAATCACTTTTAACAAACTCGATTTCTCTTTTGGTGTCTGTGATTTGAGTTCGCTTGGTTGCCATCTCTGCGACTGTTCTTGCCTTTGCTTTATCTACTCCTTCTGCATATGTTAAATCCCAAATCTTCTCACTCTTCATCAACTCTGAGAAAGCATCAATACAATTAAGCCAGCTCTTTTCAAGCTGTGATTTATCAGCAAAGGTTAGATTAACAAAGGTTTCAGAAAGATCTTTTTCCAAGTCTGTAACAATCTCTTGTTGAGATTTCCTGGATTCACTTATTCCTTTGTAGAAAAAGCCAACAACAATCAAATAACTGGTAATGTGAGCTGTAGTTAAAAAGAATAGCTTTAACTTTGCAGAACTAAGTTTCTTCGTGAGTTCAACTCTTTGATTGTAGATGTCAGTAATTTGTTTACGAAGCTCCTCAAAGTTTTTGCTGGTTACAGTCAGGGCTTTGCTTGAGCTTCTAATGATATTTCCAGTTCCTTGTATCTCAATACCTTTTGGAGTATCAACAATAGGGATTTGTTTGGAGGAGTTTGATCCACGGCTGGGTTTAAGCAGTCTATCAACACTAACTGAAGTTTTGTTATACACCTTGTTGTACAAGGCTTTCTTGGGGTTTGTGACAATTCCCATGCCTCTTGGAGCTTTCAAGCCCATGCTGTGCCTCACAACACGCTTCCATGAGGTTCTAGCAGAGATTCTTTTCTTTAGTGATGGGGTTCTGATTCCAAATTTCATCTTACTTTAGGCATATTATAGTCCAAGTATTGGTAATTGGAAAACTGCATTATCCAACCACAATCAATTTCCTAATATTGCATTAATTTCTGATATGCCTTGTCTTGCTGTGGCATTTTTCTGGTCAATATCTTTAACTGCTTGATTAACTTCTTCTTGGAATTTGTAATACTCATCCCAACATTGTTTATCATAGCCTGAAGCCTTTTGGCATTGAGCTAATAGTGTGTTTAGTGATGAGTAGAGTTTTTGTTTTGATTCCTCGTTTTTCCTGATTGCTTCTTCTAACTCAGCTCTTTTGGCTCCCAATTTTTGTCTATCCTCCAAGCTTAATCCAGTATTTGTTTGAGTAGTAGATTTGTATTGCACCTGACTTTTTGTAGTTGGCATTGGAGATGGGCTTGGAGTAGGTGTAGCTACTGCCTTACTTGCTCCAAATTTACTATCATCAATCCAATCAACACGGGCAAAGACATACAGTCCGACACCCAACAAAGCAACAACCCCAATTATCATGAGAGTTCTTTCAAGAATTTTAGTAATTAGTTTCCTTTTGTTCTTGGTCATCTACCTGTGATAAATCTCTGCCTTTTAGCTTCCCACCTTTGGGACTCTTTCAATTGGCTTTTGAGTTCCTTCATTGTTGGCTTTTTGAAAAGCCTTATGGCAATAAAAAGAAGTGCAAGAAGCACAATCAGAAAGAAAAAACCTAGGATAGATTCAAATTTTTCACCAAACAAACCCCAGCCAATCCAACTGGTGGCCAAAAAGACTGATATTATAGTCAACTTTTCTCCTGTATTTAGTGATTTCATAGCTTCAATTTGAGCCTAAGACTTATAAAACTTTTCAGCCTTAGTCTTGAGGCTAAACTGTCTTTATAAAGACAGTTATATTCTACCATTTCTAGCACAATAATGCTAATGGCAGCATATTTCACACAAAAGATTAGAGAGGAGATTGGAGAGAGCCTTAAAAAGGTGAGAGAAAGGTCTGGTGAGACACAGGTTCAGGTAGCTGTTAACTCAGGTATTAACTCAAGTTACTACAGCAAAATTGAAAGAGGTGAGGTAAATCCCTCAATGGAGGTCTTTTTCAAAATAATTAAAGCTCTAGGTGTTAAATCCTCTGATATTCTACCTTTTTAAAAGCATTGAAATACCTAAATTTGGGGTGGAAATGCTTTAATTCTTTTGTAGAAAACCACTGTTCTGGATAGTTGGCGTTTATTTATCCACCTTCTAACGAAAGATAGTCAAAAAAACACTAAATTGGTGGGGTTTTTAGCCTTTTTGTGCTATAGGGAAAGCCTACTTCCTGTTAGTGTGGCTTAATCACTCGGAGTGCTACACCGAAAGTTGTGTACGAAATTGCCATTTTGTGCTGTAGAAAAAGGCTATTCCCTATCGGTAGGGGTTATTCACTCGGAGAGTTACCTTAAAGCTTGCCAAAAACATCAAAATTAGTAGGGTAAGTTGCCAATTCTTGCTATAGAAAACTGCATATCCCTGTTAGGGTGTCCTATTCACTCGGCTTGCTAGCTCTTCCTTGGGTTTCAAAATCAATTACAAAGTCTGTTCCACGAACTAAAGCTAACACACACAAACTCCAAATACAGATACCCCATCTACCTTACAAGAATTACCTACCCATACATTATTATTTGATATAGCTAGGGGTAATTAAAAAATACATGGGGTAGGGCTGGACACAGATAACCATAGGTTGACTATCCAACCTATTTTGTTAGTGCCTCGGAAAATCGAATCAAAAATTAATCAGTTTCATAGTTAGTTTAGTTAATTAGTTACCCCTTATTCTATAAGGGGTTAACAAACTAACAAACTGTTTTGGAGTTAATAAACTGTCTCAAATATAAACAGAAACTTTATGCCTAAAAATAGGGTTATTCAGTTTATTAAAAGGTAAAATAAATAGCACTAACAAACTAACTAATATCTCTGCTTTCTTCTTCCAATTCCTTCAAAAACTTTTCAGCTTTTTCACTATCAAAGTCAGAATTTTTATTGTCATCATTAAATTTATAAAAATTTGCGTTTTTTGCTCCTGTCTTAATCTTTAATTCTTTAGCAGTGTCTAAATCTCTCAGTGCAGTACTGATATTATTGTTTCCTATGTGTTTCTCTTTAAGAAAAGCTTTATATTGAGTTGTGCTATACCACTCATTAGGATGACTTCTAGCGATTTCCATTATTTCTGCTTTTGCAGAATCTACCTTTTTACTGATAGGTTGTACTTCTCCAAGATATTTAAACCCTTTAATCACGGTCTCGTTTTCATTATTAGGATCTTGTTCAATTATCATCTCTACCTCAAAAGGTTTTTGCTTTCTTCCACCTCTGACTTTTGAATGCTCAACATAAATAATCTCTGGCTTTTCCAGATTATTAACTCTGAGAGATAAAGCAGAGCTAAGCATATTAAATATATGAGTACTGCCTCTGAGCCTGTCTCCTGGGTTTCTATTGGGAGCGTTTTGCGCAGGCTTTGATTCGTGGTGGATAAAAATTACGCAACAATCAGGAAATACTTCTTGGCATAAGGCTGCAAATTTTGCAATCTGGACGGGATCATTTTCATTCCCACTATAGAAGTCCACAAATGAATCAAGGGCAACTACTTCAATATTGTTATCAACAATATAGTTTTTCAATCGTAATGCTTCATCGCTCAACACTTCTCCAAGCTTCTCATCCTGTTCTATAAAATGAAATAAAGGTGGAAGAAGAGCGTGATAAAGATTATTGCTAATAACACCCATAGAACGAAGGTTTGATTGAATGTTTTCTCTATCATTTTCCCTATCTATAAGCAATACTTTTCTAGCAACAGGTACTTCAAAGACATCCAGCCACGGTTTACCTTCTGTAACAGATTTTATTAAATCAACAACAAAAACAGATTTACCAGTTCCACCAGGCCCTGCAAACGCCACAAAGCCCTTTCGCCGAATCACTCCTTGTACTAGCCATGGATTTTTAGGAAAATCTTTTTTTAAAAATTCTTCATTATTGATAAGCAGATATTCCTGATTTGTGTCATTTTTTTCAGCACCTTGCTCAATTACAAATTTTTCAAGAACTTCTTTTGCTGGTTTGGCTTCATCTAATAAGATCTGGAAATCTTCTTTTGTATATCCAGTAGCAAAATAGTCACTCCAATCTTTGGTTGGACATTCAACTATATAGCATCTTTCAAACCCCAAAGTTTGTGCAATACCTTTGGCTCCTTCTTTCCCAGCCTTATCAGAATCATAAAGTAAATAAATTTTTATAAACTTTTCAAAATCTTTTAGATTTTCTATAAAAACAGATTTTGAGTCAGAACCTGTTGATGCACTCCAAGCTGGTATCTTTGCAAACTTGTTAAGTACAATCGAATCAATTTCGCCCTCATTAATATAGCTAACTTCACTTTCATTCTGGCCAGCTTTAAAAATACATCTTGTAGAACCGTATGCATGTTTGTACTTTGGTTTAATGCCAAATCTACGATACTTATAACCAGTTGGGATTTTGAACTTAATTGCAGGATGTCCTTCATGCTCTGTTACTTGAATACCATACTTTTGTTTTGTTTCAAGGTCGTCAATTCCTTTCGACTTCAAATATTCCTCTGGAGATTGTTGTAATTCCTCTAAGTTATAACTAATACTAGGATCAAGAATCTTAACAGCTTCTCTAAAATCTATTTCGTCACGATCCATCAAAAAAGATATCGCTCCTTTTCCATGGGCGCCACAAGAGAAACAATGATAACCATTATCAGGATAAATAAAGAATGACTGCGAATTCTCTTTATTGTCATCTGGGTTGTGAAAGGGACAATGCGCAGTCAGAAGCTTTCCTGCTTTTTTAAATTCTCTGCCTAACAAATCTTGTACAGGTATGTTTCTTAATCTTTCTATTGTTTCTTTAGGTATAGTTTTATTCATAGTTACCTCCTGAAGTGACTGGCCAACCTTTTAGTTGCCTAATTTGATTTGCTAAAAGAAGAGGAGAGAGGAGAATCTCACCACGAGCGTATAAAGGCTGTAGTTTGTTTACTTCGCTTGCAGGAGAAAGATGAAATACTTTAATTCCTCTAAAATCTTGAGTGACTGTGACAACCTGAATATCCTTATTGAAAAGAAGACAAGCAGCTACAAACGTTAAATCTGTTGATTGTATTGTGTTTTGCATTTTGCTTTGCGTTTGTTACTGTCTGAATAAAATTTCCAAAATACTAACCAACCTTGGTTACTTGAGTTTCAGAATTTTCCAACTGAATGCGAAGATGTTTCAATACAAGACATAAAGCCCGTTGAAGAGCTAAAGAATTTGGTTTTCGTTTAACAATCACTTTTAATTTCATAGACTTATAGACACAAAAAAGCCCAGCAAAAATGCTGAGCTGACAAGTTATTGCCACTTAATGGCTTCAACCTTTCGGTTAGGAGGAGCTCCCCCTTTATATGTCTATATGGTCTTTATCTATGAAATTATGACGATATTGTCCTACTGTTAGATTTGACCGGCCACCGCCTAAGACTCTTATTTATTAGTCAGCCTGACTAAAATAATTGTTTTTACTTTAATACCTGAGTAATTCTCTGTCAAGTATGTTCTTATCTGTACCACATGGTAAAATATATCATTACAATATGAGTGAAACTACAGGTCACATACGAGCAGTTATTTATACACGAGTCTCCACCCAAGAACAGGCTAAAGAAGATAAAACTTCTCTCGAAGAGCAACTAGCTGCCTGTAAAAAGATGTGTATCGAAAGAGGTTGGGAAGTTGTTAGCGAATATCAAGATGCTGGTATATCAGGCCATCTCCTGGTCGAAAGACTTGGATTGCAAAATCTACTTGCTGATGCAAAAGCTGGAAAATTTGATTTGGTAGTTGTTAAAGATTTTGATCGCCTTGCTCGCTCAAAGACTTATGCTTCTCAAATAAGAGATGGATTAAAGAAGCAGTTTGTTCAAACATATTCCCTAGCCACACCAGTTGAGCCAAGAGACCCGAAGAAGTACGATCCCATGGATGATGACCTTGGACTTGTAGTTGAAGGTGTAAGTGACTTCATGAGCGAGATTGAAAGGAATAAGATTAGAAGAAGGATGACGCTTGCCAAAAACGCAATTGCTATGAATGGAAAACTTCCAAATAGGGTTCCGTTTGGATATAAAGTAGTTCGTTCTTTAGATCCCCATGGAAAAGTTTTAAGAGCGATTGGAGTTGATGAAGCACAAGCCGAAGTTGTAAGAAGAATCTTTCAAATGAGTGAAGCTGGAATGGGCAAAAGAACTATTGCCTTGACATTTAATCAAGAAGGAGTATCTCCTATCAAAACCGGATCAGATTCATATTGGAGATCTCAAGCCATTTCTTATATTTTAAGAAACAAAACTTATGCAGGATATGTCAGATGGGGTTGGAGGCACGCTGATTATGAAGTTTCAAGACAAAAGAAATTAAGAGGACACGAAGGAATTGAAGTTAAGGGACAACACCCAGCCATAATTAGCGAAGAACTTTTTGATAAAGTTCAGCTTGAACTCAAAAAACGTGGAACTTCCCATAAAGGAAAAGCTCAAATGTCCAGAGGTTTATTAACTGGAATTGCCAAATGTATTAGATGCGGGAATGGAGTTACTTACTGCAAACGCAGAATTAAAAACTCAAAACGAAATCCAAACTGGAATGATATTGAGACAGCGGAATATCGCTGTGGAGGCACAATGTACGGCAGAGTTAAGTGTAGCCAAAGAGTAATGAGCGCAGTCAAACTTGAATACACAGTCATCTCTCAACTTAGAAACTACTTCAATAGCCCTGCCATGAAGAAAATGATTCAAGAAGAAACTACAAAACCATTGGAAGTTAAAACTAAAAAATCTCCGCTTAGCAAGATAGAAGAAGAATTAAATAAGATTCCTGCAATGAAACAAAAACAGCAGGAGGCATACGAGAGAGGTTTCGTTACAATTGAAGAATATGGTGAGATTATAGGTCGTCTTAGAAAGCGAGAAAACGAATTGTATACGGACAAGGCAAGATATTCACAAAACGATAAAAGTAAAAACATCAACAAAACAGATAAGCAAAAATTATGGAAAGCAGTTAAGGACTTTGATGGGTTCTGGGAGTCTTTAGACTTCCTTGGAAAGAAGCAGTTTTTAAAGACAGTTCTTGAAAAAGTAGAAGCAGGTAACAGTCAAGTTAATGTCTATTTTTCGGAATAATCTTCTTATTTTCCTTGTTTAATTTTTGCTTGTCTTTCCCACTCTTTATGGTCTGAAAAATACAAGTCAAACATCCTTTGTTCCTCACTATTTTGTGGTATAGAATTTATATGGCACTTTTTCCACTTTTTGCCGCTCCCACACCAGCATGGATCATTTCTTCCCAGTTTCTTTTTGCTTTTTCCAGTAAATGCTTTTACACCACTCTTTGCAGTTTCATCTGCATTTCCTGATAATCCTGTCATATCAGTTGTATCAATATTCTCACGAGCTATGGTAAGTGGAATTTCAGGAACTTGTCTTTGCACATCAACTCTAAATATTCTGTGTGCCAATTCTTCATCAATTCTATCTATTAAAGTTTCAAATAGTCTATATGCTTCATTTTTAAATTCAACCAAAGGATCTCTTTGTCCATAGCTTCTAAGTTCTATTCCTTCTCTTAAATCATCAATATGATCAATATGATCAATCCAAAGATGATCAATTGAGGAAAGGTATGCATACCTTTCGATTTGTCTCATGGTCTCAGACCCTATTTGTTTTTCCCTAGCTCCATGTGCATCAGTTATCACTTTTCCAACAAATTCCTGTGCTTTCTTTCTATCTGTTATTCTTTTTAACTCGTTAGCAACATTTTTAATTGAAGCGCTGTCAAATGGTATTGTATCCAATATTCCTGCTTCAATCTCATCATAGTCAGGCTTTGCACCTCTTGCATCTGGCCATGCAATCATGAAAATCTTTTCCATCTGCTGCTTTAGTTTTCTAACAACTTCCTCCTTTAAATCTGCTGAATCAAGTATTCTTCTTCTTAATTTATAAATAATATCCCTGTGATTGTTGGCTACATCATCATATTCAACAAGTCTCTTTCTAGTATCAAAGTTAAATCCCTCTACCTTTACCTGTGCTGACTCAATAGCCCTTGATATTAATTTGTTTTCAATTGGTTGATCCTCTGGGATCTTAAGTGTATTCATTAAGTTTCCAATCTGTTCCCCTCCAAAAATTCTCATCAAATCATCTTCCATAGATAGATAAAATCTAGAAGATCCTGGATCTCCCTGTCTTCCAGATCTTCCTCTTAACTGATTATCAATACGTCTTGACTCATGTCTTTCAGTTCCTAAAACATGAAGTCCACCTGCCTCAACTACCTGCTCATGAAGTTTCTGCCACTTTTTATATTCACTGGACTTCATCCACTTTTCCATAGAAACCTTCTCTGGTTTATCAGGCACTGCTCCTCCTAAAATAATATCCACTCCACGTCCTGCCATATTAGTAGCAACCGTTACTGCTCCTGGTCTTCCAGCTTGAGCAATAATACCTGCCTCTTTTTCATGGTTTTTAGCATTTAGTACATTGTGGGGAATTCTCTTTTTCTTTAAATATGTTGAAATAATTTCATTCTTTTCAATTGAAGTGGTTCCAACAAGAACAGGCTGTCCCTTTTTATGCATCTCCTCAATTTCACTAGCTACTGCTGTGTACTTTGCAGGCACTGTCTTAAAAATTAAGTCTCCCAAGTCCTTCCTTACCATTGGTCTATGAGTTGGAACTACAACTACTTCCAATTTATATATTTTTCTAAACTCAGAAGCCTCAGTTGCAGCAGTTCCAGTCATTCCAGAAATATGTTCATACATCCTAAAATAATTTTGGAATGAAATAGTAGCTAGTGTTTTACTTTCCTGTTGTACTGTAACTCCCTCTTTTGCCTCAACTGCCTGATGAAGTCCATCACTCCATCGTCTTCCTACCATTAGTCTTCCTGTAAACTCATCTACTATTATTATTTGGTTTTCCTTAACCACATAATCACGATCCTTTAAGTAAAGTGCTTTTGCCCTAAGTGCATTCTCAATATGGTGTACTGTTTCAAAATCTTTCTCGTATAAATTATCCACTCCAATTATTTTTTCTACCTTTGTAATTCCATCTTCAGTAAGCATTGCACTTTTATACTTCTCATCAATTTTGTAATCATTTTCTCCATCCAACTTTTCTACAATCTGTGCGAACTTGAAGTATTTGCTTGTCGGCTCTGTATCAGGAGCTGAAATAATAAGTGGAGTTCGCGCTTCATCAATTAAAACTGAGTCAACTTCATCAACAATTGCAAAGTAGTGTCCTCTTTGCACCATTTCAGGTAAGCTCATCACCATGTTGTCTCTTAAGTAATCAAATCCAAACTCATTGTTAGTTCCATATGTAATATCAGCTTGGTAGGCTAGTTTTCTTTCAACTGGTTTTAAATGACTAAGTCTTTCATCCCCATGTGTTCTATCTGTATAGACTGGATCATACACATATGACTTATTCTCCTGCACAATTGTTCCAACAGTCATGCCAAGTAAAGCAAAGATTGGTCCATTCCACCCAGTGCCAAGTCTTGCTAGATAATCATTAACAGTTACAAGATGAACTCCTTTTCCTGTAAGTGCGCGTAAGTATAATGGAGCAACAGCTGATAAAGTTTTTCCTTCCCCAGTTTTTTGCTCTGCAACCCTTCCTTTAAATAAAGCAATTCCAGCAATTAGCTGCACATCATATGGTCTTTGTCCTAAAACTCTTAAAGAAGCCTCTCTAACAAGTGCAAATGCTTCAGGTAAAATTAAATCAAGTGATTCACCCTTTGCAATTCTTTTTTTAAACTCGAGAGTCTTTTTTGCAAAATCTTTATCCTTTAGTTTTTTAGTCTTTTTCTCTAAAGAATTTATATTCTCAACAATCTTTCTAAACTGAGAAATTTCTCTTGCATTTAGATCTAATACTCTGGAAATTGGGTTCAACATTAGCCTCTATTGTAGCAGACAAACATCACGTTTGCTTGAGGATATACATATTCTGTCTTTCCAAAAACTTTGTCAAGTTTTCGTCCAAACTCCATTGATAAAGTCCTGTCATCTGGTCCATATAATCTGTTAAAAACAGCTACGCCATCTTTCGTTAATAGCTTTTTAACCTTTTTAATAAATGCCTCAGTAGTAAACTCTTCTGGCACATCTTCTCCTTTATACATATCAACACAAATTAAATCATATTTTTTCTTTTCTTTACCTATAAACTTGCTTGCATCACCAATCACAATAAAAACATTTGATTTTTCAAGTCCGAGGTATTTTTTCCCAAGGTTCACAATAGTTTCATCTATATCCACTCCTTTAATTTCAATCCAAGGCCAAAGTTTTACTAGTTCATGTGCAACAGATCCGCCACCCAGTCCTAAAATAAGGCAGTTGTTAATACTAGGCTTTCCTTCTTTTAAAACCCTTAAAGTCTTCTTCCAGACATCATTAACAATTCCACCTGTTTGTGTTAATCCTCCTGCCCTAATATGCACTCCCCAGGCAATATCACGCTCTACAGAAAGCTTTCCATTAAATTTTGATTCAACTTCTTCTATAATCATGGCTAAATTATAAACCTTATTGACACTTTTTTACTAAACTTTGCTTATTTTCCACCTTACCCTGTTGATTCGGATTTTATTTGGATTATAATAAATATATGACTCCACTTCCAGAAAAACTAAGACCAACAAAACTTTCAGAATTCATTGGTCAAGAAAATGTTGCAGGCAATGAAGGCATCATTAGAAAACTTCTTCTAAATGCCAAAAAAACAAATTTCTTTCCATCCTTAATTTTCTGGGGACCACCAGGGTCAGGCAAAACCACTCTAGCCCGCATCATTGCAAATAATTTAAAAAGAGAATTCTATGAATTCTCAGCAGTAGGAACAAAAATAAGTGAAATTGAAAAAGTAATAAGATCCACAAAACCACTCATTGCTCCACCACTTATTTTTTTGGATGAAATACATAGATTTAACAAAGCGCAGCAGGATAAGCTTCTTCCCCATGTGGAAAAGGGGAGTATTATCCTAATTGGAGCAACAACTGAAAACCCTTCTTTTGAAGTAATTGCTCCACTTCTTTCCCGCTCCCGAGTTATAGTCCTAAAACAATTAGGAGAAAAGGAATTGGAAGAAATTACTCATAGAGCAATAAAGCATTTAAAAATAAAAATAGATAAAAAGGCAAAGCAGTTCTTAATAGAATCATCTAATGGAGACGCCAGAGTCCTCTTAAATGTTATTGAAATTGCATCAAACTTAACAAAAAATGGAAAGCTTTCAATTACTGATATTGAAGAAGCCCTCCAAAGAAAACAACTTACCTTTGATAAACAAGGAGAAGAATTTTATAACGTCATATCAGCCTTCATTAAATCAATGAGAGCAAGTGATGTTGATGCAGCTCTTTACTATTTAGCAAGAATGATAGCAGCAGGACAAGATCCACTCTATATTGCAAGAAGAATGGTAGTTTTTGCCTCTGAAGATATTGGTATGGCACAACCAACTGCTTTAGTTGTTGCAAATGAAGTATTTAGAGCTTGTGAGACAATTGGATACCCAGAATGCCAGGAAAACCTAGCTCACGGAGTAGTCTATCTTACTCTTGCCAAAAAAGACAGATCTGCATATAACGCATATATGTCAGCACTCAAAGATGTGTATAATCTTGGAAATCTTCCAGTTCCCATGAATATTAGAAATGCACCAACAAAACTGATGAAGGATTTAGGATATGGAAAAGGGTATGACAAATATACAAAAGAAAGTTTGCTGCCTGAAAAAATAAAGAATAAAAAATATTATCCAAAATAGGGTAATATACAAAAAAACAATGAGGTATTCTCCTTTTCATTCAGATTTAGACCAAAAATATCCAATAGACAAAATGGTTAAACCCAATATTAGGGAACTTGTTGTAAAAGGTGAGCTCACTCGCTACTCATGGGTTCATGCACTAGGAGACACTGTTCTACCAGATCCTGAATCAAAAGCAATTATTGGCATTTTTATAAATGAAGCAATAAAAGCAGGGCAGTGGATTGATATTATCTGGAAAGAAAACGAACCGCCGGTAATAGATGTAAGTATTACAGGCATTCTTATAGAAGCAGCACCAACAAGAATTGAATGGGCAACACTGTCAGACAAACTCCAAGAAAGAGGGTTTGTACAAAAAGTCAAAGATGAAGAGGGTAAACCAAAGCTTGCTCCAACTGAAGATTTGTTAAAATTCTTGGACAAACAATTCAAAGAGAAGAAGATAAAACCATAGCTAAAATTTTTTAATTGAAGGAAAAATATCTCAAACTCAGCTGGTAATTATACCCATATTGGTATAATTAGGTATGAAAATTGGAACAGCAGATGATGAATATGAAACAAAACCGGTTCACCATTTAATTAAAAAATATCTTAAACTCATTAACTTAACTCCAAAAGAGTTCTGGGAAAGCAAAGAAATACCTATTGTAAATTTGAGATTTATATTTTTAGCAGCTATCCACAACTTCAATTCCAATATAATCACCCTAGATGATTTATCCACAATAGCCAACGTTTTATATTGGCCAAGCTCCACAAACAAGTGGGCTAACCCCTCAAAATTTGATGAAATTGATTACGAGCTAGCTAACCTGCTGATGTGGACATCAGAACTTACATTTTACAATTGGCAAGAGCAAAAAAATAAAAAGTCCAAGAAAACATCCAAAGTTATCCTAAAAGACATTAAAATCTATTACGAAAAACACAAAGAAGTTATTAAACCTTACTTAAAGTAATTTTATCCATTCCCATCCATTTCTGAAGCACTTTAGGAATTTTTACAGATCCATCTTTTTGTTGGTAGTTCTCCACTATTGCAATAATTGTGCGACCAATAGCAAAAGCAGTTGCATCATTCATATGAACAAGTTCAGTACTTCCATCTTTCCTTTTTACTTTAGTATTTAATCTTCTTGACTGATAATCTGTCATTAAATCAGAAGTATGAGTTTCTCTGTACTTCCCCTGCCCTGGCATCCAGGATTCTATATCAATTTGTCTGTAATCTGGTCCTCCCATATCTCCAGTACATATTGAAACTACTTGGTAAGGAATGCCAAGTGCCTGCATTAAATATTCCTGTACTCCAACAAAAAAGTCTTGTTCCTTAATTGAATTGTCAGGCGTGGTAAATGATTCCATCTCCACTTTATCAAACTGATGTACTCTCAAAATTCCTTTAGTATCTTTTCCATATGAACCAGCTTCTCTTCTAAAACTTGTAGAAAATCCAACATATCGAAGGGGAAGATTATCTTCAGGTATTGCTTCATCCATATGCATTGGTCCTAATGTATGCTCTGCACTTCCTACCAAATAAATATCATCTTTAGGTAAATGATATCTTTCCTCAATTGTGTCAGGACCCAGTCTTGCCATTTTTACATATACATCTGGCTTAATCATTTGAGGTGGAACAACTGGTACAAAAGGTTTGGCTGTATATCCCTTCTCTACTCTTTTAGCTATTTCTTCAAGCACTCTTTTGTTCATTAAAGTCTCAAATGCAAACATTACAAGTGCAAACTCAAGCAATGCTCCTTCTCCTTTTAAATATGCATATCTTGCTCCACTTACTTTTGCAGCAGTTTCAGTATCAATAATCCCTAAAGCCTGTCCTATTTCTAGATGATCTTTAACATCAAAATTAAACTTAGGAATCTTTCCCCATTTTCTTAATACTTTATTTTCAGATTCATCTTTTCCTACAATCACTCCTTCCGCAATAATGTTTGGAATTTGATATAAAATATTTTTATAATCTCTTTCTACTTCTTCCAACTTTGGCTCAATTTCCTTTAATTCTTCTTTAATTTTCTTTCCTTCATTTGAAGCTTTTCCCTTTTTGGCAATTTCATTTCTTTTTGCTCTTAATTCTTCAATTTGAGCAATCAAATTCCTTCTTTTTTTATCTAAATCTAAAACTTTCTCAACAAGTTCTGGGTTTTTATTTTTAGAAGCAGTGTCTCTTTTCACCTTTTCAGGGTTTTGCCTAATATAGTTAATGTCCAACATAACAGTATTATAATCTCTAATTGAACGGTATTCTAGAAGTTCTTACTAAGCAATTTAAGATTGATCAAAATCCACTCTGAGAGGATTTTCAACAAGATCATGAAAATAGCATAACATATCATTTACTGCAAGCACATCAATAATTGCCGAGGCAACTTGTTGAGCTTTTTTATCTCCCCGAATTTCTGCTAGACAGTCCAATCCTTTAACATATTCTAAATGCTTCTTTGCTTCAGGAGACAACTCTAGTGCGTCAATAGAAGGCCTATCTTCAACCCTATCTTTTTGCATCAACCCAGTCTATCACAGGCCAAGCTCATCAGCAATCCCAGTCATTGCTTTTAAAGCAATCTGTATAAAATCATCCAATTCTATTCCAAGCTTTTCTTTACATTTCCCAATTTGTTCTCTATTTACTCCTTTTGCAAAAGACTTCTCTTTCCATTTCTTTTTAATAGATTTCAATTCCACTGATGCAAGTTTTTTGTCTGGCCTTGTAAGAGCTACTGCTACTATTAATCCAGTAAGCTCATCACAACAATAAAGTGACCACTCCATTTTAGTTTTAGGCTCAGGTAGCCCTTCTCTATATCCCCAGGCATGTGCTTTAATTGCATCAATTACTTCCTTTGGAAAACCTTTCTTTTCAAACATCTCAATTTCAATTAGAGGATGTTTCTCTGGATATTTTTCATAATCAAGATCATGAACTAGTCCTGCTATTCCCCACAAATCCTCATCTTCATCAAACCTCACCGCAAGTGATTTCATCACCGCCTCAACAGCGTAACAATGCTTTCTTAAATTTACTGACTGCATATTTTCATGCAGCAAATGGAGTGCATCAATTCGTTTAATCATTTTTCAGGTCTCATTAGGGGAAATAATACAGTTTCTCTAATTGGCTTTCCAGCCAAAAATGAAAACAGTCTCTCACTTACACCAAATCCTGTTACAGGAGGCATTCCATATTCCAAAGCTCTCACAAAATCATCGTCTTCCATTTGTGCTTCTTCATCTCCTTGCTCTCTTAACTCCTGCTGCTTCTTAAACCTTTCAGCCTGATCAATTGGATCATTAAGCTCTGAGTATCCATTTCCAATTTCACTCCCTGCAATAATTACCTGATATCTTTCCACAAAATTTGGCTTATCTTCCATCCTTTTAGCTAAAGGTGATACTTCAACAGGATGTCCAGTTAAAAATACTGGTCCTGTTATTTTTCTTCTTACTGTTTTCCAAAGATAATCTATAAGTCTTCCCTTACTGTCCTTTTTATCAAACTCTATCTTTCTCTTCTTTAGTTCTTCCCTTAATTCTTCTTCACTAGCCTTACTTATATCCACTCCAGTTTCTTTTAACACTGTTTCTCTGTAATCAATCTTTCCCCAACTCTTTCCTAAGTCGACTTTATGCTCATCTATCTCAAAAGTAAGCTTTCCAAAAGCAGCTTTTGCAACTGTCTTATACATTTCTTCAACCAATTTCATTGAATCTTCATAATTGGCATATGCCCAATAAAACTCCATTTGTGAGTAATCTTGTAAATGTTCTCTTGATAATCCTTCATTCCTAAACTGTCTTCCTATTTCAAATGTCTTTTCAAATCCTCCAACCATTAATCTTTTCTGCCACAGCTCTCCCATTGAAATCCTTAAATATAAATCAATATCAAGTGCTTTATGGTGAGTTACAAATGGATTAGCATCTGCTCCACCTGCAGTATTTTCAAGTACTGGAGTTTCTACTTCCAAAAATCCCCTTTCAATCAAAAAGCTCCTCATTGATTGCCAAAATAGAGCTTTTTTCTTAAATATTTCTTTTACTTCCTCATTTAAAAGTAAATCTACATATCTTTGTCTAAATCTTTCCTCTACATCCTTTAATCCATGCCAAACAGATGGAATTGGACGAATTGACTTAGTAAGAAGCTGAAAGTCACCTACATCTACTGTGGTCTCTCCTGCCTGAGTTTTAATTAAAGTACCACTTACTGCAATAAAATCCCCCAAATCAAAAAGCTTCAAAATCTTGAAGTTTTCTCCTAAATTCTTTTTTTGGAAAAAAAGCTGTATTCTTCCTGATTCATCAGAAATATCTGCAAAAATAACATTGCCGTGCTCTCTAAAGCTCCAAACACGTCCTGCAACACTAACCTTCTTTCCCATTTTCTCACGGGCTTGGGATACTTTTTGTATTTTGAATTTTACTTTTGAAGGATATGGATTAATTCCTAAATCTCGAAGTTTCTTAAGCTTTGAGATTCTTTCCTCCTTAATAGCAGTAAGTCTTGTTGCCATTAAGCCAAGTATATCTCAAATTAGGTTGAAGTTAAAACCAGAAGTTAACCAATTGAAAGTATCTCGTAAGTTACTTTTCCAGCAGGAGCTTCTACTTGTACTTTTTCTCCTACCTTTTTACCAACTAAAACCTGCCCTAAAGGAGAAGTATGAGAAATCTTCTTCATAGTAGGATTTGCCTCCCACTCACCAACTATATTAAATTCCATTTGCTTTGTTCCCACTTTAACAGTAACTTTTGTACCAATTCCAATTTTATCTCCATTGCCTTTGGCATTCACACTTACTATATGAGCATTTTTAATTACTTCAGAAAGCTCAGAAATGCGTCCATCCAAAAACTCCAATTCTTCTTTTGCAGATTGGTAGTCAGAGTTTTCAGCCAAATCTCCTTGAGACATGGCAAAAGAAAGCCTTTCAACTAATTTAGGCCTTTTTGCTTCAGTCAAGCTAATAAGCTCTTTTTCCAAAGCGCTGTAAGCTTCTTTTGTAAGTTTAACTTGATTGTTATCCATATCTTTATACTTGAGCTAACTTCCTCTAAAACAAGAAATCCTCCTAGTCTTTATCCTGGAAGAAATGCTTTTTTTGTATTTCTTCCACCCTCAACAAATGACAAAGCTTGTGGCTTTTTCACTGTTAAGAGAGATAAGTAAGGAGGGTCTTTTCATGAGGTTTTATCTGTTAACAGGGGTAGTTTATAGCCTTATAAGGCCTTTGTCAAGAAATCAAAACGTATCATTTTCCCTATGGTTAGGGTGGTTTAAACTTCTCAAATAGGTACAAAAATCAGCATATTTTTGGCTCTTTTCATAGCCAACACCTGCTCTAGTAAAAAACTCTCTCAAAAATGTAGCTGTATTTTCACTTAGTGTGTTTAAATTCTCACCCAAACACTCTTGAGGTATCTGATTAATTAAAACTTTAATCTCATTTCTTGCTTCTTCAAATCTCTTTACATTTCCTATCCTTTCCCTAGACAAAAAATCTACAAATTTTCCATCTACTACCGCAACAATTTCTGGAATATTTCCTGGGAGGACAAATCCATCCTCCTTTTTTCCATTCTTATTATCTAAAACTTCTCCTTCCATAGATTTTTTCTTTCTTCCTCCTTTTTTTGGCTCACGATCAGTAACCTTCAAAGATTCAGCTTTTTTTTTATTAAACTCCTTATCTTCTTCCGTAGCTATCAGTTTCTCTTTTGAAACTATGTCCTCTAGGACAGCAAAACCAGTTTTATTTCCCCATTCTGGTATCTTTGTCGTAAGTAGATCAAATACATTAGTATTAGTTTGCCCCTCAAATATATTTTCTAACTCTTCTAAAAAATATGCCTGATTCACATCTTTAATAGAAAAATAGTGTTCAAATAAAATCTTGGTTTTTCTAAGAAGTTTAAGAGTAACTATCACATCTGCTTCACTGTCCTGATAGTGCTTCACTTGTGCACAGCTTAATTCTTCTATTGTTCGGGGAAGTCTATATCCCGTTCTTTCTCTGTCCATAATTTATAGACTCATTTCTACCATACTATGGTAGTATCTTCAACACTTGAGTTAGATCTGGAAACTTACACTAAAAAGGCTTAAAATCACTCTGCTTATGAAAAGTGAAAGAAATAATGAAAACGGAAACTCTTTTTCATCTATTACAAGTGCAGTTGTTTACACCCTAGAAGCACTCCAGAAAGAGGCAAAACCAACAATTGCAGAAAAAATAAAAAGGAAAACCAAATACCAAAAAGCTATTGAAAACTTGCAAGACGGAGGTTGGGAAGAAGCTGAAAAATTAATAGAGGATGAAATGGAAAAAACAGCAGATTCCTTAAATGGATCAATAAATTACATAAAGCTAACTCACCCACATTCAAATAATCAGCAAATTATAGAAGATTCAATGAAAACACCACTTGGTGTAAAGTTTACTTATTTTGTTGAACTATCAGCCCTTATAAGCCGCCATAATCCACAAACTAAAAATGAACCTCATAAAAGAACAAACGAAGAAGTATTAAGAAACCTTCAAAAACTATCTGAAAGAGTTTGGAATAAAACTCAAAATAAGTGACCCCACTGGGACTCGAACCCAGGTTACTAGGATGAGAACCTAGCGTCCTAAACCACTAGACGATGGGGCCTTGTAGCCACCTATTATATCAAATAAGGGCATTTACAAACCATTTTCTTGAAGCCGTTTATTAGCCTCCCTTATTTTCTCCTTGGAAGCCATTCGATAAGTTATAAGTCTATCCTCAATTTCAGAATCATTAAGAGCAAACATTTTAGCAACAAACAAAGCAGCTCCTTCCGGATCAATAATTAACACACCGCTTACACCAGACGGTTTCCTAAGAGAAGAAAAAAGGTCTGCCTCCGCAAATTTATCACCAATAGGCGGACACGAAACAACAGGCAAAACAGTATTCCCATCCAATACTCCTCCTAATGCGTTAGCTCTTCCTGCAACAGCAATAAACACTATATTTTCAGTGCGAAATTCACAATCATCTATGATTTTTAGGACATCTAAAGTCGTTTTATCAGCTGAACAAATTTGAGATTCATATTTAACTCCCAATTCTTTTAACACTTTGGTAATTTTCTTCACATGCTCAATATCACCCTCAGACCCCATTAAAATCACAGCCAACTGTTCTTTTGAATCTACCTGTTCTTTATTTTGTTCAGCAGACATTATTTAATAGTATGATTATTCACTAGCCACAATTGTATATTAGTAGCAATTCTCCCATTTACATCCCCCTCAGCTATTACCAATTTCTTATGAGTCAGACCTTCATAAACAGATACATATCTCTTTCTAAACTCCAAAATCACTTCTTCTGGGATTTTTGGAGGTTCTCCTTCTCCTTTGTATCCTAAACTAGTAAACCACAACCTCATAAACTCTTTATCATATATATCAGGACTTTCACCTTTACTCATTTTCTCTTCATAAGTATTGTATCCCCAAAACCTGCTTGAATCAGGAGTATGAACTTCATCAATTAAAACAATTTCTCCAGTTTCAGGATCCCTCCCAAATTCATACTTTGTATCAACCAAAATAAATCCAGCTCTTCTGGCAAC